>NZ_JBKBXG010000080.1:0-23826 GCF_046314175.1 Acidovorax sp. | reverse complement strand
TGGTGCCCGACGTGGAAGGACTGACCAAGCAAGCGCAGCAGCGGCTCGAAGCCATCCAGCAGATGGAAGAACTGGGCAGCGGCTTCTACCTGGCCATGCACGACCTGGAGATCCGCGGCGCGGGCGAGGTGCTGGGCGAGAACCAGAGCGGCAACATGCTGGAGGTGGGCTTTCAGCTGTACAACGAGATGCTCAACGAAGCCGTCAAGGCGCTCAAGGCCGGCAAGGAGCCGGACCTGCTCAGCCCCCTGTCCGTCACCACCGACATCAACCTGCACGCCCCCGCCCTGCTGCCCGACGACTACTGCGGCGACGTGCACCTGCGCCTGTCGTTCTACAAGAAGCTGGCCACGGCCAAGACGCCCGATCAAATCGACGGCCTGCTCGAAGAGATCGTGGACCGCTTCGGCAAGCTGCCGCCGCAGGCCCAGACCCTCATCGACGTGCACCGCCTGCGCGTGCTGAGCCAGCCCTACGGAGTGGTCAAGGTGGATGCGGCCCCTGGCGTCATCAACATCACCTTCAAGCCCCAGCCGCCCATCGACCCGATGCGCATCATCGAGCTGATCCAGAAAAACAAGCACATCAAGCTGGCGGGCAACGAGAAGCTGCGCATCGAGCGCGAGCTGAAAGAACCCAAGGACCGAGCGCAGATGGTGCGGGACATCTTGCGCAGCCTGGGGCAGCCACTGGTGGCTGCTTGATTTTTAATGAAATTGGCCTCTAGCGCTTATCTGGAAAGCGCTAGTAGCTATTAATAGCATAGCAAACAGAACCATGTGGCTGGAAGCCGCCCTCGTCCTCGTCGCTCTGGTTGCCGCTCTGGCGGCCCGTCCCTGGCGCATGCTGGCCAACCGCAAGCCTCTGGCACACGAGACGCGGGGCGCGCCGTCGGCGCTGTGGACGCCACTGCTCGCCACGCTGGTCTTCCTGCCCTGGCTGTGGGCCCTGCCCACGCTGCACGCCATGCCGCTGCAACTGCAGTGGTCGGGCGCCTGCCTGGTGGTGCTGATGCTGGGCTGGCCGCTGGCGATCCCGGTGCTGATGGGCGTGGGCATCGTGGCCTGCCTGATCTCCCCCGCCATGGCCTGGGCCGATGCACTGGGTGCCACCGTGTGGCTGGGCGTGGTGCCCGCCACGCTGGCGCTGGGCCTGGGCGCGCTGGTGCGGCGCTACACGGGCACCAAACCATTTGTATACGTGCTGGGCCGCGCGTTTCTGGGTACGGTGGCATGCGTGTTTGCGGCGGGCGTGCTGTCACAGTGGAGCGGTCGCCTGCTGCCAGGCGTGGGCGATGAACTGTCGCTGGTAGCGCGCTGGCTCATGGCCTGGGGCGACGGGTTTGTGACGGGCATGCTCGCGGCCATCTTTGTGGCGTACAAGCCCGAATGGTTGGCGACCTGGTCGGACCGGTTGTATCTGCCAAGACCTGATTGAACCGATGTGTGTCGGGTGAGGCCTCGCCGGGCTATACGAGTGAGGGCATCCCTCGCTGCGCCAAGACAACACGAAACATATACGTTTCGCATACACTTCGCCCCCATGGGTATCGTCAAAATTTCCGACCAAATGCATGAGAACCTGCGTGTTGCCAGCAACGCCTTGTCTCGCTCCATCAACGCACAGGCAGAGCACTGGATGCGCATCGGCATGCTCGCAGAGCTGCACCCGCACCTGGACCACCGCGAAATCTGCCAGTTGCTGATCCGCGCCGAGCAGGCGGGTGGGTTTGACCTGGCCACCGTGACGGCATCGATTGCCGACCAACCGGCCCCTGCCAGAAGGCGCGTGCAATGAGGTCCGGCATCACCCTCAAATCTCCTGCAGAGATCGCCATGGCCCGCGCGGCCGGGCACCTGGCGGCCGAGGTATTGCGCATGATCGCCCCCTATGTGCAGCCCGGCGTCAACACTGAAGCGCTGGACCAGCGCTGCAATGATTTCATCGTCAACGAGCTGAAGGTCATCCCCGCCAACGTGGGCTACATGGACTTCCCCAAGACAGTGCTCACCTCCGTCAACCATGTGGTCTGTCATGGCATCCCGTCGGCGGACAAGGTGCTGAAGGCAGGCGACATCGTCAACATCGACGTGGCGGTCATCAAGGATGGCTGGTTTGGCGACACCAGCCGCATGTTCTTTGTGGGCGAGCCCAGCGTGTTGGCGCGCCGCCTGGTCGACACGACGTACGAAGCGCTGTGCGCTGGCATCCGGCAGGTGCGGCCTGGCGCCACGCTGGGGGATGTGGGGCACGCTATCCAGACCGTGGCGCACCGCGAGCGGTTCAGCGTGGTGCGTGAATACGGCGGCCACGGCATCGGTCAGGTCTACCACGACGATCCGCATGTGCCGCACTACGGCCAGCGCGGACAGGGTCTGCGGCTGGAGGAAGGCATGGTCTTCACCATCGAGCCCATGATCAACGCCGGCAAACGCGAGGTGAAAGAGCTGAGCGATGGCTGGACCGTGGTCACGCGCGACCATTCGTTGTCGGCCCAGTTTGAGCACATGGTGGCCGTGACGGCCGACGGCTTTGACGTGCTGACCCCCTGGCCCGATGGCACGGGGGCGTATCCAGCGATCAGCTGAACATCTTTGGGTCGGCCGCCCTGCGTTGCCGCCGCAGTGTTTGACCCAAAACAAGCCGCTCAGTGCGTGGTCGCTCCATAGTGGTGAAAACCACCACCAAGGACGGCCCCCATGAAGCTGATGAGCGATCTTTTCTCTACCGATTACGGCCTGATGAGCATCATCGGCATTGCGTTCATGCTGTGCATGGCCGCGTTTTTTGTGCGCATGTTTCTGGTCAAGATGAACGAGCCGCCCACGCCCAACCCGGCCACGGCGGGGCGTGCGGGAAATGGCAAGGGCCTGCCGCCTTCGCACTGAACCCTGCCATCACGGGCACTGGCGTTAGCGGGAACCGCCGAAGGAGGGGCGATACCATTGCGGGTTCTGATCCCCGCATCCACCTGCCTCACCCCATCTGTGCCATGACCCACGCTACCGAATTCGCGCCCGGCCTCGCTGTCCAGGGCATTGAAGCCCCCCTGTCCCTGTCAAGCTACAAGCTCATTGCATTCGACATGGACTCCACCCTCATCAACATCGAGTGCGTGGACGAAATCGCCGACGCCGCTGGCCGCAAGGCCGAGGTGGCCGCCATCACCGAAGCCGCCATGCAGGGCATCATCACCGACTACAAAGAGAGCCTGCGCCAGCGCGTGGCCCTGCTCAAAGGCGTGACGGTGCAACACATGGAGCAGGTGTTTACCGAGCGGCTGCGCTTTAACCCCGGCGCCAAAGAGCTGATCCATGCCGCCAAAGCCGCAGGCCTGACCACACTGCTGGTGTCCGGCGGCTTCACCTTTTTTGCCGACCGCGTGAAGGCGGGCCTGGGCATCGACTTCGCCCGCTCCAACATGCTGGAGGTGGACAACGGCCAGCTCACCGGCCGCATGGTGGACCAGGCCTGGGGTGACATCTGCGACGGCGCAGAAAAACGCCGCACTCTGCTGGAAGTGGCCTCGCTCATGGGCATCTCGCCTCAACAGGCGATTGCCGTGGGCGACGGCGCCAATGACCTGCCCATGATGGGCGCGGCAGGGTTGTCGGTGGCCTACCACGCCAAGCCCGCCGTGCGCGCGCAGGCCAAGGTGGCGATCAACCAGGGCGGGCTGGACCGGTTGCTGGAAGTGCTGCGTTGATCCTCGACGGTATCGCCAGCCGTTCATGCTGAAAGCACGCATCACCCGCGCAGCGCAGTCCCTGCGCAAGGGCTGGAAGCAGCACTTGGTCACTCTCGCGCTTGCCTGGGTCGCCATCGTGGCGGTAGACACCTGGCGCACGCGCGACCTGCCCCAGGGACCCGCGCCCGATGTAGCGCTGGTGATGGCCCCCACTGTGGCCGCAGCCAACGCCCCACACTCTGACACCACGCTCGCCCAGTGGCGCGCCGAGCACCCCGGCCAGGCCGTGGCCGTGCATTTCTGGGCCGAATGGTGCGCCATCTGCAAGCTGGAAGAGCCCAGCATTGCCAGCTTGGCCACCGACTGGCCTGTGCTGGGTGTGGCCATGCAATCGGGCAGCGCTGAAAAGGTGGCGCAGGTACAGCGCCAACGCGGCATGACCTGGCCCACGGCGGTAGACCCGCAGGGCGCGCTGTCGCGCAGCTGGGGCGTGCGTGCCGTGCCGGCGCTGGTGGTCATCGACGCGCAGGGCCAAGTTCGGTTTGCCACGTCGGGCTACACGCCGGAATGGGCGATGCGCCTGCGGCTGTGGTGGGCACAGACCATGCCCCAGTGGAGTGCAATGCTTCCAAAATAATAGCTTCCAGCGCTTACCAGATAAGCGCTAGAGGCCATTTTGACCAATATTTTGGCGCGGTATGCTAGCTGCGCCAGTGATCCAATTGGCGCAGATCTTCAAGACCTGCGCCCCCTGCCTTTGCACACTGGCCTCCGTACCATCACCGGAGGCCCGCATGCACATCACCCTGAACCAACAACGCCAGCCCGTACCGCCCGGCTGGGAAGACGAACCCCTGCTCTGGCTGCTGCGCGAGCCACTGGGCCTGGTCGGCACGCGCTTTGGCTGCGGGGTGGGCCAGTGCGGCGCCTGCACGGTGCTCATTGACGGGGTCGCGCAGCGGGCCTGCCTGCACACGGCACGCAGACTGCAGGGGCGCTCCATCACCACCGTGGAAGGCCTGGCTGCGGCGGACGGCACGCTGCACCCCGTTCAGCAAGCGTGGCTGGACCTGCGCGTGCCGCAGTGCGGCTACTGCCAATGCGGCCAGATCATGGGCGCGGTGGCCCTGCTGCGCGCCACGCCCCGCCCCACCGACGCACAGATCGACGATGCCATGTCGGCCCATCTGTGCCGCTGCGGCACCCAGCACCGGGTGCGCGCCGCCATCCACCAAGCTGCCGGGGGAACCAAACCATGAAACGCCGCCAGTTTTTGGCAGCGGCAGGCACCGGGGCGCTCACCGTCACGCTTGCAGGCTGCAGTCTGGTGCCCGTCATCCCCAAGCGCCCAACATCCACAGCCGATGACGCGCTGGGCTGGATACGGCACAAAGAGGGCCACTACACCCTGTGGCTGCCCAGCTCCGAAATGGGTCAGCAGATCAGCGCCGCGCTGCAGGGCTTGGCCGCTGCCGAGCTGGGTGTGCCACCCGTGCAAGTGCATCTGCAATTGCCCAGCACCCGCGACATCGCCCGCGTGCGCGCCACCGTGGGCAGCGCCAGCGTGCAGGACTTTGCCCTGCCCCTGGCACGCGCCTGCGCCACGTTGCGCGAGGCTCTGGCGCAAGGCCAGACCACGGGCACGCTGGCAGCGCGTGACATCCCACCCAGCGCTCTGCGCAGCCTGCAGCCGCGCAAGGGGGCTGCCAAAGAAGCTGCAGTGGCGCCGGGCCAGCTGCACGCCCTCGTCACCGGCCAGCCGCTGTTTGCAGGCGACACGCGCCTGCCCGGCCTGCTGTATGGCCGTGTGCTGCGCGCGCCCGTGTCGGCCGAGCGGGCCTCGCAACCGCAGGTGTGGAACGCCACCGCCGCCCGCGCCGACCCGGCCTGCGTGGCCGTGGTGCAGCACCCGCGCCTGTTGCAGATGGACAGCATGGGCCTGGGCATCGTGGCCCGCACGCCCTCGGCACTCGACCGCATCGAGGCCACCCTGGCCGTGCAGTGGCAGGTGGATGGCAGCGCGTTCGATCAGGCAGCCATCGACGAGCGCATCGACATCGACACCCACCTGCGCCGCGGCAGCTTGCAGCACAGCCTGCGCAAGGACGACCTGCCCACAGACACAGCATGGACGCTGGACCTGCGCATGGACGTGCCCCTGGCCGCCCACGCGCCCATCGAGCCGCGCAGCGCCACGGCGCACTGGCTGGCCGCCGCAGACCAAGGCATCGCCCTGAAGGTATGGGTGGGCACCCAAGATCTGTTTTATGTGCGCGATGTGCTGGCTCGCCAGTTCGGCCTGGATGCGGAACGCATTGAGGTGCAGACCTGCCGCATCGGCGGCGGCTTTGGCGGCCGCACGCTGTGCACGGTGGAGCTGGAAGCCGCCGTACTCGCCCAGGCCGTGGGCGCACCGGTCAAGGTGCAATGGAGCCGCGCGCAGGAGTTTGCGCAGGGCTTCCAGCGACCACCCTCCAGCCACCGCGTGCGGGCGCGTGTGCAAGGCGGGCGCATCACCCACTGGTGGCATGCGCTGGCCAGCAGCCACATTCTGTTCACGCCCGCCGCCATGCCGGCGTGGATGCAGACCCTGGCCGACCTGGCGGGCGACAGCGGCGTGGCGCGCGGCGCTCAGCTGCCCTACGACGTACCCCAACAGCGCATCGAGTTCACCGCCCAGCGCCTGCCCGTGCACACCGGCCCCTGGCGCGGCCTGGGCGCGGGGCCCAACACCCTGGTGGTGGAAAGCGCCATGGACGAATGCGCGCGCCAGGCCCAGGCCGACCCATTGGACTGGCGCCTGCAACACACCACCGATGCACGCATGGCCCAAGTGCTGCGCCGTGCCGCTGCCGAGGCCCGCTGGCCGGAACGCCCCGCCAGCGACGCCACCACCCTGCGCGGGCGCGGCATTGCGGGCGGCATCTACAAGGGCGTGAGCTACGCCGCCGCCGTGGCCGATGTGGAGGTGCAACGCGCCACCGGCCAGGTGCGCGTGGTAGCCCTGTGGTGCGCGCACGACTGCGGTATGGTGCTGCAGCCCGATGGCGTGCGTGCGCAGACCGAGGGCAACCTGGTGTGGTGCCTGGGCATGGTGCTGCACGAGCAGTTGCCCGTGGCCCGCTCGGGCGTGGCAGCGGCCAGCTTTGCGGACTACCCACTGCCACGCATGGGCGACGTGCCGCCGCTGCACGTGTACCTGATCGACAGCAGCGCGCCACCCACCGGCGCGGGAGAAACCGCCATGGTGGCCGGAGCCGGGGCAATAGCCAACGCGCTGCGCGACGCCACCGGCGTGCGTTTTACCCGCATGCCCGTGCGCAGCGCAGAAGTGCTGCAGGCCTTGGGTGCGCGGCCCTGAGCAACGCACAGGCAACGGCACAATCTGCCCATGCAAGACTTTGCCAGCGCTGCCATGGTCCGCCTGCTGGTGCGCGCCATGCGCGCTCACGGGCTGGAGCCCCCCGCGCCGCCTGATGTACCGCCCATCAAGCCGGGGCTGGAACCCCTCGGGCGCAGCCAGGTTCCGCTGACCTACAAGCGCAGCGTGGTGCAGGCGGTGCTTCAGCAAGGCGGCCTGGGCACCTTGCTGCAACTGGCACAACGCGTAGACATGATCGCGGGCGAACCGGTGTACATCGCACTGGTGCGGGCCACCAGCCTGCCTGACCTGATTGCGCGCTGGCAGCGGCTGGAGCGCTATGTTCACGCTCGCCATCAGGTGAGCGTTCTCGCGCAGGGGCCGCAGACGATGGAGATACGCCACCACGCACGCCGCGGCATCCCGCAGGAGCCGCTGTCCGCTGAAAGCGTTGCAGTGCTGGGCGTCATCCTGGGCGCTGGCGACGCGATGGGTGTGAAGGGCTTGCAGGCCCAAGTGTTGTTACCCACCGGCGCACTGCAAGCACGCAATGCCGCAGCGCCTGGGGCGGTCTTGGCCGCTGCAGACAAATGGGCCCGTGCGCTGATGCCCATGCATGGAGCACCAGACACCCCACAACCACCGACATCGCCGTCCCACCCGATGGGTCACTGGGCCTTGCAGTGGGAGGACCACCCACCCGACGGTCCCACCACCGCCGGGCACCGGGGCCGAACAGCGCAGGCCGTCGATGCGGATCTGTGCAACGCACTTTCCTGGCCCGCGCTGGCACACCAACTGGCGCGCCAGGTTCTCCACGACCCTGCTGCGGCCCATACCGTGGATGCCCTTGCCCGGCACGTGGCCCTGCCGCCGCGCAGTCTGCAGCGTGCACTGGCGGCCGACGGGTTGAGCTGCCGCAGCATCGTGACCGAAGCGCGCACGCGTGCTGCGGCACGGTGGCTGCTGGAGAGCCCGCACAGCCTGGCCGAAATCGGCTTCGCCTGCGGATTTGCAGACCAGCCCCATTTCACGCGCGATTTTTCCCGGCATGTGGGCATGACGCCTGCGCGCTACAGGCAGGCGTTTGCCAGCGGCACCTGATCAGTACTCACACCGTGTTTACCAGGGATGGCCAGGCTGACGGCAACAGCAACGGCAAAGCAACGGCAAACTGCTGGCTCGTCGGCTCTCGACATGGAGGTCAGTGCAATTTGATCTCTAACTGCAACAGCGCCCAGGTCAGAAAATGCTGCACGCCAAACCCGGAAACCCTTGGCAGGTATTGCACGGCAACGCTTCTCATTGCCAAACCCAACCCACACCGCCTCGGGTTGGCGGTACATCTGATTACGCTTTTCGTCGGCAACACAAGGAACTACAGGGCTTCTGCAACACAGAATCCTGGCGCCACGCACTGACCTCGCCGGTCTCTCGCGCGCGTAAGGCACCCGCCCACCGTTTTGCATCCATCTCATTCCATGCACACCACATTTCTTGCGCCCCGCTATCTGGGCATCGCTCCGCTTCTGTTGATCGCACTGCTGGGTTGCAGCCCTGCATCGGACTCCGCAAAACCCGAGGCCGCTGCCGCTGCGCCCGCAGCCGCTACTGCGCCAGCGCCTTCCGCGGACAAAGCCGCAGAGCAACCGGCGCGCGCTGCGCCCGACAACGTCAGCGCCAAGCTGCAGTCATATATCACTTGCTACAACAAGCTGGACGGGCGTGCCCACCGCACCATCAACCGCTATTCCAGCTGGGTCAAAGACATGAAGGCGGGCCCCACCGGCAATGAAAAAGTAATTTATGGGCTCTACGCCCTGTTCAGCGACGACGTGAAAGAGTGCGTGGCGGAGTTTGAGCACGCCTCGGCCATGCGCCCGGCCCTGCCTGCGCTGGACTCGGCCGGCAAGGCGTACATCGCCTCGCTCGCGGCCATGGACAAGCTGGTGGCCGACGCCTACACCTACTACGACCGCGAGAACTACAAAGACGACAGCTTCGCCAAGGGCAAGTCCATGCACGGGCCCCTGGCCGCGGGTTTTGATGGTTTTGTGCAGGCAAGCGCCGTCTTCTCCAAGGCGCTGGACGTGGAGAACGACAACCTGCTCAGCGCCCAGCTCGCGCACATCGAAAAGACCGAAGGCCGCAAGCTGCCCTACTACCAGATGGCGTTGATGGCCAAAGCCAAGCAACTGGCCGACGTGCTGGGTGACGAGACTTTTGATGCCGCTGCCGCAGCGCCCCGCCTGGAGGCGTTTGAAGCCATCACTGACGAAGCCATGGCCTTCGCGAAGCCGCAAAAAGACGGCCTGCCGATGGAGTGGTCGAGTTTTGAAAACAGCGCCGAAGAGTTCCGCAAGGCGTCCAAGGAGCGCTTTCGCCGCGTTCGCGACAACGTCCCTTACAGCTCGGGCGAGCGCATGATGCTCAAGCCCGGCAGCGGCTGGATGGTGGACGGCAGCGCCGAGAAGCTGGTCAAGGCCTACAACACGCTGGTGGACGCAAGCAACCGCATGTAGAGGTGCAAGGGGCGAGCGGCACCCATGATCGAATGGAGCCGCCTGCCCCATGGCGGCAGGTGCAGCCCACTACTATTTTTATAGCTTTCAGCGCTTATCCAGCAAGCGATAGAGCCTGTTTTGGCTTGATTTTCTTGCGGCCACACACACGCGGCGGTGTGCAATGAGCGGGACAGCAGTTGCACAGAATGGGGACGGCAGACCGTTGTGATGGGCGCCTGCCGTCTCATCACCGCCGTTGGATCGCACCTACACCCATCGCACCAGCGCGCACTTGCAATCGGGGGCGTCTACGACTCCCGCACCTGTTGCACCGCCCATGCCCTCATCGCGCCCTGCCCCTTCGCCTGCATCACCACCAGTCGCAACCCCCCTCGGCCCACACGGCTGCCGGGCGGTCTGGTGCCCTGGTACTGGCCACGCTGGTGCGCCTGCTGTTTACAGGCACCGGATACCCACGGCACCGCCGCGACACGCTCCCGGCAAGATTCCCAGACAGCACGGCACCGCCGCGCGGCAGCGGGCGTAGGCGCCAATCTCGCGTAACGGGCAGCAAGTCGGAGAACGCCGACGCCGATGTCAGCCATCACTGACGCACCGTCCCAACGCTGACGCGCATGCTGGGGGCAACGGTGGGCCACCACCGCCCGCCCTCATTTCATCACCTCACAAAGGAGCAGACACCATGGCCACCAGCAGCCTTCTCGGCATTGACGCTGACAACCGCCCCCCAGCGCACAGCGCCACCGGCATCGACAGCCTGGGGCCCAGCGATGCATCCGACTCTGGCAGTGACAGCGCGGGTGCTTACGGCACCGAGAGCGAAAGCGACACCGACCGCTTCGGCACCGGCGAGCGCAGCAGCGTTGACCCGGCGCCCGAGCCTACCGACACGGACATCCTGCCCGACCACGTGGACTTGCTCGGCGCGGATGCCGACGATGCACTGCCCACAGAGACAGGGCCGGTAAGCGCTGATCGGCTGCCACAGGAATCCGCAGACGAAACGGCGGACGATGAACCTGACGCTTGAGCGAGGCAGCAGGTAGAGCTGCAGCGCTATAGAGATTCAATCGGAGTAATGGGAGTAATGGGAGTAATGGGAGTAATGGGAGCAACGGGGTAGCGCCCGCTGCGTGCATAGGCTGTACTACCCCGACGAGGGCGTCACCGACCCACCATGTTGCCGGGCACCACCCATTCGTCAAACTGCTCGCCCGTGACATAGCCCGACGCCACGGCCGCTTCACGCAGGCTGGTGCCTTCCTTGTGCGCTTTCTTGGCGATATAGGCGGCCTTGTCGTAGCCGATGTGGGTGTTGAGTGCCGTCACCAGCATCAGCGAGCGGTCCACCAGCTCGGTGATGCGCTCGCGGTTGGGCTCGATGCCCACGGCGCACTGGTCGTTGAAGCTCACCATGCCGTCAGCCAACAAACGCACGCTCTGCAAAAAGTTGTGGGCCACCATCGGTCGGAACACGTTCAGCTCGAAGTTGCCCGAGGCGCCGCCGAAGTTGATGGCCACGTCGTTGCCGAACACCTGGGCGGCCAGCATGGTCACCGCTTCGCTCTGCGTGGGGTTGACCTTGCCGGGCATGATGGACGAGCCGGGTTCGTTCTCGGGAATGCTCAGCTCACCAATGCCGCTGCGCGGGCCGCTGGCGAGCCAGCGCACGTCGTTGGCGATTTTCATCATGCTGGCAGCCAGGGTCTTGAGTGCGCCATGGGCGTGCACCAGAGCGTCGCAGCTGGCCAGGGCCTCGAACTTGTTGGGGGCCGTCACAAAAGGCAGACCTGTGAGGCGCGCCAGCTCGGCCGCAGCCTGCTCGGCGTAGCCCTTGGGCGCGTTCAGGCCCGTGCCCACAGCCGTGCCGCCCAGGGCCAGCTCGCACAAGTGGGGCAACGCGGCACGCACATGGCGCTCGCCGTGGTCCAGCTGAGCGACGTAGCCCGAGAACTCCTGGCCCAGTGTGAGCGGGGTGGCGTCCTGCAGATGGGTGCGGCCAATCTTGACGATGCCGTCGAAGTCCCGGGCCTTCTGGTCCAGCGTGGCGCGCAGCTTGGCAATGGCGGGCAGCAGCTTGTGCGTGAGCCTCTCCACAGCAGCCACGTGCATAGCCGTGGGGAAAACGTCGTTGCTCGACTGGCTGCGGTTCACGTCGTCGTTGGGGTGCACCAAGCGGCCTTCACCGCGCTCGCCGCCCAGGATCTCGCTGGCGCGGTTGGCCAGCACCTCGTTGACGTTCATGTTGGTCTGCGTGCCCGAACCCGTCTGCCACACCACCAGCGGGAACTCGCCTGGGTGTTTGCCAGCGATTACCTCGTCGGCTGCTGCCACGATGGCGTCGGTCTTGGTCGCGTCTTGCAGACCCAGGGCCTGGTTGACCACGGCCGATGCGCGCTTGACTTGGGCGAGCGCCTTGATGATCTCGCGCGGTTGCTGCTCGCCCGAGATATCGAAGTTCTGCAGCGAGCGCTGCGTCTGCGCGCCCCAGAGCTTGTCGGCGGGTACCTCGATGGGGCCGAAGGTGTCACGTTCGATGCGGGTGGTAGTCATGTCTGGAAGGTCTCCGTCGTCAATAAATCCGGGCACTAGGGTAGCCGCCGACGCGCAGGTCAGCGTTTTTCCAAGGCCAACGGCAAGCGCTCCAGCATACAAGAAACAAAAACCATTCTCATTTATGCCTGGCAATATTCGCGAAGAACTCTCTGCACTCATGCATATTGGCAGCTGTAAAAACTAGAACACTCTGCGCCAGCGGCCCGCAAGGCGGCTCCAATATCCACCGCAGCTTCGCATACGACGTCAAGCACGGAAAAGCCTGCGCCCTGGTCGATGCAATAACGCTGCGCCTTCAGACCGGACTACACAGATTGCAGAAACGGACGACACGGCGCGGTGCCCGTAGGTTGCATCATGGGCCTCCATCAACTTTGGAGGCCTCCATGCGCACCACCCCGCTCCCAAAATCCGCAGTCGATGAAGCCGAACGCAAGGTGGGTGCAATCCTGGATGAGCTGGAAGACGACACCCACTCAGAGGTCAAGGACATCAACCTGGAAGATGTGGTCGAAAACGACAAGGTAAGCGGGCAGCCCGCAGTGCACCAGGCGGTAGAGATCACTGTTGTGCCGCGCGCTCAGCGCAAGTGGATCAAGTAGCGGGTTGACGAGGTGCTGCCCGGGGTTTGAGGCAGCCGCCTATCGCAAAACACGAAACCCACCCAGCCCGGCATCAGCGTGGTGCAAGGCAGACGGCGATAATTGGCGGGTTTGTCCTTCTCTAAAAAAACCCCACCATGACCACGACCATCCAGTACAACGATCTCGTCGAGTCCGTTGCTGCGGCGCTGCAGTACATCTCCTACTACCACCCCACCGACTACATTGCCCACTTGGCGCGCGCCTACGAGCGCGAACAAAGCCCGGCAGCCAAGGATGCGATCGCGCAGATCCTGACCAACAGCAAGATGAGCGCCACTGGCCAGCGCCCCATCTGCCAGGACACCGGCATCGTCAACGTGTTCCTGAAAGTGGGCATGGATGTGCGCTGGGAAGGCTTTGCCGGAAGCTTGGACGACGCCATCAACGAAGGCGTGCGCCGCGGCTACAACCACCCCGACAACACCCTGCGCGCCAGCGTGGTGGCCGACCCCCAGTTCGACCGCAAGAACACCAAGGACAACACACCGGCCGTGATCTTCACCGAGATCGTGCCTGGCAACACCGTGGACATCACGGTGGCAGCCAAGGGCGGCGGCTCGGAGAACAAGTCCAAGATGTACATGCTCAACCCCAGCGACAGCGTGGTGGACTGGGTGCTCAAGACCGTGCCCACCATGGGCGCAGGCTGGTGCCCACCGGGCATGCTGGGCATCGGGATTGGCGGCACAGCGGAAAAAGCTGTGTTGATGGCCAAGGAAAGCCTGATGGACGACCTGGACATGTACGAGCTGCAAGCCAAGGCCGAGGCCGCCAAGACGGGCGGCCCTGCACTCGACAAGGTCGAGGCTCTGCGCCTGGAGCTGTTCGAGAAGGTCAACGCCCTGGGCATTGGCGCCCAAGGCCTGGGCGGCCTCACCACGGTGCTGGACGTGAAAATCAAGATGTACCCCACGCACGCGGCCAGCAAGCCGATTGCGATGATTCCCAACTGCGCGGCCACGCGTCACGCGCACTTTGTGCTGGATGGCTCGGGCCCTGTGTACCTGGATCCGCCCAGCCTGGACCTGTGGCCCAACGTGAACTGGGAGCCTGACTACAACAAGAGCAAGAAGGTGAACCTGGACACGCTGACCAAGGAAGAAGTGGCCAGCTGGAAGCCCGGCGACACGCTGCTGCTGAACGGCAAGATGCTGACCGGCCGCGACGCCGCGCACAAGCGCATCCAGGACATGCTGGCCAAGGGCGAAAAGCTGCCTGTGGACTTCACCAACCGCGTGATCTACTACGTCGGCCCCGTGGACCCCGTCAAGGGCGAGGCCGTGGGCCCTGCAGGCCCCACCACTGCCACGCGCATGGACAAGTTCACCGACATGATGCTGGAGCAAACCGGCCTCATTGCCATGATCGGCAAGGCAGAGCGCGGCCCTGTGGCCATCGAATCCATCAAGAACCACAAAAGCGCCTACCTGATGGCCGTTGGCGGCGCCGCCTATCTGGTGAGCAAGGCCATCAAGACCGCCAAGGTGGTCGGCTTTGCAGACCTGGGCATGGAAGCCATCTACGAGTTCGACGTGGTGGACATGCCCGTGACCGTGGCCGTGGACTCTGGCGGAACCAGCGCGCACATCACCGGCCCGGCTGAATGGCAAAAGCGCATCGCCACGGGCGAGTTCAAGGGCATCGGCGTGGCAGCGGCCTGACATCCATCGCCTACCAACGCCGCCCCTACAGCGCCTTGGGCCTGACGGGGGCGTTTTCTGTACAACCGCTGCCTAGTACAGCACCCCGAAAGTATCGGAACATGAAAACGCGTCTTCGCGCCCATGGAAGCGTTGCAAATCCTCGCCATAGCTGTTGCTATGGCTGTGGTTTGCGCCTAGCCCTGAGCGCGAATCCATCATTTTCATTTTGTCCCTCTATTTCCGGGTTGCTGTACTAGCCCTCCCCAACCTGAACACATGACCCAGGCACAGCAACAGCAGCCCATCGGCGTATTTGACAGCGGCGTGGGCGGCCTGAGCGTGCTGCGAGCGCTGCGCGCCGCGCTGCCCAATGAGCGTTTTGTGTACCTGGCCGACAGCGCCAATGCACCGTACGGCGAGCGGGGTGACGCCTACGTGGGTGCGCGCACGCACGCGATCACCGACTACCTGCGCAGTCAGCATCACATCAAGGCCCTGGTGGTGGCGTGCAACACCGCGACCGCTGCAGCCATCCACGAGGTGCGCAGCAGCCACCCCGACCTGCCGCTGGTGGGCCTGGAGCCCGCCATCAAGCCCGCATTGGCGGTGACAAAAACGGGCTATGTGGGCGTGATCGGAACACGTGGCACGCTCACCAGCGCCAAGTTCGGCAAGCTGATGACATCGCTGGCAGACCAAGCCCATTTTGTGGTGCAGCCCTGCGACGGTCTGGCCCACGCGATTGAGCGCAGCGTGGCGCGGCCCCTGGCCGCTTCTGATCCCGCCGCCACCCTGGCATCGGAAACCGGAGCGCTGTGTGAACGTTACATCCACGCGATGGGCGCGTTCGGCAAGGACCCGGGCCAGATGGACACCCTGGTGCTGGGTTGCACGCACTACATTTTTGTGGAGCAGGAGTTGCGTGCGCTGGTGGGGCCTGATGTGCAGTTCATTGAGACCGGCGAACCGGTAGCGCGACAGACCCGCCGGTTACTGGAGAGTGCGAGGTTACTGAATCTGGCACCCCACGGGGTAGGTGCAGGAACCGCAAATGAAGTCGCATGTGATTCAGCGTCTGAAAGCGTTTTGGCAGAAGCTGATGCAGCGCTTGACAACAGAATCCGCCTTCTCACCACCGGTCCTTTGCCCATGCTGCAGGCAGCGGCCGATCGCTGGTTGAACCTGCCCTCCGCATCCTGCGAAGCAGTTTCTGTTCCGTGATGTGAACGCAATTGGCCTTTAGCGCTTTACCAGCAAGCGCCTACAGCTACTGATTTAGTAGCGCAACTGAACGCGTTATGCCTCGCGCACAGCTGAACAACACGGGTCAGTCAGCACCCCACAGCCGCTCTCCCGAGTGCTCCACATGCGTGAGGTATAGCCGCAGATCGAACTCATACTGGTGGTACTGGGGCTCCATGTGGGCGCATAGCTGATAGAAGGCCTTGTCATGGTCTTTCTCGCGGAGGTGTGCCAGCTCGTGGACAACAATCATCCGCAGAAACTCATCCGGAGCCTGCTTGAACATGGCTGCAATGCGTATCTCGTGTTTGGCAGCCAGGCGGTTGCCCTGCACGCGGGAGACCGACGTGTGCAAGCCCAGCGCGTGGCGCACCACATGGATCTTGTTGTCAAAAATCACCTTGTTGACCGTGCCAGCGTTGCGCAGGTAGCGCGACTTCAGCTCTTGCGCATAGTCGTATAGCGCTTTGTCACTGCGCACCGCGTGCGCTTGCGGATACTTGCGTTGCAGCACCGCACCGAGCGTCCCACGTGCCAGCAGTTCACGCGCCTGGTCCTGTAAGGATTCAGGGTACGAGCGCAGGTAAGGAAGTTCAGTTTTCATGGACAGCAACCGGCTCACCAGGAACAGCCAGAGACATCAGCGGCCAGGGGCGCGATAGCTTCACAAAAAATTCACTGACAGTACGCTGCGGACGCTTGCCGCAGCTTACCAAGGTGTCCGCTCAGTGCAAATGGCGCGGGCGACGACCACCGCCCCCACCATGACCGCCCCCGGAGCCGCCCGAACCGCGCGGTGGCTTGCCGATCTCCAGCGAGTTCACCAATGCATCAAAACGCTGGCTGAACAGCTTGTCGATCTCGGTCACCACGCCGCCTAACTCAGCGCCGTCAAAGTGGCGCTCCATCATATTGACCACGTCTTGCACCAGCAGGTCACGTTGCACCTGCATGATGGCTGCGGGCGTTGGGCCCACAAACAGCATGACAAAGTCATCGCGAGACTCGGCGCTTTGGCCCTCGTCCTCTTCGTCAAAATCGGTGTCGTAGAAGGTCACCTCAATGGCTGCGCCCTGCTCGGCCAGTTCGTTGAGGCTCATGCACATCTCGTCGAGTGACTGGCGAAAATCGTCGTCGCCCCGCACCGTCCAGCACATCTGCAGCAGATGCTCCTGCACATCGAATTTGATACCGGGCTCTTCTTCATAGGCGCTGGCAGCACCGTCGGCCAGAGAACGGGCTCCAGCGTATTTCCACAGGGGTTTGAGCGCCTCCTGGAGCTGGTCAAAACTCGCATCGGGGCGTAGCTGAACCTGTCCATGGACGTGGATTTCGAAGGGAGCGTTGTAACTTGACATGATTGAATCGTAGTGGTGCCCCGAGCCGGGGTCGAACCGGCACGCCCCTTTTCAGGAAAGCGGCGGATTTTAAGTCCGCAGTGTCTACCAATTTCACCATCGGGGCGCCGGCTGCCCAACGCACTCCTGCGTCGCAGCGTAACCCGGGCAGCGCATGCGCGCAATGCCCTGTCGTATCTCTGGTCACAGGGCCGACGCCCCGCCGAGCCGCCCGCCTTGCACCACCAAGAAAAAAGGGAAGCCGAAGCTTCCCTTACAAATATGGAGCGGGAAAAGAGTCTCGAACTCTCGACCTCAACCTTGGCAAGGTTGCGCTCTACCAACTGAGCTATTCCCGCATTCGCCTACTGCACCCGACGTTTCCATCAGAGCTAATCAGCAAGCCTCAAATTATATCGCTATTTTTTGGCTCTATTCAATTGCAAACCAAAAAATCAACCAATCACCATCCATCCTTCAACAGTCATCTTGATTACGACGATCACAGAAGATCTTCAGACATCAAGACACAGACCGTATCTGGAGGCGCGGTCCGGAGTCGAACCGGACTAACCGGATTTGCAATCCGGGGCATAACCGCTTTGCTACCGCGCCAGAAATTCACATTTCTCTGACAAAAAAGGGAAGCATTTGCTTCCCTTTTTGTGGAAATTGGAGCGGGAAAAGAGTCTCGAACTCTCGACCTCAACCTTGGCAAGGTTGCGCTCTACCAACTGAGCTATTCCCGCATTTTACCGAAGCCTCACATTGTACAACGTTTGCTGCGATGAAGTGAATTGTAGCGCATTTTTTAAGGCTCAAAAGAAATTTTTGCCTTAATGTTTCAAACCATCGGGTGTCGCCGAGGACGCCGCTGATTTCTCCGCAGCCGCTGCAGCCACCACAGCGACTTCTTCGTCGGTCAACGGCACTGGCTTGCTTTCCAGCGCTACTTCCAGCACCTTATCAATCCAGCGCACCGGCACGATCTCCAGGCCACTCTTCACGTTGTCTGGAATCTCGGCAAGGTCCTTCACGTTTTCTTCAGGGATCAACACGGTCTTGATCCCGCCACGCAGGGCTGCAAGCAACTTTTCCTTCAACCCACCAATGGCAGTGACTTCGCCACGCAGAGTGATTTCACCAGTCATCGCCACATCAGCGCGCACAGGAATTCCAGTCAGTGCCGAAACGAAAGCCGTGGTCATGGCAGCGCCCGCACTGGGGCCGTCTTTTGGCGTCGCACCATCGGGCACATGGATGTGGATATCGCGCTTTTCAAACGCTTCATCCTTGATGCCAAGAATGCGCGAGCGGCTGCGCACAACCGTGCGGGCTGCCTCCACCGATTCTTTCATCACGTCGCCCAGGGAGCCAGTACGCGTGATCACGCCCTTGCCGGGCATGGCGGCGGCTTCGATCGTCAGCAAGTCGCCGCCCACCTCGGTCCATGCGAGGCCTACCACCTGACCAACCTGGTTCTGCGCCTCGGCGCGGCCATAAGTGTACTTGCGCACCCCCAGGAAGTCGGGCAAGTTGTCGGCGGTGACAACGACTTGTGGCTCGTACTTCTTGAGTTGCAGGCCCTTCACCACCTTGCGGCAGATCTTGGACAGCTCGCGCTCCAGGGAGCGCACGCCAGCTTCACGCGTGTAATAGCGCACCATATCGCGCACGGCGGGCTCGGTGATGAGCAGCTCCTCGTCCTTCACGCCATTGTTCTTGAGCTGCTTAGGCAGCAGGTACTTCATAGCAATGCTGGTCTTCTCGTCCTCCGTGTAACCGGACAGACGGATCACCTCCATGCGGTCGAGCAGTGCCGGAGGAATGTTCATCGAGTTCGACGTAGCGACAAACATCACATCGCTCAGGTCGAAATCAACCTCCACATAGTGGTCGCCGAAGGTGTGGTTCTGCTCGGGGTCCAGCACCTCCAGCAGCGCACTGGACGGGTCGCCACGGAAATCGGTACCGAGCTTGTCGATCTCGTCGAGCAGGAACAGCGGATTGCGCGTGCCCACCTTGGACAGGCTCTGCAGCACTTTGCCCGGCAGTGCGCCGATGTAGGTGCGGCGGTGCCCGCGAATCTCGGCCTCATCACGCATGCCCCCCAGGGCCATGCGCACATATTTGCGGCCGGTGGCTTTGGCGATCGATTGGCCCAGCGAGGTCTTGCCGACCCCAGGAGGGCCCACCAGGCACAGGATGGGCGCCTTCACCTTGTCCACGCGCTGCTGCACTGCAAGGTACTCAAGGATGCGATCCTTGACTTTGTCGAGGCCGAAGTGATCTTCGTTCAGAACGCCTTCGGCATTGACGAGGTCGTGCTTGATCTTGGTCTTTTTGCTCCACGGCAGCGCGGTGAGTACATCGATGTAGTTGCGAACCACCGTCGCCTCGGCCGACATGGGCGACATGAGCTTGAGCTTCTTGAGTTCGCCGTCTGCCTTTTTGCGCGCTTCAGCAGGCATCTTGGCCAGCTTGATCTTTTTCTCGATCTCTTCAATGTCGGCGCCTTCGTCGCCTTCGCCCAGCTCCTTCTGAATGGCCTTGACCTGCTCGTTCAGATAGAAATCGCGCTGGTTCTTCTCCATCTGACGCTTCACGCGGCCGCGGATTTTCTTGTCGACATTGAGGATGTCGACTTCACGATCCAACTGCTCGAACAGATTTTCCAGACGTGCCTTCACGTCCGACAGATCCAGCACTACCTGCTTGTTTTCCAGCTTGAGCGGAAGATGCGCAGCGATGGTGTCAGCCAGACGGCCCGGGTCATCAATGCTGGAGATGGATGTCAGGATCTCGGGCGGGATCTTTTTATTGAGTTTGACGTACTGGTCAAACTGCTGCATCACCGCACGGCGAAGCGCCTCGATCTCACTGGGCTTGTTAGCGTCCGGTGTAGCTTCGACCGGCACCACAGTGGCCATGAAATGGGTTTCTGCGTCGTCAATGGAAGACACCTGGGCGCGCTGCTGGCCCTCGACCAAAACCTTCACAGTGCCATCAGGCAGCTTGAGCATCTGCAAGATGGTGGAGACACAGCCGACATCGAACATGTCGGACGCCGAAGGCTCGTCCTTGGCGGCCGCCTTCTGGGCGACCAGCATGATGCGGCGATCAGCCTCCATGGCCATCTCAAGCGCCTTGATGCTCTTGGGGCGGCCCACGAAAAGTGGGATGACCATGTGAGGAAACACGACCACGTCACGCAACGGCAACAGTGGCAGGTCAATGGGAGTGGCTGGCAGGGGGGTATGTCCGGACATGGAAATCCTCAAAGTGCTCTGTGGAATATGGTCCACATGTGGGGATTTTCAACCCTTGCATGCAGCCGCACTGCTGCAAGGGTTGATGGGACAGGGGGCGGCCTCAAGGCGCCCTCTCCGGTCATCTCAGGCCTTCTTTGCCGCTTCGCGGTAAACGAGAAGCGGGGGCTTGTTTTCTTCGATGGTGGACTCGTCCACCACCACCTTTTCGACGTTGCTGGTGTTGGGCAGGTCGAACATTGTGCTGATCAGCGATTGCTCCAGGATGGAACGCAGGCCACGGGCACCCGTCTTGCGCGCCAGCGCCTTGCGGGCAATCGCTTTGAGGGCAGCAGGACGGATTTCCAAGTCCACACCCTCCATGGCCAGAAGCTTGCTGTACTGCTTGACCAATGCGTTCTTGGGTTCTGTCAGGATCTGCACCAGCGCATCTTCGCTGAGCTCTGCCAACGCAGTCACCACTGGCATCCGACCGACGAGTTCAGGGATCAGACCGAACTTGATCAGGTCTTCGGGTTCAATCTCGGTGAAGACCTCGGTCAGCGAACGCTGCTTCTTGCTTTTGACCGATGCGCCGAAACCGATGCCGGAGGCTTCGGTACGGTTCTCGATCACCTTTTCCAGCCCTGCAAACGCGCCGCCACAGATGAACAGAATATTGGTCGTGTCGATCTGCAAAAAATCCTGATTGGGATGCTTGCGTCCACCCTGGGGTGGCACGCTTGCCATGGTGCCTTCGATGAGCTTGAGCAGCGCCTGTTGCACGCCCTCACCCGACACGTCGCGCGTGATGCTGGGGTTGTCGGATTTGCGCGAGATCTTGTCGATTTCGTCGATGTAGACGATGCCTCGCTGTGCGCGTTCTACTTCATAGTTACAGCTTTGCAGCAGCTTCTGCACGATGTTCTCGACGTCTTCGCCCACGTAACCCGCCTCGGTCAAGGTGGTTGCGTCTGCCATCACGAAGGGCACATCCAGCATGCGCGCCAAGGTCTGGGCCAGAAGCGTCTTGCCAGAGCCCGTTGGTCCGATCAACAAGATGTTGCTCTTGGACAGCTCGACATCGTCCTTGTTGGCTTTGTCCTTATGGCGCAGGCGCTTGTAGTGGTTGTATACCGCTACTGCCAGTGTGCGTTTGGCGACGTCCTGGCCAATGACATAGTTGTCGAGGTTGGTCTTGATCTCTACCGGGGTGGGCAGGTCGCTGCGGCCTTCACGTGCCAGGTCACCGGCCGGGAGCTCGTCGCGAATGATCTCGTTGCACAGGTCAATGCACTCGTCGCAGATAAAGACCGACGGGCCAGCGATCAGCTTCTTCACTTCGTGCTGGCTTTTGCCGCAAAAAGAGCAGTAAAGGGTTTTTTCGCTGGAAGAGCCTTTTTTCTCGGCCATGGGGGCAATGCCTTGCTTGTTACGGAAAGTTGTCGGGATGATAACCAAATAAAAAACGGCGTCTTCCTCAGAGGAAAACGCCGCTGTTTGACCCTGTGGCTATCAGGAGCGCTTGCTGATCACCTGGTCGACCAAGCCGTATTCCTTGGACTCGTCGGCTGACAGGAAATAGTCTCGCTCGGTGTCTCGCTGGATCTTTTCCAGGGGCTGGCCCGTGCGCTCGGCCAGAATCTTGTTGAGTTGCTCGCGCGTTTTCAGGATCTCGCGCGCATGGATCTCGATCTCGGTCGCCTGGCCCTGCATGCCGCCCAGCGGTTGGTGGATCATGACCTTGGAGTTGGGCAATGCAAAACGCTTGCCCTTTTCTCCAGCAGCCAGCAGGAACGCGCCCATGCTGGCGGCCATGCCGGTGCACAAGGTGGAAACATCGGGCTTGATGAAGTTCATGGTGTCAAAGATCGCCATGCCGGCACTCACCGAGCCGCCGGGGGAGTTGATGTAGAACGAAATATCCTTGTCGGGGTTTTCGCTCTCCAGGAACAGCAGCTGCGCTACCACCAGATTGGCGGTCTGGTCATTGACCGGGCCGACCAGGAAAATAACGCGCTCCTTGAGCAGGCGCGAGTAGATGTCATAGGACCGCTCGCCGCGGCCCGACTGCTCGATGACCATGGGGACCATGCCCAGGCCTTGTGTTTCCAATGCGCTCATGTTTTCTCCAGACAAGCAGGTACTGTACCCAGAAATGAATTGGGGCTTGTGCACGAAAGCACAAGCCCCTGGTGTGATCCTCAGCAGCCAACGGCCCGAACAAAGAGCGCTGGCTGTTGTGGCACGGGCCTATCAGCCCTGCTGAGCCATCAGCTCGTCGAACGAAACGGTCTTTTCAATGACCTTCGCCTTGCTCAGCACAAATTCGGTGACGTTGTTTTCGATCACCACGGCTTCGACGTCGGCCAGGCGTTGGCGGTCGCCAAAGTACCAGCGGACCACATCTTCGGGCTTTTCGTAGCTTGCGGCCAGGTCGTCGATGTGGGCCTTGAGCTGCTCAGGCTTGGCCTGCAGTTCGTTGGCGCGTACCAGCTCAGCCACGACCAGACCCAGGCGAACACGGCGCTCGGCCTGAGGGCGGAACACGTCTTCAGGGATCTCGGCCTTGTCGGCATCCTTGATGCCGCGTTGCTTGAGTTCAGCGCGAGCGCCTTCCAGCAGGCGGGCGATTTCGGACTGCACGCTGGCGTTGGGCAAGTCCAGTTCGGCTTTGGACACCAGGGCATCCATCACGGCCGCCTTGTTGCGGGCCAGCAGGCGGAACTTGACCTCACGCTCCAGATTCTTCTTGATGTCGGCGCGCAAGCCATCCACGGAACCGTCGGCGATACCCAGGGACTTGGCCAGGGCGTCGTTCACTTCTGGCAGGTGGGCGGCTTCGATCTTCTTGATCGTCACCAGGAAGTCGGCGGTCTTGCCAGCCACATCCTTGCCGTGGTACTCCGCAGGGAAAGCCAGCGGGAAAGTCTTGCTTTCGCCCGACTTCATACCGCGCACTGCGTCTTCAAATTCCTTGAGCATCTGGCCTTCGCCGACCAGGAACTGGAAGTCTTCAGCCTTGCCGCCTTCAAAAGGCTCGCCGTCAATCTTGCCTTCAAAGTCGACAGTCACACGGTCGCTGTCTTGTGCAGCGGCGTCCATGGCGCGCTGCGCGAAGCTGCGGCGCTGCTTGCGCAGGATGTCGATGGTCTTGTCGATGGCCGAATCGGTCACCTCAGCAGACAGCTTTTCAACTTCTGCGTCCGCCAGATCAGCGATCTTGACTTCAGGGAACACTTCAAAAATGGCATCGAAAGTGACCTGGCCTTCGGGCGCGCCTTCCTTTTCGGTGATGCGGGGCTGACCGGCAACACGCAGGTTGGCTTCATTGGCTGCTACTGCAAACGCTTCACCGACCTTGTCGTTGAGCACTTCGTACTGCACCGAGTAGCCGTAGCGCTGGGCAACCACCGTCATGGGGACCTTGCCAGGACGGAAGCCGTCCATCTTGACCGTGCGTGCCAGGCGCTTGAGGCGCGTGTCGACTTCGGACTGGATCAGGGTGACGGGCACGCTCAGCGTAATCTTGCGCTCGAGCTTCTCAAGGGTTTCAACAGTAACGGCCATGGCTATTCCTCT
>NZ_JBKBXG010000079.1:0-24664 GCF_046314175.1 Acidovorax sp. | reverse complement strand
GACACCGTCGTGAAGCAGAACAACGACGGCATCCTGTACCTGTTCAAGAAGAACAAGGTCAGCTTCTTCCATGGCCGTGGTTCGTTCGTCAAAGCCGCCGAAGGTGGCTATGAGATCAAGGTGGCGGGCGCCGCTGAAGAGACACTGACGGGCAAGCAGATCATCATCGCGACGGGTTCCAACGCCCGTGCGTTGCCTGGCACGCCGTTCGACGAAGAGTTCGTGCTGTCCAATGACGGCGCTTTGCGTGTTGGCGCAGTCCCCAAGAAGCTCGGCCTCATCGGCTCGGGTGTGATCGGGCTGGAAATGGGCTCGGTATGGCGCCGCCTGGGCGCTGATGTCACCATCCTTGAAGGCCTGCCCACCTTCCTGGGTGCGGTGGACGAGCAGATCGCCAAGGAAGCCAAGAAGGCCTTCGATAAGCAGGGCCTGAAGATCGAGCTGGGCGTGAAGGTCGGCGAGATCAAGACCGGCAAGAAGGGCGTGAGCATCGCCTATACCAATGCCAAGGGCGAAGCCGTGGCGCTGGACGTGGACAAGCTCATTGTCTCTATCGGTCGCGTGCCCAACACCATCGGCCTGAATACTGAAGCCGTGGGCTTGGCCCTGGATGAGCGCGGTGCGATCGTTGTGGACGGTGACTGCAAGACCAACCTGCCCGGCGTGTGGGCGGTGGGTGACGTGGTGCGTGGCCCGATGCTGGCACACAAGGCCGAGGAAGAGGGCGTTGCCGTGGCCGAGCGCATTGCCGGCCAGCACGGTCATGTCAACTTCAACACCGTGCCCTGGGTCATCTACACCAGCCCCGAGATCGCATGGGTGGGCCGTACCGAGCAGCAACTCAAGGCCGACGGCGTCAAGTACAAGTCTGGCACCTTCCCGTTCCTGGCCAACGGCCGCGCGCGCGCTTTGGGAGACACCACCGGCATGGTCAAGATGCTGGCCGATGCCGAGACTGACGAAATCCTGGGCGTGCACATCGTCGGCCCCCAGGCCAGCGAGCTGATTGCCGAAGCCGTCGTTGCCATGGAGTTCAAGGCGAGCAGCGAAGACATCGCCCGCATCTGCCATGCCCACCCCAGCTTGAGCGAAGCCACCAAGGAAGCAGCCCTGGCCGTGGACAAACGCACGCTGAACTTCTGATTTTTTGGATAAAAACGGGCTCTAGCGCTTATTCGGTAAGCGCTAGTAGCTATTAAATTCATAGTATCAGAGCATCCATCACGTGACTGTTAAACAGGCTTACCTGGCCGAATTGGCCAACAAAGGCTATCAAAGTGACCCTGCACAGTTGCGTGCAGTGGATGCCCTTCAGCGTTGTGCTGATGACTGGGCCGCGTACAAAGCCCAGCGTTCCAACGCGCTCAAGAAGCTGATCAACCGGCCTGATGTGCCGCGCGGCGTGTATATGTATGGCGGGGTAGGGCGGGGTAAAAGCTTTCTGATGGAATGCTTTTTTGACGCAGTGCCTTTAAAGCGCAAGGTTCGGCTGCACTTTCATGAGTTCATGCGCGAAGTGCACCGCGAACTGGCGGGCCTGCAGGGCACAGTAGACCCGCTGGATGTGCTGGGAGCGCGCATTGCCAAGCGCTACAAGCTCATCTGCTTTGACGAGTTTCACGTGGCTGACATCACCGATGCCATGATCCTGCATCGCTTGCTGGCGGCGCTGTTTCAGAACGGTGTGGGGTTCGTTACCACGTCCAATTTCAAGCCCGACGACCTGTATCCCGATGGCCTGCACCGCGACCGTATCCTGCCCGCTATTGCGCTGCTGAACGAGCGGCTCGAAGTGGTCAACGTGGACAACGGCACTGACTACCGCCGCCGAACACTCGAACAGGTGAAGCTGTACCACACCCCGCTCGGTCCACAAGCCGATGTCGAGATGAACACAGCCTTCGACCAACTGGCCGAAGTGCACGACGAAGACCCGGTGCTGCACATCGAGGCCCGCGAGATCCGCGCCCGCCGCAAGGCTGGTGGCGTGGTCTGGTTTGACTTCAGGACGTTGTGTGGCGGGCCGCGCTCGCAAAACGACTATCTCGAGATCGCCACCCAGTTTCACACTGTGCTGCTGTCGGATGTGCCCTATATGCCGGTCAGCATGGCGTCCCCTGCGCGGCGGTTTACCTGGCTGGTGGATGTGCTTTATGACCGGCGGGTAAAGCTGATCCTGTCTGCCGCCGTGGCCCCAGAGCAGCTCTATACCGAAGGCCCCCTGGCCCACGAGTTCCCTCGTACGGTGTCGCGGCTCAACGAGATGCAGTCCAAAGAATTTCTGGCGCTGGAGCGCCGGATGGTCGATACAGGGCTGACATGAGATTGCCACTGCGTTCAACCGTTGGCGTGTGGGCGCTTGCGTGCGCACTGCAGTCCCTGGCAGCTACGACGGCTGCGACCACGGGTGCAACGCAGGGTGCGGAGACTGCAACCGACGACAGCAAGGCTGCAGCGGCAGCCCATCGCAAAGCAGCGCGTGAGTTGATTCAACGCGAGCGTGCAGCCATCGCCGCCCAGCGCCAGAGCGATGAGGCGGTGTGTTACCAACGTTTCTCGGTGGAAGACTGCTTGCGTGGAGTGCGCGCGCAGGTGCGCGACGCTGAAGCGAGGCTGCGCAGCCAGGAGATTGATCTGAACGACGCTGAGCGCAAAGAGCGTGCAGCAGACCGTCTTCGGTCCATTGAGGAGAAACAAAAGCCGGTGTCCGGGGCTGCTTCACCTGCCCCAGCAATGGGTGCTGCGGTACGCAATGCTCCTGCTAACGCCCAGGCTACCAAAGCTCAGCGTGACCACGATGCAGAGTTGCGCGCGCAAGACCAGCGCAACCGGGTGCAGGCCCATGCCCGTGACCAATCGGTACGTAGCGCTGACAACGCCGACCGCGCCGCCAAGGCGCGTGCCCGGCAGGCTGAGGTTCTCAAGGCTGCCGAGACGCGCCGGGCAAGAGTCGACAAATCTCAGGCGCAGGCCGCTGCCGCTGGGCGCAAACCTGCAGCGTCTTTGCCACTTGATTCCACCGCGCGCTAGCGGCTTGGTTGCCTAGACCACCGCCTTTTCCAGGATCGGGGTGTAGGGGTTGCGGCTGTACGCGGTACTGGTAGAGGTTACCAACTCGTCAGGCGCGACTTGCTTCGATTGGCGTGAGGCGCGCCACTTTTTTTTCTTCCACCAGCGCTTCGATCTTGACGATCACGAGCGAGAGGTTGTCGCCGCCGCCCCGGGCACGCGAGCGGGCTTTTTCAATGAGGAACTCAGTGGCTTCACGCGGAGACAGCGAATCGACCACAGAAGCCAGCTCGGTCGGGGAGAAGTAGTGCCAAACGCCGTCGCTGCAGGCCACAAGCACGTCGCCCGGCTGCAGTTGCGGAACCACATGGGTGGTGATGGGAGGATCACTTTCGGTACCAAGGCAGCCCACCAGGATGTTGGAGTGGGGGTGGTTGTTGGCCTCGGCTTCGGTCAGCTCGCCGCGGTCCACCAGTGCCTGCACGTACGAATGGTCGCTGGTGCGAAACACCATGCGGGAGCCCTGAAAGTGGTAGATGCGCGAGTCGCCCGCATGCACCCAATGGCAGTCGCCGCGCGGGTTGATGAGGAAGGCTGCGATGGTGCTGTGGGGTTCTTGCTCGGCAGAGATGGCCGTGAGGCGAATGACGATGTGCGCCTCTTCCACCATGCTTTTGAGCATGGCTACCGGGTCATCCGTGTCCGGAGAGTAACGCTCGAACAACTGGCGCGCCGTCATCATGACCTGGTCGGACGCCTTGCGCCCACCGCTGCGTCCGCCCATTCCGTCGGCCACAACCCCCAGCACACAGCCGTTGTGCCGCTGATGCGAGATCAATGCGACCTGGTCTTGCTGGTATTCACGGTCACCCTTGTGGATGCCGGTGGACGCGATGAGGCGGAACGCTTTAGTCATGCTGCTGATTGTGGGGGGAGCGTGCGCAAACGCCCACCGGGGACAGCGGGCCAAGCGCGTATTATCCGCCCGCCTGTGGCATTTTTGCCATCCTGCGGCGCCATGCCTTGAAACCCAGCCTCCACTCCCCTCACCGACAACTGATCGAGCTACGCATGGAGCATGCGGATCTGGACGCTTTGATCGACCGCTGCGCCATCGATGCAGCGCCTGACGAGCTGACCCTGCGCCGCCTGAAGAAGCGCCGTCTCGTGATGCGTGATGCCCTGCAGCGCCTGGAGCGTGAGCTGCACCCGCAAGAGCCCGCCTGATGACACTGGCCGCAATGGTGCAGGAGGTTTTTGCCACCGACGGTGTTCTGGCCCGGGCGGATGTGCATTTTCAGCCGCGCGAGGGGCAGACCCAGATGGCAGCGGCCGTGGCGCGTACCATCGAAGAAGGGGGCGCGTTGGTGGTCGAGGCGGGCACCGGGGTGGGAAAGACGTTCTCCTATCTGGTTCCCGCGTTGCTCAGCGGCGAGCGGGTGCTGCTGTCAACCGCCACCAAGGCCCTGCAAGACCAGTTGTTTGCCCGCGATCTGCCGCGTTTGGCGCAGATTCTGGGTGTGCCCGTGAAAATGGCGCTGCTCAAAGGCCGCGGCAGCTACCTGTGCCTGTACCGCATGGAGCAGGCTCGCCACGATGCGCAGGCCCAGGACCGTGGCGTGGTGCGCGTACTTGCCAAGGTCGAAGCCTGGTCGCACGCTACAAAATCAGGAGACCTGGCAGAGCTGACGGGGCTGGACGAGCGTTCTCCGGTCATTCCGCTGGTGACGTCCACCCGTGAAAACTGCCTGGGCTCGCAGTGCCCGCGGTTTCGGGGCTGCCATGTTCATTTGGCCCGGCGTGAAGCCCTTGCGGCTGACATCGTCGTCATCAACCACCATCTTTTCTTTGCCGACGCGGCGGTGCGCGAGTCGGGCATGGCCGAGTTGCTGCCCACCGTGCGTGTGGTGGTGTTCGATGAAGCGCACCAGATCAACGAGACGGGGGTGCAGTTTCTAGGATTGCAGCTGTCTACGGGACAGTTGATGGACTTCAGCCGTGATCTGTTGGCGGTGGGTTTGCAGTATGCCCGCGGGTTGGCCGACTGGACGGGGCTGGCGGGACTGGTTGAGCTGTCTGCTCGGGATCTGCGCCTGGCTGCGGGTGAGTTTCGGGGCGGCGCCAAACTACGATGGATCGACGAGGTACCAGACGGCGTGACAGCCGACGCGTGGCGGGCTGCCATGGCCCGCGTGGCGTGGGCTTGCACCCAGGCTCAGGAGGCGCTCGACACCGTCAGCGAAATAGCCCCAGACTTTGTTCGTCTGTATGAGCGTGGCGCGGAGTTGTTGACGAAATGGGCCCGGTTTTCAGGCCCTGGCAACGCCGATACGGTTCGCTGGCTGGATGTGGGAACTCAATTGCGCCTCATGGAGTCGCCCCTGGACATCGCGGAGGCCATGACCACGCGCATTCTGGGCGCGCCCGCCGAACACGCAGATGCTGACGGCTGGCCACAGGGTGCAGACGACGTGCCGGCACGTGCGTGGATCTTCACATCTGCGACGCTTGGTGACGACGACCGCCTTACCTGGTTTACCGAACGCGCTGGATTGCAAGATGCCGAGGTCTTGCGTGTGGCCAGTCCGTTTGACTACGCAGCGCAAGCGGCGCTCTATGTGCCCCGCCAACTTCCATCCCCTGCGGACCCGGCGCACAGTGGTGCATTGGCGCATTGGGTGGGTGACGCCGCAGAACAGTTGGGCGGGCGCACGCTGGTACTCACCACCACCTTGAAAGCCCTGCGCAACATCGGCGACCTGCTCAAAACCCGCTTTGCAGCATCCGGTACGCTGGAGGTACTGGTGCAAGGCGAATGGCCCAAGCGGCGGCTGATGGAGCGCTTTCGCGAGGGAAGTGATCAGGGGCAGCCTGGCTGCGTACTGGTGGCCTCCGCGACCTTCTGGGAAGGGTTTGATGTGCCAGGCGATGCGCTTCAGTTGGTGGTGATCGACAAACTGCCATTCCCCCCGCCCGGCGATCCACTTGTGGAGGCGCGCACGCAAAAAATTGAGAAGGCGGGTGGAAAAGCTTTCAAGTCCTACGCGCTGCCTGAGGCCGCTGTGGCACTGAAGCAAGGTGCTGGACGTCTCATACGGCGCGAATCAGACCGGGGAATACTGGTGGTAGGTGACACGCGGCTCGTCACCATGGGCTACGGCAAACGCCTGCTCTCTGCCTTGCCCCCCATGCGGCGTCTGGAATCTCCGGAGGCGTTTGAAGAGGCCCTGCTGGCGCTTACCAGAACTTCCACCACGGATCAGCCTTGCCTTTGAGGCCGCTCTTGACCATTTCGCTTTGGGGGTAAGACGTGTCCATTACCCGGCGGGCATCGTCGCGCAGCTGCGTCATGCCCAGCGCGTCGTACGACTGGATGAGGATGTACAGCGCTTCTTCGAGGGCAGGCACGCCCTGGTAGTCGGCCAGTGCCACCTGCGCACGGCTGATGGCAGCTACGTAGGCACCCCGCTGGAAGTAGTAGCGCGCCACGTGCACTTCGTACTGCGCCAGCGAGTTCACGATGTAGGTCATGCGCTGGCGCGAATCCTGCGCGTAACGTGATTCTGGGAACCGCGTAACCAGCTCGCTGAAGGCTTCGAACGAGTCCTTGGCGGCCTTCTGGTCCCGTTCCGACAGATCCTGGCGTGAGATAAAGGAGAACAGACCCAGGTTGTCGTTGAAGTTGACCAGCCCCTTGAGGTACAGCGCGTAGTCGAGCGCAGGACTGGCAGGGTGCAGCTTCATGAAACGGTCGAGCGTTGCAATGGCCTGGGCCTTTTCGCCTGCCTTGTAGTGGGCAAAAGCCTTGTCGATCTGGGCTTGCTGTGCCAGTGGAGTGCCTGCAGCGCGACCCTCAAGCTTTTCGAGCAGGGGAACCGCCTTGTCATAGGCGCCGCTGCTCATCTCGTCCTGCGCCTCGGCGTGGATGCGGTTCGGGCTCCATCCCGCTGTTTTGTCTTCGGTGGTGCTGGAACAGCCTGCCAGCAGGCCAGCAACCAGCAGGGCGGAAACGAGGGGCAGTGGGGCACGCAGCATCGCAAGCAGCTTTCAGCAAAGGGGGAAACGGGTGTGGCGGGGCGTTACAGGTACCAGACGATGCAATGATGCAAGCAAGTCTCTCTGGGGCGGCCCGAGGCACGAAAAGGCATTGTACTGGTGGCCGCGCCTGTCAATAGACGTTACATGCTGGACATTGGTGCCCGCGGGGTGCGGGGCTTTCTACAATGGCTTCCATGTTTGTTCACTTGCGCCTGCACACCGAGTTTTCCGTCGTAGACGGTACCAACCGCATCGATGAGGTGGCCAAGGCGGCTGCCAAGGACAGCCAGCCTGCGCTGGCCATCACCGATCTCAACAACCTTTTTGGCGCCATCAAGTTTTACAAGGAAACCCGGGGTAAGGGCGTCAAGCCCATTTTGGGGGCCGAGATATTCCTGGAAGGCGAAGCCGGCAGTGGGCCGTCGCGCATCATCGTTCTGGTGCAAAGCCGCCAGGGCTACCTTAACCTGTCAGAGCTGTTGGCCCGCGCGTGGACGCGCAACATCGTCAAGAACCAGGCGCTGTGCACCTGGGACTGGCTGCAGGAGCTCTCCGAGGGCCTGATTGCCCTGGCGGGCGCGCAGGCAGGGCCTGTGGGCCAGGCCCTGCTCAAGGGCGATGACTCTGGTGCCGCCGATGTGGCGCTGCGCCTGGCTGGGATTTTTCCGCATCGCTTTTACATTGAGCTGCAGCGCGCTGGCCGCGCGGACGATGAAAGCCATGTGGTTGCTGCCGCCGAACTGGCCGCGCGCCTGAACCTGCCGGTCGTGGCAACGCATCCGGTTCAGTTTGCAACCGCAGATGACTACGAAGCGCATGAAGCGCGTATCTGCATCTCAGAGGGCGAAATTCTGGCCAACCCGCGGCGTGTGCGCAAGTTCACGCGCGACCAGTATTTCAAGTCTTCGGCCGAGATGGAGGCATTGTTTGCCGATGTGCCCTCGGCCATTGCCAACACGGTCGAGATTGCCCAGCGCTGCAACCTGACCCTGGTGCTGGGCAAGCCGCAACTTCCGGACTTTCCCACCCCCAACGGCATGCCAATTGACGAGTACTTTCGCGTGGCCTCGTTCGAGGGGCTGGAGGTGCGTTTGGAGTTGCTGTACCCGAACGTGGTAGAGCGGGACAAGCAGCGCCCACGGTACGTGGAGCGCCTGGAGTTCGAGATCGGCACCATCCTCAAGATGGGGTTCCCGGGCTACTTTCTCATCGTGGGCGACTTCATTCAGTGGGCCAAGGCCAACGGATGCCCGGTGGGGCCAGGCCGGGGTTCCGGTGCGGGGTCGCTGGTGGCGTATGCGCTCAAGATCACGGACCTCGATCCGCTGGAATACAACCTGCTGTTCGAGCGGTTCCTGAACCCGGAGCGGGTGTCCATGCCCGACTTCGACATTGATTTTTGCCAGTCCAACCGCGACCGGGTCATTGACTACGTGAAGGACAAATACGGCAAAAACGCCGTGAGCCAGATTGCCACGTTTGGAACGATGGCCGCCAAGGCCGCGATCCGCGACGTGGGTCGGGTGATGGACATGAGCTACACCTTCTGCGACGGCATCTCCAAGCTCGTGCCTGGCAAGCCCGGCATGTCGTACACGCTGCAATACCCGCCTGATCCGAAGAAGGAGGGCGACAAAAACAACTACGCGCTGGAGCTGGAGCCCATGCTCTACGAGCGGGTGCGCAAGGAAGAAGACGTCAAGACCGTCATCGAGATGGCGCAAAAGCTCGAAGGGATGACCCGCAACATCGGCATGCACGCCGGTGGGGTGTTGATTGCGCCGGGCAAGCTGACGGACTTTTGCCCGCTGTACCAGCAGCCGGGCAGCGAGTCGGCGGTGAGCCAGTACGACAAGGACGACGTGGAGGCCATCGGCCTCGTCAAGTTCGACTTCTTGGGGCTGGCGACGCTGACCATCCTGGAGATCGCCCGCGAGTTCATCATCAAGCGCCACAAGGGCCAAGAGAACTTCGCCTTTGAAACCATTCCGCTGGACGACGGGCCGACCTACCGTCTGTTCTCCGAAGGCAAGACCGAGGCCGTATTCCAGTTTGAAAGCCGCGGCATGCAGGGCATGCTCAAGGAAGCCAAGCCGAGCCGACTGGAAGACCTGATTGCGCTCAATGCGCTGTATCGCCCGGGGCCCATGGACCTGATTCCGAGCTTCGTGAACCGCAAACACGGCAAGGAAGTGGTGGAGTACCCGCACCCTCTGGTGGAGCCCGTCTTGGCCGAGACCTACGGGATCATGGTCTATCAAGAGCAGGTGATGCAGACCGCCCAGGTGCTGGGGGGCTACAGCCTGGGCGGTGCTGACATGCTGCGCCGCGCCATGGGCAAGAAGAAGGCCGAGGAGATGGCCGAGCACCGTGAGATCTTTCGCAAGGGTGCGGCCGAAAAGAACATCAGCCAGGAGAAGGCTGACGAGGTGTTCGATTTGATGGAGAAGTTCGCGGGTTACGGCTTCAACAAGTCGCATGCTGCCGCTTACTCCTTGCTCGCGTACCACACCGGCTGGCTCAAGGTGCATTTCACCGCCGAGTTCTTCTGCGCCAACATGACCGTTGAAATGGACGACACCGACAAGCTCAAGGTGTTGTACGAGGATGCGGTCAAAAATTTCGGCATCAGCTTTGAACCACCGGACGTGAACCGGGGCTTTTACCGGTTCGAGCCGGTCACCGACAAGATCATTCGCTACGGCCTGGGTGCCGTAAAAGGTGCTGGCCAGCAGGCTGTTGAAGCCGTCGTGGCCGCGCGCGAAGGGCGGGGAGAGGGGCCGCAGGGCTCAACCAAAGGGCCTTTCGCCAGCCTGTTTGATTTTTGCTTGCGCGTGGACAAGGCGCGCATGAACAAGCGCTCGGTCGAGGCGCTGATTAAGGCAGGGGCTTTTGATTCGATCAACCTCAACCGCGCAGCGATGGTGGCGTCCATCGACCGGGCGTTTGAGTTTGCGGCGGCTACGCTGGCCAACGTGAATCAGGGGGGCTTGTTCGACATGATGGGCGATGACGCCCATGGCTCCAGCACGCAGGAGCCCGATCTGGTGGATGCCGTTCCCTGGGGAATCAAGGAACGGCTCACGCTCGAAAAAACGGCGGTGGGGTTCTACCTGTCAGGTCACCTTTTTGACGAAGTGGCCACCGAAGTGCGGCGTTTTGTGCGCACGCAGATCGACGAGCTTCTGGACAGCCGCGAGCCGCAGGTGCTTGCGGGCATCATCAGCGACTTTCGGGTCATCAACGGGCAGCGCGGCAAGTTGGGCCTGTTCAAGCTGGATGACAAGTCGGCGGTGATCGAGGCGTCGGCCGATGAGGCCCTTCTCAATACCTACCGCAACCAGCTCAAAGAAGACGAGTTTGTCGTCATGATGGGGCGTTTGCAGCTGGATCATTTCAGCGGCGGTCTGCGGGTGAAGGTGCAGCAGGTGTGGGATCTGGCCGGGGCGCGTTGCCGGTTTGGCAAGTACCTGCATGTCATGGTGGGTGACAAAGCGCCCGACGTACCCCGTCTGGTGCGCGAGTTTCCTGCCCGGCGCGAAGAGGTGGCCGAGGGTGAGCTGGTGCACGGCCTGCGTGTTCGCATGGGTGTGCGTTGCACTGCGGATGACGCTTCAGCCGTTGCTGAATTGCAGCTGGGCGAAAGCGCGCGTTTCTACCCCACCGACGCTGCTCTGGCGGCTTGGTTGGCGCAGGCAGGCACCGGTACCGCCACTGTGGTGTACGAGTAGTTCAGGGGCGCCAGAGAGAATCTGCACCGCATGGCTTGAAAAAACCGGGTCAACAACCAATTTCTCTCACAGCAGCACCCCGCGTGGGTCGCTAGAATGAATTTCATGGCAACAAAACCACCTTCACCCCCCACCGCGCCGCCCGTGACCCGGCCTGCGCGGGATGACGGCGGTTCGGTCGTGCTCGAAAGACGCACCCAAAAGACCCAGCCACCGCAGATGTACCAGGTGGTCATGCTCAATGACGACTACACCCCCATGGAGTTCGTCATCGTGGTTTTGCAGGAGTTTTTCAGCAAAGACCGTGAACAAGCCACCCAAATCATGTTGAAGATTCACCTCGATGGCAAAGGCGTCTGCGGCGTTTACTCGCGCGATGTGGCTGCCACCAAGGTCGAACAAGTGCTTGACGCCGCCCTCAAGGCGGGCCACCCACTGCAATGTGTCAGTGAACCTGTTGAATAACAGGTTTTTGATCCCGATCTACAGTTATCTCTTCCACGCAAGCACAAAGGAGTTCACATGATTGCCCAGGAACTGGAAGTCAGCTTGCACATGGCCTTTGTTGAGGCCCGCCAGCAGCGCCACGAGTTCATTACCGTGGAGCATCTGTTGCTTGCACTGCTCGATAATCCCAGCGCAGCGGAGGTGCTGCGCGCTTGTTCGGCCAACATCGATGATCTGCGCTCATCGCTGTCTAACTTCATTAAAGACAACACGCCTCAGGTTGCTGGCAGCGATGAGGTAGATACCCAGCCCACGCTGGGCTTTCAGCGTGTGATCCAGCGCGCCATCATGCACGTGCAGTCCACGGGCAACGGCAAAAAAGAGGTGACGGGCGCCAACGTGCTTGTGGCCATTTTTGGCGAGAAAGATTCGCACGCCGTGTACTACCTGCACCAGCAGGGTGTGACGCGCCTGGACGTGGTCAACTTTATCGCCCATGGCATCAAGAAGGGCGAGCCGCCAGAACCCGCCAAGCCCGAAAGTCAGGGAGAAGGCGAAGAGGGCGGTTCCTCAGAGCGTAATGAAAAAGCCTCCCCGCTGGAGCAGTTCACGCAGAACCTGAACCAGGCGGCCAAGGACGGCAAGATCGATCCGCTGATCGGGCGCCACTACGAGGTGGAGCGCACCATCCAGATCCTGTGCCGTCGCCGCAAGAACAACCCGCTGCTGGTGGGTGAAGCGGGCGTGGGCAAGACGGCCATTGCAGAAGGCCTAGCGTGGCGCATCACGCAAAACGACGTGCCGGAAATCCTGGCCGAGGCGGTGGTGTATTCGCTCGACATGGGCGCTTTGCTGGCTGGTACCAAATACCGCGGTGATTTCGAGCAGCGCTTGAAGGGCGTGCTCAAGTCCCTCAAGGACAAGCCCAACGCCATTTTGTTCATCGACGAGATCCACACCCTGATCGGTGCGGGTGCTGCGTCTGGCGGCACGCTCGATGCGTCCAATCTGCTCAAGCCAGCGCTGTCCAGCGGCCAACTCAAGTGCATCGGTGCGACCACCTTCACGGAATACCGTGGCATCTTCGAAAAAGATGCTGCGCTGTCGCGCCGCTTCCAGAAGGTGGACGTGGTGGAGCCCACGGTGCAGGAAACCATCGACATTCTGAAGGGCCTGAAGTCGCGCTTTGAAGAGCACCACAGCGTGAAGTACGCTGCGGCGGCACTGCAAGCCGCAGCCGAGCTGAGCGCCAAGTACATCAACGACCGCCATCTGCCCGACAAGGCGATTGACGTGATCGATGAAGCCGGTGCTGCGCAGCGCATCATGGTGCCGAGCAAGCGCAAGAAGACCATTGGCAAGGCCGAGATCGAAGAGATCGTGGCCAAGATCGCGCGCATTCCTCCTGCCAACGTGTCCAACGACGACCGCGGCAAGCTGCAGACGCTGGAACGCGACCTGAAGAGTGTGGTGTTTGGCCAAGACAAGGCGCTCGAAGTGCTCGCCAGTTCGGTCAAGATGGCCCGCTCGGGCCTGGGCAAGGGCGACAAGCCCATTGGCTCGTTCCTGTTCAGCGGCCCCACGGGCGTGGGCAAGACCGAAGCGGCCAAGCAGTTGGCCTACATCATGGGCATTGAGTTGCTGCGCTTTGACATGTCGGAATACATGGAGCGCCACGCCGTCAGCCGCCTGATCGGTGCGCCTCCCGGCTACGTGGGCTTTGACCAGGGGGGCTTGCTGACAGAGGCCGTCACCAAGAAACCGCACTGCGTGCTGCTGCTCGACGAAATCGAGAAGGCGCACCCGGACATCTTCAACGTGCTGCTGCAGGTGATGGACCATGGCACGCTGACCGACAACAACGGGCGCAAGGCCGACTTCCGCAACGTGCTCATCATCATGACCACCAACGCGGGCGCCGAGACCATGAACAAGGCGACCATCGGCTTTACCAACCCGCGCCAGGCGGGCGACGAAATGGGCGACATCAAGCGCCTGTTCACGCCAGAGTTCCGCAATCGGCTGGACGCCATCGTCAACTTCAAGGCGCTCGATGAGCAGATCATCCTGCGCGTGGTCGACAAGTTCCTGCTGCAGCTGGAGACGCAACTGGCCGAGAAGAAGGTCGAAGTTACCTTCACCGACACGCTGCGCAAGCACTTGGCCAAGAAGGGTTTCGATCCGCTCATGGGCGCCCGCCCGATGCAGCGTCTGATCCAGGACACCATCCGCCGGGCGCTGGCCGACGAGCTGCTGTTCGGTCGCTTGACGGAAGGTGGACGCCTGACGGTGGACGTTGAGCTCAAGACTGATGACAAGGGTGTTGAGACGTCTGAAGTGCTGCTAGACATTCAGCCCTTGCCCAAGAAGGAGCGTTCTGCCAAGTCTGAGCCAACCGAGCCGGAAGAGGCTACTGCCGACTGAGCGCGCTGAGTTGCAGCACGACGCCTTGGTGCGAAGTGCTGCTGCAGAATCAAAAAAGCCCGTGGCGCACGCCTCGGGCTTTTTTTATGGTCGCCGCACCGCTGCAGCTGGATGAAGCTTTAGCCGTTCGGGTTGAGCTGGTCGAAGCCTCGGGCGGCGCTGCAACAAGACCCGAGAGAATGATTCAAGCGGTTGGGTGCCGTCGCCTCCATCCAGCAAAGCCCCATCAACTGCGTTTTGCAGTCTTACTGCGGCCCCTGCAGCCGCTCCAGCAGCGCCGCGGTGGGGTAACCATCGGCCACTGCACCAATGCTTTGCTGAAACCGGCGCAGGCCTGCGCGCGTAGCCGGGCCCATCACGCCGTCTGGCGTGCCTGCGTCAAACCCCTTGTCATTGAGAGCCGTCTGCAACTGGCGCAACTGGTCGCGGCGCAGGGGTTCTATGTCTCGGGGCCACGCCGTGGCGATGGGCGGGCCGCCCTCGATCTGGCGCGCCAGAAGGCTCACACCCAGTGCATAGTTGACCGAGTTGTTGTAGCGCAGGATGGTGCGGAAATTGGCGCCCACCAGAAACGCGGGGCCCCGTGCGCCTGCAGGGGTAATGACGGAGGCCTCGCCCATCTCTGGCAGCGCCTGGCCGTCCAGCGCACGCACCCCTTCCGCCGCCCAGGCGGTGGCGTTCTGGCGGGTGGTGAGTTCTGCGCGTGCGTAGTCAAAGCCTGCGGGCAGTTGCACTTCAACGCCCCACGGCTGGCCACTTTGCCAGCCCATGCGTGACAGAAAGTGCGCGGTGGACGCCGTCACATCCGGGATGCTGCCCCAGATGTCGCGGTGGCCGTCGCCATCCGAATCGACCGCATAGGTCAAAAAAACCGAAGGCAAAAACTGCGTGTGCCCCATAGCGCCCGCCCACGAGCCGATCATCCGGTCTGCCGCGATGTCGCCCTGGTCCACGATGCGCAACACCGCCAGCAGCTCGGTCTGGGCCCAGGTGCGGCGGCGCCCTTCAAAAGCCAGGGTGGCCAACGCATCGACCGCGCGGAACGTACCGAAGTTGCTGCCGTAGTTGCTCTCCATGCCCCAGATGGCCGTGATGACCGGCGCCGGAACCCCGTAGCGCGCGGCGGCGGCATCCAGCGGCGCCTGGTGCTCGGCCCGCTTGGCCTGGCCCTGGGCGATGCGCTGGGCCGACACGGCGCTGTCGAGGTAGGCCCAGGGCGTGCGGGTGAACTCCGGCTGGGCGCGGTCCAAGTCGACCACGCGCGGCAGAAGCTGCGCATTGCCCAGCACCGTACGTACGGTCTCTGGGCGGATGTTGGCGGCCAGCGCCTGGGTGGAAAACTGGTCGCGCCAGGCAACAAATGCCGCCTGTTCTGCGGATTCGGCGGTGCCTGTGGGCGAAACCGCTGCAGTGGCTGCTGTGGCGGCCGATGACACCGCGGGTGTGGTTGGTGTGATCAATGGGGCCGGTGCGGTGGGGGCCGGTACAGCCGCGGGCTGCTGCGCAGTGCGGGGCGCTGTGCGCGACGTTGCATCGGGTGGTGTGGCAGATGCACACCCAGAAACCGCAATGGCTGTGCCCAGCGCAAGCCACCAGGCGGTCGAGAGATGGAAAGAGGGGGCTGAAAGGGGGTGGAGAGGGCGTGTCTGCATCAATACATTGTCGTGCCCCTGCCCATGGCATCTGCCCACGTGGGGGTGTATCGATTTGCAAACCTGTGTTACTACTGAATTGATAGCTGTCAGCGCTTGATTGACTAGCGCTAGGTGCCAAAAACACTATAAATCCGGTTACAGTCGGGCACAGCCTGTCTCCCGCCCGCCTACCGCTTTTTACAGCCATGCCCCCCCATACCTTTCTCTGGCACGACTACGAAACCTTCGGTGCCAACACGCGCCGCGACCGCCCGGCGCAGTTCGCGGCGATCCGCACCGATGCGGAACTCAATGAAATCGGCGACCCGCTGATGATCTATTGCCAGCCCGCCAACGACTACCTGCCCGACCCGGTGTCGTGCCTCATCACCGGCATCACGCCGCAGCAGTGTCTGGAACAGGGCGTGCCAGAGCACCAGTTTGCAGCCCGTATCGAGGCCGAGTTTGCGCAGCCCGGCACCATTGGCGTGGGCTACAACACCATCCGGTTTGACGACGAGATCACGCGCTTCATGTTCTGGCGCAACCTCATCGACCCTTATGCGCGCGAGTGGCAGAACCAGTGCGGGCGCTGGGACTTGCTGGATGTGGTGCGCATGACCTACGCGCTGCGGCCCGACGGCATCACCTGGCCCAAGAAGGAAGACGGCGCGCCCAGCTTCAAGCTGGAGCACCTGTCCAAAGCCAATGGCCTGCTGCATGAGGCGGCGCACGACGCCTTGTCGGATGTGCGCGCCACCATTGCGCTGGCGCGGCTCATTCGCCAACACAACACCAAGCTGTTTGACTTTGCGCTGAGCCTGCACAAGAAGGACCGCGTGGCCGCCGAGCTGCGCCTGCCCGCCACCACCAGCACGGCGCGGCCGTTTCTGCATGTGTCCGGCATGTTCCCCACCGAGCGCGGTTGCCTGGCCGTGATGTGGCCGCTGGCCAGCCACCCCACCAACAAGAACGAGCTGATCGCCTGGGACCTGGCCCACGACCCGCGCGAGCTGGCCACGCTGAATGTGGATGACATCCGCCTGCGCATGTTCAGCAAGGCCGACGCGCTGCCTGAAGGCGTGACGCGCCTGCCCATCAAGACCATCCACCTCAACAAGTCGCCCATGGTGGTGGGCAATGTGAACACGCTCACGCCTGCGCTGGCGCAGCGCTGGGGCATCGACCTGGCGCAGGCCGTACAGCACGCCGAGGTGGCGCGTGCGCTGCCAGACATGAGCGGCATCTGGCCCGCAGTGTTTGCCCGCCCACAAGAGCCCGCACCCGATGTGGACCAGGACCTGTACGGCGGTTTTGTGGGTAACAACGACCGGCGCCTGCTGAACGACCTGCGCACCCTGAGCGGCGACAAGCTGGCCAAGGCGCGTGCGAACTTTGACGACCCGCGCCTGGCCGAGCTGCTGTGGCGCTACCGGGCGCGCAACTTCCCCACAACGCTGTCGCCTGAAGAGCGAGAGCGCTGGGAGGCGCACCGCGCCGCCTGCCTGTTCGACGGCCAGGGCGGGGCACGCACGGTGGAGCAGTTGTTCACCGAGATCGATGAAATGTCGGAAACCGCCGATGACGACCGTACCCAGGACATCCTGGGCGCCTTGTACGATTACGCGGAACACATCGCACCTGAACGATGACTCCCCCCTGAGGCGCTGCGCGCCTTCCCCCGGAGGGGGACGCACCCGGTGGCCTGGCAAAGCCAGTTCCAAGGGTGCACTGGCACTAGGGCGCGCCAGCAGTGATCGCCCCGTTTTGTAAGTAGCCCCGCAGAAACAGCGCAGATTTTTATGACGACACCGCAAAACCAAAGCTTCACCACCCAGATCGTGCACGCCGACCGCCTGGGCGGTGCCGAGCACGGCGCCATCCACAAGCCCATCCACACCTCGGTGCAATACGGCTATGACAAGGTCGAAGACCTGATCGCCGTGTTCCAGGGCACGGCCAAGGGCGGCTTCAACTACGCGCGCCAGGGCACACCCACCACGGCGGCGCTGGAATCGAAGATCACACAGATGGAGCGCGGGCTGGGCACCATTGCGTTCTCCACCGGCATGGCGGGCATCTGCGCGGTGTTCCTCACGCTGCTCAAGGCGGGCGACCACCTGGTGGCCAGCCAGTTTGTGTTTGGCAACACCAACAGCGTGCTGGGCACGCTGGCCGACCTGGGCATTGAAGTCACCACCGTGGACGTGACCAACGCCGCCAACGTGGCCGCGGCGCTGCGCCCCAACACCCGCATGGTGTTTGTCGAGACCATTGCCAACCCCGGCACGCAGATCCCGGACCTGGAAGGCATTGGCGCCCTGTGCAAGGCGCACGGCGCGCTGTATGTGGTCGACAACACCGTGGCATCGCCCTACCTGTTCCGCGCGGCCACGGTGGGCGCGGGGCTGGTGGTCAACTCGCTCACCAAAAGCATCGGCGGCCATGGCGACGCGCTGGGTGGTGCCATCACCGACACCGGCTTGTTCGACTGGTCGAACTACCCCAACATTTTTGCGGCCTACCGCAAGGGCGACCCCAAAGGATGGGGCCTGCAGCAGCTGCGCAAAAAAGGCCTGCGCGACATGGGCGGCACCTTGTCGTCCCACGCCGCGCACCAGCTGGCACTGGGCGCCGAAACGCTGACCCTGCGCATGGACCGCACCAGCGCCACCGCGCTGGCGCTGGCCCAGTGGCTAGAGGCGCACCCCGCCGTATCGCGCGTGCTGTACCCCATGCTGCCATCGCACCCGCAACACGACCAGGCGCGCAAGCACCTCAAGGCTGGCTCGTGGCTGCTGTCGTTTGAGCTGCGCGACCCCGATCAATGTTTGCCCGTGTGCAACCGCCTGCAGCTGCCCATCAAGGCGACTGGCCTGGCCGACACGCGCACGCTGATCATCCCGGTGGCCCACACCATCTTCTGGGAGGCGGGCCCCGAAGTGCGCGCCACCATGGGCATTGCCGACAGCATGATCCGCCTGTCGGTGGGGCTGGAAGAAGTAGACGATTTGCTGGCCGACTTTGAGCAGGCGCTCGCCGGAGCCTGAGGCCCAGCCTTTGAACACACGCCAACCCTGACCGGGAGCCCACCATGTCCACAGCCGCCTCAGCCCCGCCTGCCAACATCGGTAAGTACCGCATCGAACGCGAGCTGGGGCGGGGCGCCAGTGGCATTGTGTTTTTGGGGCTGGACGGCTTTCGGGGCCGCAAGGTGGCCATCAAGCAGACGCATGCGTATCTGCTCAAACAACCCGACCAGGCCGACCGCTACCGCAAGCTGCTGCGCAACGAAGCCGCGCTGTCGGGTCGCTTGCGGCACCCCAACATCGTTCGCCTGCTCGACGCCGACGAAGAAGCCTTTCCGCCGTATCTGGTGCTTGAGTATGTAGACGGCCAGGCCCTGTCTGACTTTGCCACCCCCGACACCTTGCTGCCCGTGCCCCAGGTGCTCGACATCGCCTTCAAGTGCTGCAACGCGCTGGAATACGCCTGCCGCGAAGGCCTTGTCCACCGCGACATCAAGCCCGCCAACCTCATGCTGGCCCGCGATGGGGATGTGAAGCTGACCGACTTTGGCGCGGCCCTGTCGCTGCGCAGCGACGCCACCCAGCTGTCGGGCCTGGTCGGCTCGCCCTCGTACATGTCGCCAGAGCAAGTGCGCGAGCAAGACCTGACCCACCACAGCGACATGTTCTCGCTGGCCGTGGTGGTGTACGAGTTGCTCACCGGGCGCCGCCCGTTTGATGGCGACACCGACTTTGCGACGCTTTACAAGATCAGCAACGAAACCCCCACGCCCCCCAGTCTGTTGCGCGCCTCGCTGCCCGCCCATGTAGACGACGTGCTGCTGCGCGCCCTGGCCAAGCAGCCCGCCGACCGCTTTGCCACCTGGGACGACTTTGCACAAGCCCTGCTGGCCGCCCACCAAAGCCTGCCCCGCCAAAAATCGCAAGATACCGAGGCCGAGCGCTTTGCGCGGCTGCGCGCGCTGCCGTTTTTTGCCGACTTTCACGACGTCGCCCTGTGGGAGCTGATGCGCCTGGGCAACTGGCGCAGGCTAGAGGCCGGCACCGTGCTGATGCGCGAAAACACCCCCGGTGACTCGTTCTGCATCCTCATCGAAGGCCAGGTCGCCGTCAGCCGCCAAGGCTGGAGCCTGAGCACCCTGGGCCCCGGCGTCACCCTGGGCGAAATGACCTACCTGCGCCCCGAGAACAAAACGCGCACCGCCTCCGCCGTGGCCGAGACCGAAGTGCTGGTGCTCAAAGTGCGCAACCCGGCGCTGCGCGAGGCGTCGGAGGATTTGCAATCGCGGTTTGACAAAGCCTTTATCAAGCTGCTGGTGGGGCGGCTTATTGCCACCAATGAGCAGTTGGCGGAGTGGGAACAGGGGTTGAGTGAGCCGGAGTGAGTTGGGGTGGCGGAGCGTAGAGTGGGTGAAGTTACCCTGGCTTCTGTGAAGTGGAGCTATAAAAGTTATAGCTACTAGCGCTTGATGGATAAGCGATAGAGGCCACAAAAGACTAAAAAATGGGTTGCGATTGACAACTCGGTCGCGGCAGCGGAACTTCTGAGTTCGACCCTGAAGTGACGCTCGGGTTGTGCAATGGTTGCGGTCCTTTATTCACCGCGCCCAAACATGCGCTCTCAGATGTATTGCAATCGCCGACTTGATCGGCCTCTGGAGACTCAAATGAGCATTGATGAACACAAAGGTCCAGGTGAAGGCGCTCTTTCTTGTGCGATTGATCCCGTGCTAGATGCCGCTGTCGATACGCTTGTCTCGATACCTGCGCCTTTGCGCAAGACCGCCTGGGGTGTTTTTTCCCGTATCACGGGGGCGTACATCGACAAATGGGTCGCAAAAGCAGAGAGAGAACCAGCGCTCACGCGCGCTTACACAGCCGCAGAGGTTCAGCAGATTAAGGCGACCTCTGCTCACATCGCTGCACAAATCCAAGTTCCCCCAGAATTTCCCATCGCTGCTTGGCAGCGACATGCGGAAAAGATCGTCATGGGCCAGCAAAATTTGGTGAAGATATGTGATGTCGCTCACCAGGAACTTGTCGAACCGTGGCTTGACGACTCCCCACTTTTGCCCAGCCAGCCCCACGAGGTGATCAGCGATGACTGGCTTAACACCTTCGAAGCCGAAGGGGCAAAAATGAGCAGCGACTATATGCAAAGGGTATTTGGGAAGGTTCTGGCGCGCGAAATTCGCAAGCCCGGAAGCGTTTCATTGAGAACGGTTCGATTGACGGCCCAACTTGACCGACAGGTAGCAGAAATGTTTGCCACGTACTGCTCAATGGCGAGCGCACTTTTGGACGGCAAAGAGGTAGGCATTCTGATGCTCATTACTGCGGGGAAAAATCCTGTCAGGAACGCTTTGAGCGACTTTGGACTGAGCTACCGTGTACTGTTGGCGCTCGTGGAATACGGGCTAATAAACTCCTCCCTGCAAACCATTCAAGAAATCGGACTTCATGAGCCCAATGATTCGATTGAGTATCTCTATTGTGGAGAGCGTTGGAAGGCGTTCGAAACCTCGATGAATTCAGGCGTCCGCCTGTGCCGTTTGACGGGGATTGCTGCAACGATAGCTGGCACAGAGCTCTACTCAGCGGTTACGCCAACCCGCAATCTGGAGTACGAGACATTGCTCACAAACCATTGGAAAGCGTCCGGCTTCAGACTCGAGCGCGCAGCGACAGCTAGCTCGCTGTAGAGCAAAGCTACATCTCAAGGGCCTGCGCCAGGAAGTGGTGCAGTTGCACCGGGCCAGCCCGCTTTCGGCTTCGCAAATTGCGCGTGTGGAATATGCGCAGCTATGCCTAAGCCGAGGCCAGGGCTTCGATTTGCATTGGTGGGCATGGGAGGCCCTCATGCAGGCTCTTGAACGGCCGGTGGCGGGCGATATTCAGATCCTGGGGCAGGAGGCCAAGACGTGAGCGTAACGTCACGTGCCGCCGTTCGGCGCCATGAGCTGCTGTCCGACCTGTTTGCGACGGCAGAGCGGTGGCTGCTTGAACAGGACCTCGCGCCAGAGGCAGCCAGCGTGACAGCATCCGGCCTTGTCGATCACATAGTCAATCACTGGGGCGGCCAGGTGATCAGCATCCCCAAGGACGTGCGCTACATGCTCACCATGCGCGAGTTGGAAATCTACGATCAGCACACGGGCGACAACACGGCCGAGCTCGCCCGGAAATACCATATGTCCCTGCGTGGGATGAATAAGCTCCTCAACCGCATTCGCGCCAAGATCAAAGCAGCCCGGGAGGCCGATGCCGCCCCCGGCCAACTGGACATGCTGGAGCCGCCAGAGCCAGTCTGAGTAATTTCATCGGTTGCAACGCAATTACAGCGGCCCGTTTCGGTCCATCCCGGCTCATCCCCCCAAATCCCGATTTATCGCGCCGTTTTGGGTTTGTTTATCTCAACACCCTTTACAAGACGAATGAGAATTAATATCATTTGATCGCCTGAGTACGCACACTCCGTCCACCGCAAAAGGCTCCTCCAAGGAGTTTTGCCATGGACCTGGGCACACCGCAGCCAAGCCAATCCCACCCAGCCAACAGTTTTCCGCCCGCACCGGCCACCTTGCCGTTGTGGGAGCGCACCATGCAGCGCGCCCGTGGCGCAGCGTGCTTGGGCCAGATGGCGATGGCGCTGGCGTATCAGCAGCAGGCGCTGGCGCTGTCGTTGCGCGTGCTGCAGCAGGTTCCCCCGGCGGGGCGTGAGGACGATTGCGTTGCGGCGCTGGTGGTGTCCCATCTGAACGTTGCCGACCTGCAGGCGCAGGCTGCCGAGCTGGATGCGGCGGCGCATCTGCGGTGCCGGGCGCATGCGCTGGTATTGGGGTTGCTGGCCGATGGCCGCCACAGCCCGGCGCTGCGCCAGGCGGCCGTGCGGCACAGCCGTGAAACCCTGGCTGCTTTGTTTGCACACGTGGCCGACCACGGCCCGCACCCCGCCATTGCCCAGGCGCTGGCCAGCCCGCGTCGCGTGGGGCTGCAGCACTGACTGTGTGGCTGCGTGCCCCGCAACTGCCGCCAGCAGCGATTCCGCCCTGCGTCTCTTTCTTCTTTCTCTCTTCCTTCCCTTGTTCTTACCTCTGCCTGAAAGCACCATGCCCTACACGCTGCCTGCCTTGCCCTATGCCTATGACGCGCTGGAGCCCCACATCGATGCCCGCACGATGGAGATCCACCACGCCAAGCACCACCAGACCTACATCAACAACCTGAACACCGCGCTGGCGGGCACGGCGCATGCCGATCTGCCCGTTGATGAACTGGTGGCGGGCCTGTCGCTGTTGCCGGAACCGCTGCAAGGCCCGGTGCGCAACAACGGGGGCGGGCATGCCAACCACAGCCTGTTCTGGAGCGTGATGTCGCCCCAAGGCGGCGGCCAGCCGCAGGGCGATCTGGCGCGTGCCATCGACACGGATCTGGGGGGCTTTGATGCGTTCAAGGGGGCGTTCACCCAAGCGGCGCTGACCCGCTTTGGCAGCGGTTGGGCCTGGTTGTGCGTGAACAAGGCGGGCCAGCTGGCGGTGGAAAACACGGGCAACCAGGACAGCCCGCTGATGGCCGGTGTCATGACAGGCCACACGCCCATCCTGGGGTTGGATGTGTGGGAGCACGCCTATTACCTGCAGTACCAAAACCGCCGCCCTGAATACATCGCCGCGTTTTACAACGTGATCGACTGGGCCGAGGTGGCGCGCCGCTATGCATTTGCCACAACCCCCTGAGCGGCTGCGCCGCTTTCCCCTTCTCTCACGCTGTGCGCGGAACGGGGGACGTGGGACGACACCAGTGGCCTGGCGAAGCCAGTTCCACGGCGTCCGCTGGCTTGGTGCGCGCCAGTTTTAAGCGCCGCGTATCACTACTGGTATGGATGAAAACCACAGGAAAACTGCCATGCAGACACCGACCCCCACCACCGACGTGACCATGGAGCGTGTTTCCGCGCTGCGGCTGCGTCAGCGCATAGGCATCGCCATCGTTCTGCTGGGCATGCTGGCCGCCTCGGCCCAGGTGTGGCAGTGGATTGCGGGCCAACCCGTGGTGCTGAATGCGCTGGGGGGCGGCATGGTGGCCGCGCTGGCCACGGCGCTGGGCACTTTGCCGGTGCTGCTGTCGCAGCGTTTGTCCGAGCGCACGCAAGACACGCTGTTTGGCTTTGGCGCGGGGGTCATGCTGGCGGCGTGTTCGTTCTCGCTGATCATCCCCGGCATCCACGCCGCGCGGGCGGGCGGGGCAGGGGCTTGGGCTGCGGGGGCAACGCTGGGCGCGGCCATTTTGTTGGGCGCTCTGGCGTTGCTGTGGATGGAGCGGCTGCTGCCGCACGAGCATTTCATCAAAGGCGTGGAGGGCGGCCAGACATCGCGCACCCTGCAGCGCACCTGGTTGTTTGTGTTTGCCATCGCTTTGCACAACCTGCCCGAAGGGCTGGCGATTGGCGTGGCGTATGCGGGCGGCGACGCCTTGCGCGCCAGCGCGCTGGCCACGGGCATCGCCATTCAAGACGTGCCCGAGGGGCTGGTGGTGGCCATGGCATTGCTTGCGGCGGGCTACAAGCGGTCGCTGGCGGTGGGCCTGGGCATGGCATCGGGTTTGGTCGAGCCGGTGGGCGCTGTGCTGGGGGCTGCGGTGGTCAGCACTTCGGCCAGCCTGTTGCCCTGGGGGCTGGGGTTTGCAGCGGGCGCCATGCTGTTTGTGATCAGCCACGAGATCATCCCCGAGTCCCACCGCAAGGGGCACGAGGCCTGGGCCACAGGCGGGTTGATGGTGGGGTTTGTGATCATGATGGTGTTGGACACGGCCTTGGGGTGACACGCTCACTTTTAGCCAGAGCTGCTTCGCGGAGTTTTGCTAGCCGCTCTTCGGCGCGCGTCACGAGGTAGGGGCTGTTTGCCCTCGACCAGAGCACTGGCTGCTGGGCTTTGCTCTGCTGGAGTGCGTTGGAGTCACACGCATCGCCCAAACCCCAGCCGCGTGTTCACCGCTGCGGCAGGCCCTTGGCCATTTGCGATAACTGCGCAGCCCTCGCAGTGTTCAAGGCCTCCACACAGAGCAAGCGGCGCATTTCGAGGCCATTGCCCACCGCGCCGCCACCCAGGGACTTCTGCAGATTGCAGTGTTCGGTGCGGTGCTTAGCAAAAGCCCGGTCTGCGGCATTCAGTTGGCGTCTGGCTGCAGCTTTGTACTTGGCATTTTCGTCCCAGCGGTCGATGGTTGATGCCAGCACGGTGCGCGCTTGCGTCAGTTCGATCTCGCTGGCGGCTGCCGCTTTGCCAAGGCAGGTGAGCCTGTCCGCCTGAGAGTAAGCGTCGCAATCTTCTACAGACGCGCTCGCGCTGGCAGG
>NZ_JBKBXG010000078.1:0-24916 GCF_046314175.1 Acidovorax sp. | reverse complement strand
CGTGCACAACCTCAGCGGGCTTTGCGCTGAAAGTAGTAGTCATGAGTTTTCTCTTCAAAAGAGGGTTTGGCGGGTCCTTTTCCACGGTCGGTGCTTCTCTGAAGGAAGCCTCTTAGGTGGCAGAAAATCTTCGCCGCGGGACCACAAAAGCGCTGCGAAGCCCTCGATTATACGAATTAGTCCTGCTTCAACGCAAGCCAGCATCTGCTGACGCCCTGGAGCGCGTCTTCCAGGCTCAGTTGGGAGTCTGCCGGCGGCGCTGCTCTTCCGCTTCGTAGCGCTTGCGGTTTTCCACGCAAATGGGCTGCCCGGCCTGCGATGGCTTTTGGCACTCTTGGTGGATGCACATGGGGCGCGCCAGGAAATTGGCCTCGGCGCAAACCTCTTGCGGTGGAGGAATACGCACCGGGGCAGGCCTGGGCCTGGGCGCAACCACGACCGGTGGAGGCTCTGGCGGTGGCTCCTCTTGCACCACTATCGGGGTCGAGACGGGCTCCACCACCTTTTTGGGCGCCACGCGCGGCACGGGCTTGGGCGCAGGCGCCGCTGCGGCAGCGGCTGTTATGTCTGCAGTTACCACGGTTTCGCTGGCGGCTGAAGCCGGCAGTTCTGACATCGAAGCACTTGCGCTGGCATCCTCCAAGGCCGCATCTGCGGCGACTACCGGTGCGGGCGGCTCCGCCATCTCCGTGATGATGTCATCTTTGGGTTCTGACACCTGCTGCGCCCAGCGCACGCCTGCGGCGGCAATCACGACGGCAAAGGCCCCCACTACCAGCCAGACCACAGGCGAGCGCCGAAGTGACTTGGCTGCCTTCGCTGGCTTGCCAGTGTCCCGATCGCCGTGCGCAGCCCGACGATCGGCCGACACTTGCTGGCGCCCTCCTGGCTCCTTGCGCACAGCGGGCAGCACAACGTCGTAACGGGAGTCTTCTTGCGCTACCGTGTCGCCCCCGTCGAGAAAAACCGTATCCCGTGGATCAATCATCACGGTGTCTGGCCCACCCTGATCCGCAGCGTGATCTTGCGCATCGGCTTCTGCCAAGTCACTGGCTGTAGCGCGCTGCGCTTGCGCCTGAATCTCGGCCACCATTTGGGCGGCAGACGTGACATCAACCGTAGGGGTGAGCAGGCCAGGGCCAGGCTGGTCGGCGGGTTCGACCCAGATGTCACCAAGGTCCGCGCGAAAATCAAAAAGCTGAACCCCGTCCGGCGGAGAGGTCATCTCCATGGCCTGCAAAAACGCGTCAATGCTCTGCGGCCGGTCCTCTGGACGCAACGACAGCGATTGCGCGATGGCCGCCACAAACGGCGCGGAGTACTCCACCCCGAACTGGCGCTTCACGGTTTTGGCAACACGCGGAAAGGAAACCATGCGGTCCCGGATGGAGCGCAACGTGGCAGGCAGCGGGGTGTCGTTGCACAGGCAGCCGTGCACAACGGCCGCAAGAGAATACAAATCGCTCCACGGCCCCTGGCGCAATTCCTCGTCACCATCGGAATACTGCTCTATGGGCGCGTAATTCACCTTGAGAACGGCCGTATGTTTGCGATCCTGATCGTTGATAGCATGCCGCGCCGCCCCCAGGTCCAGCAACACCGGGGGGCCGTTGTCCTGCAAGAAGATGTTGTCGGGCGAAATATCACGGTGCAGAGTCTTGCCGTCATGCAACACCCTCAGGGCACCGAGCACCGTCCACAGCAGCTTGCGCAACCAGATTTCCGGCGGCGGAGTGCGCATCTGCGCGCGCGCCTGCTTTAACGTCATGCCGACATAGAGCGGCATCACCATGTATGCGGTGTTGTTGGCCTCCCAGAAGCGGAACACCTTGACCAGCGAGGGATGGTCAAACTGCGCCAGGAGACGCGCCTCGTCCACAAAAGATGCCAAACCGGTCTGGAAGGTCTGTTGATCTGACGAAGACCGCACCCAAAGTGACTGCCCCTGCGCACGGCCCGCCAGCGCCGAGGGCATGTACTCCTTGATCGCCACAGCGCGATGCAGCGAGTGGTCAAACGCCTTGTAGACCATGCCAAAACCGCCAACGCCCAGCAGCGACAGGATTTCGAACTCCGCAAGCCGGGTGCCAGGGGGCAGCGCATCCACGTGGCTGACACCGCTGACTGGGGCTTGGCTGGGACTATCGGTCATGGTGAGAAAACGAGGCGGGCAGGCTTGGACGGATTAAAAATGCGGCGGGGGACCGCGCAAATGGCCAAAAAAATGGACACCCTCGCGATCATGCTTTATGGCAGTTCGGACATCAGAAACAAAAAGCATCCTGTCTGCCAAATACGTCACAGCCTAGCCGAACAACCGCCGATTGTGCCGTGGCGCGTGAGGGTACACCACCCGCGATCATGACAAAACCGCATCCGATCATGCCAAGTGGCCAAGCCACGAAGGGCTCAGCGGCACCCCATCGTCCAGTGCAGACACCACACTCGTTACCATAGGGCCATGTTCAGTTACCGCCACGCCTTCCACGCAGGCAACCATGCCGATGTGCTCAAACACACGGTTTTGATCGCCGCCTTGCAACACCTTACAGAGAAAGACGCAGCCCTGACCGTGCTGGACACCCACGCGGGTGCGGGGCTGTACCGTCTGGATGGCGACTACGCAAGCACCAGCGGAGAGGCCGTTGACGGCATCGTTCGCCTCTTCGCGGCTTCAACGCCGACGCTGACCCCTGCGCTGCAGGCCTACGTGGAGATGGTGCGCGCCTTCAACCAGGGGAACGCTTTGCGCGTGTATCCCGGCTCCCCTTTCATCATCCACCGCCTGCTGCGTGACCACGACAAGCTCAAACTGTTTGAACTGCACCCTACCGACTTGCGTGCGCTGGCTGGCAATGTCGCTCAACTGGAGGCGGGTCGCCAAATCGCCGTTCTGCACGAAGACGGTTTTGAAGGCATCAAGAAATTTCTGCCTCCACCGGCCCGCCGCGCTCTGGTGCTGTGCGATCCCAGCTATGAAATCAAGAGCGACTATTCCAAGGTGCTCGACATGGCGGCCGACTCGCTCAAACGCTTTGCCACCGGCACCTACGCATTCTGGTACCCAATCATTCCACGCCCCGAGGCGCACGACCTGCCTCGCCGCCTCAAGACCTTGGCGACCAAGGCAGGCAAAAGCTGGTTGCACGCCACGCTGACGGTCAAGAACAGCAAACTCACCGAAAACGCTGCGGGCGACATCAAACGCCCGGGCCTTCCGGCAAGCGGCATGTTTCTGATCAATCCTCCGTACACGCTGAAAGCGGCATTGAAAGATGCACTGCCGCAAATGGCTGAGCTGCTGGCACAGGACAAACACGCAACCCACACGCTGGAATCGGGGGGATAGTCCACACCTCGCCCTCGTGGACGAGGGCGACCTGAAGGCGACTGCGGGCCGACCACGTTGCCTCAGTCGTCTTTGTCTTTGCAGGTAGATTGACCGTTGGTCAAGGGTACGACATCCACGGGTTTGAGCCCCAGTCCATGCAAACCGAGTTCAATTGCGGCTGCGCGGCTCAAGTCCACCACACGACCGGGCACGCGCGGCCCACGATCATTCACGCGAACAACCACGCCACGGCCCGTGATCTGGCTTCGCACACAAATGAGTGTGCCAAACGCCAGCGTGCGGTGGGCAGCCGTCATTGCAAACATATCGAACCGCTCCCCACTCGCCGTCTTGCGGCGGTGAAACCCGGGCCCGTACCACGATGCCAGCCCGGTCTCCGCGGACACAGGGGGATCGATTTCTACAACCTCCTGCGGGTCATTGGGCAGGGCAGGCTGCGGGAATCGCAACCCGCTACCAACAACCTCCTGCTCCCAAAAAGCCTCAGGCGCATCCGCTGGCTCCGCGGCATGCGACGCCGAGATCAGTAGCGCAAACCCGATCGACGAACGAAGCCAGCGCCAGGGCTCAGCGCTTGCAACGGGCCAGGAACGCCTCTTCAAATCGCCGAAGGTCATTCTTTTCCCCATCTGTCAGGTCTGTTCTAGCTTTCTTGTTTCCGAGGATCCTTCGCGACTCTGCGCATTGCTGGGCGGTACGCGCTTCTTCAGCCCTTGAGGCCTCTGCGGCCAATTGCGACTCTTTTTCAGACTCCCTGCGCTCCTTGTCCCTGGCTCTGCGCTCGCTGGAGAGACGTGATTGGGCATCCTGCTCCTGCTCGCGGCAATCTCTGCGGTATTCGCGGCGCATGCCTTCAAGCACATCGGCTTTAATGCCCCGGGAATAGCCCGACCGCATGTTCTCGTCCAGCGTCCTGCACCGCGAACTCATGTACTGGTGGTGGTCCGGCATCTCCGACGAAGATCGCACCGGCGCATTGTCATAACGGGGCGCCGAATACTGCGCGGGCGCTGGCGCAGCCACTGCGGCTGTCGTCCTGGCCCCCTCGGGGCACGGCCGGGACAAACTGAACGTGTTTCCACGGTCATCCCGACAGTGATAGCGGATTTGCGCCTGCACATCCACCCCCCAGCAGCCCAAGGCCAGCAATAACGCAACGCCTCCAAGTTTCATGGCAACCTCATCCCTCAGCTAATTTTGGAAGGGCTCAATGGTAGCCAATGGAGGCACTGGTCAAATCCCCAGTCGACGGCAAATCTCGAGCGTCGCCACACTCTGGTTCATGGTGTAGAAGTGCAGCGCGGGCACGCCGGCGCTGCGCAACTGGTCGCACAGGTCTGTTACCACGTCCAGGCCGAAGGACTTGATGCTGGCGGTGTCATCGCCGAACGATTGCAATCGCAACCGGATCCAACGCGGTATCTCCGCCCCACAGGCATCCGAGAAACGCATCAACTGCGTGGAGCTGGAAATCGGCATGATCCCCGGCACCACGGGCACATCGGCACCCAGTCGCTGTGCGTCTTCCACAAAGCGGAAGTACGCGTCGCTGTTGTAGAAGTACTGCGTGATGGCGGCATCCGCGCCCGCCTGCACCTTGGCAACATAGGCTTTCAGGTCCGCGTCGGGGGACTTGGCCTGCGGGTGCACCTCGGGGTATGCCGCCACCTCGATCTGAAAGTCGCTGCCCGTTTCAGCGCGGATAAAAGCCACCAGATCGCTGGCGTAGTGAAACTCGCCCCCCGCGCCGTAGCCGCTGGGGAGGTCGCCCCGCAGAGCCACCAGGCGCTTCACGCCCATGGCTTTGAGGGTGACCAGCTGCTCGCGCACCGACTGGCGCGTGGCACCGATGCAAGAGAAGTGCGACGCCGCACTCACGCCCTCGGCCAGGATCTCACGCACGGTGCCAAAGGTGCCCTCTTGCGTGGAACCACCAGCCCCATAGGTGACGGAACAAAAGTCCGGGTGCAGTGCGTACAACTGCTGACGCACCGCGCGCAGCTTGTCGGCGCCCTCGGGCGTCTTGGGGGGAAAAAACTCGAAACTCACCGGGAACCCGGTGCCTTGTGCGCTGGCAGCAGTCATGTTGCCCTCCTCGCATGAACAAAAAATTCTCGGTTGCCGTCACCACCCTGAATAGCGCTGTCGAGCCACGCCTTGACCACAAGGCCCTGCTCGGCGCAGCAATCGCGAATGCGCTTTTCAACCACCGCGTACAGCGACTCATCGCGCACGATGCCGCCCTTGCCCACCTGCCCCGGCTGCAGTTCAAACTGCGGTTTGACCAGCATCAGCAGGTCGCCACCTTCCGCGAGAAGCGGCACCAGCGCGGGCAGAACCAGCGTGAGCGAGATGAACGACAGGTCGCCCGTCACCACATCAAAAAGCGGCGTGATGTCGGTGTCCGCACGGTCGGGGCGGCGGCGGCGCTCGACCGGCAGCGTGCCCTGCGCGCGCGCTTTGGCCAGCGCCGCGCGCTCGGACTTGAAATGCTCGATGTCCTTGTCTTTGGCGTCGTCGCTGTCGTCGTACTCCTCGTCCACCTCGCCGCCGTTGCGCATCCAGCTGTAGGGCGCCTCGGGCTGGGTGTCGTTGTCTTCTTCGACCTCGATGACTTCAGACAGCGCCAGGTCACAGGCCAGCTCCAGCGCCTGGGGTGTGAGCGAACGTGCGTTCACACCCTCCACGCACACCACGCGCGCGTCGCTGCGCAAGCGGTCGTGCAACTGGTCGTGACCGACGTCCACGCCGATCACCTGGGCGGCGCCCTGCTGCAGCAGGCAATCGGTAAAGCCGCCAGTGCTCTGCCCCACATCCAGACAGCGCAAGCCTTTGACCGACACGCCTGTCGACTGCAAAGCGCCTTCCAGCTTGAGCCCACCGCGCGAGATGTATTTGGCCTCGGCATCGTCCAGAAGTTGCGCCTCGGCGATCGACGGAATATCGTCACCGTTCTTGACCACCTTCTGCCAGGGCGCGAGCGGCGACAGCCGCCACTCCACGCCCGCCGCAATCAACCGTTGCGCCTGTGAGCGCGTGGCCGCATGCCCACGCTCCACCAAAAAGACATCTGCGCGCATGGCATCCATCCAAAATATAAGTAAAAAATGCCTCTAGCGCTTATCCATAAAGCGCTACCAGCTATAAATAGATGAGCAATTCAGCACCAATACCGAAACTCACCTATTGCCCGTCTACTGCGTGATCCACAGGTTCATGCCACCGCGGCACCGGCACTGCCGGGCCGCGAGTACGCATTTGCCTGCAGGACGCGCCTGGAGCAGACGTCAATAGCGGTAGGAGTCGGCCTTGTAAGGCCCTTGCTTGGACACGCCAATGTAGTTGGCTTGCTCGTCCGTGAGTTCGGTCAGCATGGCGCCCACCTTCTTGAGGTGCAGGCGTGCCACTTTCTCATCGAGGTGCTTGGGCAACACATAGACCTTGCCGGCTTCGTACTGGTCCTGCTTGGTGAACAGCTCGATCTGCGCAATGGTCTGGTTGGCAAAGCTGGAGCTCATCACAAAGCTGGGGTGGCCGGTGGCGCAACCTAGGTTCACCAGGCGGCCCTTGGCCAGCAGCGTGATCTTCTTGCCATCGGGGAAGATGACGTGATCGACCTGGGGCTTGATCTCGTCCCACTGCAGCTTCTCCAGAGAAGCCACATCGATCTCGTTGTCAAAGTGACCGATGTTGCAGACGATGGCTTCGTCCTTCATGGCGGCCATGTGCTCGTAGCGGATCACGTTCTTGTTGCCGGTGGCCGACACGAAGATGTCGCACTTGTCGGCAGCGTACTCCATCGTCACGACCTTGTAGCCTTCCATCGCGGCCTGCAGGGCGTTGATGGGGTCGATCTCGGTGACCCACACCTGGGCGCTCAGGGCGCGCAGGGCCTGGGCCGAGCCCTTGCCCACGTCGCCGTAACCGGCCACGCAGGCGACCTTGCCGGCGATCATCACATCGGTGGCGCGCTTGATGGAATCCACCAGCGACTCGCGGCAACCGTACAGGTTGTCGAACTTGCTCTTGGTCACCGAATCGTTCACGTTGATGGCACGGAACATCAGGCTGCCCTTGGCGGCCATTTCGTTCAGGCGCAGCACGCCCGTGGTGGTTTCTTCGGTCACGCCAATGATGTGGGCGCTCTTGCGGCTGTACCAGGTCGGGTCCACGGCCAGCTTGGCCTTGATGGCGTTGAACAGGCAGATTTCTTCTTCGCTGGTGGGGTTGGCGATCAGCGAGGCGTCCTTTTCGGCACGCTTGCCCAGGTGCATGAGCAGCGTAGCGTCGCCGCCATCGTCCAAGATCATGTTGGGGCCTTCGCCTTCGGTACCAGCGGCGCCAAAGTCAAAAATGCGGTGGGTGTAGTCCCAGTATTCGGCCAGGGTTTCACCCTTGATAGCGAACACGGGCGTACCAGCGGCAGCGATCGCAGCCGCGGCGTGGTCTTGTGTGGAAAAGATGTTGCACGAGGCCCAGCGCACTTGGGCGCCCAGGGCTTGCAGCGTTTCGATCAGCACGGCGGTCTGGATCGTCATATGCAGGCTGCCGGTGATGCGCGCACCTTTGAGGGCCTGCTTGGCCGCGAATTCCTCGCGGATGGCCATCAGGCCGGGCATCTCTGTTTCAGCGATGCGGATTTCTTTGCGACCCCAAGGGGCCAGGCCGATGTCGGCAATGATGCAGTCGGTGTTGACCGGGGCGTTGACGCGTGCGTTCATGATGGTTTCTTGCTCCAAAGCATGTTGAAAAACCACTGGTCGCGGGCGTGAGCGGATGTAAAAAAGCTCACCACACGAGAAGTGGATGAGCGTCGTTGCTAGATGACTCCGAGCCTCACGCCCCGCATGTGCTGGGGACGCTGCAACGCTCCTCGGATCGGCGGATTATAAAAGCAAGTGCCCAGAAGCGCCACGCCCCAAGAAACCACGATATGCATTTGACGGAACGGTAAAATCCCGCACCGCCCACCTGCGACGCTTGCAGGCACAGGCCGACCGATTCCCGCGCAAGGCGATCCGCCCCACGCCCACCCCATTCAGGAACCCTTGTGTCCTACGCCCCAGAAACACGGCGCCGCCGCACCTTTGCCATCATTTCCCACCCTGACGCCGGTAAAACGACGCTGACAGAAAAGCTGCTGCTGTTCTCGGGTGCGATCCAGATCGCGGGTGCCGTCAAGGGCCGCAAGGCCAGCCGCCACGCCACGTCCGACTGGATGGAGATTGAAAAGCAGCGCGGCATCTCGGTGGCCTCCAGCGTGATGCAGATGGAGTACCGCGACCACGTGGTCAATCTGCTCGACACCCCAGGTCACAAAGACTTCAGCGAGGACACCTACCGGGTGCTGACGGCTGTTGACTCTGCGCTGATGGTCATCGACGCCGCCAACGGTGTGGAAGCACAGACCCGTCGCCTCATTGAGGTCTGCCGCCAGCGCGACACACCCATCATCACATTCGTCAACAAGATGGACCGCGAGGTTCGCGACCCGCTGGACATTCTGGACGAAGTGGAGCGCGAACTGGGCATGCCCTGCTGCCCCATCACCTGGCCCGTAGGCCAGGGCAAAAGCTTCGGCGGCATCATCAACCTGCGCACGCAAAGCATGACGGTGTTCACCCCCGGCAGCGATCGCGGCCCCAAAGACTTTGAGGTAGTGCCGCTGACCGAGTCCGACCGGCTGCGCAAGCGCTTCGGCCAAAGCTTTGACGATGCGCTGGAGAGCATGGAGCTGGCGGTGGGAGCCTCCGCACCATGGAGCCACGAAGACTTTCTGGCGGGCAAACTCACGCCCGTGTTCTTCGGCTCAGGCGTCAACAACTTCGGTGTGATGGAGGTGCTGGACGCGGTGGTTGACATGTCGCCCCCGCCCGGCCCACGCATCAGCACGCTGCAGGTGAACAAGCAGCCAGTGGTCAAAACCATCCAGCCCGAAGATGAAGGCTTTGCCGGCGTGGTGTTCAAGGTGCAGGCCAACATGGACGCGAACCACCGCGACCGCATCGCCTTTGTGCGCGTGGCCTCGGGCAGATACATGCCGGGCATGAAGCTCAAGGTGCAACGCACCTCCAAAGAACTGCGCCCCACCAGCGTGGTCACCTTCATGTCACAGCGCCGCGAGGCTGTCGAAGAAGCCTACGCGGGCGACATCATCGGCTTCACCACGCACGGCGGCGTGCAGCTGGGCGACACCATCACCGATGGCGCCAACCTGCAGTTCACGGGCCTGCCATTCTTCGCGCCCGAAATGTTCATGACCGTAGTGCTCAAGAACCCGCTGCGCACCAAGCAACTGCAGCAGGGCCTCGCCCAGCTGGGTGAAGAAGGCGCCATCCAGGTCTTCAAGCCCGATGCTGGTGGCAATATGCTGCTGGGTGCTGTGGGTCAGCTGCAATTTGAAGTGGTGCAGCATCGCTTGAAGGCTGAGTACGACGCCGACGTGCGGCTGGAGGGCTGCCAGTACACCGGAGCGCGGTGGATCACGGCGGACAACGCGGCCGATCTGCGTGCGTTTACGGACGCGTATCCGTTGCGCTTGGCACACGATGCGGCGGATACGCTGGCTTATCTGTGCACGTCACCGTATGACGTGAGGTTAGCGCAGGAGCGGTTTCCGAAGATTCACTTTCATCCGCTGCGGGAGCATGCGGGGTTGGCGTTGCAGGCAAGTGCTTAATCAATTGATGCAACATCCAGCATCTACCCTGAGCACTTGTGTAAAAACCAGGCGGCCCTTTGCTGCATTTTTTACGCTATTGGTCCTTGCATACGGATGCTGGCTGATCGTGTTCTGGCCAGGGGTATTGGGCCAAGACAGCCTGGCAATCCTGCTAGAAATCCAAAAACCCGATAGCTTCCACTCAGGGAAGCCGGCATTTTGGTATTACTTCGTGCGGCTTTTCTATCAACCCACTCAGCTGACAGAAGCGCCTATCGCAGCCATCATGGTGCTGTGCGCGCTCATCTTTGCCCGCATCCTCGCATGGTGCTGGGCGCAGCGCCTGCAAAAAACAGTGTGGTTTGCGGTGGTCTTTATATGCTTGGCACCGCATACCGTTTACTTCATAGGCACCTTGTATCCCGATGGCATTTACTCCGTCGCTGTGGCGGGGCTGATGTTCGAGGTGTGGCTGGGAACTCGCGATCGCAAACTGAGCCCCACAGCCTTGGCCATGGTCGCTTTAACGCTGCCGTTTGCGGCGTTCGCAAGGCCGAACGGATTTATTTTCCTGCTGCCCGTCTCCATCCTCATCTTCATGGTGGATCGCGCGAGTCGACGCTGGTTGGGGCTCGTTCTGCTGGCTTGGTGTGTGCTGGTTTTGGTGGGGTCACGCATGCATAAAACTTCAAGCCATGGCGCCGTTTATCCATTGGCGATCTATGAGACCGTGAACTTTTTGCAGCCACGCCCCATGAATCTATGGACGGCGGAGCCCCGCCTACTCGCGCAAACAATAGAGACACTGCAAAGACACCGCCCTATCGAAAACTACCTGAGCCACTACGACCCCGACTACTGGGACCCATTGCAATTCAAGGAAGATGGCCCCCGCGTTATGACGCTACCCAGACAAGACCAAAAAACGGTGGTGCGTGATTTCTTCACATACAACCTGTGGCACAACTTCCCCGACTTCCTGGGGAGCCGCGTCAACATATTCTTCGTGGCAGCGCTCGCACAAGGGGGGCTTCCGGGCTACGAATACTCACAGTACATCATTCCTCAGATTGAAACAAAATCCATGTATCGACTCTTCCAGCTTCAGAAGGCAGAGAGGGTACTGATGAAAAGCTACAGCTACAGCTTTACATACCGATGGCTGCTCTGGACTCCGTTCCTCGGCATCGCTCTGCTGCTGTGGGTATTTGTCGAAGGACTTAAAAGACGCAACGCAGCACTGCTCATTGTGTCGATCCCCATGGGCGTGCAATTGGGCGCCATCTTCATCTTCTCTATTGCGGGTGAATATCGCTATCTGCTGCCTTTCTTTACTGTGTCCATAGCACTACTGCCCGTCGTAGCGATGCACCGAACGGACCCATCGCCTCATTCCGCCACCATCTAGTTGATACAGTTCCAAGGCCGCTTCTCCCTACGGCACATAAATAGTGCGGGGCTACCGCACACGCCTTACCCGCATCACCCATTGCCCCCCTACGCAGCGAACGCCATGAACACCGCACCCGGCTCTCGCCTCAAGGCATCACGTACCTTTCTACTGATGCTTGGGCTGCTGGTAACCGCCTATGGCCTATGGCTGGCCGTGTTCTGGCCCGGCGTACTGGGCGAGGACAGTGTTGCAATCCTGCTTGAAGTGCAGGACCCCGCTGCCTTCCGGTCAGGCAAAACTGTGCTGTGGTACTACTTCGTTCGATTGTTCTACCAGGGCACAGCGCGGGTGGAAGCTCCGGTGGCAATGGCCCTGCTGGTATGCGCCATCATGCTCGCTCGAATGCTGGCGTGGTATTGGGAAAACCGCCTTTACAAGACCATGGCCTTCGCTCTGCTGGCCATCTGCCTTGCACCACACATGGTGTATTTCATGGGCACGCTGTACCCCGATGGCCTGTTTGCGATCGCTGTGGCTAGTCTGCTTTTCGAACTCTGGCTGGCGGTTACGCGGCGTTCCATAACCGGAGCCTCCCTGGCCACGATTGCACTTGCCCTTCCTTTCGCTGTTTTCGTGCGCCCCAATGGCTTAGTGTTCCTCATCCCAGCTCTCCTAGCTGCCGTCTGGGTTGATCGCAACAGCCGACGCTGGCTATTGCTGGTCATCGGGACATGGTGCGTAGTCATTCTCATAGGCACCCGTTGGCACAAAACATCGACACAAGAAACGATGTATCCGCTCGCGGTATTTGAAACAGCAGGCTTTCTGCAAACGCGTGCGATGAACGACCTATGGAAGCAGTTTCCACATATGAACGATCCATGGGTGCTGGCAGAGCCCAAGGTGTCCCCGCGCACCATTGAGGCCCTGACCCGCAACCGCCCGCTCACCCCCCTCCAGGCTTACCGCGATCCTGCCTACTGGGACATGCTGGTATTTCACCCCGATGGCCCTCAGTTGGGCAGCCTTTCGCCAGAGGACAAGGCAACCGTCGTGCGTGAATTCCTCACCCACAACCTCTGGCACAACCTGCCGGACTTCGTGGCGAGCCGGGTGAATGTCTTCCTGGCGGCGGCGTTGGCGCAGGGCGGATTCCCTGCATTGGCCTATGCAACCAACGTACTACCACGGGTTCACTCGCAATCCACCTATCGCCGCTTTCACTGGGAGACGGCAGAGCATGCCCTGCAACGCATCCACGCTTGGAGCTACGCCTGGCGCTGGCTCCTATGGACGCCATGGCTCGGTCTTGCGTTGCTCGCCTGGGGCCTAGTGCATGGCATGCGTGCCCGGCATGCGCCGCTGTTGTTGATTTCGATACCCATGGCGCTGCAGTTGGGCGCTATCTTCGTATTCTCTATCGCAGGAGAGTATCGCTATTTGCTCCCGTTCTTTACGCTGCCTTTGGTGCTCTTGCCAGCGCTAAGCACCACAACTCCACTGGCCCACACAGACAACCAACGGCCAACTATTTGATCGCTCCACATGTCCGCGTTTCTCACCTCCATGACCCTGCTATGCGTACTGGGCATTTCCATTGGCCAGTTGATGTTCAAGAAGGCTGCCCTGCGTCTGCCCGCTGAAGCGGGCCTGCACGACTGGATCTTCAATGGCTGGCTGATTTCAGCCTTGGCGCTGTATGGCTTCACTACCCTTCTCTGGATCTGGGTGCTGCGCAGCGCACCGCTGCACCTAGCCTACCCGCTCATGGGACTGGCTTTTATCATCGTGCCCGCGCTGGGCTGGCTGTTTCTGGGTGAACCCCTGCACCTGCAGACATTGGGTGGAGGGCTGCTGATTCTGGCGGGCATCGCACTCACAGCGAGGGCCGCATGACAAAACCGCACATGAAGATTGCTGTTGCCATCCCCTGCTACAAAGTCACGCAGCATGTGCTTGATGTGATCCGAACGGTGCCAGCGTCCGTCACGCGCATTTACGCTGTAGACGATGCCTGCCCAGACAACAGCGGCGCCTTCATCATGCAGCACTGCAAGGATCAGCGCGTGCAGGTGCTCTTCAATCCGCAGAACCAAGGAGTAGGGGGCGCGGTGGTAACGGCCTACCAGCAAGCGCTGGTCGACGGCATGGACATCGTCGTCAAGGTCGACGGGGATGGACAGATGAACCCGAAGTTGCTGCCTCTGTTTGTGCATCCGATTTTGTCTGGGCAAGCGGACTACACCAAGGGCAATCGTTTCTTCCGACCCGAGTCAGTGCGAGGCATGCCACCCGTGCGCTTGGTGGGAAATGCATTGCTTTCCTTTCTCACCAAACTCAGCTGCGGCTACTGGTCCATCATGGACCCCACTAATGGCTACACGGCCGTACACACAAGCGTGTTGCGGGAGTTGCCGCTGGACAAGCTCGAAAAGCGCTATTTCTTTGAGACCGACATGCTGTTCCGTCTCAACACGATTCGCGCAGTAGTGCGCGACGTGCCCATGGACTCGGTATACGCCGACGAGCAGTCCAACCTCAAGATCAGCCGTGTACTGCCCGAGTTTCTGAAAAAGCACCTGTCGCGCCTTGGACGTCGCTACGTGTACAACTACCTCGTGCGCGACTTCAACGTTGGTTCGGTTTATAGCCTTTGCGGCAGCCTACTGGTGTTCGTCGGCGGGGCATTCGGTGTGTGGCATTGGGCCCACAGCAATGCAAGCCATCTTCCGGCCACAAGTGGCACCGTCATGCTCGCCGCCATGCCGATCTTGGTCGGCATCCAGCTGTTGATTGCATTCCTGCACCATGACGTCAGCAACGTGCCCAGCGACCCCCTGCAAATCTCCCTGCGGGAACACATTGACGATCTGGAAGAAGCGCAACCCTGAGGCTGGTCGACACTGAAGGCACCGCCTCTGATCGCCTGCGCTCCTCACACGCCATACGCCCGGCATAGAGCCCTGCGAGGTCGTATGGCAGCACGCCCCCCAACCGACTGCACCGAATCACATGGCTCCATACAGAACTCAACTCCCCACCCTACCCCACACCATTGCCCTACTGTGCACCTTGTGCTTGGCCCTGCCCTCTACGGCCCAGATGCCTGCCCCGCGAAAGCCCCTGGTGGTTGCACCCGTCATCGAAGGCCTCCAGATGTGCGACGAGGCAGAACGCGACAAGCGAATCACCAACGCCAATGAGGCTGAGTCACGTTGCAGACAGCTCAAGGCCCCTGGTTCAGCTGCGCTGAATCGGGTGCTCGACACCTTGGAGCCAGGCGGTCCGAAAGGCCAGGTGCAAGTAGGTTTCACCGCTACATTGCAATTGCTTGGCGTTTACCACCGCACAGCGAAGGGATGGGAGATCGACGAAACGCAAGTGGACGATTTTCTGCGTCTCGTCACCCAGGTCCGTCGGCCTGTGGTGATTTACCTTGCCGCAGATCACTTCGATTCTTTTGGCCCCCTCACTCGCGAGTTGCAGAAAGATCCGCAAAACCTCATGCAACTGCGCGATGGCAAGCCGCTCGACCTCAACTACTTCGGTTACCCGGTCATCCCATACACACTGCAGACGGACGCAAGCATTCCGGTCAACCGGTACAGGTACAGGGCACTGCAATACGTAGCCAAGAAGATTCTGGCCTTACCCCGTGAGGTGCAGGAACGCATCATCGCCATCAACTTGATGGGCGAACTGCACCACATGTTCCCGGACTTCTCCAACGGAATGGGCGCCTACAAAGACATCCAGGTCACGGACTACAACCCGGCATCAGTTGCGGGCTTTCGCGCATGGCTGGAGAAACGCCACACCAGCATAGTCCGGTTCAATGCGCTCACCGGCATGGCGTTCACGTCTTTCAAAGAAGTACCAGCCCCTGCACGGAATATTCGCAAAGAAAAGCTATCGAACTTCGGCGAACACTACGATGCTTTCGCCGATGGCACGCTTGCGCTGTCTGGTTGGTTGTGGGACCCTCAGCAAAAAATTCAGCAGTTGGATCTATACGTGGATGGTCGCCACATCGGCCCTGTGCCGCAGGGCTTCAACCGACTGGATGTGTACCGCGCCGTGGAATCCATCACGAGCCCTAGCGTTGGGTTCCGATATGACTTCGATTACACCGCGCTGGCACCGGGTTGGCACTACGCCCAGATCGTGGCTAAGTCTGCAGGCATACGGTACAAATTGGCCTCTGTGGAGTTCGCGGTAATTGCCAGGGACCAGTCCAAGACATCAGACAGCAGGGCGCCTACGCTAGCCTCACTACCGGATGTCCAGAAGCTACCCGGTGTGCGAGCGTGGCTGGACCTCCCCCAAGCGAAGCAAGACGTCTACTTCAATCCAGTGGCGAGGGAGTGGAACCTCTACCGCCAATGGCAGGTACAGAGCCTGCTAACCCAATTCCACAACTTGGCCCTGCGTGCCGGGTTACCGGCAGACAAGCTCTATTCACACCAGATCATGCCGCGGGTGAACTCTTCCTGGAACCCGCAGCTTTTCGCCGCCGACGAGACCCTGCTTGGCACCATGCCATGGAAGCAGGGAATCAACATGTATGGAGGCGCGACGAATGGCCCCTGGATGCGCGACTATCTAAAGCAGCAGCAGATCACCGGCTATGGGGTTCCAGAATTTAATCCGCAGCAGTGGAAATCCAAGGGAGTGCATCTAGCAGCCATGAAAGCGCAATACGAGCAAGGGGCGCGCTTCATCAGTCCTTACTACATCTCGCTCATCCCAGACAGATTCAGAGGCCGTGAGTTCGCCATCAATCGCATGGAGTTGCGGCCTGAAAACAAGCAGGATGGAGCCGACCAGTTTTACCGCGCCATCATCGAGTTCGCAAAACGCTAAGACTCCGCTATCAAAATGACAGCTGCAACTCCACACTGGCCAACATTGCACGAACGCCTCCAATCGATTGCACAGTGGTCACCGCCCGAATCGCCAATAGGCATCCTCACCGACATCGACGACACCCTCACCACAGATGGCGCCATAACGCCCAGTGCCCTGAATGCCATCGCGGAGCTCCAAGCAGCGGGGCTGCATGTCATACCGGTCACAGGGCGCCCCGTGGGCTGGAGTGAACCGTTTGCAGCCACTTGGCCGGTGGATGCCATCGTGGCAGAAAACGGCGCGGTGGGGTTGTTGCGACGGAGCACCGAAGCACAGCGCCCCAGCTCTCCGCGTCCTGCTGGGAAGCGCGAATATCCATCAAAAATATATCAACAGGATGCCGCCACCCGGGCCGCCAACTACTCGCGCATGCAGGACACGCTTGAGCTAATCGAATCAGAGGTCCCCGGTGCCCGCCGCGCCACCGACTCACCCGGCCGCGAGTGCGATATCGCCATCGACCACAGCGAGTTCACCACCCTGCCCCAGACTGCCATCGACCATTGCGTGCAGATCATGCGTGCGGCGGGCATGAATGCCACGGTCAGCAGCATCCACATCAATGGCTGGTTTGGCTCTCATAACAAACTGGAGGGGGCACGCTGGATCGTGCGCGAGCTGTTCGGGCGCGATCTCGATGCCGAGATTGATCGCTGGGTCTACGTGGGTGACTCGACCAACGACCAGATCATGTTCGAGCACTTCCCCCACAGCATCGGCGTGGCCAACATCGCCCGCTTTGTGCCCCAGCTCACGCACCTTCCGCGCTATGTAACGCAGGGAGAGCGGGGCGCGGGATTTGCCGAGGTGGCGCAGGCGATTCTGAATAAAAACAGCTGCTAGCGCTTATCCGATAAGCGCCAGCAGCTATGCATTACGTAGCACCCCATGGCGGAGGGGCTACGAACGCGCCGCGTCACTGCGGCTTCGCCAGCCCCAGCTTCTCCACCAGCGCCTTCTCGCGCGTAAACGTGTCTTGCGCAAACTTCTGGTACGCCGCAGTGCTCATGTACATGGGCACCATGTCATACCGGCCCAGCGCGGTCCGGTAGCTTTCCTGCTCCATGGCCTGCTTGAAGGCGTCATGCAGGCGCTTGACCACCGCTTCAGGCGTGCCCTTGGGGGCGCCGATGCCAAACGGCGAGTTCTGCACCAGGTCCAGACCCAGCTCCTTGAGCGTGGGGGCATCGGGGAATTTGGCCAAGCGCTCGGCGCCCCAGGTGTTGAGCACGCGCAGCTTGCCAGCCTCGACCTGTGGGGCAAAGCCGGTGGAATCGGCAGCTGCCATGATCTGCCCGCCCAGGATGGACTGCATGAGGTCGGCGCTGCCCTTGTAGGGCACGTGCAGCAGTTCCAGGCCCAATTGCTGGGCGATCAGTTCCATGGTCAGGTGCGGGCTGGTCATGGTGCCGGTGGAGCCGTAGCTGAGCTTGCCGGGGTTTGCCTTGGCCCAGGCCACGAAGTCGGCCCAGGTCTTAAACGGTGAATCAGCAGGCACGACCAGACCAAACGCGTAGCCCGTGACGTTGAGCACGTAACTGATGTCCTTGACCGGGTCCCAGTTGATTTTGGTGGTGTATGGCAAACGGAACACGCCCAGAGGGATCTGGGCGACGGTGTAGCCATCGGGTTGTGCAGTCTGCAGGGCCTGGGCGGGCAAGGTGCCACCGGCACCGGGCTTGTTCTCGACAATGACCGGCTGGCCGAGTATCTTGCTGGCGTTGTCAGCGAGCGAGCGCATGGTGATGTCGGTAGGGCCGCCTGCGGGGAAGGCGATGACCAGCTTGATGGGCTTGCTCGGAAAGCTCTGGGCCTGGGCCATGAACGCGGGCGCGGCGAGGCTGGCGGCTCCCCATTGAATGATGTGACGACGTTGCATGGCGGGCTCCTGAAACAGCAAAGACAAAAACTCATCCATTGGACTTCAGCACGGTGCAGTGCAGCATGCAGGAAACCCCCTATGACCTGTCGCCAAGGCGCCAGCAAAGTCGACCCGTCGGTTGCCGGGCATGCACCCGGAGACCCCTCCAGCGGGAAGCTCACACCTTGTAGGTCGACAACAAAATGCTGGTCTCGGTATTGGCAATACCGGGCGTAAGGCGGATGCGCCCCAGCGCAGCGTCAAATGCCTCCAGGCTTTCGGCGCGCACCTCGGCCACGATGTCCCAGCGGCCATTGGTGCTGTGCAGCGTGCCCACCATGGGTTCGCCGCGCAGGGTGCGGATTACTTCCGGCGCGGCATTCCCCTCCACAGCAATACTCATCCACGCGCGGATGCGCTGGGGTTCCGAGTCGGGCCGCAGACGGACGGTGTAGCCCACGATGACGCCGCTCTCTTCCATCTTGCGCAGGCGGTTTTGCACGGTGCCGCGCGACACGCGCAGCTTTTGCGCCAGCGCCGACACCGGGGTGCGGGCGTCGGCGCGCAGGATGCTCAATATTTCTCGGTCGGTGTCGTCCAGCTGGGGCATGGGGGGTCCTGAAACTGGCATATTGCCAATCCACGGCGCATTTTGACCGGCTTGACTCCCTGTGGATGCGCGAGCGAGCATGGGTGACAGACGCTCCCCGACTCCACGCCAAACATCGCTACAGTGAGGCATCGTCACAAAAAATCCAAGCCAAAAAAGGCTGTAGCGCTTGATACGCAAGCGCTACCAGCTATCTAATCAATAGCATTTTTGTCGAAACTGTCATGCGGGGGAACCACAGGCGCCGTCTGCAGCCGCGCATCGCACCCCACGCCCGACGCGATCCAGCGGCGGGCCAGCGCCGACATCGCCCGCACGGCCCAGGGGTGGGTCAGGCCCGTTACGCCTGCCGGGTCGGCCACCATGCCGCACCAGTAACGCTGGTCGGCGTCGCTCCAGCGCAAGGCAACGCAGGCACCGGTCCGCCGCCGCGACACCACCACCCCCAGCGGACAAGGCTCGGCCAGGCAGCACAGGCCACAGCCGTTGCACGGCGCACCCTCAGAGGGCTTTGCGGGCGCCTCGGGGTGCAGCCACACAACGGTGGAGGTGGGGGGTTGAGGGGATGGCACGGACAGCGGCGGTTACTGAGGAAGACAGGCGCACCCATGCTACGGCAAGTGCAACCGCGGCACCACACAAGCCAAGGCCCTGCACCCCGCTGACCCAGGTCAATGCAGGTAACAACCCTGCCCCCGCGCTGCGCCACCACTGCAACAATGACCCACCCCGTTGCCTGGTCCTGCCGCCATGAACCCAGCCCCCCACACCCTCGCCACCGTTCAGACGGCGCTGACCAGCCACCGTGTATGGAGCCAGCTGGACGCCGCAACGCTGGAGGCGCTGGCGCCGCTGTGGCAACTGGAGGCCTCGGACGTGGGCACCACACTGCTGCTCCAGGGCCGCCTGCACAGCCGCACCGGGCTGGTGGTGAGCGGCGCGGTCGACCTGCACGACCCCGACCTGGACATGGCCGTACACCTGCTGCCCGGAGACATGTTTGGCTTTGGCGCCACGCCCGCGCAGTACCTGACCACCTGGCAGGCCACTGCCGCATCCGACAGCCACATCGCCTGGCTGGACGCCGACACTGTGGCCGCGCTGTGCCGCGACCATGGCGCGCTGGCGTATTACTTTCCGTCGCTGCCCAGCGCGGGGCAGCCCTCGACCGCGGCTGCTGCGGTGGCCGCGGCGGCGCAGCCCCCCGGCTCCGGCGTGCACCTGAACCTGCTGGGTACGCCCGTGCGCGCGCTCATCAAGCGCGACCCGATCACGCTACCGCCCGACACCACCATCCGCGCTGCCGCGCTTCAGATGCGCGACCTGCGCGTGTCGTCGGTGCTGCTGGTGGAACAAGGCCACCTGTTCGGGCTGGTGACCGACCGCGACCTGCGCAACCGCGTGGTCGCGCAAGGGCTGGACATCGACCGCCCCGTGTCCGACATCGCCACGCTGGCACCCATCACGCTGCAGGCGCAAAGCCCCGCGTTCGAGGCCCTGCTGTTGATGGCGCGGCACAACATCCACCATATCCCGGTGATGGACGGCACGCGCATCGCGGGCATGATCACCGCCACCGACCTGGCCGAACAGCACAGCACCTCGGCCGTGTACCTGGCGGGCGATGTGTACAAACAGACCACGGTGGAGGGCCTGGCCCGCGTCAGTGCCAAGATCAAACCGCTGCAACAGCACCTGGCTGCCGCCGACGCCAGCGCCTACAGCACCGGCCACATCATCACTACCATCACCGACGCGCTGACCACGCGCCTTATTCACCTGGCCGAAGCACAGCTGGGCCCGCCCCCGGTGGACTACGTGTGGGTGGCCGCGGGCTCGCAAGCGCGCAGCGAGCAAACCGCCAAGTCCGACCAGGACAACTGCATGGTGCTGGACGACCGCTACAACGACGCGCAACACGGTGACTACTTCCGTGCCTTCTCGCGCTTTGTGTGCGATGGGCTCGCCGAGTGCGGCTACATCCACTGCCCCGGCGAGATGATGGCCATGACCGACAAATGGCGCCAACCACGTCAGCGCTGGGCGCAGTATTTTCAGCAATGGGTGGACACACCCGACCCCATGGCGCTGATGCTGACCTGCGTGTTCTTTGACCTGCGCGCCATCCATGGCAAAGCCGAGCTGCTCGAATCCCTGCGCACCGAGGTGCTGCAACGCACGCGCGGCAACAGCCTGTTTCTGGCACACATGGTGGGCAATGCGCTCAAGCACCGCCCACCCCTGGGCTTGTTTGGCACCATTGCCCGCATCCGCGGCGGCGAGAACGCGGGCACCATCGACCTCAAGCACAGCGGCATCGTGCCCATCGTGGACCTGGCGCGGGTGTATGCGCTGGCGGGTGGTGTTGCCGCCATCAACACCCACGACCGCCTGGAAGTGGCCTCCGTGGCCGGCGAAGTCAGCCCCCAAAGCGCCCGCGACCTGCGCGACGCCCTGGAGTTTTTGTCTAAGCTGCGCATTGCGCACCAGGCACGCCAGATGGCGCAGGGCGAGGCACCTGACAACTTTTTAGCGCTGGAGGAGTTGTCCAATTTTGAACGCAGCCACCTCAAGGAAGCGTTTTCGGTGGTGCAGACGCTGCAGGGCGTGCTGGGGCAGCGGTACCAGACAGGGCGTTACTGAAAACAACGGCAATGTGAGGGCAACCGCAAAACGCTGCGCAGATCAGGCCGAGCGGAGCAATGGCCCGTAGGGTTGCTCGGCTGTTTGGATGTTCGGTTGTCCAACCCCTGCTGGCTGAGCCTGCGGCGGGGCAAGAAATTCTGGAACTACAAAAACAATAGCTGCCAGCGCTTACTGGATAAGCGCTAGAGCCCAAAAACACCTCAAACTGCGCTGAAATCAGGCTTCCTCTTGGCCATAAACGCCGAGAACGCCTCCCGCGCTGCAGGCTCGCGCAACATGCGCCCAAAGCTCTCGCCCTCCTCCGCCATCACCTCCAGCACCTTCGCCGTCTGCCCACCCTTCATCAACCGCTTGGTTTCGATGAGCGACGACAACGGCTTGGCAGACAGCTTCCTCGCCTGCGCCTGCGCCACGCCATTGCACTCGGTGGGGGGCACCACACGGTTGACGAGGCCCACTTCCAAAGCAGCCTCGGCCATGAAAGGCTCGCCCAGCAACAGCGCCTCAGCAGCGCGGTGGTAGCCCATCATCTGTGGCACCAGCAGGCTCGATGCAGCCTCGGGGCACAGGCCCAGGTTGACGAACGGCATGGAGAACGCGGCGTTGTCACCCGCATAGACCAGGTCGCAATGGAACAGCATCGTCGTGCCAATGCCCACGGCCGGGCCGCAGACTGCAGCGATCACAGGCTTGGGGAAGGTGGCGATGCCGCGCAGAAAGCGGAACACCGGCGAGTCCTGCGTGGCAGGTGGCTGCTGCAGAAAGTCGCCAATGTCATTGCCTGCACTGAAGATGGCCACATCGCCCTGGAACACCACCACGCGCACGCTGGTATCGGCCTTGGCGGCTTCCAATGCATCGGCCATGGCCGAGTACATGTCGCGCGTGATGGAGTTCTTCTTGTCCACGCGGTTGAAGGTGATGGTGGTCACACCGGCTTCGGTGTGGGAGAGGATGTCTTGGGTGCTCATGGTGCTGCTATTCCTTGTAATAAACGATCTGGTGACTGGTGGCCAGCATGGTGCCCGCTTCGTTCCACAGCTGCACGGTCTGGTCAAAGAAACCGTTGCGAAACTCCTGCCCGCGCGCCTGGCCAAGCAGAAAGCCACTGCCCGTGGCCTGTAGCTGCTCTGCCGTGGCATGGAAGTAGACGGTGATCGACACCGTGCCTGCCGGCACATGGCGCGCACGGCGCAGCCACACACGGGGGAAGAACACATCGGCCAGCGCGGCGAGTGCCACAAAGTCGAGCGGCCGGGGCGGCGCGTCGCGCATCCACAGCTGCGTCAGGCTGTGGTCGCCGCTGCCGTCCCAGGTGCGCGGAATCAAGCCGGTGACGGGGCGCATCTCGTACCGGTTGAGCCATTCCACAGCCCCTTGCGGCGCGACGATGGCTTTGTGCTCCACGGGGGGCGGCACCTCGGGCATGGGCATGTCGCCCACGCTCCAGGTCTCGCGGCGCACTGCGGTCACAGCCGTGGCCGTGGTGGTAACCACAGGAGCGCCGTCGGCGCCGACCTGCAGGATCGACAGCGTCCAGTGCTGGGTCGATCGGTTGGTACGCACAGGCGTTGCCTGAACCGTGAAAGCACCAGCGGTCAGAGCGCCCGCGTAGTTGACGGTGAGCGACAGCGGGTCGCCCAGCCGGTCGGGGTGCTGCAGCACGGCCTGCAGCAGCGTGGCGGCGGTGATGCCGCCAAACGGCCCCACCATGTTCCAGTAGCCGGGGTGGGTCTGCCCTTCGTACTGGCCAGTCGCAGCGGACGAGGCCGTCAGTTGCAGCGCTTCATCCAGCGGGTGCATGGAGGACGACGACGAAGGCGAAGAAGTGGAAGCAGAGGACGTCATGCTGCGAGTGTGCCGCGAAACCACCGCGCAGGCCGTCGTACTGGAGACTTCGCAGTAGGGCATGCCGCCGCCCAGGACAGCCGCCGCGCGCGGCACGAGGAGACGGCCTCGTTCACCTGCAATGTTTGCTTGTTCATGTCTGTCTCCTTGTGTCGAAACCGATCTGCGCCGGCCTGCATTCGGAACTACCCCCTGAGCGACTTCGTCGCTTCCCCCTTCTCTCGCGCGATGCGCGGGAAGGGGGACGCCGCCAGCGCCCGCAAGCGCAGCGCCGCCTCCGCGGCTTGGCCGCCCTCGCGCGGCGGCTGCTAGGCTAAGTCGCGCCAGTCTCAACCGCCGCGCACTAGCCCATCACAGCGCTTCAATAATTCCAGCGGCACCCTGCCCTGTGCCCACGCACATCGTGACCATGCCGTACTTCAGCTTGTGCCGACGCAGCGCGTGCACCACGGTCGCTGCACGAATCGCACCAGTGGCCCCCAGCGGATGCCCCAGCGCAATCGCGCCACCCATGGGGTTCACGTTCGCAGGGTTCAGGCCCAGCGTGTTGATCACGGCCAGCGACTGCGCCGCAAACGCTTCGTTCAGCTCGTACCAGCCGATGTCATCGCTCTTCAAGCCCGCATAACGCAAGGCTGCCGGAATGGCTTCGATAGGGCCAATACCCATGATTTCAGGCGGCACGCCACGCGCGGCGTAGCTCACAAAGCGCGCCAGGGGCGTCAGGCCAAACTGCTTCACGGCCTTCTCGCTGGCCACGATGAGGGCACCCGCGCCATCGCTGGTCTGCGAGCTATTGCCCGCCGTGACACTGCCGCGTGCGGCAAACACAGGCCGGAGCTTGGCCAAGCCTTCAAGCGACGTGTCGGGGCGCGGGCCTTCGTCCAGGCTCACGGTGCGGCGCTTTTCCAGCACTTCGCCAGTGGCGAGGTTGGGCGAACGCTCCACGATTTCGAAGGGCGTGATTTCGTCGGTGAACTCACCGGCCTGTTGCGCCTTGATGGCACGCAGGTGGGATTCGAGCGCGAAGGCGTCCTGTGCCTCGCGGCTGATCTTCCACTGCTGGGCGACCTTCTCGGCGGTGAGGCCCATGCCGTAGGCAATACCCACGTTTTCGTCGCGCGCAAAAATTTCTGCGTTGAACGAAGGCTTGTTGCCACCCATGGGCACCAGGCTCATGGACTCGGCGCCACCGGCGATCAGCACGTCGGCCTCGCCCACACGGATGCGGTCGGCGGCCATCTGCAGCGCGGTGATGCCGGATGCGCAGAAGCGGTTCACAGTGACACCGCCCACGGGGTGGTCGAACGCAAGGCCCACGGCAATGCGCGCCATGTTCATGCCCTGCTCGCCTTCGGGGAACGAGCAGCCAATGATGGCGTCTTCAATTGCCTTGGGGTCCAGCGTGGGCACCTGCAGCATGGCGCTCTTGATGGCGGCGACCAGCAGGTCGTCAGGCCGGGTGTTCTTGAAAAAGCCGCGGCCCGAGCGCCCGATGGGGGTGCGCGTGGCAGCAACGATGTAGGCGTCCTGGACTTGTTTTTGAGCCATGGTGTTGACACTCCTTCAATTCTTGGGGGGGCGGCTGGAAGGAATCCAGGCCCACGTAAATACACATTCGACCGGCTCCACACCGG
>NZ_JBKBXG010000077.1:0-25050 GCF_046314175.1 Acidovorax sp. | reverse complement strand
CCGCTGCGCTGGGCTTTCGGCGCCGCACCCCGCAACCGCCCCGACGCAGGTTGCCCCTTCGCAACGCGAAGGGGTCGCAGACTGGGGGTCGCCCTTTCTTTGGTGACTTTCTTTCGGCGACGCGAAAGAAAGTTACTCGCATGCCGGGCGACTCCCGGCCTCCGCCCTCAAAACGAGCATGTTTCCTAAACCAGCACGCCAATGCTTCCACAAGCTCAGCCCCAACAGATGCAAAGCGCCCAGGCTTAGACAAACTCAGCCCGAAAGGACTTGAGGCATTCAAAAGATCAGGAACCAAAGAGCGGGCACCCAACATCACCGCCCCAAATAGACCTCAATCACCCGCTCATCCGCCTGCACCTGATCGAGCGTCCCCTGCGCCAACACCGCCCCATCGCACAACACCGTAACAATCTCCGAAATGGTGCGGATGAACCCCATGTCATGCTCCACCACCATCAGCGAATGCTTGCCTTTGAGCGTCAAAAACAACTCCGCAGTACGCGCGGTTTCCTCATCCGTCATCCCCGCCACAGGCTCGTCCAGCAGCAATAGCTTCGGGTCCTGCATCAGCAGCATCCCAATCTCCAACCACTGCTTTTGCCCATGGCTCAAGTTCCCCGCCATGCGCGTCACGCTATCCGACAGATGAATGGTGTGCAATATCTCCGCCAGCCGATCCGACTGCATGGAGTCCAACCGGAAGAACATGCTCGACTTCACACCCTTGTGCGTCTTCAATGCCAGTTCCAGGTTCTCAAAAACACTCAGCTGCTCAAACACCGTGGGCTTTTGAAACTTGCGGCCTATCCCTAAGCTCGCGATCTCCGGCTCGTTGTGGCGCAACAAATCGATGGTCGAGCCGAAGTACACCGTGCCGCTGTCCGGCCGCGTCTTGCCGGTGATGATGTCCATCATCGTCGTCTTGCCCGCACCGTTGGGGCCGATGATGCAGCGCAGCTCGCCGGGCGCAATGTCCAGGCTCAGGTTGTTGATGGCCTTGAAGCCGTCAAAACTCACGTTCACATCCTCCAGGTACAGGATGCGGCCGTGGGTGATGTCCACCTCACCGGGCGTGGCGATGCGCGAGAAGCCTGCGGCACGGCCGCCGGATTCCGTCTGGCCCGTAGCCACAGGTGCCAGCTTGTCCTGAAAACGCCGCGCGCCTTCTTCCATCAGGTCGGGCGTCATTGCGCAGCTCCGTTCTTGCTTGTCTTGTCTTTTATTTTCTTCACCAGGCCCACCACACCATTGGGTAAAAACAGCGTGACGGCAATGAAAAGCGCGCCCAGAAAGTACAGCCAGAACTCAGGCGCCGTCACCGTGAGCCAGCTCTTGGCACCATTGACGATGAACGCGCCTACGATGGGCCCGATCAGCGTGGCGCGGCCACCCACTGCGGCCCACACTGCGATCTCAATCGAGTTGGCAGCGCTCATCTCGCCGGGGTTGATGATGCCGACCTGCGGCACATACAGTGCCCCTGCCACGCCGCACATCATGGCGCTGATGGTCCAGATAGTGAGCTTGTAGGGCAGCGGCGAATAGCCCGAGAACATGACTCGCGTTTCCGCATCACGCACGGCCTGCAGCACGCGGCCGAACTTGCTGCGCACCAGCCAGCGCGCCAGCAAGAAGAAGCCCAGCAACGCCAGCCCGGTCAGCACAAACAGCGTCATGCGCATGTTCTGCGTAGCCAGCGGCATGCCCAGAATGCGCTTGAAGTCGGTAAAGCCGTTGTTGCCGCCAAAGCCCGTTTCGTTGCGGAAGAACAGCAGCATGGCAGCGTACGTCATGGCCTGCGTGATGATGGAAAAGTACACGCCCTTGATGCGCGAACGGAACGCGAAGTAGCCAAACACAAATGCGATGACACCCGGCACGGCCACCACCAGAATCAGCGTGGCCACAAAACTGTCAGACAGCATCCAGTGCCAGGGCAGCTCCTTCCAGTCAAGGAACACCATGAAGTCGGGCAGGTCGCTTTTGTAGTTGCCGTCGCGGCCGATCTGGCGCATGAGGTACATGCCCATCACGTAGCCGCCCAGGGCAAAGAACAGCCCATGGCCCAGGCTCAGGATGCCGGTGTAGCCCCAGATGAGGTCCATGGCCAGCGCGCAGATGGCGTAGCACATGATCTTGCCGAGCAGCGCCACGGCATAGTCGCTCATGTGAAAGGCGCTGCCCGCTGGCACCCACAGGTTGAGCACGGGGGCCACGGCGCACACCACGATGAGCGCCACGATGAAGGCCGACCAGCCACCGCGCGTAAGCAGCGGCGCGGGTGCAGGCAGTTGGATAGGGGTAGGAGATGGAGTCGTCATGATGTTGTCGCGTGGCTACTCAATCTGCCGTGCGGCCCTTGACCGCAAAGATGCCCTGGGGCCGCTTCTGGATGAAAATGATGATGAACACCAGCACCGCAATCTTGGCCAGCACCGCGCCCGCCCAGCCTTCCAGAAACTTGTTGAGAACGCCCAAGCCCAGCGCCGCATAAACGGTGCCCGCCAGCTGGCCAACGCCACCCAGCACCACCACCATGAAGGCGTCCACGATGTAGCTCTGCCCCAGGTCAGGCCCCACATTGCCCACCTGGCTCAAGGCGCAACCGGCCAAGCCTGCAATGCCCGAACCCAGCGCAAACGCCATGGTGTCGATGCGCGCGGTGTTCACGCCCATGCACGAAGCAATGGGGCGGTTTTGCGTGACGCCGCGCACGAACAGGCCCAGGCGCGTGCGGCCAATCAGGTAGCCCATGCCCAGCAGCACGGCAATCGCAAAGCCGATGATCACCAGACGGTTGTAGGGCAGCGTGAGGTTGGAGAGCACCTGCACGCCGCCGCTCATCCACGCGGGGTTTTCCACGCCCACGTTCTGCGCGCCAAAAATCGTGCGCACCAGCTGCATCAGTACCAGGCTGATGCCCCAGGTGGCCAGCAGTGTCTCCAGCGGGCGGCCGTACAGAAAGCGCAGCACGCTGCGCTCCAGCACGGCGCCCACGGCGGCGGATGCGCCAAACGCCAGTGGCAGCGCAGCGACCAAGTACCAGTCAAACGCGCCTGGGAAATACTTTTGAAAAATGCCCTGCACCACGTAGGTGGCGTAGGCGCCGATCATCATCAGCTCGCCATGGGCCATGTTGATCACGCCCATGAGGCCGTAGGTGATGGCCAAACCCAGCGCGACCAGCAGCAGGATGGAGCCCAGGCTGATGCCCGAGAACGCGGCGCCTAGGCGCTCGCCCCAGGCCAGTTGTTCGTCAAGCCCCTTGAGGGCCGTTTGCAGTGCAGCTTTGACCTTGGGGTCTTCTTCCACCGTCACGCGCTCATTGAGCAGCAGGCGCGTGTCGGGCGTGGCGCTTTTCGACAAGGCCTCGGCTGCGGCAATGCGCTGTGCGGCGTCTTCGCTGCCCAACAGCGTCGCGGCGCGGGCCAGCTGCAGCTGCACCTTGATGTTCTCGCGCGTTTCTTGCGCCAGGGCCTTGTCCAGCAGCGGCAGGCGGCCCACGTCGGGCTCGCGTGTCAACGCCTTGGCAGCGGCCATGCGCTTGGCTTCGTCTTTGCCAAACAGCGCCAGGCCCGCCAGGGCCGTGTCGATCTCGCCGCGCATGCGGTTGTTGTTGATGATGTCTTCGGCATCCGCAGGCACTGCCACCTCGGCGCCGGTGGCGGGGTCCACACCTTTGTCGTTGCGCACGATGAGCGCCTTGCCTGCCGCTACCTTGACCTCATCGGCGGCCAGCGCTTTCAGAAAGTCTTCAATGCGGTCGCTGGGCTCCACTACGGCTTTCTGCAGGGCGGCTACGCGGTCATCGGTGTCGCCTGCAGCCATGGCCAGAGCCTGTTCGGCGGTGAGTGCGTGCACCTGCGCAGTTGCACACAACAGAACGCAGGCCATCAGCCGGGAAAAGAATGAGGAAAGCATGGAAGGGCCAGTCGGTCAAAAAGCGGTCTGCCTGTGCGACGCGCACAGCCCAGACCAGTGCCCCCGCGCAAGGGCCGCCCCGCCGCGCTGGGGGCGTCCCCCCTGCCCGCATCGCGCAGCGATGCGAGAGCGGGGGGAAGGCGCAAAGCGCCTCAGGGGGGAGTTACATCTTCGCGGGTTCGTCAGGCTTCTTGTCGTTGCCTTCGATGTAAGGCGACCATGGCTTGGCCTTCACAGGGCCAGGCGTCTTCCACACCACGTTGAACTGGCCGTCGGCCTTGATTTCGCCGATGAACACGCTCTTGTGGAGATGGTGGTTCTTTTCGTCCATCTTGCTGACGATGCCGCTCGGTGCCTTGAAGGTCTGGCCCGCCATGGCGGCGATCACCTTATCCACGTCCGTACTCTTGGCCTTCTCGACGGCCTGCTTCCACATGTTGATGCCGATGTAGGTGGCTTCCATCGGGTCGTTGGTCAGCGGCTTGTCCTTGTGGCCGGCGATGTTCTTGGCCTTGGCGTAGTCGGCCCACTTCTTCATGAACGCGGTGTTCTCAGGGCTCTTGATGGACTGGAAGTAGTTCCAGGCAGCCAGGTGGCCCACGAGTGGCTTGGTGTCCACGCCACGCAGTTCTTCTTCACCCACGCTGAACGCGACAACCGGCACGTCCTTGGCCTTCAGGCCCGCGTTACCCAGCTCTTTGTAAAACGGCACGTTGGAGTCGCCGTTGATGGTGGACACCACCGCCGTCTTGCCGCCCTGGCTGAACTTCTTGATGTCGGCCACGATGGTCTGATAGTCAGAGTGGCCGAATGGGGTGTACTTCTCGTCGATGTCGGAATCCTTCACGCCCTTGGACTTCAAGTAGGCGCGCAGGATCTTGTTGGTGGTGCGGGGGTACACATAGTCGGTGCCCAGCAGCACCCAGCGCTTGGCGCTGCCGCCGTCCTTGCTCATCAGGTAGTCCACCGCAGGGATGGCTTGCTGGTTGGGCGCGGCACCGGTGTAGAACACGTTCTTGGACAGCTCTTCACCCTCGTACTGCACGGGGTAGAACAGCAGGCCGTTCATTTCCTCAACCACAGGCAGCACCGACTTGCGGCTCACGCTGGTCCAGCAGCCGAAGATGACCGAGACCTTGTCTTGGCCCAGCAGCTGCTTGGTCTTTTCAGCAAACAGAGGCCAGTTGGAGGCCGGGTCCACCACCACGGGTTCGAGCTTCTTACCCAGCACGCCGCCCTTGGCATTGATCTCGTCAATCGCCATCAGCACGGTGTCTTTCAACACGGTTTCGGAGATGGCCATGGTGCCCGACAGGCTGTGCAGGATGCCGACCTTGATGGTGTCCTGCGCGTGAGCTGGCAGCGCAGACAGGCCAGCGAGCGTAGCGACGGCCGCGAGGGCCTTGAGGGAATAACGACGTTGCATGTGTGCTTCTCCGGTGGTGGTTTCAATCAATCCAACAATCAAACCGCTTCGCTCGCCGGGCTCCCTCCGGAGGCCCTGGGTGATCGAGCGATGGAATGGATTCTGGAGAGCGGGGCCTGCTTCGGAAATACGCCGGGTGGCGTACACGGAGGTCCGGTGCGAACGCGCAGAGCCTGTTCACCCGCGTTGTGTCGGGTAGGCGAAACGCTATGCAATTAGTAGCTATTAGCGCTTGATATATAAGCGCTGGAGTCCAAAAACACTCAAAATCTGCGGCAATCCCGGTGGTGGACAAACGCCCCTCGGATTTACGATGGGCAGCAACGGCCCTCCCCCGCTCACCCCAAAAGGAACAGACCATGGTGAAACGACGCACAGTGCTACTCGGCGGCGCCGCAACGGTGGGCGCGCTGGTCATTGGCTGGGGCGTGATGCCGCCGCGCCAGCGCCTGCACCCGTCCGACCCGCTGCCGCAGACCAGCGGGCAGGCCGCCTTGAACGGCTGGGTCAAAGTGGGGGCTGACAACACCGTGACGGTGATGATGGCCAAGTCCGAAATGGGCCAGGGCGCACACACCGGCCTGGCCGCCATCCTGGCCGAAGAGCTGGACGCCGACTGGGCGCAGGTGCGGATCGAGATGACGCCCATCGACGACATATATAACAACCTGGCCACGGTGGTGGATGGCCTGCCCTTCCACCCCGACAACGACGGGTCGATGAAGGCCGTGGCGGGCTGGTTGACGGCCAAGACTATGCGCGAGGTGGGCGTGATGATGACGGGTGGGTCGAGCAGCATCAAGGACCTGTGGCTGCCCATGCGCGAGGCTGGCGCCCATGCGCGCGCGATGCTCATCCGCGCCGCCGCCGCGCAGTGGGGCGTGCAGGCCACAGAGTGCACCGCCAACGCAGGCTGGGTGGAACACTCCGCGGGCCAGCGCGCCACGTTTGGAGAGTTGGCGGCGCTGGCCGCGCAGCAACCCATGCCGGGCAAGGTCACGCTGAAAGAACCCGCGCAGTTCAAGCTGATCGGCAAGCCGCTCACGCGCATCGAGGCGCCGTCCAAACTCGATGGCACGGCCGTGTTCGGCATCGACGCCAACCCGCCTGGGTTGCTGCACGCGAGCATCGTGATGTGCCCCACCCGCGGCGGCAAGGTGGCCCGCTTTGACGCAGCCGTCGCCCAGAAGCTGCCCGGCGTGAAACACGTGCTGGCCGTGGCGCCGTACCACGGCGGCACCGGCGGCGTGGCGGTGATTGCCGACACGCCCTGGCACGCCAAGAAGGCCGCCGCCGCCGTCACCGTGGAATGGGACCACGGCCCCGCCGCCACCTTGTCGAGCGACACCGTGATGGCGCGACTGACCCAGGCGCTGGACGAAGCCAAGGGCTTTGGTTACCACAGCGCGGGGGATGTGGACGTGGCCATGCAGGGCGCAGCCAGCACCATCACCGCCGACTACCGCGCGCCCTACCTGGCGCACGCCGCGCTCGAACCCATCAACTGCACGGTGCAATTCAAGGACGGTGCCGCCACCGTGTGGACATCCACCCAGGTGCCTGGCTTGGCCCGCCGCGCGGCGGCCAAGGCGCTGGATATTGACGACGAAAAAGTGACCGTGCACCAGCTGCTACTGGGTGGCGGCTTTGGCCGACGGCTGGAGGCCGACTACGTGGCCCAGGCCGCCGCCATAGCCAAGGTGGCGGGTGGCGCGCCCGTGCAGACGCTGTGGAGCCGCGAGCAGGACACACAACACGACTTCTACCGCCCCGCATGCATGGCCCGCTTCAAGGCCGGGTTTGATGCACAGGGCCAGCTGGTGGCGTGGCACAACTTGTCGGTCGGCCAGGCCATCGTGCCGCAAGTGCTGATCCGCACCTTTGGCCTGGCAGGTGCGGGCCCCGACAAAACCACGTCAGAAGGCGCGTTTGACCAGCCTTACGAATGGCCTCATGCGCGTGTTGCGCACGAGATCGTGGATTTGCCCCTTCCCGTGGGCTTCTGGCGCTCGGTCGGGCATTCACACCAGGCGTTCTTCAAGGAGAGTTTTGTGGACGAAGCCGCTGCGGCTGCCAAACAAGACCCGGTGGCCTTTCGCGCCGCACTGCTGCAAAAACACCCGCGCCACCTGAAGGTGCTGCAAAAGGCGGCCGAGCTGGCGGGCTGGGGCACGCCACTGGCACCCGGGGCAGCGGGCGAGCAGCGTGCGCGCGGCGTGGCGCTGCACCAGTCGTTCGGCTCCATCGTGGCGCAGGTGGCCGAGGTGTCGGTGGGAGCGGACAAGGCCATCCGCGTGCACCGCGTGGTGTGCGTTGTCGACTGCGGCGCGGCCATCAACCCCAACCTGATTGCGCAGCAGATGGAAAGCGGCGTGGTGTTTGGGCTGACTGCCGCGCTGTACGGCGAGATCACCCTGAAAGACGGGCAAGTGCAGCAGAGCAATTTTCACGACGTACCGCTGCTGCGCATGGCCGACTGTCCCCTTGTGGAAACGCACATCATCGACAGCGCAGAACCGCCCGAGGGCGTGGGCGAGCCCGGCGTGCCGCCCATTGCGCCCGCAGTGGCCAATGCCCTGTTTGCCCTGACCGGCCAGCGCCTGCGCGCCTTGCCCCTGAAACTTGCCTGACTGGATCGAAGGAACTCCCATGTCCCCCACCCTGCGCATCAACGGCAAAGCCATCTCTGTCACCGCCGAACCCGATACACCCCTGCTGTGGGTACTGCGCGGCGAACTGCATATGAACGGCACCAAGTTTGGCTGCGGCATGGCCCTGTGCGGCGCCTGCACCGTGCACCTGAACGGCGAGCCCGTGCGCGCCTGCATCACGCCCCTGTCGGCCGTGGGCGATGCCGATATCACGACCATTGAAGGGCTACAGGGCCCCGAGGCAACCGCCCTGCGTACCGCGTGGACGGTGCTGGACGTGGCGCAATGCGGCTACTGCCAGAGCGGACAGTTGATGTCAGCCTGCGCGCTGCTGAAGAAAACGCCCAGGCCCAGCGATGCGGACATTGATGCGGCGATGGGGGGCAATGCGTGCCGGTGTGGCACGTATCAGCGGATTCGGGCGGCGATTCATCAGGCGGCGGGCGGCAAGGCGGGCTGAGCCGGGCTGATTTGCTACATTATTTATAGCTACAATCCCATATATAGCAAGCGCCAGACGCCATTTTTATCCGAAATTTTCGTTTCCTCGCATTCCACCAGCGCGGATGACGGGACCTCGAAGCCGCTACACCACGGTGCGCGGCGTGCCCGCTCACATCACTGCTTCAGGGCAGAGTCCCAGTGCTCCACGATCTTGCCGTTTTCGATGCGGAACATGTCGAACCAGGTGGTGGTGTATTTGAGCGAGGCGTCCTTCGGATCGGCATATTCGCGCACAAAGCTCAACGTCACCAGATCGCGCTCTGCAGTGATGGAAACCAGCGGCGCCTTCACGCGGTCTTGCACCGGCACAGGCGCAGGAAGCCTGCGGGAGACAAACCCGACCAGGGCGCCTCGGCCATTGGGCACGTTGGGGTTGTGCTGGATGTACGACTCGGCCACGTACTTCTCCGCCAGGGCCACGTTGCCGGCTTCAAAAACTTCGCGCCAGAAGTCGTACACCAGGCGCTTGTTGGCCGCCAGCTGCGGGTCGCTGCTGGCCAGCATGGGCGCGTGGTCCGGGTTGGCACTGACGGGCGTCTGGGCGAATGCTGGCATACAGAGGGTGGCGGCGATAGCAGCACAGGCAAATATCTTGGACGGAGACATGGATAGAAACCTCATAAAAAGAAACAAAACAGGGGCCATGTGAAAGCCGTGGAAGTGCAGCCACTACCTGCACCTGCCGAACATCCCAATGACTGCAAGGTGGTGTTCGGAGTTCAAGCCAGGGTCTTGAGTGCCACCGTAAAAACCGCTTCTTCCACCCCGCGTGGGTTGGTGGTGAACGCCAGCCAGCGACAAGCCTCCACATCCCGATCTGCGAAGTCGGTGCGATCACGCAGGCCGCCCTTTTCACTCTGCCAGTAAGTCTGCGTTGTCACCGCCTGGTGGCCTGCGGCCTCAAACCGCCAGTGCAGGTGGCGGCGCCGGGTGCCGTAGATGCCTGGCACGATGCTGTCGAAGGCAAACTGCCCCTTCGCATCGGTTGTGGAAAGCCCTCGCAGATTGACCTGCGCAGGCTTGTAGCGGCTGACGTCGCCATTGCCATTGGGGTGGTGGTGGCCCTCGGTATCGCAGTGCCAGATCTCGACGCGCACATTGGCCAGCGGTGTTTTTCCGTTGGCTCCGCCCAGCACCACACCGGTGATGCGCATGGGCTTGCCAGAGGCGCCCCGCTTGTTGATGTCTGTGGCCGCTCCGACATTGCGTACGTAGTACGGCCCTTCCGTGGCGGCGCGGGTGGGGCCGCAGCCAGCGGTGCATGGGGAATCAGCGCAGTCGGGCTGGCGCTGCGCCCACAAAGCACCCACCGGGGCGGTGGTGAGCACGGTGCCCGCTGTGCGGATAAATCGACGGCGTTCAATCACGGCAATCTCCTGAGAACCTGTTCAAGATCTTTTCGGGGTCGCACAAGTACCTTGCCGGGATGGGATGCAAGGCGCGGTGCGCAGTTGATAGCTCGGCTATCAACAAGCGCCGCAACGCCGCAGACCGCCCGGCAAGGCACTTGCCCGACGGGTTGGAGGAAATCGGGCGATTGGACGCCCCGGCTGCTTGCATGGGCATGAGCCCATGCGGCACATCCGAAGCATCCACTCATCCCGATTGCACTCCAATGCGATCCCCGCAAAGATTTTGAACAGGTTCTGAGATGCAGGGATGGATAGAAATGCGGACGGCTAATTCAGCGCCGCACGCACCATGGCACTGTCTACATATTGCTCCATGCTGACGATCTTTCCGTCCTTGAGCCGGTACAGGTGCGCGAAAGTGGCGGTCATCGCCTTGCCAGTGGCCCGGTAAGTGCCCGAATACACACCAAAGGCGGCAACCCGGTCACCATCAGCCAGATAGGTGTGCACCTTGGCGCTGTAGCCGATCCACTCCGTGGCCAGGCGCTGGAATACGTTGGCGATGATGGCGTCGGGGCCGGTGTAGGTGCCGGCATAGGGGAAGCCTGCGGCTTCGGTCCAGGTTGCCTCGGGCGCCAGGGCGGCCAGCAGGTTCTTGCCGTTTTCTTCGGACGGGCCTTCGTAAGTAGCGCGGATGATGTCGAGGGAAGTAGTCATGGTCTCAACCCCACTTCATTTCGCCGGTGGCGACCTTGGCGCCAATTTGCAGGGCGATAGCCATTCCCGCGTCGGGATACCGTGCCGTCATGGCGGCGATCAGTTCTGCGCTGGTGGGTCTCTTGGCCAGTTCTTCCTCAAAGGCCAGCAGGTAGCTGCGTGTGTAGGCAATGGCCGCTGCGCTGGTCTGTGCGCCGGGCACCATGTGCCCCGCCACCACCACGGCAGGCTGGCGCGCTGCCATGGCGTCGAGCGTCTTCACCCATGCTGCACGCAGCTCGGCAGACGCCGTATCAGCCGTCCACACGTGCACGCCGGAGAACAACAGCACGCCGCCAAACACGGCGTTCAGCGCGGGCACCCACAGGTAGCGGCGGTTGGGCAGGTCGTCGATGCTGACGATCTCGATGCGTTCGCCATCCACGGTCAGTGCGTCGCCATCGAAGGCCTGGGGCAACACCACGTCGGCCAGCGTCTGCGGGCCGTTGTCCTTGAGCTGCGGCCCCCAGGTGTCCAGCTTCTTTTGCACGTTGGCGTTGATGGCGGCAATCGTCGCGCTGGCGGCAATGACGCGTGCATCGGGAAAGGCCGCCTTGATCGGCCCCAGGCTGAAGTAGTAGTCCGGATCGCTCTGGCTGATGTAGACCGTGGTGAGTTTCTTGCCGCTGGCCTGGATGGCAGCCACCACGGCAGCTCCATCCGACAGGGTGAAGCCCCCATCGATCAGCACGGCTTCGGTGGCGCCCGAAACCAGCACCGGGGCACGGAAAAATCCGTGCTCGCCGGCCGGAAGGTGCTTCCAGGCAAGAGGTTGGTGGGTGGTGGCGTTCATGGGCGGCTCCTTGAAGGTTTCTGCGGTGACGAATGGCGGCTGACCGTGGTCAGTGACGGTGGCTGCAGCCCGTCGCGGTCCGTGCCGCAGAGGGTTCAGCCAAGTTCACTGTAGGGGCCCAGGGCCTTGCGAAAAAGCACTTATGATGAAAATCATCTTTCTGCTAAACAGAACAATATGATTGAGCTTGATCGTTTACGGCGCATGGGCTTGTTCGCACTGGTGGTGCGCCATGGCTCGTTTTCAGCCGCATCGCGGGCGCAGGACCTGGCGACCTCGGTGTTGAGTTCTGCCGTCAGCCAGCTCGAAGAAGAACTTGGCGTGCGCCTGCTGCACCGCACTACGCGCAGCCTGTCGCTGACCGAAGCCGGCCAGCTGTTCCATGAAAAATGTGTGGAGATGCTGGCCGCCGCGGAGATGGCGCAGGAACTGGTGGCCGATGGCTCGCACGCGATATCGGGCCGCCTGCGCATCTCTGCCGCATCCGATGTGGCCCACAAAATCGTGCTGCCGGCACTGATGCCCCTGGCCCGCCAGCACCCCAAGCTGCTGCTCGACATTCAGGTGGACGACCACATCGTGGATATGGCCACGCAGTCCATCGACTTGTCGATCCGCTCGGGCTGGATGCGCGACTCGTCGCTGGTGGCGCGCAAGCTGGCCGACCTGCATGAAGTGCTGGTGGCATCGCCCGACTACCTGCAGCGCTACGGTATGCCGGATTCACCCGAAACCCTGCGCAAGCACCGAATCGTCGGTTTCAAGCGCTTTTCGGAGCCCACCACGCTGGTCTTCAAGAACGATACAGGCCAGAGCGTGCGTGTGGCGATGGCACCCGGCGCAATGACGGACAACGTCTACATGCTGCACGAGCTGACCGTGCAGGGCCTGGGAATCGCCCGCATGCCGAGCTATCTGACGCAGGACGCAGTCAATAGCGGCGCCCTGGTCCGGCTGCTGACCGACTGGCGTCTGCCCGGGGCGGGTATTTATGCCGTCACACTCAAACGCACGCTGCAGCCCCCAAAGGTCACGGCCGCCATTGATGCGCTAAGCGCCTATCTTCAAGTGCTGTAAGGCTGCCTGGGGGCACTCGGTGGTGGGCGCGCTTCGGCGGGAACCAGCCCTGCGGCGAGGTTCGCGCCCGGCTCCAGTTAGAGTAACCGCCTCATTTCACCTGCACCCAGCTGTTCGCAAGCTCCCCACCGCGTCCCTTTTCTGTCGTAAAAACCATGTCCAACCTCGTCGTCCACGGCGGCACCCCGCTGCGGGGCCGCATCATTCCATCCGCCAACAAGAACGCGGTGCTGCCCGTGCTGTGCGCCACGCTGCTCACCAACGAGCCGCTCAGGCTGCTCGGCGTGCCTGACATCACCGACGTGCGCAAGATCCTCGACATCTTCCGCACGCTGGGCAGCGATGTGCAGATGGACCACGCCACAGGCACGCTGGACCTGCACCACCACGCCACCACGTTCGACGCGGCCCACCACCGCCTGCCCGAGGAAATGCGCTCCTCCATCATGCTGGTGCCCCCGCTGCTGGCGCGCTTTGGCGTGGCGCGGCTGGAGGATAACGTCAAGGGCTGCACGCTGGGCGTGCGCGAGATCGACCCGCACGTGGAGGTGTTTGGCCGCTTTGGCGGCACGGTGGAGCGGGCCGAGGGATCGCTGCTGATCCGCTGCGAAGGCCGCCTACAGGCCAACCACCACTGGCTGGACTACGCATCGGTCACCACCACCGAGAACTTTGTGCTGTGCGCCGCCACGGCCGAGGGCACGTCGGTGCTGACCAATGCCGCGTCGGAGCCGCATGTGCAGGAGTTCTGCCGCTTCATGGCGCTGATCGGCGTGCGCATTGAGGGCATGGGCACCTCGCGCATCACGGTGCATGGCGGCACGCAGCTGCGTGGCGGGGAGTTCCGTTTCGACGAAGATTTTCACGAGATCACCACCTTCCTCGCCTTGGGCGCGATCACCGGCGGCGACGTAGTGGTGAAGAACAGCGCACCCGAGAACTTTCCGCTCATCGACCGCACCTTTGCCAAGTTCGGCGTCACCATCACGCACGAGGACGGCTGGTCGCGCGCGCACTGCGCGGGCCCGCTCAAGGTGCAGACGCCGTTCACCAGCAACGTGCTGACCAAGGTAGAGGCGGCGCCCTGGCCGTACTTTCCGGTGGACCTGCTGCCCATCTTCATCGCGCTGGGTGTGCGGGCCGAGGGCAATGCGCTGTTCTGGAACAAGGTGTATGACGGCGCCTTGGGCTGGGCGGGCGAGCTGTCCAAGTTTGGCGCGCATGTGTTCCAGTCCGACCCACACCGTCTGGTGACCTTTGGCGGCAAGCCGCTGACCCCGGCCGTGGTCGAGAGCCCTTACATCATCCGCGTGGCGATTGCGCTCTTCATGGTGGCGGCCAGCACGCCCGGGCGCTCGGAGATCCGCAACGCCACGCCGATCCGCCGTGCCCACCCGCACTTTGTGGAAAACCTGCGCAGCCTGGGCGTGCAGGTGGAGTGGACGAGCGAGGAATGACGGGCCGCCGCGTGGGGCCGTGCCTATCGGGGCGGCGAGCACGCCGTCCTCGTCTTCGTCCGGCTCGATGAGTACATGGACCGCCGAGGCCCCGCCGTGCTGCACATCGGCGCAGTACACGGCGTTGCGCCCCGTGCCCTTGGCGCGGTAAAGAGCCTTGTCCGCCCGGTTGACCAGTTCTTCAAAGTCAACTCCTGAGCCCTTGTGCATCGTGGCCACCCCAATGCTGACGGTGACCGAAACACTCGCGCCCTCCTCGTTGACCGGCACGTTCAGCGCAGCCACTTCATGGCGCAGGGATTCGGCCACGCGCAGCGCGCTGACGTTGTCGGTTTCGGGCAACACGATGACGAATTCCTCGCCCCCGATCCGCGCCACGATGTCCACACCGCTGCGCTTGCGTGCCGTGCACGCGTCGGCCACGGCGCAGATCACGCGGTCGCCAGCAAGGTCGCCCCAGGCGTCGTTGACCGCCTTGAAAAGGTCGATGTCCACCACCAGCAAGGACAGCGGGTGGTCAAAGCGTTCGGAGCGTTTGCATTCGTTGGCGCCCAACTCCATCAGCGCGCGCCGGTTGGCCAGGCCGGTCAGCGAGTCGTTGGCAGCCAATAGCTCCAGCGCGGTGTTCAGCTCTTGCAACAGCTTGTTCTGCTCCAGCAGCTCCTGGTTGATCTGGGCGATCTCGTCCTCCTTTTGCTTGCGGTCATGGATGTTGAAGGTGACGCCAATCAGCCGCTTGCCCGGCGTGTCGGTGTTGCGGTCCATGATGCGGCCATAGTTGGCAAACCAGATCCATTCTCCGGCCTTGGAGCGCAGCCGAAACTCTGCGCGGTATTGCGGGGTGACGCCCGCCACGTGGTCGGCCACGGCATGCTTGACCATGTCCAGATCACCGGGGTGAAACAGGCCGAAGATGTCTTGCACACCTGACGCCATCTCGTCTTCACCAAAGCCCAGTTCCCTGAAAGTCTTCGTCGCCTTGTAGGTCACCTGGCCCGTCACCAGATCGTTCTCCCACAGGTCCAGCCCGGCGGCCTCCAGCACCAGATCCAGCCGTTCCTTGTTCAGGTCTTGTTCTTCATTCATTGCGGCTCGCACACACATCCATCAGGCGTTTGGCATGGCTGGCACGATACGCCAGCTCATTAGGTTGTCAACCCGCTGCATCCCTTGGCATCGTGGGGCATCGTGGGGAGGTATGGACCACCGTGGGATATCCATGACTCGGGACAACCACATCGCCTGAAACCACTCTGGTAGAGCGGTGCGCCTTCGCCTATGCTCTGCACAGCGCGTAAATTCTGACAAAAACTCCCAGACACACACCATGAGCCATCTAGAAAAAGCCCCCGTCTACGGTACCGAAGACCTGTTGATCAGCCTGTGCAACTCTGTCACCCGCGTATTGAATGTGGCGACCCACGGCCAGATTCACTACTCGGGCATGGTGCAGCGCATCAGCAAAACCTGCCTGAAGCCCGATATCGGCTGTTTTGTGTTGTTTGACGGCGGCTTCTCAGGGTTGGTGATCATCAATTTCTCGGCCGCTGCCGCGATGGAGCTGTACGCCAGCTACCTGCTGAACATGGGCATGTCCAAGGACGACCTGGTTACCTCGTACACCTCGGACGAAGTGAGCAACGTAATGGGCGAGCTGATGAACCAGGTGGTGGGCGACTTCACCGGCAAGGTGCGCCGCGAACTGCAGACCCACATCACCCAGAACCAGCCCAAGATGCTGGTGCTGAACAAGCAGGTGATTCTGAGCGTGGACGCCAACCTGGACAAGCCCGAAGCCCGGCGCGTAACCTTCTACACCAGCAACAACAACATCTTCTATCTGGAACTGGCCATCGACCGCACCGAGTTCATCAAGCTCTACGACTTTGAAGCCCAGGAAGTGCCCGACGCCGACGAGCTGATGGCCCAGTCGCAGGACGCGCCGCAAGTCCCCCCACCACCGCCTGCGGGACCGGACGATACGGATGCGCTGCTGAAATCGCTGGGGATGTAGTTCTTCAAAAACAATAGCTGCTAGCGCTTTATAGATAAGCGCTAGGGATGTCCTGCATAACCCTCGCGTGGCGGTGATAGTGCGGGTCGGGATGGGCCGCAAGGCGTCTTTTGGCAGCCAATAGCCGTGCTATTGGCAAGAAAAGCAACGCAGTGGACCGCCCGAAGCCGTGCTATCACCGTCCGCAGGGAGTTGTGCAGCACATCCCTAGAGCCATATTTCATTCAAAAATCGAGCGCCAGACGCGCTCGAAGCGTGCGCCCCTCCGTCCCAAGTTGCAAGAGGAACCCGCACGGAGCTGGCGCAAGCCTTGAGGCGCTGGCCTCCGGCGCATTCGTGGGACTTCGAAATTGATAGCTGATAGCGCCTTGCTGATAAGCGCTGGAGGCAAAAAACACCAAAAACTACTCTCTCCGACGTGGGTGCTGCTGCCGGATGCAAATCACCCCCTACCGGCAATAACCCGGTGGGCGAGCAGATACACAGGATTTCAGCATCAACGTCAGCGCCGCGCGCCAAGGCGCTCCGCGATCCAGATACCGCCAAGCACCATCACCAGCGCCACCGCGTGATAAGCCCCCACCGGCTCGCTCAGCACCCACACGGCCAGCGCGGGGCCAAACACGGGATTGAGGTTGAGGAACACGCTGGCACGCGCCGGGCCGATCAGCTCTACCGCGCGGATAAACAGGATCTGCGAAACGAACGACGGCAGCAGCCCCACGTAGACCAGGATGAGCCAGCCCTGCAGCGTGGGCCAGAAAAAGCGCCCGGTCGCCACTTCGGCCGCCAGCAGCGGCAATGAGGCCAGCGCCGCAACGCCCGCCACCGCTGAGAAAAAAACCAGCGGCGGCACCACGGGGCGGGACCGCAGCCCCAGCGTGTAGCCCGCGTACAGCACACAGGCCAGCAAAATCCATACGTCGCCGATGTTGAAATCGAGCGCCGCCAGCACAGCCCAGCTGCCTCGCGAGGCCACGATGGCCACGCCCGCCAGCGTGATGACCACCCCCACCATCTGCAGCGCGGTAACACGCAGCCGCAGAAACAGCACACCGCCCAGCAACACCAGCACCGGGATCATTCCCTGAATCAGTGCCAGGTTGACCGCCGTGGTGTGGTGGGCCGCTGCGTAGAACAGCGCGTTGAACGCGGTAAAGCCGCTGACACCCATCAGCGCCAGATACGTCCAGCGGCCCCGCAGTGCAGGCAGGTGCTGCACCACCTGTTGGCGCGCGACGAACCACAGCGCAATGCAGGCAATGCTCCAGCGCGCCGTGGTGAGCATCATGGGAGACACGTGGCCCACCGCCAGGCGCGCTGCAACGGCGTTGCTGCCCCAGATGAGGGTGGTGACGATGAGGAGAAACGCGGGGCGCTGGTACAGGCCGCGCCAAAAAGCACTGCGCGTGGCGGCAGAGGGGGATGCGGACATGGCAGCGAGCGTAGCAAACTCGGTGGGCTCTGTTGGCCAGGACCATATCGACGCTCGGCTGACATATAGCAACTACGCAACGCCAGCCAAAAGTCTCGAATATTACATTTACAGACATTCCTCAGTCATCACAATCCAGCTGCAATCAAAGCCCTACCAAATACAAAAAACATATGATCCTATTCACCGAAGAACCAGCCGAACCGGTTACTAATGGAAAAATACTTTATGGCCCAGGAAAAGGTCTAAAAAAAATAGTTTTCAAAGGACTGGATGTAACCAAAAGCATAGTAACAAAGATAGCCACCATTGATTCTTCAAAGAAGAAAATAATATTAATTCAACCAAGTGAAAAATCACTTTATCGTTCAGGCTTGAACGAAAAGGGCGTCTCAGGCTATCTTTACATCTTTGCACATGCAACCCCGGACAGAATTCAAGGAATTACCGAAGGCTCCATCGTCGCACAGCTGGTCCGCGCCAGTGGTATCTGGAATGGCGAACCGATACTGATCGACGCTTGTAACGCAGGGGGAACGCCACAAGGAATTGCAAGCTCTTTGGCGTTGAGCTTACAAACGTATGTGACAGCCCCAACGTCCCTTACTTGGAACTATCCACTGGGCGGCCCTGCAGTGGGACAGGGGGCATTTGACAAACTTCCAGGCAAACTAGCCAATTTACCTTTTCCGGACCTGACCAAGCCTGGCCAATGGCGCACTTGGGGACCTGACGGCAATCCCATATCGACAACTCGCACTTCGCCTCGGGATGCAGGAAGCCCAACAGCCCCTCTACAAGTAAACAAAAAATGACTCCGCCGAAAAAAAGGCCGGGTGCCTATCCTCTTTCTTTTTTATTGGTAGTTCTTGCCGCTGTATCGGTATTCTGTTGGTGGTGGATAGATAGCTATCAAAACTGTCCGGATCAAGATGAGCACTCACTGAGAGGCGCCTGTTTGATTAAAATAAAAAAACAGGCAGAAGATGGACAGGTGGGTTCCCAATGGACCTATGCAGACTATTTATACGCCATTGGTCAAAGAGAAGATGCCGAGAAATGGCATCAGATAGCAATGCGCAATTCGACCAAAGGAACAGACATCTGGGGAACACTAATAGGGCGTTGTGACAAAACGCCTAATTTTGATCACAAAACAGTGGAAGAAAAAATTAAAGGGATCGCCCAAGTGAGTCCAGATGCAAATCTTCTATTATTAAGCTTGTATCTCACAAAAAATTGTGGCGCTTTCAGCCTAGAAAAAGCCAGCGCAATCATCCCCCTCGTGAATCAATGCGCCCACTTAACTCTTGGCGACTACATTCGAATTGCAGAGGATAAAAAATATCGCATAACCGAAAAAATAATTTCAGAAATAGAAACCAATCTGAAACTGTGTCAGTCCGCAATGCAACACGACACGAGTGATGGGAGTCAAGTCCAGGAAATCATTCCTCCAGGGGACGCCTCCTTGAAAAAATTATCGGAAATGCTATTTAAGCTGAGAAATTCTTAACTTGTAAGCGATTAGTTTTTGCATCCCAAAGGGGGGCCTCATTTCGCCATCCGCTGCGTTCACGCAAGAGAAAAGTGACCGCGCTTCCTCAACCCTCAAACTGAGGGTGCAACTGCCGAATCCGGTTCATCGCCATACCTGCCGCTGCGGTGCGTGTCTCCACCCCCAGCTTGGCAAACACGCGCTCCAGGTGCTTTTTGACCGTGGCGGGGCTGGCGCCCAGGATGTCGCCGATGTCGCGGTTGATCTTGCCCTTGACCACCCAGTAGAGCACCTCGGCCTCGCGGGCGGTGAGCTTGAAGGACAGGCTCATGGATTCGATGATTTTGGCGTCCGACACCTCGCGCATCACGATGAGCCAGTCGCCGCCGCCGGCGCTGTCGCCGGCCTGCTGGTGCAGGCGGAAGGTGAGGCGGCGCGCGCCCTGCTCTACGGCCAGGCGCGGGGGTTCGGCAAGGGACGCTGCCAGCAGCTCTGCGGCGTTGTCGGCGAGCACGTGGCGGCGCAGCCAGGCCTGCACCGGCTCGGGGGCCCATTGGCCGAATGCGGTGGGCAGGCCATCAGCACCCACCTCGCCAAAGTAACTTTGCAGCAGCTCGCGCGCCAGCGGGGTTTGCCAGACGATGCGGCCGTCCACCGCGCGCACGGTGATGCTGGCGTAGCCAAAGGCGTCGAGTGCATTGCGGGCCTCACGGGCCTGGCTTGCGTCCTGCCGGGCCTTTCGGGCGGCGCCCAGGTGCACGCCCATGCGGGCCATCACCTCGCGGGGCTTGATGGGCTTGGTGACGTAGTCCACGCCACCGGCCTCCAGCGCGGCCACGAGGTGCTCGGTCTCGGTGAGGCCCGTCATGAAGATGATGGGGATGTGCGCCGTGGCGGGCGATGCCTTGAGGCGCCGCGCCACTTCAAAGCCGTCCATGCCGGGCATCATGGCGTCGAGCAGCACAATGTCCGGCAGGGCCTGCGCGGCGCGCTGCAAGGCGGCTTCGCCATGCGTGGCCACCAGCACGGTGTAGCCGGATTCGTCGAGCGCGTCGTGCAGAACGGCCAGGTTGTCGGGCACGTCGTCCACGATCAGCACCACGTCGCTGTCGCTGCGGTCCAGCGCGGCGCTGGGCGATGCCGGTGCGGGGTACGAAGGAGGAATTGCGGTGGTCATCACGATGGCGCTTGCTCCAGGATCTGGCCCATGGCATCGAACTGGAACTGCTTGGCCAGTTGACGCATGGTGTCGACGAAGACGGTGTGCGCGGGCTGGCTGCGTTCGATGTCGTCCAGGGTGTTGAGGATGCCACGGTAATAACCCAGCGCCACCACCTGTGCCAGCGCCGCGAGTGTGGCGGCATCGGGGTAGGTCAGCGGCGCAGGGGCGGCGGGCGGTGCGGCAGTATCAGACACGCAGGGCAAGTGCGTAGCGGGGGCTTCGTCGTATTGCCACAGCAGGCCCAGCCGACGCTCCAGCCAGCCCAGCAGCTCGCTGTGGCGCACGGGCTTGACGATGAAGTCCTCGGGGCGGATCTCCACATCGTTGTCCAGCGCCTTGTCGAACGCATTGGCCGAAACGATCGCGCAGTGGACATCCTCCAGGTGCATCTGGCGCACGCGCCGCAGCGTCTCCCACCCGTCGATGCCTGGCATGGCCAGGTCCATGAAGATCGCGTGCGGGCGGTAGCCGGTGGCCAGCAGGTCCAGCGCGTCGTGGCCGCTGGCGGCCTGGCGCAGTTCAAAGCCCAGGGGTTCGAGCAGTTGCACCAGCAATTCGCGGTCGGGCTCTTCGTTGTCCACGACCAGGATGCGGCGGCGCTCGCCGGCGTAGCCCTTGCGGGCACGCTGTGCAAGGGCGGCCAGTGCGGCGGGTGGCGGGGCGGTTTTGCCCAAAGCGTCGGCATGCACCTCGGGCAGGAACAGTTTGACGTGAAACACTGAGCCCACGCCGGGTGTGCTGGTCACCGTCAGCTCGCCGCCCATCAGCGCGGTGAGCATCTTGGCGATGGTCAACCCCAGTCCCGCACCCGGCGCTGACGCTGACCCGCTGCCGCCAGATCCGCCGCGTGTGAAGGGCTCGAAGATGCGGTCGATCTCGTCGGCGCTCAGGCCCGGCCCGGTGTCCTGCACCTCAATGCGGGCCATCTCGCGGGCGTAGCGCACGCGCAGCGTGACGGTGCCGTGCGCGGTGAACTTGACGGCGTTGCCCAGCAGGTTGATGAGGATCTGGCGCAGGCGCTTTTCGTCGGCGCGCACCACCTCAGGAATAACGCCCAGCACGTCGAACTGAAACGCCAGCCCCTTGGCGGCGGCCTGTAGCTCGAACAGGCTGGCCATCTCGTGCAGGCCATCGGAAAAACGCATGGGCGTCACGTCGAGCGTGAGCTTGCCAGACTCGATGCGCGCGATGTCGAGCGTGCCTTCGATGAGCGACAGCAAGTGCTCGCCACCGCGCCGGATCACATGCACGGCCTGCTTGCGGTGGGGCGGCACGCCCGCGTCCTCGCCCATCAGCTGCGCGTAGCCCAGGATGGAGTTGAGCGGTGTGCGGATCTCGTGGCTGATGGCGCTGATGTAGCGGCTCTTGGCCTGGTTGGCCTGGTCTGCGGCCAGTTTTGCCTCTTCCGCCACCTGGCGCGCCTGCTCGGCCACGCTGCGCGCGGTTTGCAGCGCTTCGTCGGTCTGGCGGTGCAGTTCGATCTCGCGCACCAGCAAGCCCGTCTGGCGGTTGGATTCCTCTTGCGCTACCTGGCGGCTTTTGTGCGCCAGCACCAGCCACCAGGCCACGATGCCAGAGATGACCAGCAGCGCCAGATACGCCTTAAGCAAGCCCGAGCGCAAGGCCACCTCCGGCGCAGCCAGCACCTCGGTGTTGGTCAAGGCCTGGGCAATGGTGTTGAGCTCCTGGTGGTAGAGCAGGCCCATGACGGACGCCAGCAGGGGTGCAATCACCAGCATCAGCAGCAGGAAGTGGCCCAGGCCCGTATCCAGGTAGCGCCACACCGCACGTGGCAGCACCCAGCGCAGCGCGGCCGACCACTGCACCGCCATGCTGGCGTGGGGCTTGCACAGGTCGCCACAGCGCGCATCGAGCGTGCAGCACAGCGAGCAGATGGCACCCCGGTAGGCGGGGCACTGGGCCATATCAGGTGCCTCGTATTCGCGCTCGCAGATCACGCAGCGCTGCACGGTGTAACGCACGTAGCTGCCCAGGTTTTCTTCGCCCCGTCGGCCCGGACCATGCATGGGCACTGTCTGTACATCGGCCAGCGCAGCGGGCTCGGGCTGCCGCGCGATGTAGTAGCGCCCCTGTGTGGCCCATGCAATCAACGGCGCGGTGACAAACGCCACGGCCATCGCAATCACCGCCGAGAACGCCTGCGGCAGCGGGCCAAAGAACCCCAGGTGCGCGCTGATGGACACGATGGACGCCAGCGCCATCGACCCCACGCCCACCGGGTTGATGTCATACAGATGCGCGCGTTTGAACTCGATGCCCTTGGGCGACAGGCCCAGCGGCTTGTTGATGACGAGGTCGGCCACCACGGCCATGATCCAGGCGATGGCGATGTTGGAATAAAGCCCCAGCACCTCGCCCATGGCGCGGAACACGTTCATCTCCATCAGCATGAAGGCGATGAGCGTGTTGAACACCACCCACACCACACGCCCCGGGTGGCTGTGCGTAAGGCGCGAAAAGAAGTTGGACCACGCCAGTGACCCTGCGTACGCATTGGTCACGTTGATCTTCATCTGCGAGATCACCACAAACAGCGCCGTGGCCGCCACCGCCCAGCCGTAGTGCGGGAACACGTATTCATACGCCACCAGGTACATCTGGTTGGGGTCTACCGCGCGGTCTGCCGGCACCATGTGGTTGAGCGCCAGGTAGGCCAGCAGCGCGCCGCCCAGCATCTTGAGCACGCCCAGCACCACCCAGCCCGGCCCGCCCACCAACACGCCCAGCCACCAGCGCCCGCGCGTGGCGGGGGTGGATGCGGGCATAAAGCGCAGGTAGTCGGCCTGCTCCCCCATCTGGGTAATCAGTGCAATGCCGACGGTCAGCGCCGCACCAAACAAGGGCAGTTGAAATGTGGCACCCCGCATTGACTCACCACCGTAGTGCACGATGCCGGAAAACGCACCAGGATCGCGCACCAGCACATACACAAACGGCACCACCAGCATCACCAGCCACAGCGGCTGGGTCCACATCTGCAGGCGGCTGATGGCCGAAACGCCATGCGTGACCAGTGGAATCACCACAATGGCGCAGATGAGGTAGCCCCACGTGGGCGGAATGTCGAGCGCCAGCTCCAGCGCGTAGGCCATCACGGCGGCTTCGAGCGCGAAGAAGATGAAGGTGAAGCTGGCGTAGATGAGCGAGGTGAGCGTGGAGCCGATGTAGCCAAACCCCGCGCCGCGCGTGAGCAGGTCCATGTCCACGCCGTAGCGCGCTGCATACACGCTGATTGGCAGCCCCGCCAGAAAGATGATGAGCCCCGTGGCCACGATGGCCCAGAAGGCGTTGATGAAGCCGTACTGCACCAGCAGCGTGGCGCCAATAGCCTCCAGGATCAGGAAAGACGCCGCCCCGAACGCCGTGTTGGCCACCCGCCATTCAGACCACTTGCGAAAGCGCTGCGGGGTGTAGCGCAGCGCGTAATCCTCCATGGTTTCGGTGGCCACCCAGCTGTTGTAGTCGCGGCGCACCTTGACGACCTGTTGGGGGGCCTGCTGGGGTTCGTGTGCGGCCATGCCGGGCTCGGGCGGCTGCAGCGGTGCGGCGTCAGCAGGGGCGATGGAGGCGGTGTGGGGGGGCATGGGCAATGGCGGCGGTCACCCCTTCAGGTGCAGTTTCCATGCCACTGAACCGGGGGACCTTAGCCAGATGACGTATGGCGGGCACGGGGCTTGCTGCCTATGATGGATTCGCTTCCACCAGATCACCGGTACACCATGGAACTCACCCCTCGCGTTCGACCGCCCCAGCGGTCGCGCGAGCCATTGACCCCAGCATTGAGTAAAACGAAATGGAATTAACCCCTCGCGTTCGACCGCTTCAGCGGTCGGGCGAGCCATTGACCCCAGCATTGAGTGAAAAGAAATGGAATTAACTCCTCGCGAAAAAGACAAGCTGCTGATCTTTACCGCCGCCCTGCTGGCAGAACGCCGCAAGGCCCGGGGCCTCAAGCTCAATTACCCCGAGGCCGTGGCCCTGATCAGCGCCGCCGTGATGGAAGGCGCCCGCGACGGCAAGACCGTGGCGCAGCTGATGAGCGAGGGCCGCACCGTGCTGACCCGCGCAGACGTGATGGACGGCATCGCAGAGATGATTCCGGACATCCAGGTCGAAGCCACCTTCCCCGATGGCACCAAGCTCGTCACCGTGCACCAGCCGATCGTCTGACCCCTATCTCTACCTCTTTCTCTCTGTGGAGCCCCCATGCGCATTGCACTTTCACACCGCCACACAGCTGCTCTGATTTTTATAGCTATCAGCGCAATCAGTACAAGCGCTAGCGCCCATACAGGCGCTGAATCACACATCCACAACAGCTTTTTGAGCGGCTTTGCCCACCCCTTGTTCGGCCTGGACCACCTGGCCGCCATGGTGGCCGTGGGCCTGTGGAGCGCCCTGGCCGCGCGCAGTGCCGGACGCGAACTGCTGTGGGGCCCCGTGGGCTTTGCGGCCATGCTGCTGGTGGGCGCCGTGCTGGGCCTGCAGGGCGTGGCACTGCCTGCGGTGGAGCCGATGATTGCCGCGTCGCTGCTGGTCACGGGCCTGCTCGTGGTGTCGCGCCTGCGCGTTCCGGGGCTGGTGGCGGCTCTGGGCGTGGGGGTGTTTGCCGTGTTCCACGGCGTCGCCCACGGCTACGAGCTGGCCGGCGACGACAGCGCCTGGCAAACCCTGGCGGGCATGCTCGCTGCCACCGTGCTGCTGCACGGCGCAGGCCTCGCTGCTGGCTGGGCGCTGCGCAACCGCCAGGTGTGGCTGGCACGCGCAGCGGGCGCTGGCGTGGCTGCGTTCGGTGGTGCGCTGCTGCTGCAGCAGATGGCGTGATGGCAGTGACTGCCTGCGCGCTTGCCAAGATGACAAGCCCCTCTCCCCTCGCGGGAGAGGGGTTGGGGAGAGGGGGCGCGACTGGCGCGACTAGCG
>NZ_JBKBXG010000076.1:0-25589 GCF_046314175.1 Acidovorax sp. | reverse complement strand
TTGACGTGCCGTGCAGCGGCTTCTGTCAGCGTAATGGCCATGTCTCTCGATCTATTTATCTGTCAAATCAGGCAGCGGCAGTTGCAGTGGCTGCGTGCTTGGTCTTGTAGTCGAGCACAGCGGCCTTGATGGCATCTTCAGCCAGGATGGAGCAGTGGATCTTGACGGGCGGCAGGGCCAGCTCTTCAGCGATCTCGCTGTTCTTGAGGGCTGCCGCTTCGTCCAGCGTCTTACCTTTGACCCACTCGGTCACCAGAGACGATGAGGCAATCGCCGAACCACAACCGTAGGTCTTGAAACGCGCATCTTCGATCACGCCGGTCTCGGGGTTCACCTTGATCTGCAGCTTCATCACGTCGCCGCAGGCAGGGGCGCCCACCATACCGGTGCCCACCGAATCGTCACCCTTGTCGAAAGAACCCACGTTGCGGGGATTCTCGTAATGGTCAACCACTTTTTCTGAGTAAGCCATGATGTGTACCTCTTCAATTCTTCCAAAATCTTCAGGGATTCAGTGCGCAGCCCACTGAATGGTGCTGATGTCGATGCCGTCCTTGTACATCTCCCACAGCGGGCTCAGCTCGCGCAGACGGGCCACGTTCTCGCGGATGGTGGATATGGCGTAGTCGATCTCTTCTTCGGTCGTGAAACGGCCGATGGTCATGCGCAGACTGCTGTGCGCCAGCTCGTCACTGCGACCCAGAGCGCGCAGCACATAGCTGGGTTCTAGGCTGGCGGACGTGCAGGCCGAACCCGACGACACAGCCAGGCCCTTGATACCCATGATGAGCGATTCACCTTCGACGAAGTTGAAACTCATGTTCAGGTTCTGCGGCACACGGCGCTCCATGCTGCCGTTGATGAACACCTGCTCGATATCCTTGAGGCCATCGAGCAAGCGCTGTTGCAGCGCATGGGCCTTGGCATTGCTCTCGGCCATTTCTTCCTTGGCGATGCGGAAGGCTTCGCCCATGCCCACTATCTGGTGCGTGGGCAAGGTACCCGAACGCATGCCACGCTCGTGGCCACCGCCGTGCATCTGCGCTTCCAGGCGCACGCGGGGCTTGCGGCGCACATACAGTGCGCCAACGCCCTTGGGACCATAAGTCTTGTGCGCCGTCATGCTCATCAGGTCGATGGGCAGCACATTCATATCGATCTCAACACGGCCCGTGGCTTGGGCAGCGTCCACATGCAGCAGGATGCCCTTTTCGCGGCACAGCGCGCCGATGGCAGGAATGTCCTGGATGACGCCAATCTCGTTGTTCACAAACAGGATGCTGATGAGCACGGTGTCGGGACGAATGGCGGCCTTAAGGGCGTCCATGTTGACCAATCCGTCTTCCTGCACATCCAGGTAGGTGGCTTCAAAACCCTGCCGCTCCAGTTCGCGCATGGTGTCCAGCACGGCCTTGTGCTCGGTCTTGAGCGTGATGAGGTGCTTGCCCTTTCCCTTGTAGAAGTGCGCTGCACCCTTCAAGGCAAGGTTGATGGACTCCGTGGCGCCACTGGTCCAGACGATTTCGCGGGGGTCAGCAACGATGAGATCAGCCACCTGAACGCGAGCCTTCTCAACCGCCTCTTCAGCCTCCCAGCCCCAGGCATGGCTGCGTGATGCCGGATTGCCGAAATGCTCACGCAACCACGGAATCATGGCGTCCACAACACGGGGGTCCACTGGGGTGGTGGCGCCGTAGTCGAGATAGATGGGGAAGTGCGGGGTCATATCCATGGCTGGCTCAGTAAAGGTTGCTGGCTGGCAAACTCGATAAGAAACAATAACGGGGCTAACAACGGTTCAGGGCGGTGCCGACCCCAAGGTCGACACAAGCACGTGGACCGTCAAGATTTGGCGAAAACGTTGCCGAGCGCGAACACAGAGTTCGGGGCATTCACGCGGATCGGCTTCACCACCGGGGTCGTCGAGATGGCGCGACGTATCACAGGCTTGTCTTCGATCTGTACGCCCTTGGCGATCTGCTCGTCCACTAGTTTTTGCAGAGTGACGGAGTCCAGAAACTCGACCATGCGCTGGTTGAGCGATGCCCACAGCTCATGCGTCATGCAACGGCCAGCTTCGCCCAGGCAGTTTTCCTTGCCGCCGCACTGCGTAGCATCAATGGGTTCGTCCACCGAAACAATGATGTCCGCGACAGTGATGTCGCCCGCCTTGCGAGCCAGGGTGTAACCGCCGCCGGGGCCACGGGTGGACTCCACCAGTTCGTGACGGCGCAGCTTGCCGAACAGCTGCTCCAAGTACGACAGCGAAATCTGCTGGCGCTGGCTGATGGCCGCCAGGGTGACTGGACCATTGTTTTGGCGCAGGGCCAAATCAATCATGGCGGTGACCGCAAAACGGCCTTTGGTTGTGAGACGCATCGCAAGCTCCTTGTGCTAAGGCTTGTTCGTTGTAGAAACCGCCTCCGCTGGCTGTTGGCCAGTGAGGGCACCGTCTCCGCCCCTTACTCCGCACAGTTGCCTGGCACGGAGCCCTTCATCGCTGGGCTGTTTTCTTGAGTATTTTGTGCGAGTATAGCACAAATCCCTATCGAATCTGTCGGGTTAAATAACCAACTGGTTTTTAATCGACCAGATAGTTATTTCCAATTGTTTTCCGCCCACTACAAGGCCACCGAATCATTGCCGTGCGCGCCAAACGCCTGGTCCTTGAGTTGCGTCAACTGGTCGCGCACCCGCGCTGCCTGCTCAAACTCCAGATTGCGGGCGTGTTCCAGCATGAGTTTTTCCAGCCGTTTGATCTCGCGCGCCACGTCTTTTTCTGACATGTCCTCCACCTTGGCGCGCTGCAGCGCTTCCTGTTCAAGCTTTTGCGCATCCTTTCCGGCCTTCTCGCTGTAGACGCCGTCAATCAGGTCTCGTACCCGCTTGACAATGCTGCGCGGTGTAATTCCGTGCTCCTCGTTGTGTGCGATCTGCTTGATGCGTCGACGTTCCGTCTCGCCCATGGCTTTTTTCATGGACTCCGTGATGCGATCCGCGTACAGGATGGCGCGGCCATTGAGATTGCGCGCTGCGCGGCCAATGGTCTGGATCAGGCTGCGCTCGGCGCGCAAGAAGCCTTCCTTGTCGGCATCCAGGATCGCCACCAAGGACACCTCGGGGATGTCCAACCCCTCGCGCAGCAGGTTGATCCCCACCAGCACATCAAACGCCCCAAGCCGCAGGTCGCGGATGATTTCCACGCGCTCCACTGTGTCCACGTCGCTGTGCAGATAACGCACTTTGACGCCGTTGTCGGTCAGGTAGTCGGTGAGCTGCTCCGCCATGCGCTTGGTCAGCGTCGTAATGAGTACACGCTCATGCTTTTCCGCACGAATGCGTATTTCTTGTAGCACATCATCCACTTGATGGGTGGCAGGCCGCACCTCTACTTCAGGGTCCACCAACCCGGTAGGCCGCACAACTTGGTCCACCACCTGGCCTGAATGGGTCTTTTCGTAGTCGGCTGGTGTGGCCGACACAAAGATCACCTGCCGCATGCGCTGCTCGAACTCCTCAAACTTTAGCGGCCGGTTGTCCAGTGCCGATGGCAGTCGAAACCCATATTCCACCAGCGTGGTCTTGCGCGACCGATCGCCGCTGTACATAGCGTTCAGCTGGCCGATCATCTGATGGCTTTCGTCCAGGAACATCAGCGCGTTCTTGGGCATATAGTCCGTCAGCGTGCTCGGCGGGTCGCCCGGCGCGGCACCCGAGAGGTGGCGGGTATAGTTCTCAATACCCTTGCAGTGACCCACTTCGCTGAGCATTTCCAGGTCGAACCGCGTGCGCTGCTCCAGCCGCTGCGCCTCCACCAGCTTGCCATCGGCCAGCAGCTGTTTGAGCCGGTCAGACAATTCCAACTTAATGGTTTCCACCGCCGCCAGCACCTTGTCACGCGGCGTCACGTAGTGACTACTGGGGTACACGGTAAAGCGCGGAATCTTCTGTTTGACGCGGCCGGTGAGCGGGTCGAACAGCTGCAGACTCTCGATCTCATCGTCAAACAACTCGATGCGTACGGCCAGCTCCGAATGCTCGGCCGGAAACACATCAATCGTGTCGCCCCTCACGCGGAACTTGCCGCGCGAGAAATCGGCCTCATTGCGCTGGTACTGCATGCGGATCAGCTGGGCGATCACATCGCGCTGGCCCAGCTTGTCGCCGGTGCGCAGCGTCATCACCATGCGGTGGTAGCTCTCGGGCTCACCAATACCGTAGATGGCCGACACCGTGGCCACGATGACCACGTCCTTGCGCTCCATCAGGCTCTTGGTGCACGAAAGCCGCATCTGCTCGATGTGCTCGTTGATGGCGCTGTCCTTCTCGATGAACAGATCGCGCTGCGGCACATAGGCCTCGGGCTGGTAATAGTCGTAGTAGCTCACAAAGTATTCGACGGCGTTCTTGGGAAAGAACTCGCGGAACTCGCTGTACAGCTGCGCGGCCAGTGTTTTGTTGGGCGCAAAGATGATGGCCGGGCGCCCCATGCGGGCGATCACGTTGGCCATGGTGAAGGTCTTGCCAGAGCCCGTAACCCCTAGCAAAGTCTGAAAGGTTTCCCCGTCGTTCAGGCCCTCCACCAGCTTGTTGATGGCCTCGGGCTGGTCGCCTGCCGGGGGGTACGGCTGGAACAGTTCGAACGGGGAATTGGGGAAATGGACGAACTCGCCGTCTTGCTTTTCCGTAATGACTTCTGTGAGTTCCGGCATGGGTGCAGTCAACGAGTAAAGGGTAGCGGCCGTTAAAATCGGCGGAACCCGGCACAGTACACCACGCCCGGATTCTTCGCTACTGACAACCTTTCAAGGATTTTCATGTCTCTGTTCACCGCCGTCGAAATGGCCCCCCGCGACCCCATTCTGGGCCTCAACGAGCAATTCAACGCCGACACCAACCCCAACAAGGTCAACCTGGGCGTCGGCGTTTATTTCGACGACAACGGCAAGCTGCCCCTGCTGCAATGCGTACAGGCCGCAGAAAAGACCATGATGGCCACCCCCACGGCCCGTGGGTACCTGCCCATCGACGGCATCGTGGCGTACGACAACGCCGTGAAGGCTTTGGTGTTCGGCGCGGACAGCGAACCTGTCACCTCAGGGCGAGTGGCGACCGTGCAAGCGGTGGGTGGCACCGGCGGCCTGAAGATCGGCGCTGACTTTCTCAAGAAACTCAGCCCCAACGCCAAGGTGCTGATCTCCGACCCCAGCTGGGAAAACCACCGCGCGCTGTTCATCAACGCTGGTTTTGAAGTCGATACCTACGCCTACTACGACGCAGAAAAGCGTGGCGTGAACTTCGAAGGCTTCCTGGCCAGCCTCAACGCTGCCGCCCCCGGCACCATCGTTGTGCTGCACGCTTGCTGCCACAACCCTACCGGCTACGACATCACGGCAGCCCAGTGGGATGAAGTGATTGCTGCCGTCAAAGGCAAGAACCTCACGCCCTTCCTCGACATGGCCTACCAGGGCTTTGGCCACGGCATCGCAGAAGACGGCGCCGTGATCGGCAAGTTCGTGGCTGCCGGCCTGAACTTCTTTGTGTCCACATCTTTCAGCAAGAGCTTCAGCCTCTACGGCGAGCGCGTGGGCGGCCTGTCGGTGCTGTGCGCCGACAAGGAAGAAGCATCGCGCGTACTCAGCCAACTCAAGATCGTCATCCGCACCAACTACTCCAACCCACCCATCCACGGTGGCGCGGTGGTGGCTGCGGTGCTGAACAACCCCGAGCTGCGCGCGATGTGGGAAAAGGAACTGGGCGAAATGCGCGTGCGCATCAAGGCCATGCGCCAAAAGCTGGTCGATGGCCTGAAGGCCGCAGGCGTGAAGCAGGACATGAGCTTTATCACTACCCAGATCGGCATGTTCAGCTACTCGGGCCTGACCAAGGACCAGATGGTTCGCCTGCGCAGCGAGTTCGGCGTGTATGGCACCGACACGGGTCGCATGTGCGTGGCGGCCCTGAACAGCAAGAACATCGACTACGTCTGCCAGGCGATCGCCAAGGTTGTCTGAGCACGATGAGAAAGCGGCGCTCGCGCGCCGCTTTGTGAGCGAAGCGCTCCAGAACCCGCACAACGCGGCCCTTCTGGAGCGTTTGCCATTTCTGGGCCTGCCCGACGCCTGGCTGGTGGCGGGTTGCCTGTTCCAGACGGTGTGGAATCTGCACTCCGGCTTGGCGCCCACTGCGAACATCAAGGACTACGACGTCTTTTATTTTGATGCGTCGGACCTGTCCGAAGCGGCCGAGCAAGCCATGCAAGCCCGCGTGACCGCCCTCTTCGCCGACCTACCGATCACCGTGGAAGCCAAGAACCAGGCCCGCGTGCATCTCTGGTACGAACGCTGGTTTGGTTACCCGTATGCGCCACTTCAATCGGCCCGCAACGGGATCGAGCGTTTTCTGGTGCCTTGCACCTGTGTGGGCCTGCAGCCTGCCGCCAACCAGAGCGTTGACGGGTCGACGCTGTACGCGCCCTACGGGCTGGAAGAACTGTACGCAGGACTACTCAAACCCAACCCCGCATGTCCGCATTTACCGCTGTTCCAGGCCAAGGCTGAAAGCTACCAAGAACGCTGGCCGTGGCTGACGATCCGGGCCGACGACATGACGGCCTGATCAGTGATGCAGCTGGATTTCCAAGCCTTTTTGGCATCTAGCGCTTGATGGATAAGCGCTACCAGCTATCAAAAAAGAAGTAAATCGTCGCAGCCCAGCGCAACCCCATCACCCCCACAACACAGACCGCATCGAGATCGACGCCGACTGGTAGCCCGTGTTGAAGAAGCGCGGCATCTCGCTGGGCAACACGGCCCCCGCCGCGTACAGCAGCGGTAGGTAGTGCTCATGCGTGGGGTGCGCCTGCTTGGCCACAGCGCCCAGTTTCTGAAAGTCCTGCAGCGCGCCCAGCTGACCTTTCTTGATCTGCTCCTGTACCACCGTGTCGAACTCGGTGGCCCAGTCGTACGCTTCATTGGCGGCCGAGCCACGGCGAGACGCACGCAGGTTGTGCACCACATTGCCGCTGCCCACGATCATCACACCCCGCTCGCGCAGAACCTTGAGCTGTTGGCCCAGCGCGTAGTGCTCGGCAGGGGCGCGGCTGTAGTCCATGCTCAGCTGCATTACAGGGATCTGCGCTTTGGGAAACATGGGCTTGAGCACCGACCAGGTGCCGTGGTCCAGACCCCATTCACCGTCGTCCACGCCCAGGGCACCTCCCGTCGCAGGCGACTTCAGTTCCGCCGCCAGGCTGCGCGCCACCTGCGGAGCGCCCGGCGCGGGGTATTGCTGGTCAAACAATTCCTGCGGAAACCCACCAAAGTCGTGGATGGTCTTGGGTTTGGCCATGCCGGTCAGCTGCCAGCCACCGCGCGTAAGCCAGTGGGCCGACACACACAAAATGAGCTGTGGTTGCACAGCGCGCGCCGACAGTTCGGTGCCCAGGGCCTGCCAGCTGCGGCGCCAGGCGTTGTCTTCAATGGCGTTCATGGGGCTGCCATGGCCCACAAACAGCACGGGCATGCGCGGCGAGGGCTTCAATGCCTGAAGCGCGGGCAATGTGGCTGCGCTACTCAACGACGATGTCATGAAAGCTCCCGGAAAAGTAGCGAGGCCTGCCAAGGCGGAGAGGGAAGTTCTGCGTTGCATGGGTGACGGGGGAGCGTAACAAATTATGTATAACGCAGGGACTGAGCCCGCGCGCCCCATGAAGTTCCAGCACGGCGCCTTCCGTTCAAAACCACAATGCCGAGACAGACCACGCCCATGACGACCGCCCTCCCCCAGCCTTTGCGCAATGTCCGTGTCCTCAGCCTAGCGCTCAACCTGCCCGGCCCTGCGGCCCTGATGCGCTGCGCCCGCATGGGGGCCGAATGCACCAAGCTCGAACCGCCACCACCGGCCGGGTATCCCAGCGCAGATCCCATGGGCATCTACAGCCCTGCCGCCTACGCCACGCTGCACCACGGCGTGCGCGTGCTGCACGCCCACCTCAAGACCGCCGAAGGCCAGGCCGCGTTGCATGACGAGCTGGCTCGCACCGATGTGCTCATCACGTCCTTTCGCCCGTCGGCGCTGGCCAAGCTGGGCCTGGGCTGGGAGGCGCTGCAAGCGAAGTACCCGCGCCTGTCGCTCGTACGCATCGTGGGCGCGGCGGCCGAGCGGGCCGAGGAACCCGGCCACGACCTCACCTACCTGGCCGACGCCGGGCTGGTCACCGGCACCGAGATGCCCCCCACGCTATACGCCGACATGGGCGGCGCCCTGATGGCCAGCGAGGCCGTCCTGCAGGCCCTGCTGGAGCGCGCCCACACCGGCAGCGGCGTGTGCATTGAAGTCGCCCTGGCCGATGCCGCCGCCTGGCTGGCCCAGCCGCGCGACTGGGGCCTGACCACGCCCGAGGGCGATGTGGGCGGCAACCATGCGGGCTACCGCATCTACCCTTGCGCCGACGGCCGTGTGGCTGTGGCTGCGCTGGAACCCCACTTTGCCGCCAGCCTGTGCGCCGCTGCAGGCTTGCCCGCCACGGGCGACCCGCAGGTGCTGCGCGAGCGCGCCACCCACGATGCCGTGGCCGCCTTTTTACGAACACAAACCAGCGCGCAACTCGATGCGCTGGCAGTGGCGCAGGACATTCCCTTGCACACCCTGGCCTGAGAACCCCTTTCATCGATGCAAAAACAAGGCACCGTCATCCGCTGGGACGCCACCCGCGCCTTCGGCTTTATCCGCAGCCCGGACACCTCGGCCGATGTGTTCTTTCATGTGCGGGACTACAAAGGCGCTGCCGCGCCACGCGAAGGCCTGGCCGTGGTTTACGAAGAAATCCATGTGGGCGGCAAAGGCCCCCGGGCGATGGCGGTGCAGCCAGCGGCACGCCAGGGCGCTGCGCCGCCATCGCCCGTTGCTGCGCACCGATCCACATCAACCTCCACGCCCCGAGCGGCTCAGCGCACACAGCGCGGGCCCGCCCAAGAACCCAAGCCCCGCCAGGTACAGCGTGGCCGACGCCCCACCGAAACCGCTGTTGCCGCCGCACCCTCTGGCGTTGCTCTACTGTTGATGCTGGGCTGGGTGGCGCTGCTGGCCTGGGGCATTTGGGCGGGTCGGCTCCCGCTGTGGGTGCTGGGCGCTGCCGTGGCGGTCAACCTGCTCACCTTTGTGGTCTATGCCATCGACAAAAGCGCTGCCCAAAACGGGCAGTGGCGCACCAAGGAAAGCCACTTGCACCTGCTCGCCTTGGCAGGCGGCTGGCCGGGCGCGTGGTTTGCCCAGCAATGGCTGCGGCACAAATCCCGCAAAGTGGAGTTTCGTGCGGTCTACTGGATCACCGTGGTGCTTCACTGCGGCGCGCTGCTGGCCTGGGTGGCCGGCTGGATTCGATAATCGATCGGCGGCTCAGATACTACTATATTGATAGCTACTAGCGCTTACTGGATAAGCGCTAGAGGCCATTTTTATTGATATTTTTTCCGCATCCATTCTCTCGGTGGGGTGCTGACGTGCACATTGCCCACTGGCCTACACCGCGCTCGCCTGGGAGACGTTTCAATCGAAAGGATCTAAAACACCTCGGGAGACGCCCATGAAACCCCTCGTTCTTGATTCCTCCATGACCAACATGGGCGGCACGTTCTACCCCACCGGCCACGTGTTCGCGCTCTTCCCTGACGAAGACTGTGTGCGCCAGGCAGCCACCGCGCTACAAGCTGCGGGCCACCAGGGCGCCACGGCATACGCCAGCCCCGAAGTGATCCTGCAGGAGATCGTCCACACCCTGGGTACCGCAGATGCGCCCCTGCCATCCGTCGGCGCTGAAGGCGACATGGTGCGTCGCATTGCCGACCTGGCAGGCAAAGGTCACCACGGCCTGCTGATGGCCATGGCCGACAAGGACAACACCGACACCCTGGTAGACGCCATCACCCCACAAGGCGCGGTCACTGCCTTCTACTACCGCACTTTCATCATTGAAGACCTGATTCCCCAGCAGGTGGATGACGGCCCCCAGTCGGTCGTGGTGGGCACCCACGCAGCCGAGGGTGACGAACACCCGTCAATGAGTACGCCCAACGACCGGTGATGCACCCTGGGCGGCACGGTCCAGCAGATCCATCCAGGGCGCAAACGCCCAGTGTTTGCGCCCTGTGAATGCGGCTGCAATACCGTGCCGAGGCATCACCAGCAGGATCTGCCGGTTGAACCCGACGGCCATGAACACGCCGCGTTCGGGCATGCTCCACCACTGGTCGGCATAACGTGCGGGTCCCATGCTCATGGACACCGTCGGCGCAAACACCTTGGCCACCCACTCTCGCGGCACCAGTTGGAGGCCGTTCCACTCACCACCGCGCAGGTACAGCAGTGCCAGGCGGGCCATGTCGCGGGTGCTCATCTGCACACCGAAGCCGCCGGTATAGATGCCCGGGGGTCCGTCTCCCACAACACATCCTGCAATCCCAAGGGGCCGAACAACTGCTTCTGGGCGTAGTCGTGCAGCGGCTGCCCGGTCTGTTGTGTCAGGATGGCTGCTAGCAAATGGGAGTTGCCGCTGTTGTAGTTGAACCCCGCGCCGGGCGACTGCGTCATGGGCCGGTCCAGCACGAACTGCACCCAGTCGTTGCTACCGCGCAGTTCCAAGAGCGAGGCCACGCGCCCTCCGGTCAATGGCTCTTGCCACTCCAGGCCCGAGGTCATGTCCAGAAGGTGTTGCACCGTGATCGTCTCCTTGCGCGCATCGCGGTGCGCCACCGTACGGTTCGGGAAGAAGCCCAGCACCGGAGCAGCCGTGCTTTGGATGTGGCCCTGGCTGATGGCGATACCCACCAGCGCCGCCACGATGCCCTTGGTGGCTGAATTCAGACGGTGTTTTTGCTCGGCTTTGAAGTCGCCGTAGTACGCCTCCCGCACCAGCCGCCCGTGGCGTGTGATGACCATGCTGTCCATGTCGTTGGCCGCGCCGAACGCGACCAGGTCGTCGAGCGCGCGGGCGTCCATGCCGGCTTCCTCGGGGGTGGCCGTGGCCCAGTCCTGGCCCGGCCACACCAAGGTGGGTGCACCCGGTGGTGCAGAGGCCACGGCAGCCGGCTGGGCAGACGCGGCCGATGCAACAGCGAGACACAACGCCAACATGCTTGCCCGTGCGAACCCGAATCGACGGCCCCACAAACCTTGCTGCATAACTGCCCCCTCAAACAAGTTGTTGGCTGTGCATGGTAGTGCGGTATCGGGGAAACGGGGCGCGCGGTCTGCGGTCGTATGTGCGGCGCTACGCCGTGTCCCGGCGGGCATCGTTGTCGATCTGGCTCGGCAGCGCAGGTGCGGACTCTGGCGGTTGTCTTGGCCGCGCGCTCTTGTCGAGGGCGCCAGCCGCCACTGCCACGCCGGGCACCACCAGCGCTACCGCCACCAGCACAGTGCCCGACATCGGCTCGTCCAACAGCCATGCGCCGCCGACGGCCGTGAGCAGCGGAACCAGCGCGGCCGAAAGCGCTGCGCGTGCGGCACCCAGCCGGGCAATGGCAACGCTGTAAACCACCAACCCCAGCAGCCCCGCCACCACGCCCTGCCCCAGCGCCTGCCAAGCCACATCCGCCCAGGGTGCAGACAGCAGGCGCGGGGCGCCCACCACCCAAAGCAACGGCACGAGCAGCAAGGTAGACCCCAGGTTGACCAGCGCAGCGCCTTGCCACGGGGTGAGGCCACTGCCGCGAAAGAGGAGCGTATAGGCGGCCCACATCAGAGCCGCCAGCAGAAACAGCAGATCGCCGCGCCAGGCACCCTGTGCTGCGCTCCACTCCCCCGCGCTGAAAACGGCCATGCCTGCCGCGATCATCGCCAGCCCCACCAGCCGCGAACGAGCGGGCCGGTCGCCCGACATCAGCCAGCCACCCAGGGCGGTGAAGATGGGCAAACTCCCCGCCACAAACACGCCCATGTGCGCAGCGGGCGCCCATTGCGCACCTGCCAGCACCACCAGCCCAAAGGGCAGGCCGCCGCACACCGTGAGCAGCGCGCAGCGCCTGCGCGACAGGCCTGCTGGCCACGTCCCTGGCCGCCACCACAGCGGCAGCAGCAACAGCGCCGGTACTGCGTAACGCATCACCGCCAGTTCCATCGGGCCCAACGTGGTCGTGACGCCGTGGCGCGACGCAATCTGCCAGCCGCTACCAATGAGCGCGGCGCACAGCGCGGCCAGCCACCCGATCCAAAGCGGTGGAATGCGGAAGGGTACGCGGCGCAGAAAGGGGCTGGATGCAGGCATGGACCGCAGTCTCGGCGCAACGTACCGGTGCGGCTATCAAAATCCTGCGGTGTTGTGCTGACGAACAGACCTCAAAACCCGAACGTCTGAAAAGCCCGATGAGCCCGAAAAGTCAGAAGCGTGGACCCTCAGCTTCGCAACGCCAGCCGGGCCTGCGCAGGTGTCACGCCCACGCCGCGGCGGAACATCGAGCCCAGATGGCTCTGGCTGCTGTAGCCCAGGTCGTGTGCCAGGGCGGCCAGGTCGCGCTCTCCTTCGTCCAGCCGCTGCAGCGCTAATGCCAGCCGCAACCGCTCGCGGTAAGTGTGCAAGCACAGACCCGTGTGGGCGCGGAACAACCGCGCGAGGTGAAAGTACGAGCAGCACGACGCGTCGGCCACATCGTGCAAGGACCAGGCTTTGCCATCGGCCGCGGCCGTGCGGGTAGCCATGAAACGCCGTGCACGCGCCACCGCAGGATGGGCCATGCCGCTTGCATGAACCGCCGCGCCATCCAACGCATGCACCGGTTCAGCAAGCACGGGTTCAGGCAAGACGGCGCGCCCCCACCCCTGCGCCAGCGCACGCCAGTGAAGGCGCAACGCCCACAGCGCACGGGGCACCAACGTCCAACTCCGCGCACCACTTGGAGCGCTGGGCAAGGGGCTGTCGGGTTGCATGCTGACCACCATATGGCTGCGCGGTGCGGCATGCCAATCGTGAATCTGGTACGGAAGACCCGCGGGCAACACCACCACGGTCAGCCCGTCGAGCAAAACCGGCTGCCCGTGCAGCAGAAACTCGGAAACCCCGCTCACCGGAAACACCCAGCGCGGCGTAGCCGCCTGGTAGACGGTGCTGCTGGCATGAACGGGGGCGGCACGCTTGACCACCCGCTCCACCCGCCATGCAGCGGTGTCTGCATAGAGGATGCGGTCTTGTGGCATGCGCGAGCCGAACCTTTGGCGCGGTGCGAAGTGCTAGCGGCCCTTGCGCAGCGAGGGCTTGGGCTTGGCTGCGCCCGTCACCCGGGGCGGTAGACCCGTGTGCTGGGTCAGCATGCGGCCCTTTTGGGGCTGGCCCGGCCTGACCGAACTGCCTTGCTTGGCAGGCACCGCCGCAGCCGTGGCCTTCACGCCCGTGGGCGTGGAGTTCTTGCGGCGTGCGCTCTGGTACCCCCCATCCGTCAGCGGCTGGAAGGTCGGGATCAGGTGGTGCTTGCCGTTGCCGATCAGGTCGGCGCGGCCCATGGCCTTGAGCGCGTCGCGCAGCAGGGGCCAGTTGTTAGGGTCGTGATAACGCAAAAAAGCCTTGTGCAGGCGGCGGCGTTTATCCCCGCGCACGATGTCCACCGCTTCGCTGTCGCGTGTGATCTTGCGCAGGGGGTTTTTGTTGCTGTGGTACATGGCCGTGGCGGTGGCCATGGGGCTGGGGTAGAAGGTCTGCACCTGGTCGGCGCGGAAACCGTTCTTTTTGAGCCAGATGGCGAGGTTCATCATGTCCTCGTCGCTGGTGCCCGGGTGCGCGGCGATGAAGTACGGGATCAGGAACTGCTTCTTGCCCGCTTCTTCGCTGAACTTCTCGAACATCTGCTTGAACTTGTCATAGCTGCCGATGCCCGGCTTCATCATCTTGGTGAGCGGGCCCTGCTCAGTATGCTCGGGCGCGATCTTCAGGTACCCGCCCACGTGGTGCTGCACCAGCTCTTTCACGTATTCAGGGCTCTTCACGGCCAGGTCGTAGCGCAGGCCCGATCCGATCAGTATCTTCTTGATGCCTTTGAGCGCGCGGCCACGGCGGTAGATCTTGATCAGCGGGTCGTGGTTGGTGCCCAGATTGGAGCAGATGCCGGGGTACACGCAGCTGGGCTTGCGGCAGGCGGCTTCAATTTCGGGGCTCTTGCAGCCCAGGCGGTACATGTTGGCGGTGGGGCCACCCAGGTCGCTGATGGTGCCGGTGAAGCCCTTGACCTTGTCACGGATGTCTTCGATCTCCTGAATGATCGAGTCTTCGGACCGGCTCTGGATGATGCGGCCTTCGTGCTCGGTGATGGAGCAGAAGGTGCAGCCGCCAAAGCAGCCGCGCATGATGTTCACGCTGAAACGGATCATCTCCCACGCGGGGATCTTGGTGCCGTGGTCGTGGCTGCCGTTTTCATCCGCATAGCTCGGGTGCGGGCCACGGGCGTAGGTCAAATCGAACACGTAGTCCATCTCGGCCGTGGTCAGCGGGATGGGCGGGGGGTTGATCCACACGTCCCGCGCGGTCACGCCTTCGCCGTGGGCCTGCACCAATGCGCGGGCGTTGCCGGGGTTGGTCTCCAGGTGCAGCACGCGGTTGGCGTGGGCGTAGAGCACGGGGTCGCTTTTGACCTGCTCGTAGCTGGGCAGGCGGATCACGCTCTTGTCGCGCGGCGGCACCTTGAGCTTGGCCTTGAGCGCCGGGTTGGCCACAAACAGCATGGGCTGGATGGCGGGGTTGGACTCGGCAGATTTTGGGTCTTTTTGGCCGCCAGCGCTTGTCCCACCTGCGGTACCAGCTACAGAATCAGGAGCATCATCCTTGCTGCAGGTAGTGCCTTGGGATGCCGCCTGTTCGCTGGTCGTCATGTAGGGGTTGACGTGCGCCTCGACACGGCCGGGCTCGTCCACGCTGCTGGAGTCGATCTCGAACCAGCCCTTGCCGCTTTCGTCGTCCGGTCGGCGCACAAAGGCGGTGCCGCGCACGTCGGTGATCTGCTCGACCGGTTCGCGCGCCGCGATGCGGTGGGCCACTTCGACCAGCGCCCGCTCGGCGTTTCCGTACAACAGCAGATCGCACTTGGCATCCACCACGATGGAACGGCGCACCTTATCGCTCCAGTAGTCATAGTGGGCAATGCGGCGCAGGCTGCCTTCGATGCCGCCCAGGATGATGGGCACGTCCTTGTAAGCCTCGCGGCAGCGCTGGCTGTAGACGATGGCCGCGCGGTCGGGGCGCTTGCCGCCGATGTCGCCAGGGGTGTATGCGTCGTCGCTGCGGATCTTCCGGTCGGCGGTGTACCGGTTGATCATCGAATCCATGTTGCCCGCTGTCACGCCCCAGAACAGGTTGGGCTTGCCCAGCACCTTGAAGGGCTCGGCGCTTTGCCAGTCGGGCTGGGCAATGATGCCCACGCGAAAGCCTTGCGCCTCCAGCGTGCGGCCAATCACGGCCATGCCGAAGCTCGGGTGGTCAACATACGCATCGCCCGTGACCAGGATGATGTCGCAGCTATCCCAGCCCAGTTTGTCCATCTCGGCGCGGCTCATCGGCAGAAACGGGGCCGTGCCAAAGCGCTTGGCCCAGTACGGGCGGTAGCTGGTCAAGGGCTTTGCGGCGCGCGCAAAAAAGGAGACGTCAACGGGGGCGTTCATGCAAAGGAGGGTCGCGGCCGGCCCAGTGCGATGGGGCCTCGTGGGGCGCGGCTGTGGTGGTTAACCCGCGATTTTACGGCGGCGGGTTGATTTTGTCGCTGGCGGGTGCTTGCCCCTACTTTGCCAGGGCATGATCCGGAACCAGCATACACTTGCTTTTGTCAATTAATTGAATGACAAAGGCAACCATGAGCACTCTCGCATCCCCCACAACCGTGCCCGCCAGCGCCGTAAAGGCCGTGCGGCGCTTCAACCGTTTCATGACCCGCAAAGTGGGTGTGCTGAACCCGTACCTGGGCAGCAACCTGTCGCTGACGGATGTGCGTGTGCTGTATGAACTGGCCCACCGCGAGGCTCCGGTAGCCAGCGAACTGGCGCGCGACCTGGGCTTGGACGGCGGGTATCTGAGCCGGGTGCTTCGCAGGTTTGAAACCGCAGGCTGGATCGAGCGCCGCGCCAGCCCCCAGGATGCGCGACAAAACGTGCTGACCTTGACACCTTCTGGACGCGAGGCTTTTGAGCCCTTGCAACAACGCTCACGCGACGAAGCAACCGCCCTGCTCGCCCCCCTGCCCCCCAGCCGTCAGCAGGAGCTGGTGGCCGCCATGGAACGCATTGAGACCCTGCTGGAGCCTGCCAGCGCCACGCCCGCTGCAACCCGCATGGCCGTGCTTCGCGACCCGGTTCCCGGCGATATCGGCTGGGTGGTGCAGCAGCACGGCGAGATCTACTGGCGCGAGTACGGCTGGGACAACAGCTTTGAAGCCCTCGTAGCCGACATCGCTTCGCAGTTTGTCCGCAAGTTCCAGCCCGCCTGGGAACGTTGCTGGGTGGCCGAACTGGATGGGGAGCGCGTGGGCGCCGTGTTCGTGGTGCGCAAATCGGCCACCACGGCCCAGTTGCGCATGTTGATCTTGTCGCCCAAAGCCCGCGGCCTGGGCCTGGGCGCGCGGTTGACGGATCAGTGCATTGCCTTTGCCCGTGCCAAGGGCTACAAGAAGATGGTGCTGTGGACCAACAGCTGCCTGACGGCGGCACGGGGTATCTATGCCAAGCGCGGGTTCAAGCTGGTCAAGTCGGAGCCGTATGAAGGTTTTAGCCAGCAGCTGGTGGGCGAGACGTGGGAGCTCAAGCTATAGAAACACCCGATGGATCGTGCTGTGTCGTACCCATACCATCCGCAAAATCAGACCCACGAGTAGTAGCATGACTTTGCCCCCGGCCCCGATGATCCGCCCCGTCAACGCCGACGATGACCTGGAGCGCCTGACCAAACTGATCCATGCAGCGTATGCCCCACATGCGAAGCTCGGCCTGCGCTATTGGGGCACCCACCAGTCGGTAGAAGACACGGTCGAGCGCTTTGCGTCTGGCACAGGGCTGGTAATGGTGGAGGGAGACGACTACGTGGGCACGGCCACCCTCCGCCCACCCCAGCCGGACTCCGCCGTAGCGCTGTACCGCGACCCAGTGGTGTGGTCGCTGTGCCAGTTCTGTATTTCGCCAAACGCCAAAGGCCGGGGTTACGGCAAGCAACTGCATGTCTATGCCACCCGGTTTGCGCTCCAGGCCGGTGCGCAGATGCTGGCGCTGGACACTGCCAAGCCCGCTGCAGCGCTAATTACGATGTACGAATCCTGGGGATACCGGGTGGTGGGCGCGTGCGACTGGCAGCCGCTCACCAACTACACGAGTGTGCTGATGGCGCGTAGCCTGACCGACGGGCCACCCGCTTGACGCTGTACCCACAAAAAAAGGCCCCGAAGGACCTTTTTAGTGCAGAGCTGACGGGTCACCGATAGGGCACGGGTGCTGCCAGGCGCTACCACTCCCCCACGTCGCGCACTCGCTGGGCCAGATCAGGGAAGGCATCTTCACCTACCACCACCGCTGGTGCCTGCACCTGAGCCAGGGCCGTGACAGCCTCTGTGACAACCGGCTGCGCACGCTGGGGCATGAACCGCCCGAACACATGATTGGCGAGCGTTTCGTGCAGAGGGGCGGTGACAGGTGTGGCAAACATGGCAGTTCCTTTTCTGAAGTCTGATTGCCCGAGTGCTTTGAAATATGTAGCAGCAGCGTACGGCACAGCAACTTGTCACAAGTGTAGGAATCCGCGCCTTTTTTGTGTGTGACAGAACGCACAATCAACATCGTTTTGTCACAAAGGGCGGACACGTCACGACAAACGGTAGAGCGGACGTTGCAAATCTGTCGCACTCGCCCCGCCGTAAACTGCTCGCCCCATGCCCCAGACCCTGGCTGCGCCCGCGCACAGCGAAATCATCATCAAGAAAAGCCGCTTCATCGGCTGCGTGCAACCCATGGCCGACCGTGCCAGTGCGCAGGCGACGGTGGATGCGCTGTGGAAGCAGCACCCCGGCGCCGCCCACATCTGCTGGGCGCTGCTGGCGGGCGGCCAGTCGGCGGCGGTGGACGACGGCGAGCCTGGTGGCACGGCAGGCCGCCCCATGCTGGACGTGCTGCGCCACCAGGACCTGGAAGGCGTGCTGGCCACGGTGGTGCGCTACTTTGGCGGCGTCAAGCTGGGCGCAGGCGGACTGGTGCGCGCCTACACCGACACGGTTGCCCAGGCGCTGCTGACGGCACCCAAGGTGACGCTGCAGCGCATGAAAACCTTGCAATGCCATGTGCCGTATGCGCTGGAAGGCCTGCTGCGCCGCGAGATTGATGCTGCCGACGCAGAACTGGTGGATGTGCAGCATGGCACGCTTGTCACCCTGCAATTGCGTCTGCCTGACGCACAGGCGGCGTCCTTCGTGCAACGCATCAACGACCACGGCCAGGGTCGCGTAGGCTGGACAGATCCCGCGCCATGATCGGCCCTCGTCCGCTAACCGGCGGTGGGGGTGCCTTTCACAAAATTGCCTGTGCACCTACAAGCCCACGGCGGCGAGGCCCGCACACTGGCACCTTGCCTGATACGCAGGCAGATGGAACACCAGGAGACGCCCCCATGAGCCAACCGCTCGACACCATCATCATCGGCGCTGGCACAGCGGGGCTGGCCGCCTTGCGCGAAGTGCGCAAGCGCACAGACCGCTACCTCATCGTGAACGACGGCCCCTGGGGCACCACCTGCGCGCGGGTGGGCTGCATGCCGTCCAAAACGCTGATCGAGGCGGCCAATGCGTTTCATCGCCGCCATGCGTTCGAGGAATTCGGCCTGCGCGGCGCTGACCAACTGACGGTAGACATCCCCGCCGTGCTGAAGCGCGTGCGCGACCTGCGGGACGATTTTGTGGCGGGCGCCGTCAAGGCCACGGACGACCTGGGGAGCGCCCGCATCGCAGGCCGAGCCACCTTGCTCGGCCCCCGCACGGTCGACATTGACGGTACCCCCTACTCCACCAAAAGCATCATCATCGCCACCGGCTCACGACCCAGCGTGCCAGAGGAGTGGCTGGCGTTTGGCGACCGCATGCTAACCACCGACACACTGTTTGAGCAACCTACCCTGGGGCCCCGCATCGCCGTCATCGGCATGGGGCCCATTGGCCTGGAGCTGTCGCAAGCGCTGGCCCGCCTGGGCTTGCAGGTGGCGGCGTTCACTACCGGCGACACCCTGGCAGGCCTGAGCGACCCGATCCTCAATGCCGAGCTGATCGCATTACTTAAAAAGGAAATGGTCCTGCACACCGGCGCGCCCGCCGCGCTGCGCGAAGTCGCCGGAGGCATTGAAGTGTCTAGCGGCGGCAACCGGGTAGTGGTGGACCAGGTGGTCGCGGCCATGGGCCGGGTGCCCAACATCCAGTACCTGGGCCTGGAGACGCTGGGCGTGCCGCTGGACAAGCGCGGCATGCCCACGTTAGATCCGCAAACCCAGCAAATTGGCGATTTGCCTGTGTTTCTGGCCGGAGACGCCAACACCCACACCCCTCTGCTGCACGAGGCGGCAGACGAAGGCCATATCGCGGGCATGAACGCGTTGGCAGACACGCCCACCCGCTTCAAACGCCGCACGCCCATGGGCATTGTTTTTTGCGACCCCAACGTCGCCACCGTGGGTCAGCGCCTGGCCGACATGGATCGCGATCAGACGGTGACCGGCACTGTCAGCTACGCCAACCAGGGACGTGCACGCACCGCCCTGCACAACCACGGGCGCCTGTATGTGTATGCCGACAAGGCCACCGGCCAACTGCTGGGTGCCGAAATGTGCGCACCGCACGCTGAACATTTGGCACATGTGCTCGCCCTGGCTGTTCAGCAAAAACTGACGGTGCATGACGTGCTCGGCATGCCGTTCTATCACCCCACACTGGAAGAAGGCTTGCGAACCGCCCTGCGCGATGCCGCACGACAACTGCCCAAGGCGCGTGACTCCGACCTCGCGACCTGCAACGCCATCGGCGTTGCGGCCCTGGAGTGAATCTCCGAACTGAAATCAGTGCGCCGGATGTAACATCCCTTAACCCCGGCGTCGAATGGTCGATAAACCACCATTGCCTTAAGGAATCGCCATGGACGTCGCACTCTCCAACAGCATCGTCAGCACTGCCACCGCGCTGGCCAGTGCCAAAACCTCAGACGCACTGAACATGGTCGTGCTGAAAAAAGCCATCGACATCCAGGCCTCGTCAGCAGCCACCTTGATTGACGCCATGCAGCGGTCCATGCCCCAGCCCGCGCTGGCGACCAGCGGCACGCTGGGCACCCAGGTCAACACCTTCGCCTGACTTCGATTTTGGGGGAGACGGGCAAATGCCGTGCCCGCCTTCTTCCGACCTACCGGATCCGCGCTGGCGACAGTCCCGCTACGTCCACCTTCTCGCGCACCAAGTCATCGGCCAGCGGCTCACCCCGCAATAGCTGCCGCGCCAACAACGAGGCGCCAGCAGCACTTTGAATCCCATAACCACCCTGCCCGGCCAGCCAGAAAAAGCCGGGCACATGGTTGTCCCAGCCAATCACCATGTCGCCATCAGGCACAAACGAGCGCAGGCCCGCCCAGGTGTGCGACGGACGGCGGATCTGGAAGGTCGTCATTTCCTCGATGTGATAGATGCCCGTGGCCACGTCCAACTCTTCGGGCACCACGTCGTGCGGGTGCGTCGGGTCGGCGTTGGCGGGCGAGCCCAGCAGTTGGCCTGCGTCGGGCTTGAAGTAGAAGGTTTCGTCGATGCCGATCACGGCGGGCCAGTGGGTGGCGTCCATGCCCTCGGGCACCGCAAAGGTAAAGGCAGTACGCCTGCGCGGCTCCAGGCCGATGGGCGGCACGCCAGCCAGTCCTGCCACCACATCGGCCCAGGCGCCTGCTGCGTTGACTATTGATTTGGCTTGCAGCAACCGGCCATCGGCCAGGGTCACCTGCCAACCATCGCCTTGGCGCTGTAGGGCCGTGACTTCCGCATTCGTCAGCACCTGGCCGCCGCGCTGGCGCAGGCCGCGCAGGTAGCCCTGGTGCAGCGCATGCACGTCGATGTCGGAGGCTTCGGGCTCGCTCATGCCTGCTACCACGGCCTCGGGTTTCAAGCACGGTAGCTGGGCCAGCAGTGCGCCCTGCTCCACCCATTCCACGTTGGGCGAGATCGCATGTGCTTCTTTATAGGCCTGTTTCAGCATGTCAAGCTGGTCAGGCCCGGCCACGTAGACCACGCCCCGGGGCGAGAGGATGGGGTCAGCACCAAACTCGGGCGGTGGAGCGTCATAGAAGGCACGGCTCGCCCGCGTCAGGGCCTGGATGTTGGGCGTGCCGTAAGTGGCCATGTACAGCGCTGCCGAGCGGCCGGTGGTGTGGTAGCCGGGCTGCGATTCGCGCTCCAGCAGCAGCACGCTAGCTCCCTCACCTCCCACTTTGTCCTGCACCAACTGCCAGGCCACCGAAGCCCCCGCAATGCCTGCGCCAATGACGATGGTGTCTGCGGTTTGCATGTTCTGCCCCTTGAATTGCGTTAAACAGCCGATACCTGCGCCGCCGACACTGCCCGGTCGTCACGCGGCAGGCTGCGGGCATCACGCGGATCGGGCGCGCCGGTCACGATGGAGGTCAGCGCGGGCTCCGCACTTGTTTTCATCAGCTTGGCGATGTCAGGCCGTGGACGTGCCAGCCCGGCAATGCCCTTGAATGCTTGCTCCAGCGCATGGCCTACGCCCAGCGTGTGGCGGTCGGCTCGAAAGCGCCCCGTGATCTGCAAACCAAACGGCATCCCTGCATCGTCCAGCCCACACGGCAAGCTCAGCGCCGGGTGCGTGGTCAGCGTAGTCACATAGGTCAGCGCCAGCCAGCGGTAGTAGTTGGCCTGCGGCTCACCGTTGATGTGGCTGGCAAAAAGCTGCGTCCACGTAAAGGGCGACACGGGCGTGGTAGGCGCCAGGATCACGTCGTACTGCTCATACAGCTTTTGAAACCGCGCCAGGATGCGCGTCTGCTCGGCCTGCGCCCAGGCGCTGTCCAGCAGCGTCATGGCGGCGCCCATTTCGTAGTTGGCGCGGGTGTTGGGCCCCAGGCTGGCGGGGTCGCGCTCGTAGGCCTCGCGCGTGCTGGCCACAAAGGCTTCGGCGCGCAACACGTCAAAACAGCGGTGCACGTCGCCCAGGTCGATGTCGATGGCGTCGCAGCTGGCAAACAGGTGCTTCATGGCCTGCACCTTCTGGCGGAACACCGTGCGGATGCCGTTGTCCACCGCGCAGGCGCCGAAGTCTTCGGTATAGGCCACGCGCAGGCGGCTCAGGTCCACCGTTTCGGGCAGCAGAAAGCTCATCGGATCCAGCGGGTAGCTCAGTGGGTCGCCCGCCGACATGCCTGCAGTGGCGGCCAACTGCAGGCAGGCTTCTTCCACCGTGCGGCCCATGGGGCCCACCACCGAGATCGGCGTCCAGCCCAGCAGCTTGCGCGAGCTGGGCACCACACCGGGCGATGGCCGAAAGCCCACCACCCCGCAAATCGACGCCGGAATGCGCAGCGAACCGCCCGTGTCCGACCCCGTGCACACCGGCAGCATGTCGCACGCCAGCGCTGCGGCCGATCCGCCCGACGAGCCCCCGGCGTTCAGATTGGGGTTGAACGGGTTGCCCGTGGCGCCCCACACCGTGTTGCGCGAATTGGCGCCCGCGCCCATCTCGGGGATATTGGTCTTGCCAGTGACGATGGCACCCGCCGAACGCAGGCGCGCCACCAGCACGTTGTCCTCCGCCGGGATATTGCCGCGGTAAATCTCCGAGCCATAGGTGGTCAGCAAACCGGCCGTGGCTTCGAGGTCCTTCACACCCAGCGGCAGGCCATGCAGCAAGCCCAGGGGCTCGCCGCGCAGCACCGCCTGCTCGGCCGCCTTGGCCTCGGTGCGGGCACGGTCGTAGCAAGTGGCGGTGATGGCATTCACATGCGGGTTGACGGCCTCGATGCGCTCAATGCACGCATCCAGCAGTTCCACCGGAGAAATCTCGCGCGTGCCGATGCGGTGGCGCAGTTCATTGGCCGTCAGCTCGACCAGGGCTTGGGGGCTTGTTGTCATCTTGGTGTTGTCTCCTTGTTCACAGGGCGATCGATATGCAGCGATCAATCTGCCGTAATGCCAGCGCGCTGCGCAATCGCACGCATCAGCGGCAGTTCCTTGTCGATCAGCTCTGCCAGTGCCTTGGACGAAGCATAGGACGGCTCGAACCCCACGGCGATCATCTTGTCACGCGTGTCAGGGTCTGACACCACCTGGGCCAGGGCCTGCTCCAGCCGCGCCTTCACAGCGGGCGGCAGGCCACGCGGCGCCACCATGGCCAGCCAGGTGTCCATCTCCAGGCCGGGGTAGCCGCTCTCTGCCAGCGTAGGCACCTTGGGCAGCAGGGCCGAGCGCTTGCCCGACGTCACGGCAATGGCCTTGATCTTGCCGTCCTTGAGCTGCGGCAGCGCGGCCGACACCGTGTCTACCGTGAACGGGATCTGCCCGCCCAGCAGGTCGGTCATCGCGGGTGCACTGCCTTTGTAGGGGATGTGCTGGATCTTGAGGCCGGCCGCATGAAAGAACATTTCGCCAGCAAACTGCGACGTCGTGCCCGCACCGAACGACCCGTATGAATGCTTGTCCGGCGCGGCCTTCACCATGGACACAAACTGTTTGACGTCGCTGGCTGGCACATCCTTGTTGGCCAACAGGATCAGCCCTGTGCGACCCGCAATGCCAATGGGTTCAAAACTCTTGACCGGGTCATACGGCAGCTTAGCGCGCACGGCGGGGTTCACGGTGAAGGTGGTGCCCGAACTCATCAGCAGCGTGTAGCCGTCGGCTGCCGCGCGCGCCACCGAGCTGGCGCCGATCACCGTGCCCGCGCCCGCGCGGTTGTCGATCACCACGCTTTGCCCCAGCTTGTCACCCAGCTTCTTGCCGATGAGGCGACCCAGCACGTCGGTGGCGCCACCGGGTGGAAACGGAATCACCAGCGTGATCGGTTTAGTGGGGAATGCGGCCTCTTGCGCCACGGCAGGGCCCCACGCAGCGGCCCCCAGGGCACAAATGACAGCGGACGACAAAAGCAGTTGCTTGCGGTTCATGGGGTGCTCTCCAAAGGTGACAAAGGTGGGGGAATAGAGAATTGGACGAATCGGGGAGATGAAAAATCAGCCTTGCGCCGCGAGCACAGCCCGCCCGCGCTGCACAAAGCCCTGGTACTGCGCATCGGGCACCAGCAGGCCGCCCGTGGTCCACACCAGGTGCGTGGCGTTGTGCAACACCGCATCCACGCCCGTGCTTTGCAGCCAGGCCTGCCCAGCCGTGGTGCCTGTCAACATGGCCGGGCCGCTGAAACCTGCCGCAGCCGAAGGCTCGATGCGCTCGCCCAGGGCGTCCAGCACCAGCACCAGCTGCGCAAACAAGGTGTCGTCGGCCACGGTAAACACACCCGACAGCAGCGGCCGCATCAGCTCGGCCGCCAGCAGCGACGCACGCGGTACGGCCAGGCCATCGGCCTCGGTGCGGTTGGTCAGGCCCCAGTCGTACACCGAGGGGTGACCGCCCACGCCCTGTGTTGAATCGGCCAGCATATGCACCATGAAGCAAGGTGACTGCACCGGCTCGGCAAAAAAGCAATGCACATGCGGCCCTAGCACCTGCCGCAAGCCAAACGTGATGCCCGCTGGCGCACCGCCCACGCCGCACGGCAGGTACACGATGAGCGGGTGTTCCACATCCACCACCACGCCCTGCTCCGCCAATTGGTTCTGTAAATGCAGCGCCGCCGCGCTGTAGCCCAGCAGCAGCGAGAACGATTGCTCGTCGTCCACAAAGTGGCACAGCGGGTTGCTGGCCGCCTCGGCACGGCCTGCGGCCACCGCGCGCTCGTAGTCGCCCGCGTGCTCCACCACCTGCACGCCACGCTGGCGCAGGCGGTCCTTCTTCCACTCCTTGGCGTCGGCCGACATGTGCACCGTGGCCTTGAAGCCCAGGGCCGATGCCACCACACCAATGCTCATCCCCAGGTTGCCGGTAGAGCCCACCGCCACCTGGTAGCGGCCCAGCACCTCGCGTGCCACCGGGGTGGCCAGCGCGCGGTAGTCACCGCCAGCCTGTACCAGCCCATGCTCCAGCGCCAGCCGCTCGGCCAACTCCAGCACCTCGTGCATGCCGCCCCGGGCCTTGATAGAGCCCGCCACCGGCAGGCTGTGATCGGCCTTGATGAACAAGCGGCCCTGGCCCTCAGCCACACCCAGCGCGGGTTGCAACGCGGCGGCGGGCAGCAGAGGCGACTCCACCACGCCCCTGGTGGCGACCAGCTCCGGGAACACCTGCGCCAGCAGGCCTGCAAAACGGGCCAACCGGTCGGCGGCGGCCTGCGTATCATCCAGACTAATGCTGCGTCCCAGTGCCCGCAAAGCGGCCGGGGGTTGTGCCTGCCGGGCCGGGTTGGTCCACAGCGCGGGCTGGGCATTGCGCAAGCGGGTGGCCAGCAGCGCATCCACAGCAGGCGTTCGTTCAGCAGGCGTCATACAGATTCATTCA
>NZ_JBKBXG010000075.1:0-25738 GCF_046314175.1 Acidovorax sp. | reverse complement strand
GGCAGCATCCGGGGCGATACCATCCTCAACGCCCAGGGCCAACCTGCGGGCGCACGCTTCACGCTGCTGCTGCCACGTGGCACACCGCCCACCGACTTGGGCACCGACTCCGACGTTTAACGCCTCGGCCCCGCAAACACCATGACCGACCTGCCCACCCACATCCTCATCGTCGAAGACGAAGCCGATATCCGCCGCTTTGTGCGCCTGACCCTGGAGACCGAAGGCCACACCGTGCACGAGGCCGCCACCTTGCAGCGCGGCCTGATCGAGGCGGGCACCCGCCGCCCCGACCTGGTGGTGCTGGACCTGGGCCTGCCCGATGGCGACGGCGTTGATTTGATCCGCGACCTGCGCACCTGGTCGGCCATGCCCGTCATCGTGCTCTCGGCCCGCAGCACCGAAGCCAGCAAGATCTCGGCCCTGGATGCGGGGGCCGACGACTACCTGGTCAAACCCTTTGGCTCGGGCGAACTGATGGCCCGCGTGCGCGCCCAGCTGCGCCGCAGCCAGCGGCCGTCTAGTGCGGAGGCAACGCCCGTCATCCAGTTCGGCGACATCACCGTGGACCTGGCCCGCCGCACCGTGGAGCGCAGTACGACAGGGCATGAGAGCGAGGCCCTGCACCTCACGCCCATTGAATACAAGCTGCTCACCCACCTGGCCTCCCAGCCTGACCGCGTCATCACCCACCAGCAACTACTCAAGGCCGTGTGGGGGCCGGGCCATGCCGAAGACACGCACTACGTGCGCGTGCACCTGGCCAACCTGCGCAAGAAGGTGGAGCAAAACGCCTCCATGCCCCGCCACCTGGTGACCGAGGCGGGGATTGGGTACCGGTTCGTGCCCTAGAACTGGTTCTTAGCCTTCAGGCGGTGCACTTCAAAGCCCGCTCCCCCGCCACGCGCAGCCGCTCCTTCAGCGATGCGGGCGCCAACACCTCAAACTCCACATTGAGCGCCATGAGCCAAAACACCAGCGAATCGTTGGCGGCGCATTCCATCTGGCACCGCTGCCCATCCGCCAGCGCCGTGACCAAGGCCGCCGAGGGCGGAATGCGGCGCGCCATTTCTGCGTAAGGTGCGTGCAGCACCACCCGCGCCTGCTCGGCATGCGGCGCCACGGTGATCGAGCGCGAAACATAGGCCTTGAGGTCTCCTCCATCCGGCCCCGGGCGCGGCGCGAAATGCGCGCCGACTTCCGGCTTTGCCACCATGCGGTCGATGCGAAACGTGCGCCAGTCGCTGCGATCGCAGTCCCACGCCACCAGGTACCAGCGCATGCCGGTGTGCACCACGCCCTGCGGCTCCACAGAGCGCTGGGTGGTGCGCCCCTTGCCGTCTTCGTACGAGAAACCGAGCCGCAGCTGGTCGCGGCAGGCCGACGCCAGCGTGGCCAGCAATGAGGCCTCCACCACCGGGCCGACGCGGTCCAGCGGCAGGATGGTGGACCGCAAGGCGTCCACCTGCTCGCGCAGCCGCAGGGGCATGGCCTGCTCCAGCTTTACGAGTGCGCGCAATGCGGGCTCTTCAATGCCACCCACAGCACCCGCAGTGGCCGTGCGCAGCGCAATCGATACGGCCAGGGCTTCTTCATCATCCAGCTGCAACGGGGGCAGCGCCTGCCCTGCGCGGAAGGCATACCCGCCCGCCACGCCGCTGCTGGCCTGCACCGGGTAGCCCAGCTGGCGCAGGCGGTCCACATCGCGCCGCAGCGTGCGCGGGTGCACTTCCAGGCGCTCAGCCAGCTCGGGCCCCACCCAGTGGCTGCGGGTTTGCAACAGGGACAACAGGCGCAGCAACCGGGTCGATGAGGTCAGCATGGTGCGACTGTACGGTGTATTGCGGACCGAAACTGTCCGCAATGGCTTCTACAGTGGCGTCACTTCCATCCACCACCCAAGGAGTTTTCAATGTCCATCGTCCTGTACTGGCACCCCCTGTCGAGTGCCACCCCCATTGCCTGCGCACTCACCGAACTGGGCGTGCCCCACGAGCGGGTCAAGGTCGATATCCGCACAGGCGAACAGCACCGCCCGGAATACCTGGCCCTGAACCCCAACGGCAAGGTGCCCACGTTGACGGTGGACGGTGCGCCTATGTTCGAAGCCCTGGCCATCCACCTGTGGCTGGGTAATCGCTTTGGTGTGGAACGCGGCCTGTGGCCCGCCGCCGGCACGCCCGAGTCGCTGCAGGCGTTGTCGTGGTGCACGTGGGCGTATGTGACCTACGGCACGGTCCTCAAGCACCTGCACGTGGCGACGCAGGGCGACGAGGCTCTGCGCAGCCCCGTGCATGCCGAAGTCGCCATCCGAGGACTGAACGAACTGCTGGCGCTGCTGGACGCGCGGCTGGCCATGCAGCCCTGGATGCTAGGCGCCGACTATTCGCTGGTGGACCTGGTCGTGGGCTCGGTGTTGGGCTACAGCGTGTACCTGGGCGCGCCGGTCAACGCGCACCCGCATGTGCAGGCCTGGCTGGCGCGTGTGCAAGCGCGCCCGGCAATGCAGATCGACGCCTGAACCGGCAGTGAGAAACGGCGGCGCTACAGCAGCACGATGTCGTACTGCTCCTGCCCCATCGCGCTCTCGGATTGCAGCGAGATCGGCTTCTTGATGAAGTCCGACAGGCCTGCCAGATGCTGGCTTTCTTCATCCAGAAACAGCTCCACCACGCGCGGTGAGGCCACCACGCGGAATTCGCGCGGGTTGAACTGGCGGGCTTCGCGCAGGATCTCGCGCAGGATGTCGTAGCAGACGCTGCGAGCGGTCTTCACGCTGCCCTTTCCCTGGCAGGCTTCGCAGGGCTCGCACAGCATGTGGGCCAGGGACTCGCGGGTGCGCTTGCGCGTCATCTCGACCAGGCCCAGCTGCGAAAAACCGCCCGATGACATGGTCTTGACGCGGTCCCGCGCCAGCTGCTTCTTGAACTCGGACATCACGGCCTGCTGGTGGTCGTCCCGCACCATGTCGATGAAGTCTACGATGATGATGCCGCCCAGATTGCGCAGGCGCAGCTGGCGCGCGATGGCCTGGGCGGCTTCCAGGTTGGTCTTGAAGATGGTGTCGTCAAAATTGCGCGCACCCACATAGCCACCGGTGTTCACGTCGATGGTGGTCAGCGCTTCGGTCTGGTCCACGATGAGGTAGCCGCCGGATTTCAGATCGACCCGGCGCCCGAGGGCCTTGGCCACTTCTTCGTCGATGGAGTACAGGTCAAAAATCGGCCGCTCGCCCTTGTAGTGCTGCAGCTTGCCGTAAGCCGCGGGCATGAATTCCTGCCCAAATGCGCGCAGGCGCTGGAACTGCTCCATGGAGTCGAGCCGGATGGTCTGCGTTTGATCGCCCACCAAATCGCGCAGCACGCGCTGCAGCAGATCAAGATCCTGGTGCAACAGCGAACCCGCAGGCAGCTTGAGCGATGCCTCCTTGATGCGCGCCCAGGTCTTGCGCAGGTAGGCGATGTCTTCCGCCAATTCTTCGTCAGTGGAGTCCTCACCATTGGTACGCAGGATGAAGCCGCCACCACCGCCCGTGGACTTGTCGCCCACCAGCGCCTGCAGCCGCGCGCGCAGCGCATCGCGCTCGGCGGGCGGAATCTTCTGCGACACGCCCACATGGTCGTCCTGGGGCAAAAACACCAGCAGCCGCCCTGCAATGCTGATCTGCGTGGACAGGCGTGCGCCCTTGGTGCCGATGGGGTCCTTGATAACCTGCACCATGAGCGACTGGCCCTCGAACACCTGCTTTTCAATCGGCACTTGCGGCTCGTTCTTGCGGGCAAACGCGGGTGGCTCGCCATCGGGCTGGCGCTGCCACACATCGGCCACATGCAAAAAGGCTGCACGCTCCAGGCCAATGTCGATGAAGGCCGACTGCATGCCGGGCAGCACGCGCGACACCTTGCCCAGATAGACATTGCCGACCAAACCCCGCTCCAGCGTGCGCTCCACATGCAGCTCTTGCACCGCGCCATGCTCCACCACGGCAACGCGGGTTTCCTGGGGGGACCAGTTGATCAGGATGTCTTGTTGCATGGCTTTGGGATGTTGTTGATTTTTGGGTTATACGGAGAAGCCCGCCGCACGGAGCAGTTGGGCGGTCTCATACATGGGCAAACCCATGATGCCCGAATAGCTGCCCGCCAGGTGTTCCACATAGGCCGCCGCCCGGCCCTGGATGCCATACGCCCCCGCCTTGCCCAGTGGCTCGCCCGTGGCCACGTAGGCGTCGATCTGTGCGGGCGTCATGGCGGCAAAGGTCACACGGGACACGGACAGCGCCGATAGTCGCTTGGGGCCCACTTGCAGCGCCACCGCAGTCAGCACGCGGTGCTCATGCCCTGCCAGTTCGCCCAGCATGCGCGCAGCATGTTCAGCGTCGTCCGGCTTGCCGTAGATGGTGCGGCCCAGGGCCACGGTGGTGTCGGAACACAGAATGGGCGCATCGGGCAAACCCCGGCGCGCGTGACGGGCCACGGCGGCGTCGAGCTTGAGGCCCGTCACGCGATCCACATAGGCCGTGGGCGCTTCGCCGGGCAGCACCACCTCGATGGCTTCGGCGTCTTCGGCCTCGTCGCCGTCCACGTTGGGCAGCAGCAGTTCGTGGCGCACGCCCAGTTGTTCGAGCAGTTGGCGCCGGCGCGGGCTTTGGGAGGCAAGGTAGATGAAGTCAGGCATGAACAGATTTATGGTCAAAATCGGCTCTAGCGCTTATCCATCATGCGCTAGTAGCTATCAATAAAATAGTAACGCATGCAGCACACCCGCTTGGCAGCACCTCATTCACGGTGGTACGGGTGCCCGGCGTTCACCGACCAGGCGCGGTACACCTGCTCGATGAGCAGCACCCGCACCATGGCATGGGGCAAGGTCAGGTCTGACAAGCGAATGCGTTCGTGCGCGCCCTGGCGAAAAGCGGGGTCGAGGCCGTCGGGGCCGCCAATGACCAGCGCCACATCGTCGCCACCCAGTTGCCAACCCTTCAGGCGCTCGGCCAGCGCCTTCGTGGTGAGGTTGGTGCCGCGCTCGTCCAGCGCCACCACGCGGGTGCCCCTCGGGATTGCCGCTTCGATGCGCTCGCGCTCAGCGGCGTAGAGCGTCTCTAGCGTTTTCGAGCCACGCGGTTCGGTCTTGACGGCTTTGAGTTCGACCTTGAGCTCCGGCGGAAACCGCTTGGCGTAGTCGTCGTACGCCGTCTGCGCCCAGTCGGGCACGCGCTGGCCCACGGCCACGATCAGCAGCTTCATGGCAACTCAGGCGCGGTGCGCGGGTACGTGGGGTCGTCGATGGGCCGAGGCTGCAATCACTTGCGGCCTGGCGCCCTCTTGGCTGCGGGCTTGGTGGCGGCTCCGCCGCGCGCGGTCGTTGGCTTGGCACCCGACTTGGCGGCTGCAGCCGTCTTGCTGCGGGGGGCAGAGGGCTTGACCACCACAGTCTTGATCGGTGCCTTGGCGGCTGCGGGCTTCTTGGCGGCAGTCGCAGGCTTTGCGGTTGCTTTGGCCGGTGCAGCCTTGGCAGTGCTGCTGCTCTTTGCGGGCGCCTTGGTTGGGGCCTTGGCGATGGCTTTGGCAGGAGCTTTTGGTGTCTTGGCTGCAGGCTTGGCAGCAGACTTGGCTGGTGCGGCAGCGGACTTGGCGGCTGTTTTGGCCACGGCCTTGACCGTGGCTTTGCCCGATCGCGCAGGCACCGCGGGTGCTGCGGCGGCCCTCTTGGCGGGCGCCTTGCCAGCGGCCTTGGCGTCCGACTTGGCAGCCTTCTGAGCCGACTTCTTTTCAGCCAATTCGGTGGCGGCGCTGGAGACCGGCTTGGCAGCACCCAGCTTCAGGCGCACCGGCGTGTCGCCCCACAGTTCTTCCAGGCGGTAGTACTGGCGGATGGCGGGCTGCATGATGTGCGCCACGGCGGCGCCGCAGTCCACGATGATCCATTCGCCATTGTCTTCACCTTCGATGCGCGGCTTGGTAAAGCCCGCTTCCTTGACCGCGTCGCGCACGCTGGCGGCAAGGGCCTTGGTCTGGCGGTTGGAGGTGCCCGATGCCACGATCACCCGTTCAAACAACGGCGAGAGATGCTCGGTGTTGAAGACCTGGATGTCTTGCGCCTTGACGTCCTCCAGTCCATCGACGATGGCGCGCTGGAGTTTGGTGACGTCTTTTTTGGCGGCGGTTTCCGATTTGGTGGAGGTGGTCATCAGGCAGTGATTAGAGAGGAAATGGAATCAATATAGCGTGCAACGCAGCGCTCAACCAATAGGGCTGCGCCTTGGGTGTTGCGCCGGTGTTGCGCTTGGGCGCTGCGGCAATTTGAGGTGTTTTTGGCCTCTTGCGCTTGTGTGAAAAGCGCGGGCAGCTATTGAAATTATAGCTTTTGCGCTTTTCACGCCCTTCAGGCAGTGGTTGCGGCCCCGTTGGCCAACCAGTCGCGCCGCACTAAAAATCGCTGCGTAAGATCGGCTTCAGCCGAATCCGCCGCATCAGAACGCTGGTACGACCACGACACCAGCGGTGGCATTGACAACAAAATGGACTCGGTGCGCCCACCCGACTGCAGGCCAAAGTGCGTGCCCCGGTCCCACACCAGGTTGAATTCGACATAGCGGCCCCGGCGGTAGAGCTGGAAATCGCGCTCGCGCTCGCCATACGGCAGGTTTTGACGCTTTTCCACGATGGGCAGGTAGGCGCCCAGAAAGGCATCGCCCACCGACTGCGTCATCGCCAGGCTCTGGTCAAAGCCCAGCTCCGAGAAGTCGTCGTAGAACACACCGCCGACTCCGCGCTGCTCGCTGCGGTGCTTGAGGTAGAAGTATTCGTCGCACCACTGCTTGAAGCGCGGGTACTTGTCGTCGCCAAAGGGTGCCAACGCATTGCGGCAAGTGCGGTGAAAGTGCACCGCGTCTTCTTCAAAGCCGTAGTACGGCGTGAGGTCCATGCCGCCGCCAAACCAGCAAGTGGGCGTTTGCCCCGGGTGGCCTGCAGCAATCATGCGCACATTCATGTGCACGGTAGGCACGTACGGGTTGCGTGGGTGGAACACCAGCGACACGCCCATGGCCTCAAACGGTGCGCCCGCAAGCTCGGGCCGGTGCTGCGTGGCCGAGGGCGGCAACTGGGGGCCGCGCACATGGCTGAAGCCACAGCCCGCGCGCTCGAACACGCGGCCACCCTCAAGGATTTTCGTGATGCCATCGCCTTGCAGAGGCTCGCCGGGCGGCTTGCTCCAGGCGTCGGCCAGAAAGCGCGTACCGCCCTCGCCTTGCGGGCCTTCCACGGCTTCGAGCGCATCGGTGATGCGCGCCTGCAGGCCCTGCAGGTAGCTGCGCACACGGGCCACGGTGTCGGCAGGGTTCAAGGTCTGAGCGTCTACCATCAGCTTTTCAGTGCACGGAAGCCGATGTCGCGGCGGTACTGGGCGCCATCAAACTGGATGCCACGCGCCACGTCGTAAGCGCGTTGCTGCGCCTGCTTGACGCTGTCGGCCAGCACGGTCACACACAGCACGCGGCCGCCGGTCACGCTGACCACGCCATCCTTGAGTTGCGTGCCCGCATGGAACACCACGGCGTCATCCGCCTCAACAGGCAGGCCGGTGATCGTGTCGCCCTTGCGCGGGGCTTCGGGATAGCCGTGAGCGGCCATGACCACGCCCAGCGCAGTTCGGCGGTCCCACTGCAGCTCGATCTGGTCGAGCTTGCCATCGGCCGCAGCGCCCATCACGTCGCAGAAATCGCTTTTCAGGCGCATGAGGATGGGCTGCGTCTCGGGGTCGCCCATGCGGCAGTTGAATTCGAGCGTCTTGGGATGGCCCTTGGCGTCGATCATCAGGCCGGCATACAGAAAGCCGGTGTAGGGAATGCCGTCTTTTTCCATGCCACGGATCGTGGGCAAGATGATCTCGCGCATGGCGCGGGCATGCACATCGGCGGTGACCACAGGCGCGGGCGAATATGCACCCATGCCGCCGGTGTTGGGGCCTTCGTCGCCGTCTTTCAGGCGCTTGTGGTCCTGGCTGGTGGCCAGGGCCACCACATTCTTGCCGTCGCACAACACGATGAAGGAAGCTTCTTCGCCTTCAAGGAATTCCTCAATCACCACACGCGGCTCTGCCTTCCCATCTGCGCCTTCGTTGTGCGTCACGCCATACTTGTTGTCCACCAGCATGAAGTCCACCGCATCGTGGGCTTCTTGCAGCGACATGGCCACCACCACGCCCTTGCCAGCGGCCAGGCCGTCGGCCTTGATGACGATGGGGGCACCCAGCCGGTCCACAAAAGCGTGGGCCGCAGCCGGGTCGGTGAAGGTGTCGTAGTCGGCCGTGGGGATACCGTGGCGGCGCATGAAGGCCTTGGAGAAGGCCTTGGAGCTTTCAAGCTGGGCAGCGGCCTTTGTGGGCCCAAAGATGCGCATGCTGTTGGCTCGGAACTCATCCACTACGCCAGCAGCCAGCGGCGCCTCGGGGCCCACCACCGTCAGCGCAATCTTCTCGGCCTGGGCCCACAGGCGCAGTTCACGCACGTCGGTAATGGCCACGTTTTCGAGCTTGGAGTTCAAGGCCGTGCCACCGTTACCGGGCGCCACATACACCTTGGTCACCTTGGGGGACTCGCTCAGTTTCCACGCCATCGCGTGTTCACGGCCGCCGCCACCAATCACAAGTACTTTCATAGGAACCTTTGGTGAACCCGGCCCGCAGCGCTGCGCTGCTGGGCGGGGTTCGGAGAAATATCAGTCGAAAAACGTGTCAGAACAAGAAAAAAAGCACTGGTCCAACGGCGCAGAGTCACAGCGCCGCGTTGTGATAAACCTCTTGCGTGTCGTCCAGGTCTTCCAGCACATCCAGTAGTTTTTGCATCTTGGCGGCGTCGTCGCCCGTCAATTCGATGGTGTTTTCAGCACGCATGGTCACATTGGCCAGTTCGGGGACCAGGCCTGCGGCTTCCAGGGCGTTCTTCACCGCTTCGAAGTCGGCCGGGGCGGTCAATACTTCCACAGCGCCGTCGTCGTCGGTCACCACGTCTTCGGCGCCCGCCTCCAGCGCCACTTCCATCACCTTGTCTTCGCTGGTGCCAGGGGCAAAAATCAGCTGGCCACAGTGCTTGAACTGGAACACCACCGAACCTTCGGTGCCCATGTTGCCACCGTGTTTGCTGAACGCGTGGCGCACTTCAGCCACGGTGCGCACACGGTTGTCGGTCATGGTGTCGATCATGATGGCGGCGCCGCCAATGCCATAACCTTCGTAGCGGATTTCTTCGTAGGTCAGGCCTTCGGCATTGCCCGTGGCCTTGTCGATGTTGTATTTGATGCGGTCGGCGGGCATGTTGGCCGCCTTGGCCTTGTCCACCGCCAGACGCAAACGGGGGTTGGCAGACAGGTCGCCGCCACCCGAACGTGCAGCTACGGTGATTTCGCGAATGATGCGGGTCCAGATCTTGCCGCGTTTTTCATCCTGCCGCCCTTTGCGGTGCTGGATATTCGCCCATTTGCTGTGTCCTGCCACGGGAAGTCCTTTTGTATTGATTTAATCTACTGCCCGCGATTTTACTTTTTACGACTTACGCAAATCGGGATCAGGCAAGAAGCCTGCTCTGTGATACGCGGTTTGTGCATCCTTGTTTGCGCAAGTCCTACTTTTGCCTTCACCCGGAACCTCCGCCATGGCCGAACCCCTCCTGATTGCCAAGCACGACACCACCGAATGCCACCTGCTACCGGGCCTGGCCAACCGCCACGGGCTTATCACCGGCGCCACCGGCACCGGCAAGACGGTGACCCTGCAGACCCTGGCCGAAAATTTCTCGCGCATTGGCGTGCCAGTGTTCATGGCCGATGTGAAGGGCGACCTGACCGGCGCGAGCCAGCCCGGCAAGATTGGCGACAAGCTGGCGGCCGTACTCAAGGAGCGTGGGCTCGACCTCCCCACGCCCCTGGCCTGCCCCACCACGCTGTGGGACGTTTTTGGCGAGCAAGGCCACCCGGTGCGCGCCACCGTGTCGGACATGGGCCCCCTGCTGCTGGGCCGCATGCTCAACCTGAACGAAACTCAGCTAGGCGTGCTCAACCTGGTGTTCAAGATTGCCGACGACAACGGCCTGCTGCTGCTGGACCTCAAAGACCTGCGCGCCATGCTGCAGTACGTGGGTGACAACGCCAAAGAATTCACCACCGAATACGGCAACGTGAGCGCCGCCAGCGTGGGCGCCATTCAGCGCGGGTTGCTGCAGATCGAGCAGCAAGGCGGCTCAGACTTCTTTGGCGAGCCAATGCTCGACATCAGCGACTTTATGCAGACGGTGGACGGCCACGGTGTCATCAACATCCTGGCGGCCGACAAGCTGATGAACTCGCCGCGCCTGTACGCCACGTTTTTGCTGTGGATGCTGTCTGAGCTGTTCGAGCAACTGCCCGAAATTGGAGACCCGGAGCAGCCAAAGCTCGTGTTCTTCTTCGACGAGGCCCACCTCTTGTTCAACGAGGCGCCCAAGGTGCTGGTTGAGCGCATCGAGCTGGTGGTGCGCCTCGTGCGATCCAAGGGCGTGGGCGTGTATTTCGTCACGCAGAACCCCCTCGACATCCCCGATAGCGTGCTGGCCCAGCTGGGCAACCGCGTGCAGCACGCGCTGCGTGCCTTTACCCCGCGTGACCAGAAGGCGGTGAAGGCCACGGCCACCACCATGCGGCAAAAGCCGGGCCTCGATATTGAAACAGCCATCACCGAACTGGCCGTGGGCGAGGCGCTGGTGAGCTTTCTGGACGCCAAGGGCCGCCCCAGCGTGACTGAGCGCGTGTTTGTGCTACCGCCCGGCAGCCAGCTGGGGCCCATCACGCCGCAGCAGCGCCAGGTGCTTGTGGCCAGCTCGCTGGTGGCAGGTGTGTACGAAAAGACCGTGGACCGCGAATCAGCCTCCTAAAAACTCAAGGGCCGCGCCGCCGAAGCCAGTGCGCAGGCGCCTGCCAACGGCAGCAAAGGCACGCCTGGCAACACAGCAGACAACAGCGGTGGTGGCTTGATGGGCGGGCTGAACGACGTGCTGTTTGGCAGCACCGGCCCGCGCGGCGGCAAACGCGACGGCCTGGCCCAAACCATGGCCAAGTCGGCCGTGCGCACCATGGGCACCTCGCTGGGCAAAGAGATCTTGCGCGGGGTGCTGGGCAGCATCTTTGGTGGCAGTAAACGCCGCTGACCGCTGCCGACCTGGCTGGATCGCGGGATGCGGGATGCGGGATGCGGGATGCGGGGGGGCGGGGGGGCGGGCGATGTCGTCCGCTGAGACCCGCGCCTGCCCCGTGCTAACACAGGCGCGTGAAGCCGCGCAAACCTCTATTTTCGCCCCGCCACCCCCTGCAAAACCACCTCGTAACGAACTCACCACACCCCATAAAACAGTCACCAATTAGTCACAAATCCGTCGTGAAATCGCCATACACAACAACAAAAAGGAGGGGCGATGAAACGATTCGAACAGGTACTGCTGCGGTTGGGCGACAAGGTGATGCTGCTGGCCATCGCGGCATGGGTGGCGGCTGTCGGCGGTATTTTTGCCGGGGCCTGGCGCCTCAAAGGGGTGTGGGTGCTGTATGCAGTGGCCACCGTCATCATCACCACGTTGGCCAGGCAGTGGACCCGGGCGGTGCGTCAGCGCACTATCCGCGAAGCCCCCCTGCCCCGCTTCCTGCAGCGAAAGCTGCGCGAAACCTACCCGCACCTGAGCGTGCGCGACTGCGAACTGGTGGAACGCGGGCTGCGCCAGTTCTTCCTGGCCTGCCTGCGCAGCAACAGGCAGTTTGTGGCCATGCCGTCCCGCGCGGTCGATGCGCTGTGGCACGAGTTCATCCTGCACACCCAGGCCTACAGAAGCTGGTGCCACAACGCGCTGGGCTTTTTTCTGCACCACACCCCCGCCGAGGCACTGGGCAAAAGAGCCCGGAACAACGACGGCCTGCGCCGCGCCTGGTACTGGGCCTGCAAGGAGGAATCCATCGACCCGAAGTCCCCCAGCCGCCTGCCGCTGCTGTTTGCCCTGGATGCCAAGTTCGCCATCCCCAACGGCTTCACGTATGTGCCCGACTGCTCCATCCTGGACCGGCAACGCGACGGGGGCGGCTGCGGCGGGGGCCATTGCGGCACCAGCTTTTCGGACGGCAGCCACAGTGGCAGCTCGGGGGATTTTGGCGGGGCCGACAGCTCCGACGGTGGTGGTGACGGGGGCGGAGATGGTGGCGGCTGCGGCGGCGGTGGCGATTGAGTACCTGGCTGGAGCCGTCATCCGCCAGTGCTGGGCGGGTCGGCTGACAAAAAATGCTCCTTATTTCATAGCTTCCAGCGCTTTATGGACAAGCGCTAGAGGCCAAAATTACCCAAAGTCACCCACGCGACGACCCGGCACACGGCAGCGGGTCTAAAGTGGCACCCCATGAACACCCCCGCACTCACCTGTTTCACCCTCGGCATCAACGACCATGTGGCCCATCTGGTGCTGAACAAGCCCGAGGCCATGAACACCATGCACCCCACCTTCTGGCGCGAGCTGGATGCGGTGCTGGCCCACCTGCACCAGGCAGGCGAGGCACGGGCGCTGGTCATCAGCAGCACCGGCAAGCACTTCAGCGCGGGCATGGCGCTGGAGACGTTTAGCGGCGCCATCACCATGGATGACCAAAGCCCCGAGGGCCGCGCCGCCATCTTTGACCTGCTGACCGACATGCAGACCACCTTCACCCACATCGACAACCTGCGCATCCCCGTCATCATGGCGATCCACGGCGGCTGTATTGGCGGCGCGGTGGACATGGTCACCGCAGGCTGCATCCGCTATGCCACGCAAGATGCGTTCTTCTGCATCCAGGAGATCAACATCGGCATGGTGGCTGACGTGGGCACGCTGCAGCGCCTGCCCAAGCTGATCCCGCTGGGCGTGGTCAAAGAGCTCGCCTATACCGGTCGCCGGCTGCCCGCGCAAAAGGCACTGGGCTACGGCCTGGTCAACGAGGTGTTCGACACCCAAGAGGCCATGCTGGCCGCCGCCCTGCAATGCGCGCAAGAGATTGCTTCCAAACCCCCCGTCGCCATCTGGGGCACCAAGCAGGCCGTGAACTACGCGCGCGACCATTCGGTAGAAGACAGCCTGCGCCAGATGGGCTGGCTGCAGGGCGCCATCTGGAGCAACCAGCATGTGCGCGAATCGGTTGCGGCGATGAAGCAAAAACGCACGGGCGACTTCCCACCGCTGACGCCGCTGCAGCGGTTCAGCGAGCTGGGTTGAGCCGCGTGCCAACGCGCCAGTAGGTCTGCTGGTAAATCTGCGCCAGACCTACGGCAGGCCACCATGCCATTGGCAGCGCCGCACAGCAGCCAACGTCAAAATTCATAGCTGCTAGCGCTTACCACACAAGCGCTAGAGGCTATTTTTGCTTGAAACATTGCGGCAAGGGGCTATCATGGGGCAACCGGGGCCAACGTGCGCCCCGGCACCCAGGGACGCCACCCATGACCTTGCCCAGCCTCACCCCGCCCACCTACCAAGACGTGGTCGCCGCCGCCGAACGACTCTCCGGCGTCGCGCACCGCACACCCGTAAAGCGCAGCGCGCACATGGATGAGCGCCTGGGCGCCAAGCTGTTCTTCAAGTGCGAGAACCTGCAGCGCACGGGAGCCTTCAAGTTTCGCGGCGCGTACAACGCATTGGCCCAGTTCAGTGATGAGCAGCGCAAGGGTGGCGTGCTTACCTTCTCTGCCGGCAACCATGCGCAGGCCATTGCACTGTCGGCACGACTTCTCGACATGCCCGCACTAGTGGTTATGCCCGAAGACGCCGCCCACTCCAAGATGGCCGCCTCGCGCGAGTACGGCGCCCAGGTCGTCACCTACAACCGCCACACCGAAGACCGCGAGGCCATCAGCCAGCAACTTGCGCGCGAGCGTGGCATGACGCTGGTGCCCCCGTTCGACCATGCCCATGTCATTGCGGGCCAGGGCACCGCCGCGCTGGAACTGCTGCAAGAGGTGCCGGACCTGGACTACCTTTTCGTCTGCCTGGGTGGCGGCGGCCTGTTGTCCGGCAGCCTGCTGGCAGCCCAGGCCCTGGCGCCGCGCTGCAAGGTGATCGGTGTCGAACCCGAAACCGCCAACGACGCCCAACAGTCGCTGCGCGCCGGGCATATCGTACGCATCGCCCTTCCCCAAACCATAGCGGATGGCGCGCAGGCCCAGGCGCTGGGCGAGCTCACCTTCCCCATCATCCGTGACCACGCCGAAGACATCATTACCGTCAGCGACCAACAGTTGATCGAGGCCCTGCGCTTCTTTGCCGAACGCATGAAGCTCGTCGTCGAGCCCACAGGCGCCCTCGCGTTTGCGGGCGTGCAGGCATTCTCGGGCGAGGACGATGGTGCCAAGCTGCTGCAGGGCGAGCGGGTGGGCATCATCATCAGCGGCGGCAATGTGGACCTGGCCCGCTACTCGCGGTTTCTGGCGGACTAACCCCCCCCTGAGTCGCCTTCGGCGCCTTCCCATCTAGCGGACGACGCCAGTGGCCCGGCAAAGCCGGTTCCGCGGGGCCACTGGCTTCAGGCCGTTCCAGTTTCCACGCCCAGAGGTCGAAGTGCCGTCAAAATACCGCCACTTCTAATCATTCACCCCCTGCAGACCAAAGGCCGCGCCATGAGCACCGCTACAAACAACAACGTCACCGTCATCACCCACCCCCTCGTCCAGCACAAGCTCACGCTCATGCGCAAGAAGGACGCCAGCACCAACAGCTTTCGCCGCCTGCTGGGCGAGCTTTCCACGCTGATGGCTTATGAAGTCACCCGCGACATGCCACTGCAGGACGTGGAGATCGAAACCCCGCTGGAGACCATGACCGGAAAGATGATCGACGGCAAGAAGCTGGTGCTGGTGTCCATCCTGCGCGCAGGCAACGGGTTTCTGGACGGCATGCTCAACGTGGTGCCCGGCGCCCGCGTGGGCCACATTGGCCTGTACCGCGACCCCGCCACGCTGCAACCCGTGGAGTACTACTTCAAAATGCCCGCAGAAATGGACGAGCGCGACATCATCGTGGTTGACCCCATGCTGGCCACCGGCAATTCGGCCGCTGCGTGCGTTGATCGCTTGAAGAAGCTCAACCCCCGCTCCATCAAGTTTGTCTGCCTGCTGGCCGCCCCCGAAGGCATCGCCACCATGCAAAAGGCCCACCCGGACGTGTCAATATTCACCGCCGCCATCGACCGCGAGCTGAGCGACCACGGCTACATCCTGCCGGGGCTGGGGGATGCGGGCGACCGGATTTTTGGCACCAAATAGCCAGTCTCCGCCATAAATAGCCTCGATTCAACGAGGCTATTTATTCGCTCGACCGACGACTCAGCAGATTGCCCCAGGCAACTGCTGCATGCACTGGTGTGAATTTGGACTTGATCGACCAGGACCGCTGACTTTAGCCGCTTCAGAGCCGGCGACCAGACCTGTAAGCGGGGCATCTCCCTTTTGAAGCGAGCGATCAAAAACTAGCGACTCTCCAAACACGAGCTCGACCCAAGTGGGATAGGTGTAAGCAGTACCGCGATTGTGGTCCACCACAGCACCAATAACGCCACCGACGAGGATGTTGCCAGCCAGAGCCGCGTTCGGGCGCGAAATCAAGCGTCCATTCGCAGGTTCCTCACCGACAACGGTGCACACAACAGTCATGTCCTGCGACGACCGGCGCAGAGCTTGCGTAGTGCCCGACTTGAAGCTCGTTGAACCATAGTCGTTTGTCGCAACACAGTCGGCAGCCGCGACCTCGGCCCCACTCTTTTGCTTGGTTTCAACGCGTACCCCATGGGCCGTCTCGTTCATTACCGAGGCACATCCAACCAGCGACATGGCTGCTACTGCTGTAATAAAAATTCTCACAAATCCCTCTCTGTTTAGTTAACCCGCTTTCGGCGGCCGAGCATTTTATTCGGGCTAAGGGCACGCGTTGCTCTTCCGGCGCTGCTAGTGGAGTCCAAGTCGACAAGCATCTTCGTGCTCGCGCTCTGCACGCTAATTGCTTAACATGCAACGCACTGCCCCCTTCTTCTTTTGAACGCACCAAAGAGGTACCCGTGATGATCAATCGTCGTCTTTTCGCCGGCAAATTCCTGACCGCTTCGGTCTTCCTCTCCGCCGCTCTGGCACTGGTACCACCGCCAGCCACAGCACAGCCCAAGATCAAGGTCGCGGCGATCTACACGGTGCCTTTTGAACAGCAATGGGTCAGCCGCATCCACAAGGCGCTGAAAGCGGCCGAAGCACGCGGCGAGATCGAATACAAGGCCAGTGAAAACGTCAGTAACGCCGACTACGAGCGCGTGATGCGCGAGTACGCCACGGGTGGTAACCAGCTCATCGTGGGCGAAGCCTTTGCTGTAGAAGCCGCCGCGCGCAAGGTGGCCAAGGATTTCCCCAAAACGTCCTTTCTGCTCGGTTCCTCCGGCAAGCCGCAGGCACCCAACTTCAGCGTGTTCGACAACTACATCCAGGAGCCCGCGTACCTGACCGGCATGATCGCTGGCGGCATGACCAAGTCCAACAAGATCGGCATGGTGGGCGGCTTCCCCATCCCGGAGGTCAACCGCCTGATGCACGCCTTCATGGCGGGCGCCAAAGAGACGAATCCCAAGGTCGAGTTCACCATCACCTTCATCAACAGCTGGTTCGACCCACCGAAGGCCAAAGAAGCCACCTTCGCCATGATCGACAAGGGCGCCGATGTGCTTTACGCCGAGCGCTTTGGAGTGAGCGATGCCGCCAAAGAGAAGGGCAAGCTCGCCATCGGCAACGTGATCGACACCCAGCCGCAGTACCCCGACACGGTGGTGGCATCGGCCATCTGGCACATGGAGCCCAGCATCGACCGGGCGCTGAAGCTGGTGAAGGAAGGCAAGTTCACGCCCGAGGACTACGGCCCGTATTCGATGATGAAGCACAAGGGCTCTGAACTCGCCCCGCTGGGCACGTTTGAGAAGAAGGTGCCCGCAGACATCGTGGCCAAGGTCAAGGCCAAAGAGGCCGACATTCTGGCAGGCAAGTTCACCGTGAAGGTAGACGACAGCCAGCCCAAATCGACGGCCAAGTAAAAGGAGTGGATGACAAAACTCTTCTGGCGTTGTTGCTGTCTTTCCTGGCGTTGGTCGTACTTGTTGTACTGCCTGCGACACAGCGCCTAGCCAGAACCGCTGCGCTGAGCTTTGTCAGCCACTCCCAATCCAGCACGAATCAACGGGATAAATAACTGGGCCACCACTCACTGCGGTGGCCCTTTCCGTTGTCTGTGCCCACCCTTCACTGTCACCACTCGGCAAGCCCATGACCACCACCTCGCCCGCCCTATTGCGCAACTCCATCGCCGCTCATTTCACCCGGGTGCTGGGAGCACTGGCATTGGCTGGCGCGCTGGCCGGTTGTGCATCCAGCCCCGCAGGCAAGACCGTGCGGCTGGACGACACGCCCCGCATCGCCGTCATCTCTGCCTTTGCGCCAGAGCTGACCGTGCTGCTGCCCCAGGTGCAGCAGCCTGCCAAGCACAGCATCAACGGCGTGGAATTCACCACCGGCACACTGGAAGGCAAGCCGGTGGTGGTGTTCCTCTCGGGCATCAGCATGACCAATGCGGCCATGAACACGCAGCTGGTGCTGGACCGCTTCAACGTAAGCCACGTGGTCTTCAGCGGCATTGCGGGCGGCGTCAACCCCAGCCTACACATTGGCGACGTAACGGTGCCCGCGCAGTGGGGCCAGTACATGGAATGGCTGATGGCGCGCGAAGACAAGCCCGGCCAGTACAGCGCCCCCGCCTGGATGAAAAGCGAGCTGACGATGCCCGCCTTCGGCATGATGCACCCGCGCCCGGTCGAAGTTCGGTCGGCCGCCAACCCCAAGCTCACCAAAAAGTTCTGGTTCGAAGCCGACCCGAAGATGCTGGCCACCGCCCGCAGTCTGCAGAACGTGGGCCTGGAGCATTGCCTGGCCGCCACCTGCCTGAAGCAGCGCCCGCAGCTGGTGGTGGGCGGCAACGGCGTAACGGGCCAGGCGTTTGTGGACAACAAGGCCTTCCGCGAATACGCGTTCAAAACCTTCGAGGCCAACGTGCTGGACATGGAAACCGCCGCCACCGCCATGGTGGCGCATAGCAATGGCGTGCCGTACATCGCCTTCCGGTCGCTGAGCGACCTGGCCGGTGGTGGCGAAGGTGAGAACGAGATGGGCACCTTCATGGGCGTGGCGGCTGCCAATTCGGCCAAGGTGCTGCAGGCGTTTCTGGCGGCCTGGAAGTGACCGTGGCGAACAGCCATTGCTTGCCACGCGCATGGAGCCCCTCCCCCCTTGCGGGGGAGGGGTTGGGGAGAGGGGGAGCGTGGAAACTGGCGCTGTGTTGGATGCCAACACCGCGCCCCCTCTCCCCCGCCCTCTCCCGCAAGGGGAGAGGGAGTAACAGCCAAATGCAGGTGGCGCGCGGCACCGTCGAGGTCTGAGATGTCCCCTGTCCTGGGCCTGTCCAACATCACCAAACGCTTCGGCAAGCTCGTCGCCAACGACAGCATCAGCCTGACCCTGGCACGCGGCGAGGTGCTGGCCCTGCTGGGCGAAAACGGCGCGGGCAAGTCCACGCTGATGTCCATCCTGTTCGGGCACTACGTGGCCGACGAAGGCAGCATCGAAGTCTTCGGCCAGCCCCTGCCCCCGGGCCAGCCGCGTGCGGCGCTGGCGGCGGGCATTGGCATGGTGCACCAGCACTTCACGCTGGCCGACAACCTCACGGTGCTGGACAACGTGCTGCTGGGCACCGAGCCGCTGTGGCAGCCGTTTTCGCGCCGCAGCAGCGCGCGGACCAAGCTGCTGGCCGTGTCGCAGCGGTTTGGTTTGCCGGTCAGCCCCGATGCGAAGGTGGGCAACCTTTCGGTGGGCGAGCGCCAGCGGGTCGAGATCCTCAAGGCGCTTTACCGGGGCGCCCGCATCCTGATCCTGGACGAACCCACCGCCGTGCTCACCCCGCAGGAAAGCGAGGCGTTGTTTGACACCCTGGCGCAGATGGTGGCGCAGGGCCTGTCCATCATCTTCATCAGCCACAAACTGGGCGAAGTGCTGCGCGTGTCGCACCGCGTGGCCGTGCTGCGCCAGGGCAAGCTTGTGGCCGAGGCACCCGCGCAGGGCACCACGCAAGGGCAACTCGCGCAATGGATGGTGGGCCATGCGATAGAGGCGGCCGAGCGCCGCCCCGCCAAGAACGTTGGCCAGCCCATCTGCACCCTGAGCAACGTCAGCACCGCTCCCACGGGGCGCGACCGGTTGCAGAACGTGTCGCTCACCCTCCACGCAGGCGAAATCGTGGCCATTGCAGGCGTCAGCGGCAATGGTCAGGTGGCGCTGGCCGATGTGCTGTGCGGCGTGCGCGCGCCCACCGCAGGCCAGGTCACATTGCGCGGCGCACCGCTGCAGGCCCGGCCCGCGTGGTTGGTCAACCAGGGCGTCGCCCGCATCCCCGAAGACCGGCACGCCGTGGGCGTGGTGGGCGACCTGCCGGTGTGGGAGAACGCCGTGTCCGAACGCCTGCGCGGACCCTGGTTTGCACACCCGTGGTTCCGCGCCTTCTGGGTCAAGCGCCGCGCTGCACGACAGCATGCGCAGCGGGTGACCGAGACCTTTGACGTACGCGGCGGCGGGCCGGATGCGCCTGCGCGGTCGCTGTCTGGCGGCAACATGCAAAAGCTCATCCTGGGCCGGGCGCTGACGCCGCCGCAGGACGCGGCAGGCAACACCGCACCTGCCCCGCAGCTCATCGTGGCCCACCAGCCCACCTGGGGGCTGGACATTGGAGCGGTGATGTTTGTGCAGCAGCAGCTCATCAACGCACGCGACGGCGGCGCTGCGGTGCTGCTGATTTCAGATGACCTGGACGAAGTGCTGGCCCTGGGGGACCGCGTGGCGGTGATGCACGATGGGCAGCTGAGCGAGGCGCGGCCCGCAGAAGACTGGACACGCGAAGCCATTGGCCTGGCCATGGCCGGTGCTGCCCACTGAGCGACATCCACAATAACAAACCTCATGAGACTCGAAAAACGCAACCGCACTTCCCCCGCCGCCTACGTGTTGGCGCCAGTGGGCGCCGTGGTGTTCACGCTGCTCATCAGCGGCCTGCTGGTGCTGTGGGCCGGGGCGCCCGTGGGCCGCACCTATGCGCTACTGCTGCAGGGCGCGTTCGGCTCGGTATTTGCGCTGACCGAAACCCTCACCCGCGCCACGCCGCTGATCCTGACCGGGCTGGCGGCCGCCGTGGCGTTCCGCGCGCGGCTGTTCAACATTGGCGCCGAGGGGCAGCTCTACGCCGGGGCGCTGGCTGCCGTGGCCGTGGGTGGCATGCATGGCGGCACAGGGCTGGAATGGACGCCGTACGTGCTCTTCCCACTCATGATGCTGGCGGCGGCGCTGGCCGGGGCCGCGCTGCTGCTGGGGCCAGCGCTGATGAAAGCGCGGCTGGGGGTGGATGAGGTGGTCACCACGCTGCTGCTCAATTTCATCATGCTGCTCTTGGTATCGGCCCTGCTCGACGGGCCGATGAAAGACCCGCTCTCCATGGGCTGGCCGCAGAGCGTGGCGCTGCAAAGCGACATGGAACTGAGCAAATTGGTGCCGCAGACGCGGCTGCACACCGGCCTGCTGTGGGCCGTGTCGCTGGCGGTCATTCTGTGGGCGCTGCTGGCGCGCACCGTGCCGGGTTTTGACATCCGAGCAGCAGGCGCCAACGCACGGGCGGCGGCGTTTGCCGGTGTGCCTATCACCCGCACCGTGGTGCTGGTGGCCTTGCTCTCGGGCGGGCTGGCGGGGTTGGCCGGTGCCATTGAGGTGGCGGGCCGCACCAGCTACGTAACGCTCGACATGTCGCCCGGCTATGGCTACAGCGGCATCGTGATCGCCATGCTGGCGGGGCTGCACCCGCTGGGCGTGATTGCGGCAGGCACCTTTGTGGCGGGTGTGCTGGTGGGCGCCGACAGCATGAGCCGCGCGGTAGGCGTGCCGACCTACATTGCGGATGTGATCGTTGCGACCTCGCTGATTGCGGTGCTGGTGGCGGGGCTGCTCACCCAATACCGCGTGCGCTGGAAGTGAGGGCGCCATGAACAAGCACTCGCACCAAAATTTCAAGCCAAATTGGCCTCTAGCGCTTATCTATCAAGCGCTAGCAGCTATCAAAATCAAAGTAACCAGCACCGAGGCGGGCACATGACCGAACTGCTCGACATCCTCGCCAACCCCGCGTTCTGGATCGCCACCCTGCGCGTGGCCACGCCGCTCATTCTGGGCACGCTGGGCGTGCTGCTGTGCGAACGCGCGGGCGTGCTCAACCTGGGCATTGAAGGGATCATGGTCGCAGGCGCCTTCACCGGCTGGCTGGCGGTGTATGCGGGCTACGGGCTGTGGACGGGCGTGCTGGTGGCAGCGCTGACCGGAGCGGTCTTCGGGCTGCTGCATGCGTGGCTGACGGTGGGGCTGGCGCTGTCGCAGCATGTGTCGGGCCTCGGTATCACGCTGCTGGCCACGGCGCTCAGTTACTACGGCTACCGCGTGAGCTTCCCCAAGGTGAACACGCCGCCCACCATCGATCCGTTTGCGCCGATGGAATGGCTGGGCATTCCTATCCTGTCGGCACAGACCCCGCTCACGCTGCTGGCCCTGCTGCTGGTGCCGCTGCTGGCCTGGGTGCTGCTGCGCACGCCGCTGGGCCTGGCCGTGCGCATGGTGGGCGAGAACCCGCAGGCGGCCGAGGGCCAGGGTATCTCGGTGGCGGCCACACGCACCGGCGCCATCGTGGCGGGCTCGGCGCTGATGGGCGTGGCGGGGTCGTTCCTCACGCTGTCGGCCTTCAACGCCTTCTTTTTCAACATGGTCAACGGGCGCGGCTGGATCTGCGTGGCGCTGGTGGTGTTTGCCTCGTGGCGGCCGGGCAAGGCACTGCTGGGGGCGCTGCTGTTTGCCTTCTTCGATGCGCTTCAACTGCGGCTGCAGCAGGCGGGCGATGCGTGGCTGCCGTACCAAGTGTATTTGATGCTGCCGTACCTGCTGTCCATCCTGGCGCTGGTGCTGGTGGCGCGCAAGGCGGCGTATCCGCAGGCGCTGATGAAGCCGTATCGCAAGGGGGAGCGATGACAAAAACAAGTCAGCCCGTCGCACGTTGGCTGGCAGGTGCACTTCTGGCCTTCACCGGTCAGGCCCACGCGCTGGGGATGGATCTGCCCTATGAATCCTTTGCCACCGCGCCCGATGTGGACTGGATCAAAGTCTGCGGAGACTGGCCCGCGCCCGCGCAGTCCGGCGAAGGCCGCGGCGTGTACCGCATCGTGCACGCCACGCGTTATGCGCAATCGTTCTTGTACCTGCAGTGGATCGTGCGTGATGGAAGCGACAGCGCCAGCGAGGTGCATACCGCGACCTTTGAACAGATCAACAACGACCATGCCGAAACCACCCTGAGCCAGATGAACTGCCAGCCCACGCGCAGGGGTATTCGATTTACCGCGCGGGCGCAGTCCGGCTACGACGACACCGTGTTCCGCATCACCATCGACGCGGGGCACAAGCCAGGCGAGGTGCGCTTTCGCACCAACAAGAGGCGCTGATGCGTTGGCCCCCTGACTCAGGCACCGGGGGCGCCCATGGGCGTGCACAGCTCCACCAGCGCGCCATTGATATCTGCCACGTAGGCCACGGTCTGGCCCCAGGGCATCTGCTGCGGCGCCTGAACCAGCCGCGCACCGGCATCGACCGCGCGTTGCACGGCGGTGGGTACGTCGGGGGTCGTGAACGCGATCTCGAAGCTTGGTGCGTCGGCCGATGCGCGCTGCGGGTTCTTGCCCAGTTCGGCCATCAACCGCAGCGACGAGAAAGCGAGCGCGGTGGCGCCCGTGTCCAGCTCGCCATAGTCGCCCGCCTCGTGCACAAAACGGCGGACAAAGCCGAAAGCAGCTTCATAAAAAGCGATGGTTTTGGGAACGTCTTCGACGTAGAGAATCGTGTAGCCAAATTGCATGAGAGCTGCCTTTGTAAGAATAGATGCGCTGAAACCTTGATGCGCACAGCGAGACCCAGAGCTTAGGCACAGAACCCGCTCACGTCTTGAAAAAACCCGACACCACCACCCTAACAGCCCACGCCATGCTCGACCTGCTCATCACACACGCCACCCTGCCCGATGGCCGCCAGAACATGTCCATCGCCGTGCAGGACGGCCGCATCATCGAAGTGACCGAAGGCCTGCAAGCTCCAGCGCACGAAACGGTGGATGCTGCAGGCCTGCTGGTCAGCCCCCCGTTTGTGGACGCGCATTTCCACATGGACTCGACCTTGAGCTACGGCCAGCCGCGTGTGAACGAAAGTGGCACGCTGCTGGAGGGCATTGCGGTATGGGGCGAGCTCAAGCCCAGCCTTACGCATGACGCCATCGTCGAACGCGCCCTGCGGTATTGCGACATGGCCGTGGCGCGCGGGCTGCTGGCGATCCGTTCGCACGTGGATACCAGCCACGAAAGCCTGCTGCCCGTGCAGGCCCTGCTGGATGTGAAGCAGCGCGTGGCGCCGTACCTGGATTTGCAACTGGTGGCCTTCCCCCAAGACGGCGTGCTGCGCGCGCCCGGCGGTCTGGATAACCTGAAACGCGCGCTGGACATGGGCGTGGACGTGGTGGGCGGCATTCCGCACTTCGAACGCACCATGGCCCAGGGGGCCGAGAGTGTGAGGATCCTCTGCGAGCTGGCCGCCGAACGTGGCAAACGCGTGGACATGCACTGCGATGAGTCCGACGACCCGCATTCACGCCATGTAGAAACCCTGGCCTTTGAAACCCAGCGCCTGGGCCTGCACGGCCGCGTCACAGGCTCGCACCTGACCTCCATGCACAGCATGGACAACTACTACGTGAGCAAGCTCATCCCGCTGATGGCCGAGGCCGACCTGGGCGTGGTGGCCAACCCGCTCATCAACATCACGCTGCAGGGCCGCCACGACACCTACCCCAAGCGCCGTGGCATGACCCGCGTGCCCGAGCTGATGGCCGCAGGCCTCACGGTCGCGTTTGGCCACGACTGCGTGCTGGACCCCTGGTACAGCGGCGGCAGCGCCGACATGCTGGAGGCCGCGCACATGGGCCTGCATGTGGGGCAGATGACGAGCCAGGCGGCGATGCGGCAGTGTTTTGACGCGGTGACGGTGAACCCCGCGCGCCTGCTGGGGCTGGAAGGCTATGGCATCGCCCCCGGCTGCCATGCCGACCTGGTGCTGCTGCATGCGCGCAACCCGGTGGACGCGATCCGCCTGCGCGCCGCGCGGCTGGGCGTGTGGCGGCGTGGCCGGCGGGTGGCCAGCAGCCCAGCGCCGGTAGCGCAACTGCACCTGCCAGGGCGACCTGAAAGCGTGAATTTCACGTCAAATTAGCCTCTAGCGCTTATCCAATAAGCGCGACCAGCTACATATTCAATAGCATTGCAAGCATCTACGCCATCCGCGCAATCGTCTTGCGAAACCGCGCCAGCGCCAGGCTGAACAGCACCGCGCCAATCCCCAGCAGCCACACCAGCGACGGCCACACCACCGCCCAGCCCGCACCCCGGTAGAGAATGGCCTGGGCCAGCTCGGTGAAGTGCGTCGTGGGCGCCAGCGCCATGCCGTACTGCACCCACAGCGGCATGCTTTCGCGCGGGGTGACGCCGCCCGACAGCATCTGCAGCGGCATCATCACCAGCACCATCAGCAGCCCAAACTGCGGCATGCTGCGCGCCACGGTGGCCATGAAGATGCCCATGGACGTGGTGGCAAACAGGTGCAGCGTAGCCCCTAGCAAGAACAGTGGCACCGAGCCTTCGATGGGCACCCCAATCGCCCAGCGGATCACCGCCGTGAGCGACACCCAGGTAGCGACCAGCACCACCAGCGCCATGGCCCAGACCTTGGCCAGCATGATCTCGCCAGGGGTGACGGGCATCACCAGCAGATGCTCCACCGTACCGTGCTCGCGCTCGCGGATCAGCGCGGCGCCGGTGAGGATGATGGAGAGCATGGTCACGATGTTGATCAGCTCCATGAGCGAGCCGAACCACGCGGGGTTCAGCGCCGGGTTGAAGCGCGCACGCACCGTCAGCTCGATGGGCTGCTCGGCCACGGTGCGGTCGCGCTGCACGAACTCCGCCACCTCCAGCTGCACAATCTGCTGCACCGCCCCGTTGGCCGCAAACGCCTGCCCCATGCGCGTGGCGTCGATGTTGAGCTGCACCTGCGGCACCCGGCCCGCCAGCACGTCGCGCTGGAAATGGGCGGGAATATGCAGCACCAGCGTGAAGCGGCCAGCATCCAGCAACGGGTCTACCTCGCGCATGCTGATCATGGCGGGGCGTGTGAACTGGGGCGCATAAAACGCCGTGGCGATACGCCGGGACAGCGCCGAGTCGTCCTCGTCCACGATGGCAATGGGCACGTGGTACAGCGTCTCAGGCTGCGCCATGCCCGCCGAGTACACCGCCAACGTGGTGGTGTAGACGATGAGGAACAGCATGGCCGGGTCACGCCACAGGCTCCACAGCTCCTTGATACCCAGCCTGAAGATGTTGGACCACCGACCTCTCAACGCCATGTCAGGTCTCCTGCTTTTTGAGGAGCGCAATCGCAGCGCCGACGATGACCGGCACCGCCACCAGCATGGGCCAGAACTCGGCCTGGAGGTCTTGCAGGC
>NZ_JBKBXG010000074.1:0-25873 GCF_046314175.1 Acidovorax sp. | reverse complement strand
GAACCCTGCAACGCGCACATTTCAAGCTCTTCGGATTTTCATCAACGCCGAGCTTGAAGAGCTGCAACAGGCGCTAGAGGCCAGCCTCTCGGTGCTGCAGCCGGGCGGGCGCTTGGTTGTCATCAGCTTTCATTCGCTGGAAGACCGCATCGTCAAGCAGTTCATTGCCAAACACTCCAAGGAGGTCTACGACCGTCGTGCGCCCTTTGCGGCGCCCCAGGCCATGAAGTTGGTGGCTTTGGACCGCATCAAGCCCAGCGCCGCCGAAGTGGCGGCCAACCCCCGCTCGCGCAGCGCCATCATGCGCGTTGCTGAGCGCACGGCGCTTTGATGGCATGACTCGTCTCAACCTCGTCCTGCTGCTGGCGGTTCTGGCCAGTGCGATCTATCTGGTGCACACCCAGTATGAGTCGCGCCGCCTGTTCACCGAGCTGGACCGCGCCACGGCCGAGGCACGCCGCCTGGAGACGGAGCACCAGCGCCTGCAGGTGGAAAAGCGTGCGCAGGCCACGCCGCTGCGCGTGGAAAAAATTGCACGCGCGCAACTCAACATGCGCACCGCCACGCCTGCCATCACGCAGTACGTATCTGACCCCCAAGGCGTGGCTGCAGTCGCCGCGACGGCAGCAGCAGCCAATCGCATGCCAGACCGCACCGACGGGGGGCAGCCATGAGCCGCAGCGTGGTCTACACCGCAAGCCCGTTGCTGGCCAGCAAGACGCCGGTGTGGCGCAGCAAGTTCATCGTGGCCGCCATTGCGCTGGGCTTTGTGGGCCTGGGTGCCCGTGCGGCGTATGTGCAGGTGTTTGGCAATGCATTTTTTCAGCGCCAGGGCGAGGTGCGTTTTGCGCGCACGCTGGAGTTGCCCGCCAACCGCGGAAAAATCCTGGACCGCAACGGTCTGATCCTGGCGTCCAGCGTGCCTGCGGCCAGCATCTGGGCGATCCCGGAAGACGTGGAGCAGGACAAACCCGAGGTGCGCGCGAAGCTCAAGCAACTGGCCAAGCTGCTCGACATGCCGCTAGCCGACCTGAACAAGAAGCTGGCCGACGAGGACAAGACCTTTGTCTGGGTCAAGCGGCAGCTCGACTGGGACGTGGGCCAGCAGATTGCCAAGCTCGGCATCAAGGGCATCTACCAGCGCAAGGAGTACAAGCGCCAGTACCCCGAAGGCGAAGCGGCCGCCCACGTGGTGGGCTTTACCAATGTGGAAGACCATGGACAGGAGGGCATGGAGCTGGCTTTCAACGACCAGCTGGCGGGCAAGGCTGGTTCGCGCCGTGTGATCAAGGACCGCCTGGGCCGCGTGGTCGAAGGCGTGGGCGAGACCGTGCAGCCCGTGGACGGCAAAGACATGCAGCTGTCCATCGACAGCAAGGTGCAGTTTTTTGCTTACCAAAAGCTGCGTGATCAGGTCGCGTTGCACAAGGCCAAGGCGGGCAGCGTGGTGGTGCTGGACGCCCACACGGGCGAACTCCTGGCGTTGGCCAACTACCCCAGTTACGTGCCTGACAAACGCCAGAACCTGTCGGGTGAGCAGTTGCGCAACCGCGCGCTCACCGACGTTTTCGAACCAGGCTCCATCATGAAGCCCTTCACTGTCGGGTTGGCTCTGGAGTCGGGACGAGTGCGGCCCGATACCGTCGTGGACACCAATCCTGGCCGCATCAACATTACCGGGTCCACCATTTCCGACACCAAGAACCACGGGGTGCTGACGGTGGAAGGCGTGATTCAGAAGTCGAGCAACGTGGGCACCACCAAGATCGCCATGCAGATGCCTGCGCGCGAGATGTGGGAAACATTCTCTGCGGCGGGCTTCGGGCAAAAACCTCAGCTGCATTTCCCTGGTGTGGTGACGGGCCGACTGCGCGCCTACAAGACCTGGCGCCCCGTGGAGCAGGCCACCATGTCCTACGGCTATGGCCTGTCGGCCAGCCTGTTCCAAATGGCGCGTTCGTACACCGTATTCGCCAATGGTGGGCGCGTGATTCCGGCCACCATGCTCAAGAGCGAAGAAATCCCCGTGGGGGTGCCCGTGTTCTCCGAGCGCACGGCGGACCAGGTGCGCAAGATGCTGCAGATGGCCGCAGGCCCGGGGGGTACGGGCCAGAAGGCGCAGACCGTGGGCTACTCGGTGGGTGGCAAGTCCGGCACCGCGCGCAAGCAGATTGGGAAGACCTATGCATCGGGAAAATACCGCGCTTGGTTCACCGGCATGGCGCCCATCGACAAGCCCCGCATCATCGTGGCAGTGATGATCGATGAGCCGAACAACGGCGTGTACTACGGCGGCGCCGTGGCCGCACCCGTGTTCAGCGAAGTGGTGCAGCAGACGCTGCGCATGATGGGCGTGCAGCCCGACATGGCCGTCAAGCCGCAGATCGTGGCCGATGTGGTGGAGGAGTCGCTGTGATGCCCGGCGCGCTGCGAGCGCTTACCTGTGCTGATGAGGCTGTGCAGTGGCTGCGCACGCGCGTCACCGGCACCTTGCACACCGACAGCCGCCAGGTGACACCCGGCGACGGCTTTATCGCCTGGCCCGGTGCCGCGACCGATGGCCGCCATCACGTGGCGGACGCCATGGTGCGTGGCGCCACCGCGTGTCTTGTTGAACTTTCTGGGGTGGATGCGTTTGATTTCTCGGGCGACCACATCGCGGCGCTGCACGGCCTGAAGGCAGCCACGGGGCCGATTGCCGCGCAGTGGTTTGCGCAGCCGACCGACCACCTGGATGTTCTGGCCGTCACGGGAACCAATGGCAAGACCAGCACTGCGTGGTGGCTGGCGGGTGCCTTGAACGCGCTATCGAATAATGAGCTGAACGGCAAGACTGGATGCGCGCTGGTCGGTACTTTGGGGTTGGGTGTGCCCCCGGCGCTTGAGACCACCGGCATGACCACGCCGGACCCCGTGCTGCTGCAGCGCGCCTTCCGTCAGTTTGTTGACCAGGGGCGTGCCGCTTGCGCCATCGAGGCGTCTTCCATCGGGCTGGCCGAAGCGCGGCTTGACGGCACCGCCATGCGCGTGGCCGTGTTCACCAACTTCACGCAGGACCACCTGGACTACCACGGCAGCATGGCCGACTACTGGCTTGCCAAGCGCGCCCTTTTCGACTGGCCTGGTCTGCAGGCCGCAGTGATCAACGTGGATGATCCGGCCGGTGCGCAGTTGCACGCTGAGCTGGCGGCGGGTGCGCTGGACCTGTGGAGCGTCTCTGCGCAAGGCGCCGCGCGCATCGCTGCACAGAACATTGCGCTGGGCGACCAGGGCCTAAGGTTCACCGTGGTCGAGGGTGCAGACCGGCAGCCACTGCAAACCCGCGTGATCGGCCAGTACAACGTGCTCAATCTGCTGGGTGTGCTGGCGACGCTGCGCAGCCTGGGCGTGCCGTTGCAAAACGCGGTGCAGGCCTGCGCTGGCTTGCAACCCGTACCCGGCCGCATGCAGCGGCTGGTGGCTGCGGGCCAGCCGCTGGTGGCTGTTGATTACGCCCACACCCCCGATGCACTTGAAAAAGCCTTGCAGGCACTGCGCCCGCTGGCGGCCGAACGTGGCGGCCAGCTGTGGTGCGTGTTTGGCTGCGGTGGCGACCGCGATGCGAGCAAGCGCCCACTGATGGGCGCCGTGGCGCAGCAGCAGGCCGACCAGGTGGTGGTGACCAGCGACAACCCGCGCAGCGAAGACCCCGCGGCCATCTTGCACCAGATCCTGCAAGGCACCATTGCCAGCAGCGTGGTGCGTGCCGAGCCCGACCGCGCCGTCGCGATTGCGCAGGCCATTGCCGAGGCCACGCCTGCCGATGTGGTGCTGATTGCCGGCAAGGGTCACGAAGACACCCAGGAGACGGCCGGTGTACGCCTGCCGTTCTCCGACATGGCCCATGCGCAGAGCGCGTTGCAAGGCCGAGGAGCCAGCTCATGGGCATGACCAACACCACCAAAGCAACGCCCACCATGCTCACCCTGCAGCAGGCACATGCCTTACTGCTGCCGAGCATTCCGTCTGCCCGCTTGGTGGGAGACCCGGCCACACCCCTGGCCCGAGTTCACACCGATACGCGCAGCGTGCAGACCGGGGATCTCTTTGTGGCGCTCAAAGGCGAGCGTTTTGATGCCAACGCATTTCTGGCCGATGCCAAGGCAGGTGGCGCCGCTGCGGCGCTGGCCCATGGCGGGCTGGAGGCTGCGGGCCTGCCAGGTATCGAGGTGCCCGACAGCCTTGCTGCGCTGGGCGCACTGGGGGCCGCGTGGCGTGCCCGGTTCAGCCTTCCGCTGATTGGTGTGACCGGCAGCAACGGCAAGACCACCGTGACGCAGATGATCGCGTCCATCCTGCGTGCCTGGAAGGGTGAGGCGGCATTTGCCACGCAAGGCAACTTCAACAACGACATCGGAGTACCGCTGATGCTGCTGCGCCTGCGGGCCAGCCATGCCGCCGCCGTGATCGAGATGGGCATGAACCATCCGGGCGAGATCGCCACGCTGGCCGCCATGGCGCAGCCCACGGTGGCGCTGGTCAACAACGCACAGCGCGAGCATCTGGAGTTCATGCACACGGTGCAAGCCGTGGCGCGCGAGAACGGTTCGGTGTTTGCCAGCCTGCCCGGCAAGGGCGTGGCGGTGTTCCCTGCGGGCGATGCTTACACCGAACTCTGGCAGTCGCTGGCCCATGCCCAGCCCGGCCGCAGCACGCTCACCTTTGGTGAAGGTGGCGACGTGGCCTGCGCGCAGGCCACCTGGGGTGAGGGCGCCTGGGCCGTCACGCTGACCACGCCGCAAGGCGAAGTGGCCACCCATCTGCACATTGCTGGGCGCCACAACGTGACCAATGCGCTGGCAGCGGCTGCCTGCACGCTGGCGGCGGGCGCACCGCTGGCCGCCATTGCGCAAGGGTTGAACGATTTTGTACCGGTCAAAGGCCGCTCGCGTGCGTTCAGCGCGGGCGTCGCAGGCCGCGATATCACCGTGGTGGACGACACCTACAACGCCAACCCCGATTCCATGCGCGCCGCCATCGATGTGCTGGCCGAGCTGCCCAGCCCGCAGTTGCTGGTGCTGGGCGACATGGGCGAGGTGGGCGACCAGGGCCCGCAGTTCCACGCCGAGGCGGGGACACACGCGCGCGCTGCGGGCATCCCGCTGCTGTTCGTTCTGGGTGCGCAGTCAGTGCATGCCGCTGCGGCATATGGCAATGGGAACGGCATGGGCACGGGCAATGCCCGGCATTTCAACGATATGAGCGCGCTGCTGACCGCCGTGCGCGAAGCCCTGCCCACTGTGGGCAGTGTGCTGGTCAAGGGATCCCGATTCATGAAGATGGAACAGGTGGTGGAGGCGATAGCCGCCATGGCACCCGCCGCTGCCGCGCAGCCGCAACAACAAGAACGTAGCAATGAGACACCGGAGGGACACCATGGCGCAACGCACTGAAATCACCCGCGTGGTGACCCTACAAGTCAAGCAAGCCGGGGAGGCGCCATGCTGCTGATGCTGTCGCAATGGCTGCAGGGCCTGTCGCCCGAGCTCGGTTTCTTCCGCGTGTTCCAGTACCTCACGTTCCGCGCGGTGATGGCCGCCATGACGGCGCTGCTCATCGGCCTGATTGCGGGCCCCAAGGTGATCCGCGTGCTCACCTCGCTCAAGATCGGCCAGCCGATCCGCGGCTATGCCATGCAGACGCACCTGTCCAAGAGCGGCACGCCCACCATGGGCGGCGTGCTCATCCTGTTGTCGATCGCCATCTCGACCATGCTGTGGTTTGACCTGTCCAACCGCTTCGTGTGGATCGTGCTCATCGTCACGCTGGGTTTTGGCGCCATCGGCTGGGTGGATGACTGGCGCAAGGTGGTCAACAAAGACCCCGAAGGCATGCGCTCGCGCGAGAAGTATTTCTGGCAGTCCGTGATTGGCCTGATCGCCGCGCTGTACCTGGTGTTCAGCATTTCCGAAAGCTCCAATGCCAAGGTGTGGGAGCTGTTTGTGGGCTGGGTCCAGTCAGGCTTCTCGCTCGACTTGCCGCCCAAGGCGGGCCTGCAGCTGCCGTTCTTCAAGGAAGTGAGCTACCCGCTGGGTGTGCTGGGCTTTGTGATCCTGACCTACCTGGTCATCGTGGGCTCCAGCAATGCTGTGAACCTGACCGATGGCCTGGACGGCCTGGCCATCATGCCGGTGGTGATGGTGGGCTCGGCCTTGGGTGTGTTCGCCTATGTCACCGGCAGCTCGGTGTATTCCAAATACCTGTTCTTCCCGCACATTCCCGGTGCGGGCGAGTTATTGATTTTTTGTGCCGCCATGGCAGGCGCGGGCCTGGCGTTTCTGTGGTTCAACGCGCACCCCGCGCAGGTGTTCATGGGCGACGTGGGGGCGCTGGCGCTGGGCGCAGCCCTGGGCACCATCGCCATCATCGTGCGGCAAGAAATCGTGCTGGCCATCATGGGTGGCATTTTTGTGGTCGAAGCCCTGTCGGTGATGCTGCAGGTGACCTGGTTCAAGTACACCAAGCGCCGCTACGGCGAAGGCCGACGCCTGCTCAAAATGGCGCCGCTGCATCACCATTTTGAAAAGAGCGGCTGGAAGGAAACGCAGGTCGTCGTGCGCTTCTGGATCATCACCATGCTGCTGTGCCTGGTGGGCCTGTCCACCCTGAAATTGCGATGAACCCTAGCGATCCCCTCCACCCCGGCAAAACTGCCGCTGAGGCCGAAGAGGTCGGCGCGAGCCTGGGCACGCCGGAGTTGAGCGATGTGCAGGCGCACAGCGAGCCGGAAGATTCAGCTGCCGAGACGCCTGCAGCTGCAGTGCCAGCACAGGCCGATAGTGATGCCGAAACCGATGCGGACTCGGAGGGTTTGCATGCTGCGGCAGACGAGCCAGTGACCGAGCCCGCTGCCCCAACCTCGGCACCGGGCAAGTCCGCCCATGCCTGGAACCCCGAGCAGGCCCCCGCCATTTCGGCCGCCAAGGCCGCAGCAGACTTTGTGGCGCAGATTTTTGCCGAGGTGGCTGCACCCGAGGTAGCCCCCGCTGCCGTGGATCAGGGCGAAGAAGACACCGCCGATGCCGCACAGACTCCCGCAGAATCTGAAAGCGCGCCCGTTGCAGTAGTGGCGCCCTTGCAGGACAAGAACGTCCTCATCCTGGGCCTGGGTGCATCGGGTCTGGCCATGGCGCGCTGGTGTGTGCGTTGGGGCGCACAGGTCACGGTGGCCGACACCCGCAGCGCGCCCCCTCAGCTGGTAAGCCTGCAGCGCGAGCTGCCGCAGGTGCGATTTGTATCGGGTGTGCTCGATGCCCGCCTGGTCGAAGGGCAGAACCTTGACGCGGTGTACCGCTCGCCAGGCCTCAGTCCTGAAGCTATTGCTCCTGTTTTGGTAGCTGCTGGCGCAAGCGGGATAAGCGCTGGGGGCGAATTAAGCTTGTATTCCATGGCGCTGGGCGTGCTGCGCGCGTCGCAGGGCTATGCGCCCGCAGTGCTGGCCATCACGGGCACCAACGGCAAGACAACGGTCACTTCACTCACCGGCCAACTGGTGGAGCGCTCGGGCCGCAGCGTGGCAGTGGCCGGCAACATCGGCCCCACCCTGCTCGACACGCTGACCACCCACATCGACGCGGGCACGCTGCCCGACGTGTGGGTGCTGGAGCTGTCCAGCTTCCAGCTGGACGATGTCACGGGCTTCGAGCCCACGGCAGCTACAGTGCTCAACATCACGCAGGACCACCTGGACTGGCATGGCGACATCACCGCCTACGCCGCAGCCAAGGCGCGCATTTTTGGGCAGACGGGCCTCATGATTCTGAACCGTGAAGACCCGGCAGTGATGGGTATGCTGCCGCCACCCGTCAAGGTCAAGCTGCAAAAGCCGCAGCTTCGTGCGCACCTTACTTTTGGCAGCGACAAGCCCCGGCGCCCCGGTGACTTTGGCATCGAAGTAGTCAGTGGCATGCCCTGGCTCGTGCGCGCCATGGAGGCCGACGAAACCCGCAAGCGCAGTCGCAACGAGGCGGAGGAAGAGCTGCACATCCAGCGCCTCATCCCGGCCGATGCATTGCGCATCCGTGGCCGCCACAACGCCATGAATGCGCTGGCTGCACTGGCGCTGGCGTCCGCCGCGGGCTGCCCGCTGGCGCTCATGCTGTATGGCCTGCGCGAATACCGCGGAGAGCCGCACCGCGTGGAGCCGGTGGCCATCATCAACGGCGTTGAATACTTTGACGACAGCAAAGGCACCAACGTGGGCGCCACGGTGGCGGCACTCACGGGCCTGGGCGCCGAGCGTCGCGTGGTCGTCATTCTGGGTGGCGAGGGCAAAGGCCAGGACTTTGCGCCGCTGGCCGCACCCGTGTCGCGTTATGCCCGCGCAGTGGTGTTGATTGGCCGTGACGCGCCACTCATCCGCGCGGTACTGCAAGACGCTGGGGTCACGCTGCTGAACGCAGAGACACTGCCCCAGGCCGTGCAGATGGCTGCCGAGCGTGCGCATTCGGGCGACGCGGTGTTGATGTCGCCCGCCTGCGCCAGCTTTGACATGTTCAAGGACTATGAACACCGTGCACAGGTCTTCTGCGATGCGGTGCGCATGCTGGCAGACGACGCTGGCCAGTCGGCGCAGGGGTTGCAATGACCACCAAAGCAAACACCTTTTTGCAACGCGCCACGGGCTGGTTTGGTGGCCTGTCGGGCAAGGCGGTCGATGTGTTGCCCGTGCGCGTGGGGGGCACCGAATACCGCCGCTCGTCCAGCACGCCCGCCAGCGTGCTCGGTTTTGACCAGGCTTTGTTGTGGGTGGTGGTGGCGCTGCTCGCCTGGGGTCTGATCATGGTGTATTCGGCCTCGATCGCCATGCCCGACAACCCACGGTTTGCCAACTACGCGTCCACGCATTTCCTGACGCGCCACGCCATGTACCTGGTGGTTGGTTTTGTGGTGGCGCTGCTGGCGTTCCAGGTGCCGATGGCGCTGTGGGAGCGTGCGGCGCCCTGGTTGTTTGTGGTGGCCTTGCTGCTGCTGATCGCGGTGCTGATTCCCGGCGTTGGCAAGGTCGTCAATGGCGCACGCCGCTGGTTGTCTATCGGGCCGGTGAGCTTTCAGCCGTCTGAGCTGGCCAAGTTTGCGGTGCTGATCTATGCCGCCGACTACATGGTGCGCAAGATGGAAGTCAAAGAGCGCTTCTTTAGGGCTGTGCTGCCCATGGGCGCGGCAGTGGCCATCGTGGGTGTGCTGCTGCTGGCCGAGCCCGACATGGGCGCGTTCATGGTCGTGGCGGTAATTGCCATGGGCATCCTGTTTCTGGGCGGCGTCAACGCCCGCATGTTCTTCCTGATCGCGGGCATTCTGGTGTCAGCCTTCGCGCTGATGATTGCCAGCTCGCCTTGGCGCCGCGAGCGCGTGTTTGCCTACCTGGACCCGTTCAGCGAGGAGCATGCGCTGGGCAAGGGTTACCAGCTGTCCCACTCGCTGATCGCCATCGGGCGCGGCGAGGTCTTTGGCGTTGGGCTGGGCGGCAGCGTTGAGAAGCTGCACTGGCTGCCCGAGGCGCACACCGACTTTTTGCTGGCCGTGATTGGCGAAGAATTCGGTCTGGTGGGCGTGCTCACGCTCCTCTTGCTGTTCCTGTGGATGACGCGCCGCATCATGCACATCGGCCGCCAGGCCATCGCCCTGGACCGTGTGTTTGCAGGGCTGGTGGCCCAAGGCGTGGCGATCTGGATCGGCTTTCAGGCCTTCATCAACATGGGCGTGAACCTGGGCGCGCTGCCAACCAAGGGGCTGACGCTGCCCTTGATGAGTTTTGGGGGGTCGGCGATCTTGATGAATCTGGTGGCATTGGCAGTGGTTTTGCGTGTTGACTATGAGAACAAACACCTCATGCGGGGAGGCCGCGTATGAGCACGCAAAAGACGGCCCTCATCATGGCGGGTGGCACCGGTGGCCACATCTTCCCTGGCCTGGCTGTGGCCGAAGAATTGCGCGCGCGCGGCTGGCGCGTGCACTGGCTGGGTGCGCCGGGCAGCATGGAATCACGCATCGTGCCCACACATGGCTTCACGCTCGAACTGATCGACTTCTCCGGTGTGCGCGGCAAGGGCATCGTCACGCTGGCCCTGCTGCCGCTGCGCCTGCTGCGCGCCTTTTGGCAAGCGCTGCAGGTGGTGCGGCGCGTCAAACCCGATGTGGTGGTGGGCCTGGGTGGCTACATCACGTTTCCGGGCGGCATGATGGGGGTGCTGGCCGGCAAGCCGCTGGTGCTGCATGAGCAGAACTCGGTGGCGGGCATGGCCAATAAAGTGCTGGCAGGCGTGGCCGACCGGGTGTTCACCGCCTTCCCCAATGTGTTCAAGCAAGGCCAGTGGGTGGGCAACCCGCTGCGCAAGCCCTTTACCGAACAGCTTGGCCCGACTGAGCGTTTTGCTGGTCGCACCGGCCCGCTGCGCGTGCTGGTGGTGGGCGGGAGCCTGGGTGCGCGAGCACTCAACGAAATCGTGCCGCAGGCCATTGCGCTGATGCCCGCAGACAAGCGCCCGCAAGTGATTCACCAGAGCGGCGCCACGCAGATCGATGCGCTGCGCGCCAACTATGCAACTGCGGGGGTCGATGCCGAGCTGACGCCGTTCATTGACGACACCGCCAGCGCTTTTGCAGCGGCCGACATCATCGTGTGCCGCGCGGGTGCCAGCACCGTGACCGAAATTGCTGCAGTGGGCGCCGCATCCATTTTTGTACCGTTCCCTTCGGCTGTGGACGACCACCAGACCACCAACGCGCAGTTCCTGGTGAATGCGGGCGGCGGATGGCTGGTGCAGCAGCGCGACCTGACGCCCGACGGGCTGTCGAAAATGCTATTGAATATGGAGCGCTCAACCCTTGTGGATGTAGCGCTCAAGGCCAAAAAAATGCAAAAAATCAACGCCACCCGCGAAGTGGTGACTGCCTGCGAGGAGTTGGCCGGATCATGAAACACGCCATTCGCCACATCCATTTTGTCGGCTTGGGCGGCGCCGGCATGAGCGGCATCGCCGAGGTGCTGTTCAACCTGGGCTACCGCATTTCAGGCTCGGACCTGGCCGACAGCGCCACCTTGCGCCGCCTGGAGGGGCTGGGTATCAAGACCTGCCTGGGACATGCGGCCGCGCACATCGACGGTGCCGATGCCGTGGTCACCTCGACAGCGGTGACATCAGACAACCCTGAAGTGCTGGCCGCGCGCGAGAAGAAGATCCCGGTGGTGCCTCGTGCCTTGATGCTGGCCGAGCTGATGCGCCTCAAGCAGGGCATTGCCATTGCGGGCACGCACGGAAAAACAACGACCACCAGCCTGGTGACCTGCGTACTGGCCGAGGCGGGTCTGGACCCGACCTTTGTGATCGGCGGCAAGCTCAACAGTGCGGGCGCCAATGCCAAGCTGGGCAGCGGCGACTACATCGTGGTCGAGGCGGATGAGTCCGATGCATCGTTCTTGAACCTGCTGCCCGTGATGGCGGTGGTCACCAACATCGACGCCGACCACATGGAGACCTATGGGCACGACTTTGGGCGGCTCAAAGGCGCGTTTGTCGACTTTCTGCACCGCATGCCGTTCTATGGCACGGCCGTGTTGTGTGTGGACAGCCCCGCAGTGCGCGACATCCTGCAAAGCGTGACCTGTCCGATCACCAGCTACGGTTTTTCGGAAGACGCCCAGGTGCGCGCGATTGACGTAAAAGCCGAGGCTGGGCAGATGCGATTCACGGTGCAGCGGCGCAACGGCGTCACGCTGCCCGACATGGAGATCGTGCTCAATCTGGCGGGCGAACACAACGTGCTCAACGCCCTGTCGGCGATTGCCATCGCGGTGGAACTCAACATCCCAGACGAAGCCGTGCAGCGCGCGCTGGCCAACTTCAAGGGCGTGGGCCGCCGCTTTCAGCGCTATGGCGAGCTGCCCGCCAAGGGTGGCGGCCAGTTCACCGTCATCGACGACTACGGCCACCACCCGGTGGAAATGGCGGCCACGCTGGCAGCGGCGCGCGGGGCGTTCCCCGGCCGCCGTCTGGTGCTGGCCTTTCAGCCGCACCGCTACAGCCGCACACGCGACTGTTTTGAAGACTTCGTCAAGGTCATCGGCAACGCCGACGCCGTGCTGCTGACCGAGGTGTACGCCGCTGGCGAGGCGCCGGTGGTAGCTGCCGACGGCCGGTCGCTGGCCCGTGCGCTGCGCGTGGCAGGCCGTGTGGAGCCGATTTTTGTCGACAACGTGGCCGACCTGCCACAGGCCATTGCTGACAACGCGCGCGATGGCGATGTGGTGATGTGCATGGGCGCCGGATCGATTGGCGCCGTACCCGGCAAGGTGGTTGAAATGCTACAAAATAGTGAGCTAACAGCGCTTGAGGGGAGCGCGCTATGACCCATTTTGATTCAAATATTGATGTGAAGACGCTGGGCAAGGTGGCGGTGCTGATGGGCGGTGCATCCGCCGAGCGCGAGGTGTCTCTGATGTCTGGCAGCGGTGTATTGCAAGCCTTGCGCTCGCGCGGCGTGGATGCGCATGCGTTCGACCCGGCCCAAAGCGACCTGGGTGACCTCAAGCGCGACGGTTACGCACGCTGCTTCATTGCGCTGCACGGCCGCCACGGCGAGGACGGTACGGTGCAAGGTGCGCTGGAACTGCTGGGCATTCCGTATACCGGCCCGGGCGTGATGGCCTCGGCCATCGCCATGGACAAGGTCATGACCAAGCGCGTCTGGCTGGCCGAGGGCCTGCCGACGCCACGCTATGTGTGGCTCGCGCCCGAGCGTCAGCAGCGCGAAGTGGTGCGCACCGTGCCGGACGAGTTAGGCCTGCCGTTGATCGTGAAGCCTCCGCGCGAGGGCTCGTCCATCGGCGTGACAAAAGTGCGCGGGTACTCCGATATGCAGGAGGCCGTCGCGCTGTCGGCTCGCTATGACCCCGACGTGCTGTGCGAGGAGTTCATCGACGGTGAAGAAGTGACCTGCCCCGTGCTCGGCCAGGGTGCCGACGCCCGCGCGTTGCCCGTGATCCGCATCGTCGCGCCCGATGGCGCTTACGACTACCAGAACAAATACTTCACGGACGACGTGAAGTACCAATGCCCAAGCGGTCTGCCTGAAGCCGAGGAGCGCGAGATCCAGCGCATTGTGCTGGACGCCTACCGCACGCTGGGCTGCCGTGGCTGGGGCCGTGCGGACCTGATGATTCGCGCCAGCGACCGCAAGCCCTTCCTGTTGGAAATGAACACCTCGCCGGGCATGACGGGGCATTCGCTGGTGCCACTGTCGGCGCGTGCTGCAGGCATCAGCTACGAGGAGCTATGCCTTCGCATCCTGTGCGATGCCGCACTGGACACGTCGGCCCGTGACGCGCAAGGAGCTGTTCGGCAATGACCAACACGCTGCCCGCACCTCTGGACGTCAAGCTCATGAACCTGACCGCGTCGGTCCTGTTCGTGGGCTTCGCCCTGGGTGCGCTGGCAGCGGGCGCGTGGTGGATGTTGCGTTATCCGGGCTTTGCCATTGCCCGCATCGTGGTGCAGGGCGAATTGGCGCACAACAACGCGGTGACATTGCGGGCCAACGTGGCGCCGCACCTGGCAGGCAACTTTTTCACGGTGGACCTGCGGGCTGCGCGCGAGGCGTTCGAGCAGGTGCCCTGGGTGCGCCGCGCGCAGGTGCGGCGGGTGTACCCGGCCAGTCTGTACGTCGATTTGCAGGAGCACGACGCAGTGGCGTTCTGGGGGCCAGAGTCTGCCTCGGCCATGGTCAACAGCCAGGGCGAGGTGTTTGAAGCCAATGTGGGCGATGTGGAGCAGGAAGGCCTGCCGCGCCTGCTGGGGCCCCGCGGCACGTCGGCCGAGGCGCTACAGATGCACGGCTTGCTGCAGCCTGTTTTCCGCCCGCTGGGGTTGGAGGTGCAAGAGCTGGAGCTGACCGGCCGCGGTGGCTGGCGCGCCAAGCTCGACAGCGACGCGGTGGTGGAACTGGGCGGCGGTACCCCGCAAGAAGTGGTGCTGCGCACGCAACGATTCACTCGCACGCTGACGCAGGTGGCTGCGCAGTATGGGCGGCGTGTGGATGCACTGGAGTCTGCCGACCTGCGGCATGCAGGCGGCTATGCCTTGCGCATGCGCGGTGTGACCACGGTGATCCCGGATGCCGCAGGGGCTGTGGCCGGGGCCACCGGCGGCGTGCGAAGGAGATGACGCGATGCACAAAACATTGACAGGCATGCAGGGCGCAGGGCGGCAGCGGGACAGAACAGAGAAGGGCAGAGGCTGATATGGCAAGAGAATACAAAGACGTTGTGGTGGGGCTGGACATCGGAACGGCCAAGGTCATGGCCGTGGTGGCCGAGGTGCTGCCCAATGGCGAGCTCAAGCTGGCCGGCCTGGGCGTGGCGCCGAGCAATGGCTTGAAGCGCGGCGTGGTGGTCAACATCGACGCCACGGTGCAGAGCATTCAGCAGGCGCTGAAAGAGGCCGAGCTGATGGCCGACTGCAAGATCCAGCGCGTGTACACCGGTATCACCGGCAGCCACATTCGCGGCCTCAATTCGAGCGGCATGGTGGCCGTCAAGGACAAGGAAGTCACGTCGGCCGACGTGGCGCGCGTGGTCGAGACTGCCAAGGCCATCAACATCAGCAGCGACCAGCGTCTGCTGCTGGTGGAGCCGCAGGAATTCGTGATCGACGGGCAGGATGTGAAAGAGCCCATCGGCATGAGCGGTATCCGCCTCGAAGCCAAGATCCACATCGTGACCGGCGCGCAAAGCGCGGCCGAGAACATCATCAAGTGCGTGCGCCGCTGCGGGCTGGAGGTGGAGCAGCTCATGCTGAACCCGCTGGCCAGCAGCCAGGCCGTGCTGACGGACGACGAGCGCGAGCTGGGCGTGGTGGTGGTCGACATCGGTGCGGGCACGACCGACGTGGCGATCTTCACCGGTGGCGCTATCCGGCACACGGCGGTGATCCCCATTGCGGGCGACCTGATCACCAGCGACATCGCCATGGCCCTGCGCACGCCAACGAAGGACGCCGAAGACATCAAGGTCGAGAGCGGCTACGCCAAGCAGCTGCTGGCAGACCCCGATGCACAGGTCGAAGTCCCCGGCCTGGGCGACCGCAGCCCGCGCATGCTGAGCAAGCAGGCGCTGGCAGGCGTGATCGAGCCGCGGGTGGAAGAAATTTTCTCGCTGGTCCAGCAGGTGATCCGCGAATCGGGCTACGAAGAAGTGCTGTCGTCGGGCATCGTGCTCACGGGCGGCAGCTCGGTCATGCCCGGGATGATCGAGCTGGGCGAAGACATCTTTTTGAAGCCGGTTCGCAGGGGCATTCCCAAGTATTCCAGCGCGTTGTCTGACATGGTGGCCCAGCCCCGTGCTGCTACTGTCATGGGTTTGCTGGAAGAGGCCCGGCTGGCGCGGTTGCGCGGCTTCAAAGTGGCACAAAAGAGCGGTTCCATGAAGACGGCGTTTGGCCGCTTCAAAGATTTCATTGTGGGGAATTTCTGACCATGAAATACCCACTCTGGCTGGCGCGAGGTAGTCCCCACCAACCGCCGCGCGAGCGATGGCGATGCACAGGACCGCCGCACTCTCCCACACCAGGTACCCCAATCCCCATTTGGCAATTGCATACGAATCTAGAAACAGGAGCTCCAAGATGACCATCGAAATGATCGAAGCCGAAGAATTCAACCAGGGCACCCAGATCAAGGTGATCGGCGTGGGCGGCGGCGGCAGCAACGCCGTCGAGCACATGATTGCCCGCAGCGTGCAGGGCGTGGAGTTTGTCTGCGCCAACACCGATGCGCAGGCGCTGACCCGCAGCTCGGCCCACCGCGTCATCCAGCTGGGTGGCAGCGGCCTGGGCGCTGGCAGCAAGCCCGACAAGGGCCGCGACGCGGCCGAGGCGGCCGTGGAAGACATCCGCAGCGCGATCACCGGCGCGCACATGCTGTTCATCACGGCCGGCATGGGCGGCGGCACAGGCACTGGCGCTGCGCCTGTGATTGCCCGCGTGGCCAAGGAAATGGGCATTCTTACCGTGGGCGTGGTTACCAAGCCATTCGACTGGGAAGGCGGCCGCCGCATGACCAACGCCGACAACGGTCTGGCCGAGCTGGAAGCCAACGTCGACTCGCTGATCGTGGTGCTCAACGAAAAGCTGCTGGAAGTGCTGGGTGATGACATCACCCAGGACGAAGCCTTTGCACACGCCAACGATGTGCTGAAAAACGCCGTGGGCGGCATTGCCGAAATCATCAACGAATACGGCCATGTGAACGTCGACTTTGAAGACGTGCGCACCGTGATGGGCGAGCCCGGCAAGGCCATGATGGGCACGGCCACCGCCGCAGGCCCTGACCGTGCACGCATCGCTGCCGAGCAGGCTGTGGCCTGCCCACTGCTGGAAGGCATCGACCTGTCGGGCGCCAAGGGCGTGCTGGTGCTGGTCACCGCCGCCAAGGGCAGCCTCAAGCTGTCCGAGTCGCGCCTGGCGATGAGCACCATAAACGCGTACGCATCGCCCGATGCCCACGTGATTTATGGCGCGGCGTACGACGACAGCCTGGGCGACGAGATCCGCGTGACCGTGGTGGCCACGGGTCTGTCGCGCCCCAATGCACGCCGCCAGCCCATCTCGGTGGTGCAAGGTGGTCTGCGCACCGGCACCGACAACATGGCTTACCAGATGCCCGTGGTGGGCGGCGCTGGCATGCTCGGTTCTGCCGTGGGCGTGCAGGGCGGCCACGCGGGCGGCAGCGCCCAGGCCGACTACGGCAGCATGTCGGTGCCCAGCGTGTGGCGCACCAACCGCACCCAGGCAGCAGCCCGTGTGGACGCCCTGTCGTCCGGCGGCATGGACGACCTGGAGATCCCGGCCTTCCTGCGTAAGCAGGCAGACTGAGGTTTGCTATTGAAATGTGAGCTGCTTGCGCTGTTTTTGCTTGGGTTTCAAGAGAAAAACATTAGAAATCAAGGTGTATAGAGCGCTGGCAGTTACTAAATAGATAGCAGCCAGGTAAAGACTGGCAAATAGAAAAAGCCCCGACAGCAATGCCGGGGCTTTTTTATGGGCCTTGGTTTGGAAGTTTTCTCAATCCGCGCGTTCGCCCGCCCGCCCAAGACGACCGGCAGGCAGGCGCATGCCCTCAACTGGTGCGGGGCCGGGCGGCAGAAACTAAAATGCGCCATGCTTCAGCAACGCACCCTCAAGACACTGACCCGCGCCGTAGGCGTCGGGCTGCACAGCGGCCAACGGGTCGAATTGACCTTGAGGCCCGCACAGCCGGACACCGGCATCGTGTTCCGGCGGGTAGACCTGCCCCAGCCGGTTGACATACCTATCCGGGCCGAAGCTGTGACCGACACCCGGCTGGCCTCCACCATCGCGGTGGGCAATGCCAAGGTGCACACCGTGGAGCATCTGATGTCGGCCTGCGCGGGGTTGGGCATCGACAACCTTTACGTGGACATCACGGCCGAAGAAGTCCCCATCCTCGACGGATCTTCTGCATCGTTTGTCTTTTTGCTGCAGAGCGCCGGGGTGGAACTGCAGAACGCGCCCAAGCGCTTCATCCGCGTTATCCGGCCCGTGGAAGTGCGCGAAGGCGAGGGCGCCAACGCCAAGTGGGCGCGATTGACGCCTTACCACGGCTACAAACTCAGCTTTGAAATCGACTTTGACCACCCGGCCGTGGATTCGACCGGCCAGCGCGTCGAGTTCGATATGGGCGCGGGCAACTACAGCCGCGACATCGCCCGTGCACGCACCTTCGGCTTCACCCGCGACGTCGAAATGATGCGCTCCAACGGCCTGGCCCTGGGGGGCGGCCTGGACAACGCCATCGTGATGGACGACTACAAGGTGCTCAACAGCGACGGACTGCGCTACGACGACGAGTTCGTCAAACACAAGATTTTGGATGCCATGGGCGACCTGTACCTCATTGGCAAACCGCTGCTGGCTGCGTACAGCGCGTTTCGCTCGGGCCATGCGATGAACAACTTGCTTCTGCGCGAGTTGCTGGCCCAGCGTGATGCGTGGGAGGTGGTCACGTTCGAGGACGAACGCCAGGCACCCACCGGCTTTGCCCAGCCAGTACGCGCCTGGTAGGGTCGATTGCCATGCTGATCGTCCGTTGGCTCGCGCTCTTTCTGCTGCTCGCGGCGGCCGTGTGCTTCGGGTTTTATGTGGGCACCGGGCAAGTGTTCTACAAGCGGCTGGGGCTGGTGATCTTCAAATGGACGGTCATCGCGGCGGCCGTCTTCTTCGTCGTAGTCCTTATCGAACGACTGCTTTGACGGCCTGGCGCTGCAATGGCGCTGGCCTATACTCGCGGCTGCTCCGGGGTGTGCGAAAGCGCTGAGATGCGAGGTGGCTGAAGAAATTCGGCCGACCTTGCGAACCCGACGAACTTGATCCGGTTCATACCGGCGGAAGAAGAGCCGACCTCCTTGTCCCGTGCCCGCAGTCCCTGCTGGCACGCCCATGCCCCAGGCGCTGCAGTGCGCCGTCCTGGGGGGCGCACAGGTCCATTCCGGAGCAGTTATCCATCGCCACCGGAACCAGGAGACCTGCCCCATGAATGCCCCCGATCCCCACGCCAAGCTGGCCAGCACCGAAAAGTTCGCCGAGTTGCTTGCGCGCACCCGCGAACCCTTCCCCGCATCTCGCAAGGCCTACCTCCCTGGCCACCTGCACACCGAACTGCGCGTGCCTGTGCGCGACATCGCTTTGACCAATGGCGAGCAGGTCAGCGTGTACGACACCTCCGGCCCATACACCGACCCCGAGGCCGCCATTGACGTGCGTAAAGGCCTGGCCAGCGTGCGTGCGGGCTGGATTGCCGCCCGCGGCGACGTGGAGCACTACGAAGGCCGTGCTCCCGTGGCGCTGGATGACGGGCAAAAGAGCGAAGACGCCACCCGCCTGGCCCAGCTGCGTGCCGAAGCCGCCGCGCTGCAGCGCAAGCCCCTGCGCGCCAAGAGCGGCGCCAACGTCACGCAAATGCACTACGCCAAGAAGGGCATCATCACCCCCGAGATGGAGTACGTGGCCATCCGCGAAAACGGCAAGCGCGAGTGGATGGAGCAGTACATGGCCGATGCAGGCCGCGAGCGGCGCCTGATGGGCAACCCCATGGGCGCGAGCATCCCGCGCATCATCACCCCCGAATTCGTGCGCGACGAAGTGGCCCGGGGTCGCGCCATCATCCCTGCCAACATCAACCACCCCGAGGTGGAACCGATGGCGATTGGCCGCAACTTCAAGGTCAAGATCAACGCCAACATCGGTAACTCGGCGGTCACGTCCAGCATCGAAGAAGAGGTGGAAAAGCTCGTGTGGGCCATCCGCTGGGGCGCCGATAACGTGATGGACCTGTCCACCGGCAAGAACATCCACACCACGCGCGACTGGATCGTGCGCAACAGCCCTGTGCCGATTGGCACGGTACCGATCTACCAGGCGCTGGAGAAAGTGGGCGGCGTGGCCGAAGACCTGACCTGGGCGATCTTCCGCGACACGCTGATCGAGCAGGCCGAGCAGGGCGTGGACTACTTCACCATCCACGCCGGTGTGCGCCTGGCCTACATCCACCTCACGGCGCAGCGCCGCACCGGCATCGTTTCGCGCGGCGGTTCCATCATGGCCAAGTGGTGCATGGCGCACCACCGCGAAAGCTTTCTGTACGAGCATTTCGAGGACATCTGCGACATCATGAAGGCGTACGACGTGTCGTTCAGCCTGGGCGATGGCCTGCGCCCCGGCTGCGCATCGGACGCCAACGACGAAGCCCAGTTTGCCGAACTGCACACCCTGGGCGAGCTGACCCAGGTGGCCTGGAAGCACGACGTGCAGACCATGATCGAAGGCCCTGGCCACGTGCCCATGCACATGATTCAGGCCAACATGACCGAGCAGCTCAAGACCTGCCACGAAGCGCCGTTCTACACCCTGGGCCCGCTGACCATCGACATCGCCCCCGGCTACGACCACATTGCCAGCGCCATTGGTGCTGCCATGATCGGCTGGATGGGCACGGCCATGCTGTGCTACGTGACGCCCAAGGAGCACCTGGGCCTGCCCAACCGCGACGATGTGAAGCAGGGAATCATCGCCTACAAGATTGCGGCCCACGCCGCAGATGTTGCCAAGGGGCACCCCGGCGCCCGCGCGCGAGATGATGCGCTGAGCCAGGCGCGTTTCGATTTCCGCTGGCAGGACCAGTTCAACCTGGGGCTGGACCCGGACACCGCCAAGGACTACCACGACGAGACCCTGCCCAAAGACTCGGCCAAGGTGGCGCATTTCTGCTCGATGTGCGGCCCCAAGTTCTGCTCGATGAAGATCACCCAGGAGGTGCGTGACTTCGCCAAGCAAAAGGGCATGGCGGAGGCCGATGCATTGGCGCAAGGCATGGAAACCAAGGCCGTGGAGTTCCAGCGCAACGGCGGGCAACTCTATATTCCGGTGGTTCCGGCGCCAACGGCCGCATAAGCGTGCCTACTGCCCCCGCGGATTCCTTGCACAAGGACCTGGGGGCGGTGCTTACCCTGTGCGGCAGACCACAACGCTCGCTCTATAGTCCCGCCCACCCCCGGTTCAGAAGACCGGGAGGATGGGCGTGTGGCACTAAATTTGCTATGCTGGGTTGTCTGTTAAAAAATGTAAGGAAGAGCCATGAATGCTCTCGGCCGCTTCTCCATCCGCACCCGCCTCTACTTCGGAACCGTCTTTTCCCTGGTTCTTCTCGTTGTGATTGGCGCCATGGGCTACATCGCCCTGGACCGCACCCGGGGCACGCTGCAAGAGCTGTTCTCACAGCGGGTGCAAACCCTGACCGACATGTCCGACCTGCGCACCACCCTGGGTGACCTGCGCCGGACTGAAAAAGACATCATCATCAACTTCAACAACTCGGTCGAGGTGTCGTCGCTGCGCGAGTCCTGGGCCAAAACCCTGGCGGCCCTGCGCAAGAGCCTGGCCGAAGTGCGCCAGGTGCAGTCGGGCGATGCTGATTTTGTGGCGTCCATCGACAAATCGCTGGACGAGATCAAGCAGTACGAAACCGGCATTTCCCCCATCTTCGAGAAGATCGAAGGCGCGCAGCTCGATGGCGCGGGTGGCGGCGCCTATGCCGACCGGCTCAAAGTGCACATGGAGGCCACCGACAAACTGTTCTCCAGTCTGGCATCCACAGCCCGCGCCCAGATGGACGAAGCCCGCGCAGGTGTGGAGTCGCGCACATCCACCATGTCGGCATTGATCGGTTTTGGCCTGCTGCTGGCGCTGGCGGTGCTGATTCCGCTCACCTTCTTCAGCGTGCGTTCCATCACCAAGTCGCTGGGTCAGGCGCAAGAGCTGGCCGAGCGCATCGCCAGCGGAGACTTGTCGCGTGATGTGACGGTGATGAACCAGGACGAGGTGGGCCAGCTGGTGTCGGCCATGGGCCGCATGCAGGACTCGTTGCGGGGTCTGGTGCGCCAGGTGCAGGACGCGGCGGGCAACATCTCCACCGCCAGTTCCGAGATCGCCAGCGGCAACCACGACCTGAGCCACCGCACCGAGCAGACCGCCGCCAACCTGGAAGAAACAGCGTCTTCGATGGAGCTGCTCACCAGCACGGTGCAGCAAAGCGCCCAATCGTCCCGCCAGGCCAGTGACTTCGCCTCGTCGGCCGCCGAAGTGGCTGCACGCGGCGGGGCGGTGGTGTCGCAGGTGGTGACCACCATGGACCAGATCACCACCAGCTCGCGCAAGATTGCGGACATCACCGGCGTGATCGACTCCATCGCGTTCCAGACCAACATCTTGGCGTTGAACGCTGCGGTAGAAGCCGCCCGCGCAGGCGAACAAGGCCGCGGGTTTGCCGTGGTGGCCAGCGAGGTGCGCAACCTCGCCCAGCGCAGTGCCGAGGCGGCCAAGGAGATCAAGGGCTTGATCAATTCATCGGTGGAGCGCGTCGAAGACGGCTCGCGTTTGGTCAGCCAGGCCGGGCAGACGATGACCGAGATCGTGAGCAGCGTGCGCCGCGTGTCCGACATCATTGCGGAGATCACGGCCTCGTCCGCTGAGCAGAGCGACAACATCGGCCAGATCAGCCAGTCCGTGAGCCAGTTGGACCAGATGACGCAGCAGAACGCCGCGTTGGTCGAAGAGTCCACTGCAGCGTCCGAGTCGTTGCGGGAACAGGCGCACCACCTGACCAATGCTGTGAGCCAATTCAAGCTGCAGGACGGCGCGGTACCCGCGCAGTCTGCCTTTGTTGCAGCCCCCGCAATGCCGTCATTGGCGCAATCCTCAGAGCGCAGGCCGGCTCTGCAAATCCGTTAATCGTTGTTGTTTCGATGGAGGTTTGGTGGCCCGGGGGGAATCCGGGCGTCACCCACCTCATCGCCAGATATGGGCGCTGTCAGCGCGCAGCCGGGGCGGCTGTACCTGCCACACCTGCAGCAGCGGGTGCAGCCGCAGGCGGCGCCACCGGAATGGTGTTGGCCGGTGCAGGGGCGGTGGTTGCCACGGGCGCCGCTGCGGGGGGCATGGGCGCTGTCCACCGGTCCAGCCACTGCAAGCGCCAGGCAGTCATCGCCAACACCAACAGCACCACCAGTGCCGCCGCACTCCACCACACCGGTGCCCTGGATTCCGCAAACGGGTCTTTCAGCGTGCGCCGGGCATTGGGGGGTACTTTGGCCGTTTGCGACAGCGAACCACCCAGCCGCGTGTTGATGCGCATACGCCCGTTGATGGCCCAGCCGCTGGCGTCCAGCAGCGGGCCCAGACTGCGCTGGCGCAGCTTGAGCCAGGCGATCAGCATGCTGGGGCCGGAGATGGCCAGCACGATGCCCATCAGCCCCAGCGGAATCCACACGCCCAGGTCCACAAACTTGGCAAAGATGCCCACCACCACCGCGCTGATGCTGCCCAGGGCCACGCCAATGGCGGCCACGGTGCCCACATCGGTGCGTCGCGGGGTGGTGGCGGTGACCGCGTCAGCCGTGGTGCCTACGGTCTTGAGCTCGGTGTTCGCCAGCGTGCTGGCGGTGGTGCCCAGCGACTTTTGCGCGCGCGCCTCGCCCGCCGCCGCCCGCTTGGCCACCTGTTCCTCGATCAGGCGCACGAACTTCTTGTACGGTGACAGGAAGGCCTGGGAGATGCTGGTCGGGTTCTCGACGATGCGGGTGATGGTGGCATCCCAGTCCAGGCCCTTGCGGTCATAAAACACGCCATTGCGGCCCACGAAGAGAAAGTCCACATCGCCCGCGGTGAAGGCAGCCACGATGCCCATCTTCTGTCCCTTGCGCGTGCAGTGGCAGTACGCCAGATAGGTCTTGGCCAGGCCCGCCAGCTTGGCATGCTGGGCCGCATCGGTGACCTGCACCGTCAAGTCGCAGCTGCGTGCGTCCAGGTACAGCGTGCCCGCCTGAAAGATCGCGCCCTTGCGCTGGTAGAAGGCTGAAAACGACACAAAGTTGTTCAGCAGCTCCAGCAAATCGCGTTTAAAGCGCAACAGCTTTTCCAGGTCCTTGGTGTGTTCGTTGTGTGTCTGCTCGGCCTCGTCCTCGGCAATCAGCGCCATCACCCGATCGCGGGCGTCGCTGCGGTGCAGGGCGTGCAGCAGCTCCTCGTCCAAACCATCCAGCGACGTGGCGGGCCGGTCTGCCAGCCATTGCTGGCAGGGTGCCAATGCCTTGCGGATGGTGTTCCATTCGTCCTGTGTCAAGGCGTCTGCCTGGCGCCCCAGCAGCGGCGCCACCGTGTGGTCGCGAAAGCTGTGCAGCGCGGAGGCCCAGGCCGGGTTGACGCCCTCGGTCAGCGGCAGCAGGGCCTGCGGCGTGATGGCTGCCAGCGGCAAGGTAGTGATGGCGGTAGACGACAGGTCCAGCTGCTGGCCCGCCATGGCGGTGTATTCCTCCAGCGACGGGTTGAGCGCCGTGGCCGCGCGCAGGTCGTACGCGGCCAGGCGACTGCGGGCAAAAAAGTCTTCGATCTTGTGCGCCACGGCGTTCATGGCCTGGGTGGCCTTGAGCGTGTGTTCGCCCAGCGCCAGCGCGGTGGTGGCGTCGCGCGCCTTGGCGGCCCAGGCTTCGATCTTGTCCAGGTCGGCAAAAAATGCCTCGGTATGGGCGCGGTCGATGCCGGGCAGGGGCGGGTCGCCCACCGGGGGTGTGCCGCCCTGCGTTGTGAGGATGTGGCCGATGGTCTCGCGCGCCAGCGTGTCGCCCTGCGCGGTGTCGGCGGTGATGATGCCGTCGCCATTGAAACGCATGGTGCTCAGCTGCTCGCTGCGGGTGGTGACATCGGCCAGAGAAATGGTGGTGGCGTCGGCGTGCCCGGCCATGGCCAGGATGCGCCGCGCGGCGCCCGCCAGCGCAGCACCGGGCTCGGTGCTGTCATTGATGGCGGCGATGTCCAGGGTGTCGCCGGGCTGTGCCAGCTCATCGGGGTTGTGCAGCTGCGCGCAGGCCCAGGCGCAGGCGGCCAGGAGCTCGGGCGGCCGGATGCGGCCATCGTGGTCGGTGTCGATCAGGTCCAGCGTGCGTTCATCAAACTCGATGCCGCGTGTGGGGCAGGCCAGCGCCACCCATAGTTTTTTGTCCAGCTCGGGCAGGCGGGCAATGTCCTGGCCAGTGCGGATGATGACCTGGTCCACGCCCCCGGCGCGGAAAAACTGCCATGGGTGGGGTGGAGTGCGGGATGGGTGCATGGGCTACAGGCTTGTCGACAATGTGTTGAAGGCGGAACAACTGCCAGCGGTGGTTCTGCGCACCGTGGTCGTTGATGAGGCCTACGATTGTTCGCAAATGCCCAGCGTGCTTCCAGCGGTCACGGGCTGGAGGCGCTGTCAGTCATGGCTGACAAAAAACACAGGGAGCCGCTGTCTGGATGCAGACGGGCTTGAATTTTGAGCATTTTTGGCTTCTAGCGCTTATCCATCAAGCGCTAATAGCTATCAAAAACGTAGTGATTGCTTGCCAGCGCGTTGCGCTGACAAGCCGCCGCGCAGGCTCAGTCCCGCGTGACGCGCAGCACTTCTTCGCGGCTGGTGATGCCCGCTGCAATCAACCGCTCGGCGTCGTCCCGCATCAGCGCCATGCCGCCTGCAAGCGCTGCGGTGCGGATGTCGGCTTCGGATGCCTGGTTGTGGATCTGCGCGCGGATGGCATCGGTGGTCACTAGCAGCTCGAACACGCCGGTGCGGCCGGTGTAACCCGTCTGGCCACAGTGGTCGCAGCCAGCGCCGTGGCAATGGCTGCAGTATTTGCGCACCAGGCGCTGGGCCAGCACGCCCAGCAGCGATGACGACAGCAGGAAGGGCTCCACACCCATGTCGGTCAGGCGGGTGACGGCGCTAGCGGCATCGTTCGTGTGCAGCGTGGCCAGCACCAGGTGACCGGTCAGCGAAGCCTGGATGGCGATCTGCGCGGTTTCAAAGTCGCGGATTTCGCCAATCATGATGATGTCCGGGTCCTGGCGCAGGATGGCGCGCAGGGCCTTGGCAAAGGTCAGCTCTATCTTGCTGTTGACTTGCGTCTGGCCCACGCCCGGCAGCTCGTACTCGATGGGGTCTTCCACCGTCATGATGTTGTTGCGCGTGGCGTCCAGCCGCCCCAGGCCCGCGTACAGCGTGGTGGTTTTGCCCGAGCCCGTGGGCCCGGTCACCAGGATGATGCCGTGCGGCTGGCTGATCAGGCCCTCAAAACGGCGCAGGGTTTCGCCCTGCATGCCCACGGCCTCCAGACTCAGCTTGCTTTCACTCTTGTCCAGCAGGCGCAGCACGGCGCGTTCGCCATGGGCGCTGGGCAGGGTGGACACGCGCACGTCGATGGCGCGGGTGCCCAGGCGCAGGCTGATGCGGCCGTCCTGCG
>NZ_JBKBXG010000073.1:0-27088 GCF_046314175.1 Acidovorax sp. | reverse complement strand
TCGTGGAAGCCGCCCGCGCCCGCGAAGCCGCCCGCAAGGCCCGCGAAATGACCCGCCGCAAAGGCGTGCTCGACGGCATGGGCCTGCCCGGCAAACTGGCCGACTGCCAGGAAAAAGACCCAGCGATGTGCGAGATCTACATTGTGGAGGGTGACTCCGCCGGCGGCTCTGCCAAGCAGGGCCGCGACCGCAAGTTCCAGGCCATCCTGCCCCTGCGCGGCAAGATCCTGAACGTGGAAAAAGCTCGCTACGAAAAGCTGCTGACCAGCAACGAAATCCTGACGCTGATCACGGCCCTGGGCACCGGCATCGGCAAGGCCGGTGGCACCACCGGGGGCGACGACTTTGACGTGGCCAAGCTGCGCTACCACCGCATCATCATCATGACCGACGCCGACGTGGACGGCGCCCACATCCGAACCCTGCTGCTCACCTTCTTCTACCGCCAGATGCCCGAGCTGGTCGAACGCGGCCACATCTACATTGCCCAGCCACCGCTGTACAAGGTCAAGGCCGGCAAGGAAGAGCTGTACCTGAAGGACGCCCCCGCGCTCGACGGCTTCTTGCTGCGCATTGCGCTGAACCACGCCAGCGTCACCACCGGTGGCGCCAACCCGCAAACACTGACTGGCGACACCTTGTCGGAGCTGGCGCGCAAGCACCAGATTGCTGAAAGCGTCATCGCCCGCCTGGGCAACTTCATGGACGCAGAAGCCCTGCGCGCGATTGCCGACGGCGTGAGCCTGAAACTCGACACCGTGGCCGACGCCGAAGCCAGCGCCGTGGCTCTGCAAGCCAAGCTGCGCGAGCTGAACACCACCGGCGCCCCCGCCGAAGTAGCTGGCGAATTTGACGCCCGCACCGACAAGCCCCTGCTGCGCATCAGCCGCCGCCACCACGGCAACATCAAGAGCAGCGTCATCACGCAAGACTTTGTGCACGGCGCCGACTACGCCGCCCTGGCCGAAGCCGCCGAAACCTTCCGCGGCTTGCTGAGCGAAGGCGCCAAGGTGATGCGTGGCGAAGGCGAAAAAGCCAAGGAAGAAAAAGTGGGCGACTTCCGCGTGGCCATGAAGTGGCTGATCAGCGACGCCGAGCGCACCACCAGCCGCCAGCGCTACAAGGGCCTGGGCGAGATGAACCCCGAGCAACTGTGGGAAACGACGATGGACCCCAACGTGCGCCGTTTGCTGCGCGTGCAGATCGACGATGCGATCGAGGCGGACCGGGTGTTCACGATGCTGATGGGGGATGAGGTGGAGCCGCGCCGGGATTTCATTGAGACCAACGCTTTGCGTGCGGGGAACATCGACGTTTGATTTTTTCGTCTCGCAATTGGGCAGAAGCCCCAAGCGATTGAATCGCTTGGGGCTTTTTTCATGGATCGCCTTTATGCTCAAAACACTATGAGCATTGACCGCGCCTACTACTCGTCCAGCCTCGCATCGTTTTTCGATGCCTCTGAGGACAGCGTGCTCGGCGAGATGGCCCGCCATTCCGGATTTGCCATTGACTTAGGGCAACGCGACGCGTGGATCAAGCAGATCAAGGTACTGAAAGCGCAGCTTGTACCTTGGGCCCTCAAAGGGCACTTGTTCTTTGAATTCGTGGTTCCGCGCATGGGCAGACGCATTGATGTGCTGGTCATCATCCAGCACGCAGTCTTTGTCATCGAATTCAAGGTGGGCGAATCGCAATTCAACCGCGCGGCAATGGATCAGGTTTGGGATTACGCGCTGGACTTGAAGAACTTCCATGAACCGAGCCACGGAATCACGATCGCGCCGATATTGATCGCGACTGAAACGGATCGCGGCTTCAGCACCATCTATACCAGTCACCATGACGATGGGGTTTTGCTGCCCATACAGGTGTCACCGCCGTCTCTTCGAGAGTGCATTGAAAACGTATTGCTACTGTGCGAAGGCGCAACTATTGATCCGCTTCAGTGGGTAGGTGGGCGATATAAGCCAACACCAACCATCGTCGAAGCAGCATCGGCGCTGTACGGCAAACACTCGGTCGCGGATCTGTCCCGAAGTGATGCTGGCGCCAAGAACTTATCGGTGACTTCAGCAGCTGTGAGCCGCCTCATTCAACGCGTCAAGGCAGAAAACCGAAAAGCCATTTGTTTCGTCACCGGCGTACCCGGAGCGGGAAAAACCTTGGTGGGTCTCGACGTTGCCACCAAGCATATGGACGCGAGCAGCGAACTGCACAGTGTCTACCTGTCCGGAAACGGTCCTCTCGTGAAGATACTTTGCGAGGCGCTCACCCGCGACGAGGTATCGCGAAAGAGAAGTGAAGGAATCCGCCTTCGCGTTGGAGAAACCCGCAAGGCGGTTGAGGCGTTTATCCAAAACGTTCATCACTTTCGGGACGCGTATCTGCTGGACGCTCGCGCTCCCATAGACCATGTGGTGATTTTTGATGAGGCCCAGCGCGCATGGACGCTGGAGCACACCTCACAGTTCATGGCGCGAAAGAAAGGACGCGCCGATTTCAATCATTCAGAGCCAGACTTCCTGATCTCTTGTATGGATCGACATCAGGACTGGGCTGTGGTGGTCTGTCTCGTTGGCGGCGGTCAAGAAATCAACACAGGCGAAGCCGGGATCAGCGAATGGATTGGCGCCATAGAGCGCCACTACCCTGAATGGGAGATTCACATCTCGCCGCAACTCACGGACAGCGAGTACGCGGCGGGTGACGCCATTGAGTCATTGGCAACCAGAAGGGATGTGCACTTCAACGAAGACCTGCATTTGGCGGTGTCGATGCGCTCATTCCGGGCAGAACACGTGTCCTCTTTCGTCAAGCATCTACTTGATCGCGACATGGCTCACGCGGCAGCATCGCTGAAGAGTTTTCAACATCGGTACCCCATTGTCATCACGCGCGATCTCACCAAAGCTAAACAGTGGTTGAAATCGCAAGCCCGCGGATCTGAACGGTTCGGCATCGTGGTTTCTTCGCAGGCTGAGCGGCTCCGGCCGCACGCCATCAACGTTCGGTCACCCATGGATCCCGTCCATTGGTTTTTGGACGATAAGGACGATGTGCGCTCTTCGTATTACTTGGAGGACGTAGCGACGGAATTCCAAGTACAAGGGCTGGAACTGGACTGGGCCTGCGTAGTGTGGGACGCGGATTTGCGCATCAGCCCGGACGGCTGGCGTCACCACCAATTTGTCGGCAACCGATGGCAGAACATCAATAAACCAGAACGTCAAACCTATCTGAAAAACGCTTATCGCGTGCTGCTTACGCGCGCGAGACAAGGCATGGTGATCGTTGTGCCACCGGGCGAAATAGAGGATCACACGCGGCATCCTGCTTACTACGATCCGGTGTTTTCTTACCTGCGTGAAATCGGCCTCACTGTCCTCTCGTAACGCCGAGTTGCGCCGACTTTCGCAGGGACTAACTGCACTTACGCATACAAAAACTGAGGATGAAAGACCCGATCGACGCTATGCCACTCATGTGTCGCAGTGCCACTGATATAAGTTACTGCGTGGCTTATGTCTGAAACCGTCATCGGGCCGCTTGCATTCCTCGGGAGCTACAAAGAAAAGAGTCCAGTCACCATAGAAGGCGCCTTCGAACTCGATGAGGTCCTGCACAACCGCGAGGTCGACGTCGAGACTGGTTGAATGGCAACAAATCATTGCATCTTCACCACTCACAAAGTGCAAACGCAAATGGGCCATATAAGTGGTGTGGCAGTAACGCAATGGACCCAGCACTGGGCCGGCAAAGCCCCAGTTATCCATTGATTCTTTTGAGCTATTGCGCCCGTGAAATAGGCCCAAGTACATCCCTGGCACGCTTAATCGCTGTCCGTATTGAAGTCGGGTAGAAGCCTTTTCAGTCTTGATCATGCTGTTTCCTTGTTTGAAGACAGCTCAAGGTTAGGCCCGCCAAGTTTCGTTGTGACCCAGGGCTTTGCCTGGGTGCCTGCTCGCCCCTGTCATCCCCCACAGACACCTGTAATCCCCCGCCCGCACCCAGACGGGTACTTAGCCGCATCCCCACAATACACACGACCTGTACGGTGATCCCATCTGCAACACGCCAAGCCCGCAGCGGCCTGCAAGACGTAGTGGCTGGCGTCATGACCAACGACGAATACCAGCTGGCCTGCCGCTATGGCGCTGACTCTTACACCGAGTACCTCAACCATTCGTTCGACGGCGTGGAGCCCAAGCTGAGCCGCGACTGGAGCACTGCGTGGGGCACATCGTCGATGGACTGGGAACGCGCCAAGCACGCATGGCGTGACACATGGCGCCGCGCGATCAATGCGGATGAGCGCGCGATTCGGACCGCAACAGTCGTTAATAAATTTCTGTACTCAACGGCGTCGGTGACGTCGAACATCCTTTTTCCGTTTACTTTGTGCGTTCAGCACGCGCCATCGCATACAGATTTCATGTTTGGTGCCCTCGGTCGGTCAGCCGGCCTCGTCTGCCCCCGCCTGCTCGATGCGGTCTTTGTTGGTCGTGCTGCGCGCGCCCTTCAGGTGCATTTCAACATCCGCCGCCTTGTCGCCCACTTGCGCTACGGCGTCCTTGAGCTGTGCTTCGGTGGTAGCCAGCTCGCGCGTCCAGCGGCTGAGCGATTCTGAGTCCTGCACGTCAATGCGGTCAGGTTGTGGCTGTGTAGATGTGTTCATGAGAGGCGTCCTGCTGAGGGGGTGGACTCGTTGATTGATTGATTTTTGTCCGACCGACTGGTGGACAAATGTCAGCGGCAAATGGTGCATACAGCAAATGCGCGCACGTGTTTTCACTGCAGGTGATGGGCGGCACACAATGAGCCCGAAGCTGCCACGTGGCAGCGGAGTGGAAATCACGCTCGCCGCGACGCGCGTCACGAGAGGGGCCGCCGAAGCCATGGCAAGGCGTGCCGTCCTCCAAGCCGTATTCACTCCTGCTTCGTCTGCTTCCAGATCCGGTCTGCACGCTCCCACGCTGCTTTTGCCGCGGGTTCTGCGTCCATCCAGTTCAGGCGACTGCTTTGGCGGTGGTCTACGTCCCAGCGCTGCTGAAGATTGGTACGTGCTTCGTTCCAGTCGCCGCGTCCGTCAATCACGCTTTGGTATCCGGCGCGGTAGGCGGGGGCGTAGTCGTCGTAGGTGTAGGCGTCGGAGTAATAGGGCTCTCTCACAAAGGTATCGCGCCAGTGGGCATCTTCGGCGGTGGGGTTGACGGCTTCGGCCGCACCTTTGCCTGCCAAGCCGCCGATCACGGCGCCCACGACGGCACCCATTGCTGCGCCCACAGGGCCGCCGAGGCTGCCTGCCGCAGCCCCTGTGACGGCGCCGCCAGCGGCACCAATGCCGGTGCCAATGGGGTGTGCGCCCGGCTCGTTGGTGAGGGGGTCTGCGTTGCGGTCGGTGTTGGTATGGTTCAGATCGCTCATGGCATGTCTCCTGGGGGTGGGTGGTGATGTGCGGAATGCAGAGTCACCATGGTCCCCATGCCGTGTGGACGCCCTTGTAGGCAATCGGCGTGTTCAGGCGACAGGTTTGATTTGTGTCGTCGCTTGCGATGCAGTGGGGTGCGCGGTGGGTGTGCACGCCAAGCCGTTGCTATGGTGATCTGCCCGTGGATTGCAGAACAAGAACCGGGATTGGCGGCTGGGCCGTTTGGGGCATCACACCGTATCGCGCTGTACAAAACCCTGCGGTGGGTCGCCGCCGTCGGGCACGTTGCCCACCACCACCGCGTCCACCCGCGCAGAGGCGGGCCCTTGGTGTGCCCAGTCGATCAGTGCCTGCACGGCCTCGGGCGGGCCCCAGGCGCAGGCCTCGACACGGCCATCGCTGCGGTTGCGCACCCAGCCCGTCACGCCCAGGCGCTCGGCGGTCTGGGCCATGGACCAGCGGTAGCCCACGCCCTGTACATGGCCGCGGATGAAGAGGTGTTGGGTGACGACGGTGGAGGTGGTGTTGTTGGGCATATGGGCTGTGACTGTAACGGGGGCCATCAAGCTACACACGGCGGCCCGCCCGCACTATGCTGCCCACCATGACTGCACCCCGCAAGGCCTTGCCTGCCATTGACCTCCAGCGCTGCACGGGCTGCGGCTGGTGCGTGGCAGTGTGCCCGCCGCATGTGCTGTCGCTGCAGGTGCTGGGCCCGCACACCTGGGGGCCCAAGCGGTCTGCGCTGCACGATGCACCCGGCTGCACCGGGTGCGCGCTGTGTGCAGTGCGGTGCCCGTTTGACGCCATTGCCATGGTGCGGGTGGCGGGCCCAGCGCCAGCGGTATCGGCGCCCTCCACTTCATGCGACAGAGGGACTGAGTAATCGGTCGGCGGGACAGGCCCATGCGGTTCTGTCCCACAACCGTGCATTGGTGGAGATGTTGAGATGGAGCGCTTCGCAGCGGCGCCAACACCTTCAAACGTGTGTGCCTGCGGCTTTACCAAGCCCACTGCCACTGCATTCAACCCATTCACCTCAAGGAGAACTCCATGTCTGAAAAAAACGCCAGTGTTCATTGGGAAGGTGCCGGCAAGTCCGGCCAGGGCCAGATCAGCACCGAGACCGGTGCGCTGGACAAGTACCCCTACGGCTTTGCCAGCCGTTTTGGCGATGACCGCAAGGGCACCAACCCCGAAGAAATTGTGGGCGCAGCGCATGCGGCCTGCTTCACCATGGCGTTTGCGTTTGCGGCCGAAAAGGCAGGCGTGTCCACCGAGGTCATCGACACCACGGCGGCCGTGCGCCTGACGAAAGAGGGCGATGGTTTTGTCATCGACCGCATTGCGCTGACGCTCAAGGCCAAGGTGCCGGGCATGGACGATGCAGCGTTTCAAAAGCTGGCGGCAGATGCCAAGGCGAACTGCCCACTGTCCAAGGCGCTGGCGGCTGTGCCAGAAATCACGTTGACGGCCACACTGGTCAGTTAACGCGTTGGCTTAGAGATATTCAAGCCAAATCAGGCTCTAGCGCTTATTCCATAAGCGCTAGTAGCTATAAAAATAATAGTTTTAGCTACAAACAAAGGGGGCGCTGCAGCGTGCATCACCCACGCCGGGGCTTGACGACCCCGCCGTGCCCTGCGCTACACTGCGCCCCTCATGTCGTTCACCCACATCGCCTTCACCGCACCTGCTGCAGCCCCCATGGGTCTGTGCATGATGCTGTCCGCATTCTCGCGGGCGATGGGTGCACGAATGATTACCACCATTACCCCCGCGGCCACCTGAGCACGCGCAGGTGGCCGTTTCGGCAGCCACCTGGTGATCGCTCTCTCTTCTCTCCCAAGACGAATTGACTGAAACCCAGCTCTGGCAGCTGGGTTTTTTTGTTTGTTCGTTTGTCAGCCGGAGAAGTCCATGGTCCGTGATCCCGTTCCGTCCCTCGCAGCCCCTTTGTTGCCACCGCACACTGCGGCCATGCGCCCCTTGCGCGTGGGCATGATTGGCATTGGTACCGTGGGCGCAGGCACCTTCCGCGTGCTGGCGCGCAACCAGGCGCTGATTGCGGGCCGTACGGGGCGGGGCATCAAGATGGTGGTGGTCTGCGCCCGCAGCCTGGCCCGCGCCATGAGTGTGGTGGGCAAGGACGTGGCCCTGACCAACGACCCCATGCAGGTCGCCACGCACCCCGATGTGGATGTGCTGGTGGAGGCTGCAGGAGGCACCGGCCCTGCGCGCGACTGGGTGCTGGCCGCCATTCGCGCGGGCAAGCATGTGGTCACAGCCAACAAGGCGCTGTTGGCGGTGCATGGCAACGAGATTTTTGCCGCAGCGCGCCAGCACGGCGTGGCCGTGGCGTATGAAGGCGCGGTGGCCGTCAGCATCCCCATCGTGAAGGCGCTGCGCGAAGGCCTCTCGGCCAACCGCATCGAATGGGTGGCGGGCATCATCAACGGCACCACCAACTTCATCCTGAGCAAGATGCGCGATGAGGGCGTGGGTTTTGCCGAGGCGCTGGCCCAGGCCCAGGCGCTGGGCTACGCCGAGGCTGACCCAACCTTTGACATCGAGGGCATCGACGCGGCGCACAAGATCTCGCTGCTGGCGGCCAATGCGTTTGGCATGCCGGTGCGGTTTGCTGATGCGCAGGTGGAGGGCATCACTGCGCTGCAGGGGCTGGACGTGGCCTGCGCTGAACAGTTGGGCTACCGCATCAAGCTACTCGGTGTGGCCCGGCGGCGCAACGAAGGGGTCGAGCTGCGCGTGCAGCCCGCGCTGGTACCCGCCACGCACCTGCTGGCGCATGTGAACGGGTCGATGAACGGCATCATGGTCAAGGGCGACGCGGCGGGCGTGACGATGTTCTATGGCGCGGGTGCGGGGTCAGAGCAGACCGCGTCGGCCGTGATTGCCGACCTAGTGGATGTGGCGCGGCTGGATGGCACCAGTGCAGCGCAGCGGGTGCCGCACCTGGGTTTTCACACGCACGCCATGGACGAGCAACTGGCCGTGCTGCCCCGCGCTGCCGTACACACGCGCCACTACCTGCGCGTGCCCGTACACAGCGCGCAGCAGATCGAGGCGGTGGGCGCGTGGCTGGCGGCGCAGCAGGTGCCGGTGCTGCAGGTGGCACTGGCCAACGACAAATCCCTGCCGCCGGGCAGCGGTGTGCAAGTGCTGGTGCTGACGGACGCGGTGGCGCAGTCGACCGTGGACCTGGCTGTGCATGCGCTGGCTGCGCACCCCGCAGTGGCAGGGCCGGTGGCGGCGCTGCGGGTGGAGGTGTTGGAGGGGTGATGCTGTCGGTCAGCGCAACGACCGTTCACGCTGAGCCTGCCGAAGCGCGGCACACGGCTTCGACAGGCTCAGCCCGAACGGGTTGGGGTGATTGGATCGAGGGGGAAGAATAGTGGTCAAAACAGGCTCTAGCGCTTATCCATCAAGCGCTGGAAGCTATGAAATTTGAATCTCTCCCCACAAATCACACAGCCCGCACCAGCGCCGCCATGTCCGCCGCGCCGGGTGTTCCCTCGGCCGTCAGCCCCTGCACCACGCCTGCGCGGTCGGTGTCGGTGCGGTTTTGGCTGACCTTCCAGACGCCTTCCCAGCGCTCTACCGCCAGCTCAATGCCGACGATAGCGCGCAGCATCTTGTCGATGTAGTCGGGCGGCGCGTCGTCCAGGCGCCAGGGGTGGGGGCGGTGGGACTCATGGCGCTCGCTCAAGGTGTGCAGGATGGCGCGCAGGCGGTCCGCGTCGTCCACCGCACTGAGCGTGCCATGGGCATGCACCGTGGCGTAGTTCCAGGTGGGCACCTGTTTGCCGTCAATGGCTTTGGACGGGTACCACGACGGCGACACATAGGCCTGCGGGCCGTGGAACACGGCCACCGCCTGCTGCGGTAGCAGCGGCCACACGGTGTTGGCGCGCGCCACGTGGCCCACCAGCGTGCCGTGGGGGCCCCGGGCCGGGTCCAGGTACAGGGGGATGTGGTTGACGTGCAGCGCACCGGCTTGAGCAATCACCAGCGTGGCCAGTGGCTGCGTGTGCACCAGGGCGTGCAAGGGGGCAGGGTCCGTCACCTGAAATTGGCGGTTGGCGTTGGCCATGTCAGCGGCCTTTCACTGCAGGTTCAATCTCGAGCACGGGCGCGCAGTCGATCTGCGTCTTGACCGAGTTGGCCAGGAAGCACGAGGCGTGCGCGCGGTGGTGCAGGTTGTCCAGCTGTACAGCGCTGGGCGCATGGGCTGCGTCAAAGCGTGTGACGGGCCGCAGCTGTACGTGCGTCACGGCAAGCTGGTCATCATCGTTTTTGGCCATGGTGCCCACGGCCGCGTCAATGTAGCTGTTCAGCCGAAAACCCGCGCGGCTGGCGAAGTCCATGAACCACAGCATGTGGCAGCTCGACAGCGCTGCGACATAGGCTTCTTCCGGGTCCACCGCTGCGGCGTCGGAATACGGCAGCGGCACCACATGGGGCGATGACGACGCGGCCACGGTGGCGCCGCCGTCGAACTGCCAGGTGTGGGCGCGGTGGTAGCGCTTGTCCAGAAAGTCGTCGCTGCCGCGCTGCCATGCGATGGTGGCTGTGTGTTGGGCCATGGGGTTTGTGTCTCTCAACAAAGGCGAGGGCATGCAGCCCGGGCTTCTACAATGGTTCTTCAGTTTATGGCTGCATAGCCACATCGAAAGGGCCAATTCATGCCGCGCCCCGGAGCCAATCGACCCGCTGCGTCCCCCAACGCAACCACCCTGCGCCAGCAGGTGTATGACCAGCTGCGCCGCGCCATCGAGCAAGGTAGCCTGCGCGCAGGCACACGCCTGCCGCCGTCGCGCGAGCATGCGGCCAGCCTGGGCGTGTCGCGCAACACTGTGCTGTGGGCCGTGCAGCGCCTGCAGGCCGAGGGCTATGTAGAGGCGCGCGTGGGCGACGGCACCTATGTCTCGCAAGCCGCTGGCGCACCGCCCACGCAGGGGCTCGTGGCGCCGCCGCGCGGGCTGTCGCGGCGCGGGCAGCTCATTGCCGAGACGGCTGCGCGCTGGCGCCCGCCGCATGTGGCGGCGCGCGCGTTCCGCATCGGCGCGCCGGAGGTCGCCACCTTTCCGTTTGCCGTGTGGGACCGGCTGAGCCGCCAGGCCACGGCCCACCAGCGTGCACAACGCGCGCAGTACCTGGACCCTGCAGGCGACCCGCACCTGCGCCAGTCCGTGGCGCAATGGCTGTGGGCCTCGCGCGGCATTCGCTGCGATGCGGCGCAGGTGGTGGTGTGCTCGGGCTCGCAGCAGGGCATTGACCTGATTGCGCGGCTGCTGCTGGACGTGGGCGACGAGGTGCTGGTGGAAGACCCCGGCTACCCCGGCATCCGCGCCAGCCTGCTGGGGCATGGCGCACTGGCGCGGCCGGTGGAGATGGATGCCGATGGCATGCGCATCGACGATGCCGCCACCCGTTGGCCCGCTGCGTGCATGGCGGTGGTCACGCCCACGCACCAGTTCCCCACGGGGGTGGGCATGAATCTCGCGCGGCGGCAAGCGCTGCTGCAATGGGCCCGCGCGCACGACGCCTGGGTGGTGGAAGACGACTACGACGGCGAGTTTCAGTACGGCGGCGCGGCCCAGCGTGTGCCCGCGCTGTGCAGCCTGCCGGGGTCGGAGCGGGTGCTGTACGTGGGTACGTTTTCGAAAACGCTGCACCCTGGCCTGCGCCTGGGTTTTGTGGTGGTGCCACCTGCACTGGTGGAGGCCTTTGCCATGGCCCGTGCCATCACCGACCGGCATGCACCCGGCGATGCGCAGGCCGTGCTGGCGCGCTTCATTGCCGAAGGCCACTTGCTGCGCCACTTGCGGCACATGCGCGAGCTGTACCTTGCGCGCCAGCAAGTGCTGATCAGCGCCTTGGCCGACGCGAGCAACGGTGCGGTGCAGCTGTTGCCCAGCGACCGGGGCATGCACCTGCTGCACGAGGTGGCGCCAGACAGCGATGACGAAACCCTGAGCCGCAATGCCCTGGCTGCTGGCGTGATGCTGGCGCCGCTGTCGCGCTATGCCATGCAGTCACCGCGCCGGGGCTGGCTGCTGGGGTATGCAGGGTTTGATGAAGCGGAGATCCGCGCTGCGGCGCGTGTGGTGGGGGCATTGGCACGCAGGCGATGACCACAGGTTGTGACCAAAGATGTGCCCCGCTTCAGCCCCCCCTTCAACCGCTGGGGCCGGAGGCCACCCTGTTTGCACTACGCTCAGGGTTTCTTGTCCTCGCTGCATCCGCACCATGCCACTGTCTCCCTACCTCGATACCGCACCCACGCTGGGCGCCCATGTCTACATCCACGCCAGCGCGCAGGTCATCGGTGACGTGACCCTGGGCGACGACAGCTCCGTATGGTGCAACGCCGTACTGCGCGGCGACGTGAACCGCATCACCGTGGGCCGCTGCAGCAATGTGCAGGACCTGACCATGGGCCATGTCTCGCACCGCAACGCGGCCAAGCCCGAAGGATCTCCGCTGGTGATTGGCGACTACGTCACCGTGGGCCACTCGGTCATCCTGCACGGCTGCCGCATCGGCAACGAATGCCTCATCGGCATGGGCTCCATCGTGATGGACGACGCGGTCATCGAAGACCGCGTGATGCTGGGCGCGGGCAGCCTGGTCTCGCCCGGCAAGGTGCTGGAGAGTGGGTACCTGTACATCGGCCGCCCGGCGGTACGCCAGCGTGCTTTGACCGAGGCAGAAATTACGTACCTCAAGTATTCGGCCGAGCACTATGTGCGGGTGAAGAACAACTATCTTGGGAGCGGCAACCCGTGATCAGTTTTTTTGAGTTGCTACGTAGCAAGGGCTTTCAGGCGGACCCCAGCAAAGTCAAGCTTGTGCGCCACAAGGGCGACGACTTGGATATGAATGCGCTGCGACGCTCAGGTTGGTTTGAAACCTATCAACAATTTCAGGGTCGCCCAGTTTTCGATGGTTGTTCGCACATCATCGCGACGATCGGAGAAGAGGGCAGCGCCAGCCGTTTCGTTGGCGTATATAGCGTTGGAAGCCGCACTACTGCGGCCGCAGCACCGTTTCCGCCTGAGTGTCCATACCCCGAATGGGCAGAGCAAGGGCGAGTGCACTACTCACTTTCCAGCTGCTCTGGATTTGAGGATCTGGAGGACCGTGTAGTTATTGATTGGGGGAAAGGTGCACTCGCGTGGCACCAATGGTTCACGGATCGCGCAATACTTGAAATAAGACGAAAAGGCAGGGCACTGCCTCCGTTCAAGGACTTTCTGCGCGTTCACATATCGTTTGCGGAACTGAAACTACTCACACAAAACCCTGGCGCGCATGCGGACTGGATGGCAGCGCTGTCTGCGGTCGGTGGGATTTACCTAATTGTCGATGGGTTGACGGGTGCGCAGTATGTCGGTTCAGCGACGGGTGCAGGCGGAATCTGGCAACGCTGGTGTGACTATGCAAAAACGGGGCACGGGGGAAATCAACGTCTAGAGCACATCTGTCTTGAGCCAGGGGAGCGAATGCAACATTTCACCTTCTCAATACTAGAAACGTTCTCGCGAAGTTTGGTGCGCGACGAAGCAATTCGAATCGAGTCCTTCTTTAAGCACAAGCTGGGCACGCGGGTGTTCGGTCTGAACGCGAACTGACCCAATTAGCATTGCTCGCCATGACGCACAAGGCCTCCTTATGACTCAACACGTGCTTTCCGTCATCCCCCCGATGACGCAACTGAACACACCGTACCCGTCCACCGCGTACCTCACGGGCTTTCTGCGTTCACGGGGTGTGACGGCGGTGCAGGAAGACCTGGCGCTGGCGCTGGTGCTGCAGCTGCTTTCGCCCGAGGGCTTGAAGGCCGTCGCAGCCAAGGTGGACGCACTGCCCGCGAAAAAGCAAAGCCCCGCCGTGCAGAGCTTTGCCGCGCAAAGGGACCGCTACCTCGCCACCATCGGCCCTGCCATCGCCTTTTTGCAGGGGCGCGACAGCACACTGGCCCACCGCATTGCAGGCCGCAACTACCTGCCCGAGGGCCCGCGTTTTGCCACGCTGGACGTGTATGTGGACGACGAAGGCGGCGACCCGCTGGGCTGGGCGTTTGGCGCTTTAGGCCTGCACGACAAGGCCAAGCACTTGGCCACGCTGTACCTGAACGACCTGGCCGATGTGCTGCGCGATGCGGTGGACGAGCGCTTTGAGTTTGTGCGCTATGCCGAGTCGCTGGCTGGCAGCCAGCCCACGTTTGACCCGCTGGCCAAGGCGTTAGCAGCCCCCAACACGCTGGTGGACGACATGCTGCAGCAGCTCACGCACGACGCGCTGGAGCGCCACGCACCCGATGTGGTGCTGCTGTCGGTGCCTTTCCCCGGCTCGGTGTATGCGGCGTTTCGCATTGCGCAGGCCATCAAGGCGCGCTCCCCCCACATCGTCACGGTGCTGGGCGGGGGTTTTGTGAACACCGAACTGCGCGAGTTGGCCGACCCGCGCGTGTTCGACCACTTCGACTACGTGACGCTGGACGCGGGGGAGCGCCCCTTGCTGGCACTGCTGGAACACCTGCGCGGCGAGCGCGGCCGCCAGCGGCTGGTGCGCACCTTTGTGCGTGGCGAGGACGGCCAAGTCCAGTACATCAACATGATGGAAGCCGACATCGCCTTTGCCGAGGTGGGCACGCCCACCTGGGACGGCCTGCCGCTGGACCGCTACCTCTCGCTGCTCGACATGCTCAACCCCATGCACCGCCTGTGGAGCGACGGGCGCTGGAACAAGCTGACCGTCGCGCACGGCTGCTACTGGAAGAAGTGCAGCTTTTGCGATGTGAGCCTCGACTACATCAGCCGCTACGAGGGCGCGAGCGCCGAAGTGCTGGCCGACCGCATCGAGCAGATCGTGCGCGAGACGGGGCAGACAGGCTTTCACTTTGTGGACGAGGCCGCACCGCCCAAGGCGCTGAAAGCGCTGGCCACCGAGCTGATCGCGCGCAACACGGGCATCAGCTGGTGGGGCAACGTGCGGTTTGAAAAAACCTTCACGCCCGACCTGGCTGAGCTGATGGCCGACAGCGGCTGCATTGCGATCTCGGGCGGGCTCGAAGTCGCTTCAGACCGGCTGCTCACGCTGATGAAAAAAGGCGTGTCGGTAGACCAGGTGGCGCGCGTGACGCGGGCGTTTACCGACGCGGGCATTCTGGTGCATGCGTACCTGATGTACGGCTTTCCGACGCAGACCGTGCAGGACACGGTAGATGCGCTCGAATACGTGCGGCAGTTGTTTGCCAACGGCTGCATTCAAAGCGGTTTCTTTCACCGCTTTGCCTGCACCGTGCATTCCCCCGTCGGCAAGAACCCCGAGGAATACGGCGTGACACTGGCGCCGCTGCCCCCGGGCGACTTTGCCAAGAACGACGTGGCCTTCATCGACCCCACGGGCGTGGACCACGACGCGCTGGGCGGCGCGCTCAAGAAGGCCATCTACAACTACATGCACGGCATCGGGCTGGAGGAAGACGTGCGCACGTGGTTCCCCTTCAAGGTACCCAAGACGACGGTGCGGCGCGATCGGATTGAGCGGGCGCTACGCGAGCGGGGGTGAGGGATGGCGGGGCAGAGGATCGCACCTGCCCTGTAGCTCGTGTGTGCAGATTCAGCTTGTCACATCACTTGCAACGTACGAACAAGAATGGGTTTTTCTTGCACTGGGGCGTTACTAATATGCCCGGATGCCAAAAATTACACCCGAGGGTATCTTTGTTGATGGACGGATCATCGTGCGTCGCTATCTCAACCTGGAACACGGTCCCATCAGCACGGTGGTAGCAATTGTGTTGCACCAGACGGACTCGTCTACAGCCCAGCAGACGTTCAACAGCTATGCGCGAAGTCCCCATGGCGCCCACTTTCTTATCGACAAGAATGGGCAGGTTTACCAAACAGCAAGCCTCTTGATGCGTTGTCAGCACGTCGGAAGGCACATACGGTCAAGATGCCTTGAGATTGACAAACCATCTTGCGATAGCGTCGCGATGGCTCGGATACAGGCAATGTCTTGGTCCAATCACGTAAGGGCGTTGGATGCACACGAACGCGCCAAGCCATATCCGCAGCGCTATCCCATCAATGGGGATTCCATCGGCATTGAAATCGTGGGTCGCAGCATCGACGACAAGAAATACGAGACAGTGACTTCAGAGCAGAACAATTCCCTGCAATGGCTTACAGGGGAGCTCTATTCGCACTTTTCCATATCCAGCAAAGATGTGTACAAGCATCCCCAGGTTTCTTACAAGAACCCTGGCGAAGCTGCATCCGCCGTGCCGAAATGAAGCGATGGTACGTAACCGCCGTCGCGTTGCTTGCGGCATTGGTAGTGGTCTTTTTCACGTTCATTTTCGAGGCAAAGATATTTGTAGGCACAACTGATTTCTATTCATCTGAGCCGACCACTTGCAAAGCTTCGGACGTGGATCTTTCATCCATTGATATCGGCCATTTTTTCCAAGTTGCCGAAGAGGTCGAAAGTCGTGTCATACACGACGAATACGACCTAGCTCCTTGCTACCTGAGAGGATCAATGATTCACCGCCTAGAACACTGTGAATGGAAGCTGCGGCCAGGATTCATCGGCACGCTGCAGTGCGGTAGCTCGTTTCGATTTCTGGTGGCCCAAGTGAAGCAATCGTCCGCAAAGAGTAGTAACGAGTAGCGACCCAAACAGCAATCAATCGGCGCGCTTTTGCTTCTGGTAAGCCTTGTCAGCCGCTGGCCCCCGGTCGGTGTCTTGCAGGCCACGTTTCACGTCGCGGTAAGCCTGCTCCATCTGCGCATCGGGTTCACCGCCGGTCATGTCCACCGACTGGTCGCGCTCGTGCGGCAGGCGGGCTTCGGGGCCGCTCAGGTCTTCGGGTGCGCTGCCGGGCTGTGGCTGGGGCTGGGTGGTATTCACGCGCCGTTCGGTGCGCGTTGGCACGGGGGCAGAGGGTACTTTTTCCTCATCGGGACGGGAGGCGGTGGGAGTCGTTTTCATGCTGGGCCTTGGTATGCAACGTAGAGTCCGTCCACCCTAACGCCGCTGACCGCCCCGCGCTGTAGGCCCAGGCCCTGCGCCGCTGCGGGCGCGCGGAGCCTGCCGTCACCAGAACAACCACCGCTCCAGCGCATGGAGCAAGATGAACACGATCACGCCGATCAAGAAGAGGATCGCCTTGCGGCGCGCCTGCGCGCTCACCACCAGCTTGTAGACCGTGTACGCGGCGAGCGTGCCCGCAAAAGGCGCCACGATGGCGGCCCCGGACATGATGATCGCTGCGAGCTTGCCCCAGCCGTCGGTCCCGCCCGTTGTCCAGATGGCATGCAAGTAGATCGCGCTGGGAATGGCCAGGGCCAACCACAACACCCCGGATGCCACTGCCACACTGACATGGTGCGCGAGCAAGCCATAAAGCACCAATGCGCCCACCACCCCGCCCAGGAACGCCACCCGCTTGAGCCAGAGCGGCAGCGACTCGCCAGAGCTGCGCGCTGACGTGGCTTCACGGGCCTTCTTCGCCGCTGCGGCCGCTGCCTGGGCTCGTTCTTTTTGCAGTTGTTGCTGCTTCTCGGTGGATTCACGGGCACCACGCAGAAAGTCGTCCACCGCCGGGTTGTCCACCTGACTCAGGATGCGGCCCGTGCGCGACAAGGCCTGGTCGTGCTGGGGTAGTTCGGTCTGCAGGGACGCGCCCTGGCCGAACCACTCCCCCATCTGCGCCAACCACCCGACGCCGGGCGGCGGCAGCCCAAAACCACCCTCGGCCGCGCGGCACAGGTAATGCTGAGTGCTTTGCGGCGGGATGAGTTGCTGCGTGCTGTAGCGAGGCAAATAGCATTGCATCAACGGCGCAGCCGTCTGCTGGCCGGGGCGGCCCAGGCGCAGCGCGAATTCGGGCAAAGGCACGGGCTCCCCCAGCCCATTGCGCACGCCCAGCCAAAGATAGAGGCCCCGGGGGCGCCCATCTTTGGCGCGGTGCACCCAGAAGCCCGGACCTTCTTGCGCAATGCCTGCGCCCAGGGCCTCAAGCTCGGACGGCAGTGGGGCGCTGGGCCCGTCCATGTCCCATTGCGGCCGCAGGTGCGTTTTCAGTATGGAGGGCCACACCCTCCGCGCACGGCGCTGCAGGTCGTCCGCATCGACCTCACGCCCGTGAGCGATGGCAGCTTCGATGGTGCGGCCCGCCTGCACGGGCCGCTCTTCCAGAGCCAGCAGCCATTCGTCGAGCAAAGCAAGACGCAAATAGAGCACATCGGCCCCTTGTCCCAGGGCCTCTGCCGCGCGCACCCAGGCGTACCGGTCGGGCTGCTGCGGTACCAGCTCCTGCGCCAGCAATCGCTGGCGTGCAGGGCTGTCAGCCGCCGGGGCAGCCGAAGAGGGGGCTTGTTGTGCCCACGCGCCGGATGCGCTCACCATGCACAGCAGCATTACAAGGCCCAGCGCCCGCAGCCAGCCGAGCCCGAAGCTTGCCCGCGCCCCCAAACGTGCCACCGTTACGCGCATATCCCCACGCATTTCCCCCTGCATCTTTGCTCTCCTGTAGCTGTGCGGGGATTTTCTTGCACGGCTGCCTTGAGGGCCAGCCCGCTGATCGGCCATCAAGCACAGCTCGCACCAGCGAACGCTGGGTGTGGGTGGCAAGGGGCTGGCAACGGTCTCTCAGTGAGCAGGCCTTGCAGCGCAAGGCTGCTTGCTCTGACTCTGACCCCAGCGGTGGGGCAGTTGCGTCATCAGCGACGGGCGGCTCCTGGTGAGAGGGTGTGAGTGAAGTTGCGCTGTGCCCTACGCATTCTTGGACGGCTTGTTGACCTGCGTCGGTTTCGCGGTCTTGACTGCCTTCGCTGCCTTGGGCAACTTCGACACCTTAGGCACATCGGGCGGTAGGTAGTTGGCCCCGGTCACCACAGACTTGCCGGTTTGGCTCTCCAGCTGGTTGCGGGCCTGGCGCGCGATGCGGCCCCCGGTGGTTGCGGCGGTCTTGTTCTCAGCCATGCCGGTGGCCTGCACGCTCTCGGCAATCTGGCGGGTCGATAGCTCGGCCAGGGCGGTAAAGATCAGCTCGGCCTCGCTCATGTGGTCGCGCAGGTTGTGGCTGGCCAGGCCCTTTAATTCCTTATGCTGCGACACGCTCAGGCCCGCCCATTCCTGATGAATGATGTTGGTGAGGATGGCGAACTCGCTGCCCGCCTTGATGTCGTGCTCGCTCCAATAGTCGGTGAGCTTGTTGCGGGTTTCCTGCCCGGTCATGCGCTGCTGAATCCACTTGTCGCTGCGGCCATGCTGCTGCCAGGTCTGGCGGGCGCGGTCCAGCGACAAAGCAGGGTCGGCCAGCTCCTGCATCCGCTCGTAACCCACCTTGGCCAGCCAGAGCTTGATGGGCTCTGCCTTGGGGCTGGGGACGGACTGCACCAAGCGCAGCAAGGTTTCGGCGGTGGCAACGTCGGTGAAGCGCTGTTTGCCATCGGCAGCGGGCATTTTCAACTGGTGACAAGCTGTCACCAGTTGACTGCCTTCATTGCCAAGCCGGCGCTTGAGCTGATTCCAGTATTTGCGGGCGGTCAAGTCGTCGGGCTGCTGCGTCAACACCTGCACCACGTCAATCACCGAGAACCACCAGGTCTCGGTGCTTTCGTCGTACACGCGGCGGATGGCTTGGCCGTCGAATTCAGTGGGCAGGATTTTCATGGGCATTCCACCATCATGTGGAAGAAAAGGCTGTATAAAAAATCAGTTATTCTTGAGCATAGCCGCCACCGTTCGATCGAGCAACATCAACATTCATTCGCTACTTTATGGATAGCTGCTAACGCTTTTCCTTGAAGCGGCAGGCCCACTTTTCACACAAAAAGTCAGGCCACCATCCGTGACACACTCCTCCTATGTCTTCCAATGAGTGGGCCCAAGCGGCCCTGCAGTCGTTCGATGCGGTGGTGGCTGCCACCCCCGGTTTTCGCAGCCGCCCCGGCCAGCGGCTGATGGCCGAGCAGGTGGCGCGCACGTTCAGCACTGCGACGCTGGGCAAGGTGGATGCAGACGACGGTGAAGAGGCTGCGCCCACGCGGTCCATTGCGGTCATCCAGGCGGGCACGGGGGTGGGCAAGTCGCTGGCGTACTGCGCGCCGGCCATTGCGCTGGCGCTGTCGCGTGGCACGCGGGTGCTGATCTCGACTGCCACGGTGGCGCTGCAGGAGCAGCTGGTCAACAAGGACCTGCCCGCGCTGTTGGCGTTGATGCCCCAGCCCTTCAAATTTGCGCTGGCCAAGGGGCGTGGGCGCTATGTGTGCAAGCTCAAGCTCGACCGGCTGGCGGGCACGGGCGAGGCCGAGGGTGAAGGCGAGGGCGAAGACGACCTGTTTGCTGACGAAGAAGTCACGGCCCGCGCCAAGCGCCCCCGGCATGAGACCGAGGCGCGCATGCAGTTTTATTCGACGATGGCGCAGACGCTTTCAAAAGGCGCGTGGGATGGCGACCGCGACAGCCTGGACACACCGCCCGAGCCCGAGGTGTGGAGCCCCGTGGCGGCCGAAGGCGCGTCGTGCACGGGCAAACACTGCCCGGCCTTCAGCCAGTGCACCTACTACGACAAGCGCAAGGAGCTGGTGGGCGCGCAAGTCATCGTGGCCAACCATGATTTGCTGCTGTCGTCGCTGGGCGCGCGCGTGCTGCCCGAGCTGGACAACTGCCTGCTGATATTGGACGAAGCGCACCACCTGCCCGCCACGGCGCTGCAGCAGTTTGCGTGCAGCATGGACCTGTCGCGCATCACCTGGATCGAGCGGCTTTCGAGCCGGGGCCTGCGCATTGGCGCGCTGCTGGAGGTCGAAGAGATTGCCGACATTCCGCGCCACGCGGCCCAGTTACGGCAGACGCTGCAGGACCTGGCGCGCATCGTGATGGAGGTTTATGGCGACAACCTCAAGAGCCAGCGCGACACCTGGGGGCCAGCGCGTGTGCGCGTGCCGCGTGGCGAGCTGCCCGAACAACTCATTGCGCCGCTGGGCCTGCTGGCGGCCAGCGCCGATGGGTTCCTCGAAGCGCTGCGCGCCATCAGCAAGGCCCTGCGTGCCGAAATGCGTGACAAGCCCGACGAGGCCAAGCGCTTGTCCACGCTGTACGCGCAAATCGGCATGTTGGCGCCCCGGCTGGAAGAGCTGCACGCCACAGCGCAACTGCTGCTGCAGGATGCGCCCCAGGGCGCCGACCGCAGCTTTGTGCCCGCCGCCAAGTGGTTCACGTTGGAGGTGGATGGGGACTTCATTGTGGTCAAGGCGCACGCCAGCCCCATCTTGCCCGGCACCACGCTGCGCAACCATTTGTGGAGCGCGGTGCGCGGCGCGGTGCTCACGTCGGCCACGCTCACCAGCTGCGGCAATTTCGACTTCTTTTTGCGCGAGGCTGGGTTGCATGGCGACGATGCCGCCACCACGCTGGAGGTGGCCAGCCCCTTCAACTACGCCGCACAGGGCACGCTGATCGCGGCCGAGACCCGCGCCGACCCCAAGAACGCCGCGCAATTCACCACCGAGATGGTCGATGCGCTGCTGCACGACATTGCCCGCGTGGAATACGGTGCGCTGGTGCTGTTCACCTCGCGCGAGCAGATGCGCCAGGCGGTCGATGCGCTGCCCACCGCCATGCGCAGTGTGGTGCTGGTGCAGAACGCGCTGCCGCGCACGCAGCTGCTGCGCCGCCACCGCGAACGGGTGGACAACGGCGAGCCCTCGGTCATCTTCGGCATGCAGTCGTTTGGCGAGGGGCTGGATTTGCCCGGGCGCCTGTGCGAATCGGTCTTCATCACCAAGCTGCCCTTTGCCCCGCCCGATGACCCGGTGGGCGAAGCCCGCGCCGAGTGGCTCCGCGCCGTGGGGCGCGACCCCTTCAGCGAGCTGGTGGTGCCCGCCACCGCCATCCGCCTGGCCCAATGGGTGGGCCGCGCCATCCGCACCGAAGAAGACGTGGCGCATGTCTATTGCTATGACAAGCGCCTGACGCGCACCAGCTACGGCCAGCGCCTGCTCAAAGGGCTGCCGCCTTTTTCGCTGGAGCAACGCGCGCCGCTGTGAAGCAACGACACTTCATGCGTCCCATTTAAAACCACAACAACAGCCCACAGAGAGGATCCGACCATGCCCCACACCATTCCCGCCTGCCCCCAATGTGGCCAGGAAAACACCTACCCCGATGGCAGCAACTATGTGTGCCCCGACTGCGCGTTTGAGTGGCCGCAGGTGGCTGACGCCACGGAATCAGAGACAAACGATGCAGGCGATGGCGCAGTGCGTGACGCCAACGGCAACACGCTGGCCGACGGGGATGCGGTGATCCTGGTGAAAGACCTCAAGGTCAAGGGCTCGTCCTCCACGCTCAAAAAGGGCACCAAGATCAAAAGCATCCGCCTGGTCGATGGTGCAGACGGCCACAACGTGGACTGCAAGACGGACTTGGGCAGCATGTTGCTCAAGTCAGAGTTTTTGAAGAAGGCGTGAAACCCTGTGCCGCAAAACACTACACCAATTCTTGTACGCACAACGGTCAATGTGGTGCGAGGCGATCTGCTGGATCAGCCTGCGGAAGTGATCGTCAACGCCTGGAACCGCAACATCATTCCGTGGTGGTTGTTGGTGCCACAAGGGGTGTCAGGGGCGATCAAGCGGCACGCGGGATATCGGCCCTTTCTTGAACTGGCGCGCCACGGCCCGATGCCGCTGGGTAGCGCAGTGCTGACGGGCGCGGGCCGACTGCCCTACAGAGGCATCATCCACGTCGCAGGGATCAGCATGTGGTGGATGTCATCCCAGTACTCCATCCAGCAATCCGTGGTTTCGGCGATGGCGTTGGTCAACCAACACAGCTTTGCATCAGTGGCTTTTCCGGTGATTGGCGGAGGAACCGGTGGGGCTCAGGCTGACCGGGCACTCGCATGGATGCTTCAAAGTCTTGAAGATGTTGAATCCACTGCAGCAGTCACGGTTGTTCAGTATTCAAGGCGCTGAACAAGTCGGACTTGCTGAAAACTGTCGGACAAGCACCCACGCACAAGCGGGCAGGGGGACGACGCGGCGCACTGCACAGGAGTTCTACAGTCGGTCATACCCTTTCATCCTCCACAGGAGCCCCCCATGCAACACGACACCGCCGCCCACGAAACCTTGTGGAAACTCATCAAGGACATCCGCTTCGGCATGCTGACGCACCGCACGTCCACAGGCATGCTGCATGCGCACCCGCTCACCACCCAAAACCGCAAGTTTGACGAACAGAGCGAGCTGTACTTCTTCATCCCCAAGTCCGGCGAACTGTACGAGCGACTGCTGACCGACGGTGAAGTGAATGTCTCGTACTCCAACCCCGACGACGACAGCTACGTATCCATGTCGGGCCAGGCGCGTTTTGTGGACGACCGTGGTCAGAAGGAGGCCTTGTGGTCGCCCATGGCCAAGGCCTGGTTCCCGGGCGGTGTGTCCGATCCTGACCTAGCCCTGCTGGTGGTGCGTGTTCGCCACGCCGAGTATTGGGACGTGGACGAAAGCAAGATGGTGCAGATCTTCAAGATGGCAAAAGCCGCCATCAAGGGCGAGCAGCCGCGCGATCTGGGTGAGCACAAGGAACTGACGTTGTCGTGATCGGCGCTCCGCGTTGGCAGCGCGGTCACCAGGACTGCGCGCCAGCGCAAAGGCAGCAGGCGCTGCGCCTGCTTAAAACACGTCAGCGCTAGAAGTTTCAAGTAAAAAGTGGCCTTTGCGCTTATGTACAAAGCGGTAACAGCTATAACTTTTATAGTGAACGCGCCAACCAAGGAGCCCAAGGGCTCCTTTTTCTTTTGCCGCCGCACTTGAAACCACACCACAGGGCATCCATTTACCATCCATATACCATCCGTATGGATGTTTATTGGAGTTTTCTTGATGAGCAATATCGTTCCCATCGCGCCCCGCAGCAAGGTGCCGGAGTCTGAAAAAGTCACCATCAACCTGGGTTTTGTCGACCTGGGACACATCGACCTGCTGGTGTCCGAAGGCTTTTACGCCAACCGCACCGATTTCATCCGCACGGCCATCCGCAACCAGCTGACCGCCCAGAACGACGCCGTGCGCCAGGTGGTGGCCCGCAAGATGCTTGTGCTGGGCTTGCAGCGCTTTGGCCGGGCCGAGCTGGAGGCCGTGCAGGCAGCAGGCCAGGCGCTGGAGATCCGCGTACTGGGCCTGGCCAGCATTGACGACGACGTGCCATCGGCACTGGCGCAGGCCACCATTGCCTCGGTGACGGTGCTGGGCGCGTTTCATGCAAGCGCAGAGGTCAAGGCGGCACTGGCGGGACGCATTCATTGAACACGACCGACCCGAACCGCACCGTTCAAGCCCTGCGGGCATTCACACAAGGAGTCCCCATGGACTGGAACATCAACCTCAAGCACCTGATGGGTGAAGCCACCCAGCTGGTGCGCAACGGCCAGCTGGCCGACGCGACGCGGGTTATTCAACAAACCCTGGGTGGTGCCGTGGCGCGCCACAGCAACAACCCTGGCAGTTCTGTGGCACCGGCCCATACCGCCACAGCCCCGCTGCCCCCGCCTGTTGCCGGCCAGCCTGCAGAGGGCCATGGCGCACCGTGGCGCAGGCCCAGCACACCGGCCGATGTGGAAGATGCCGTGGTTGTTGACCGCATCACCCCCACTGACGCACACACTGCCACGAGCCCCACCGGCAGCAACCCGTTGGCAGAACCCCCCGGCAGCTTTACCCGCGTGGCGATCACCCACCCCGGCGCCAAGCACAACCCGCACCACTACCACCTGTACGTGCCACCAGGCGCCACGGCAAACTCCCCCATGCCCCTGGTGCTGATGCTGCACGGCTGCACCCAGAACCCCGTGGACTTTGCCACCGGCACCGGCATGAACGCGGCGGCCGCGCCCGCCAACGCGCTGGTGCTGTACCCCGAGCAACCCCGCAGCGCCAACCCCAACGGCTGCTGGAACTGGTTTCGCCCCGGCGACCAGCAGCGCGGCGGCGGCGAGCCCGCATTGCTGGTGGCCATGGTGCGCGATGTGATGGACCGCCACGCGGTGGATGCGCAACGCGTGTACGTGGCGGGCCTGTCCGCCGGAGGCGCCATGGCCGCCTTGCTGGGGCGTGAATACCCCGACGTGTTTGCTGCAGTGGGCGTGCACTCTGGCCTGCAAGCGGGCGCTGCACACAACGTGATGGGCGCGCTGTCGGCGATGAAGAACGGTGCCAAGCCGGGGTCCGCTGCTGCGCGCCAAGCCGCATCCACCCGCCCCGCCACGGGCCCCACGCTGCCGCCCCCGCCGATGATCGTGTTCCACGGCGATGCCGACACCACCGTGCATGCGCACAATGGCGAGCAGCTGATTCAGGCCACGCTCACGGCCCTGGCCACAACGCCGGGCAGGGAGCAAGCCACTGTCGAGACGGTGTACAAAGGCCAGTCACCCCACGGGCAAGGCTACACACGCACGGTGTATTCAGTGGTCGGCGGAGCCCCGGCTGACAAGGCATCGCCCAGCCAGGTCGTGGCCGAGCACTGGGTGCTGCAGGGTGCCGGGCATGCGTGGTCAGGCGGACACGCGGGCGGCAGCCACACCGACCCGCGCGGCGTGAACGCTACGCAGGAGATGCTGCGGTTTTTTGTGGAGCATCCTCACGCGGCTGTTCACTTGTAGCTCGCTGCCGAAGTAGCTTGCATTGGCGGCCCAGCGGCCAATGCACTCATCACACTATGCTGCGTCGGCGCAGGTTGCCCATACCCATCAACGCTGCCAGCAGCGACAGCACGATCAGCCCCCATTCGCTCATCGTGGGGATAGATACCGCTCCAGAGGGCCCTGCGGCCAGCAGCAAAGGGGCAAACGGATCGGCGATGGAGCCAAGCTGCGTATCGTTGTCGCCAACGCCGTTGTCTGTAACGCTGTATGTCACCGAGTCACCAGCCACCACTCCGTGCGGGAACCATGTAGGTGCTGCTCCAGCTGATGCCGCGCCATATTTGTAAGGCTGCAATCCGCTGAGAGAACCTGCTGGGTAGTTGATACGCACCGACAGGGTGGCGTTGTCGCAGCCTGCGCCGCTGGCGGTGAAGCTTAATACGCCCAGGGGGATGCTGGCACCCGCGGGGGCGCCTGCTGGCACGGTGGTGCCAAACTGCGCGTTCGCGATGGTGCAGCCCGCTGGGGCGCCCACTTGCACATCGGCGCTGCCGCCGCCCGGCAGGGTCATGCCAGACTGGCTCCACTGGGGAGTTGCCGTTGCCGATGTGGAGGCGCTGCTAGTGCCCGCTGCGTTGGTGGCGGTGACGGTGAAGGTGTAGGCCAAGCCGTTGGTCAGCCCAGGGACCGTGCAGGTGGTGGCGGGGGCTGTGGCGGGGCAGCTTACGGTGGCTCCGCCGCCTGCGGGGGTACCGGTGACGGCATAGCTCTGGATGGGGCTGCCGCCGTTGTTGGCTGGCGCTGTCCAGGACAGGGTCACTGCGCCGTTGCCTGCTACAGCAGTGAGGCCCGTGGGGGCGTCGGGGGCTACTGTCGCCGCAAAGTACAGCGCGCGCACCGAACGCACGAGGGACGACGAGCCGTTCTGATACCCACCTGTGGCAATGCCCTGGGCCCGCACCCACACGGGAGCGCCGCGTGGGAAGGTCAATCCATCCAGCGCCCAGCCACCCGCTACCCGTGTGACAGCGCCCAAGTCCGTCCAGCCAGCCTCGGGGGCGTCCTCCACATTCGATATCGCAAAGCGCACCAGGCTGACTTCGGGCCCCGCACCGCTGCGCATCCAGCGCAGGCCGTCGCCAGAAGCGGTGGCCTCCAGGGACTGCAGGGCCGCCTCTGGCACGCTCAGGCGGGCGATGCGGTTGCGCGTTTGCCCGCCCATGCTGGTGAAAGAGCCCCCCACCAGCACCTTGCCATCGGGCTGCACTGCCAGGCTGCTCACGTCGCTATTGGCATCCGGATTGAAATCCGCATCCAGCGTGCCATCGGCGTTGAGCCGGGCGATGCGGTTGCGCATTTGCCCGCCCACGCTGGTGAAAGAGCCCCCCACCAGCACCTTGCCATCGGGCTGCACTGCCACGCTAAAGACAGAATTGTTGGCATCCGGATTGAAGCCCGCATCCAGCGTGCCATCGGCGTTGAGCCGGGCGATGCGGTTGCGCGGTTGCCCGACCAGGGTGGTGAACTGCCCCCCCACCAGCACCTTGCCATCGGGCTGCACTGCCACGCTCAAGACAGTGCTGCCGGCACCCGGATTGAAGCCCGCATCCAGCGTGCCATCGGCGTTGAGCCGGGCGATGCGGTTGCGCATTTGCCCACCCACGCTGGTGAAAGAGCCCCCCACCAACACCTTGCCATCGGGCTGCACTGCCAGGCTGAAGACAGCATTGTTGGCATCCGGATTGAAGGCCGCATCCAGCGTGCCATCGGCGTTGAGCCGAGCGATGCGGTTGCGCGGTTGCCCGACCAGGGTGGTGAAAGCCCCCCCCACCAGCACCTTGCCATCGGGCTGCACTGCAAGGCTGTAGACAAGACCATTGGGGACATCCGGATTGAAGCCTGCATCCAGCGTGCCATCGGCGTTGAGCCGGGCGATGCGGTTGCGCATTTGCCCACCCACG
>NZ_JBKBXG010000072.1:0-27154 GCF_046314175.1 Acidovorax sp. | reverse complement strand
TCGGCCTCCAGGCCGCCCACGCCGATGGCGATCACGCCCAGGGCGTCCACATGCGGTGTGTGGCTGTCGGTGCCCACGCAGGTGTCGGGGTAGGCCACGCCCCGGTCGGCATGGACCACGGGCGACATTTTTTCCAGATTGATCTGGTGCATGATCCCGTTCCCCGCCGGGATCACATCCACATTGGCAAAGGCTTTTTTGGTCCACTCGATGAAGTGAAAGCGGTCTTCATTGCGGCGGTCTTCGATGGCGCGGTTCTTGGCAAACGCATCGGGGTCGAACCCGCCACACTCCACGGCTAGCGAGTGGTCCACGATGAGCTGCACTGGCACCACGGGGTTCACTTGGGCCGGGTCGCCGCCCTCCTTGGCAATCGCATCGCGCAGGCCCGCCAGATCCACCAGCGCCGTCTGGCCCAGGATGTCGTGGCACACCACGCGCGCCGGGTACCAGGGGAAGTCGCGGTCGCGTTTGCGCTCGATAAGCTGGTACAGGCAGTCGTTGATGGTGGCCGGATCGGCGCGGCGCACGATGTTTTCGGCGTAGACCCGGGCGGTGTAGGGCAGGGTAGCCCAGGCGGCGGGTTGCAGGGCTTCGACAGCGGCGCTGGCGTCGAAGTAGTCCAGCTGCGTGCCGGGCAGTTGCTTGCGGTACAGGGTGTTCATGGCCATGGGGCTGGGTACTGGGTCGTCTTGATTTTTATTTGCGGTCCTGGATCGGCACAAACGCCAGGTCTTCGGGCCCGGTGTAGTTCGCGCTGGGCCGGATGATCTTGTTGTCCTGCCGCTGCTCGATGATGTGTGCCGCCCAGCCGCTGGTGCGTGCAATGACGAACAGCGGCGTGAACATGGCGGTGGGCACACCCATCATGTGGTAGCTCACGGCGCTGAACCAGTCGAGGTTGGGGAACATCTTTTTGACCTCCCACATCACGGTCTCCAGCCGCTCGGCAATGTCATACATCTTGGTGCTGCCAGCCTCTTGCGACAAGTTGTGCGCAACGCCTTTGATGACCACATTGCGCGGGTCGCTCACGGTGTAGACCGGGTGACCAAAACCAATGACCACCTCCCTGGCCTCCACGCGGCGGCGGATGTCGGCCTCAGCCTCATCCGGGCTGTCGTAGCGTTTCTGGATCTCGAAAGCCACCTCGTTCGCGCCCCCATGCTTGGGGCCCCGCAGCGCGCCAATGGCGCCGGTGATGGCCGAATACATGTCGCTGCCCGTGCCGGCCACCACGCGGGCGGTGAAGGTGCTGGCGTTGAACTCGTGCTCGGCATACAGGTTGAGGGAGGTGTGCATGGCGCGCTCCCAGGCCGCGCTGGGTTTGGCACCATGCAGTAGGTGCAAGAAGTGCGCGCCGATGGAGTTGTCATCCGTCTCCACCTCGATGCGACGGCCCGAGCTGGCCCAGTGGTGCCAGTACAGCAGCATGGAGCCCAGCGATGCCATGAGCCGGTCGGCAATGTCGCGCGCTCCGGGCAGGTTGTGGTCATCCTTTTCAGGCAGCGCGCAGCCCAGGGCCGAGACGCCCGTGCGCATCACGTCCATGGGGTGGCTGGCGGCGGGCAACTGTTCCAGTGCCTGCTTCACACTCATCGGCAGGCCGCGCAGGGCCTTGAGCTTGGCCTTGTAGGCCCGGAGTTCGGCGCGCGTGGGCAGCTTGCCGTGCACCAGCAGGTGGGCAATCTCCTCAAACTCGCAGACCTCGGCAATGTCGAGGATGTCGTAGCCCCGGTAGTGCAGGTCGTTGCCGGTGCGGCCCACGGTGCACAGGGCGGTGTTGCCCGCCGTCACGCCCGAGAGCGCGACGGACTTCTTGGGCTTGAAGCCCGGGGTGTCTGCGGTGGTGGTTGTGGTGCTGGTGGTCATGCGGTCTCCTGGTTCAGATAAGCGTCAGTGATGGGGGCAGGGCGGCCGTTGCCATCCACCGCCACCATTTCAAAAATCCCTTTGAGCACCTCTTCAGGTGGCGAGCCCAGCGTGGCGGACAGGCCCGTCACACACACGGTGAGCGAGCTGCGGCCCATGCGGCTGACCCAGGCGCGCAGCGTGAGCACATGGCCCACGGGCACCGGGGCCAGAAAGCACACATCGGTCACGCCCGCCATCACCACGTCGCGCGCTGCGGCACCGCGTGCGGCCAGAAACGCCGCCTTGGCCATGAGCTGCAGGGCGTTGCCGCCAAACAGCGTTCCGTAGTGGTTGGCTTCGGCGGGGAAGACGATTTCCGTCAGTTCGACGGTGCCGCTGGGGGTTGTCATGCTTCGCAATTTACGCACAATGGCATCCCTCCGTAAGGGCTGAATTGGCGAATGATTGCGAAGTTGCCGGCAGCAATTTGCAAATTTTGCGAATGAATGGCGCCACCACACAGTGAAAGAAACGATGAAAAAAACCTTCATGGGCGTGCGTCTGCGCCGCCTGCGCGAAGAGCGCGGCATGACCCAGGTGGCGCTGGCCCGGGCGCTGGACCTGTCGGCCAGCTACCTCAATCAGCTGGAGCAGAACCAGCGCCCGCTCACGGTGCCCGTTCTGCTCAAGATCAATGCCGTGTTCGGCGTGGATGTGCAGCGGTTTTCGGACGACGACGAGGCGCGCCTCATCACCGGCCTGCGCGAGGTGCTGGCTGACCTGCCTGCCGGTGTGGGCGGGGAGGGCGCGGGCGACGCTGTCTCGCTGGCCGAGATCCGCGAGCTGGCTGCGGGCATGCCCGCTGTGGCGCGCACGCTGCTGGCGCTGCACCAGCGGCATCGACAGGCGCTGGAGCGCTTGGCCGCCCTGGGCAATGACCGGGGCGGGGAGGGCGGCATGGTCCACCACCCACCCATGGCCTATGAAGAAGTGCGCGACTTCTTTTTTGCACGCCAAAACCACATCGCCGAGCTGGACGACGCCGCCGAGCGATGTGCCGCTGAATGGGGCTTGCTGCCCGGCCGTGCTGACGAAGCACTGGCCCAACGCCTGCTCGCGGCCCACAGGGTGCGCGTGGTGGATGTGGCCGACCTGCCTGGCCAGGCACAGCGCGTGTTCCACGCCGACACCGGTGTTCTGCAGCTGGCGGCAGGGCTGGAGCGCGGGCAGCGCGCGTTTCAGATGGCCACGCAGCTGGCGTTTCTGGAGCAGGGCGCCGAGCTGCAGCGCATTGCCGACGCTGCCGGATTGTCGAGCGACCAGGCCCGGGCGCTGGCGCGCATCGGTCTGGCCAACTACTTTGCGGGGGCGCTGGTGCTGCCCTACACGGCCTTTTTGCGGGCAGCCGAAGCGGCGCACTACGACATCGACCGGCTGGGCCAGCAGTTTGGCGTGGGCTTCGAGACCGTGTGCCACCGCCTGTCCACCCTGCAGCGCCCCAGTGCGCGCGGTGTGCCGTTCTTCTTCATCCGGGTGGACCGCGCGGGCAACATCAGCAAGCGGCAGTCGGCCACGCACTTTCATTTCAGCAAGATCGGCGGCACCTGCCCGCTGTGGAATGTGTACGAGGCCTTTGCCCAGCCCGGGCGCATCGTGCCGCAGGTGGCGCGCATGCCGGACGGGCGGGCCTACCTGTGGGTGGCGCGCACTGTGGCGCGCAGCGGGGGCGGGTGGGGCGTGCCGGGCAAGGAGTTCTCGGTGGCGCTGGGTTGCGACATCCGCCATGCCCAGCAGCTGGTGTACTCGCGCGGGCTGGACCTGGCTAACCCGGAGGCCGCCGTGCCCATCGGCATGGGCTGCAAGGTGTGCGAACGCGATGCCTGCCCGCAGCGCGCGTTTCCGCCCATTGGGCGAGCGCTGGATGTGAATGAGAACCGCAGCCGCTTTGCGCCGTACCCGGTGGCAGAAGTTCTTCCTCGCGGGTAGAGAGAGCGACCAGCCGGTCACAGAATATGCTCATCATTTCATAGCTGGTGGCGCTTGATGGTGTTGCGCTAGAGGCACTTTTTACTAAAAAGTGGGGCCGTAACCATATGTTGGTGTCCCGGGGCCTATATTCCCGCTATCCTGCGCATTTCCCGTGCTGTCGGAACGTCCGGCTGGCAATGCAAAGGCCTTCAGTCTGTCCCCCCTGACTTATCCTCCCCTCGCGAAGCTGCTGCAAACAGGCCGTTACAGACACTGGGTGTCTGGCCTGGGTGTGGCTGTGATCGGGCTCCTGCTCAGCTGGGGTGTTGCTCAGCAGCAAGCCGACTCGGTGGCGCAGATCCAGCAGGCGCGGTTTATTCAAGAGGCGCGCGCGTTTGCTGACACGCTGTCCCAGCGCATTGCGGGCCACACCGAAGTCGTCAATGGTTTGCGGGGTTTATTCACCGCCAACCCGCAACTGTCGCGCCTGGACTTTGAGCGCGCCGCCAGCGAGATCGAGGTGGGCCAGCGCTACCCGGGGGTGCGTAACCTGTCGTTCACCCGCTGGGTGCCCGCCGCCGACAAGGCCGCGTTTGAGGCCCGTGTGCGGGCCGACACATCGCTGTCGCCGGAGGGCCTGCCGGACTTTGCCATCCACCCGCCGGGCGACAGGCCCGAGTACTTTGTGGCCGAGTACCTGTGGCCCATGAACGGCAACGAGGATGTGTTGGGCCTGGATATCAGCGTGCAGCCCACCAACCTGGCCGCCATGCACTACAGCCGCGACAGCGGCCAGACCGTGGTGTCCGCCCCTTTTGACCTGATGCAGGAAGCGTCACACCGCGCAGGCATCGTGATCCGCGTGCCTGTGTTCGACCCCACGGCGGGTACGGCCGAGCAGCGATTTGTGGGCGCGGTGGCGTCCACCATCCGTGTGTACGACCTGGTACAGGGGCTGGCCAGCCAGGGTTTCCTCAACGGAATCACCGTGGCCATGTCCGACTACGGACCCGTGCGGCTGGGCACCGGCGACACGACTGTGCGCCCGCTGCTGCAGCAGACCTCCACCCCGCTGGCGGGGGCCGAACCGTACGTGCGCGACCTGGTGGTGCATGACCGGCGTTGGCGGCTGACCTTCTATCCCACGCGCTCATTCCTGTCGCCTTCCGAGTCCCGTCTGCCCCTGCTGGCCGGGCTGGTGGGCGTGCTGATGTCGCTGCTGCTGGCCACCACCGTGGGCTTGCTGGTGCGCCAGCGGACGCTGGCACTGGCCCGCGCCCAGGTGTCTGATGACGCTCGGCGCGAGAGCGAGGAGCGGTTTCGTGCCCTGTTCGATCAGGCCACGATGGGCGTCGCCCAACTGGCGGCACACAGTGGCCGGTTTGTGCGCGTGAACCAGCGCTTTGCTGACATCGTGGGCTACACCCCCAAAGAGATGCTGGCGCTCAACTTTCAGGCCATCACGCATCCGGAAGATGTGGCAGGCGATCTGGTGCAGCTGGAGCGCCTCAAGCGCAGAGAGACCCCCGAGTTCCGGCTGGAAAAGCGCTACATCCACAAACTGGGGCATGTGGTGTGGGTGGACCTCACCGTGTCGCAGATGTGGTCGCCCAGTGATAAGGGCGACTACCACATTGCAGTAGTGCAGGACATCACGTCGCGCAAGCGCATGGAAGAGAACCTGCGCGCCAACGAGCAGCGCCTGCGTAGCATTCTGGAGCGCCTGCCGGTGGGGCTGTGCCTGGTGCAAAACGACGGCCGTATCGGTTTCATGAACCAGCGGTACATCGACATCTGCGGCTATACCCAGGAGGACGTGCCTGACAGCGATACCTGGTGGACCCGCGCCTACCCCGACCCCGTGGAGCGCAACACCACCCGCCAGATGTGGCGTGCCTCCGACGAGCTCGCTGCCGACGGCAGTGGCATCATTCCTTCTGCTGAATACACCATCCTGTGCAACGACGGCCAGCGCAGGCCTGTCGAGGTGTCAGGCGTTTTTGTCGACGGCGGCCGCCTGATCACCATGCAGGACCTGAGCCAGCGCAAGGCGGCCGAAGAAGAAATCAATTCGCTGGCGTACTACGACCCGCTCACCCGGTTGCCCAACCGGCGCCTGCTGATGGACCGCCTGCAACACGCCCTGGCCACCAGCGCACGCCACCACCGCAGCGGCGCCTTGCTGATGCTGGACCTGGACAACTTCAAGACCCTGAACGAAACCCGCGGCCACGACCGGGGAGACATGCTGCTGCAGCACGTGGCACATCGCCTGCGCAGCTGCGTGCACGAGGACGACACGGTGGCCCGCCAGGGCGGCGACGAGTTTGTGGTGGTGCTGGAAGATCTGGGCGACAGCCCAGAAGACGCAGCCGCCCGCAGCGAAGAGGTGGGCCAGCGCATTCTGGCCGTGCTGCGCGAACCCTATGAGCTGGATGGGGGCGAGCACCACAGCTCCATCAGCATGGGCATCACCATCTTCAGCGACATGCGCGAGACGGTGGACGAACTGCTCAAACGCGCCGACCTGGCCCTGTACCAGGCCAAGGACGCTGGGCGCGACACCCTGCGTTTTTACGACCCCCAGATGCAGGCCGCCGTGACGGCCCGCGCGGCGCTGGAGCTGGACATGCGCGTGGGCCTGGCCCAGGGGCAGTTTGAGCTTTATTACCAGCCGCAGATCGACCACGGCCGCATCACCGGGGCCGAGGCGCTGCTGCGATGGCGCCATCCGCTCAATGGTTTTATCTCGCCCGTGCACTTCATCCCGCTGGCCGAAGACACCGGGCTCATCCTGCCGCTGGGCGAATGGGTGCTGCAGGCCGCGTGCAAGCGCCTGGCGTTCTGGGCGCGCCAGCCCGACCTGGCCGCGCTGAGCCTGGCCGTCAACGTGAGCCCGCGCCAGTTTCACCAGACCGGTTTTGTGCCCCAAGTGCTGGCGTCGCTGGCGGGCTCGGGGGCTGATGGGCGCCAGCTCAAGCTCGAGATGACCGAAAGCCTGCTGCTGCAGGACGTCGAAGACACCATCGACAAGATGGGCCAGCTCAAGGCCTATGGTGTGGGTTTTTCGCTGGACGACTTTGGCACCGGGTACTCGTCACTGTCGTACCTCAAGCGCCTGCCGCTCGACCAGCTCAAGATCGACCAGAGCTTTGTGCGCGACGTTCTCACCGACCCCAACGACGCCGCCATTGCGCGCACGGTGGTGGCCCTGGGCACCAGCCTGGGTCTGCGGGTGATTGCCGAGGGCGTGGAGACGGAGGCCCAGCGCGAGTTTTTGGCCCGCCACAACTGCCACGCCTGGCAAGGCTATTTGCTGAGCCCGCCGGTGCCTGTGGCGGACTTCGAGGCGCTGGTGAGGAAAACCAATGGTGCGCTGGATGGCCCTCTGACCGATTCGGGTACCGGTCCGGGCGCATGATCCGCGCTTGCTGCGACTGACCGGCCAAGAGCACTGCGCTCCCTGAACGGTCCGAGCCTGAATGCTTCTTGCCCATGTTTTTCAAAAAACGTCTTCGTCCCTTTGCGCCGCCATCACCGTCGGCATCACCTTCGCCCGATGGTTTTGACGCTCAGAGCGAGCGCTCGACCCTGGCCGAAATGCTGCTCAAACGATCTGCCAAGCTGGTGCTGGGGCGGGGCGAGCTGGAGATCATTCGCGGCGTGTGCCAAGCCATTGCCGACATCACGCCCCACATTCGCCTGGCCTGGACGTGGTTTGGGCCGTCGGACACCCAGACCATTCGCCCCCAGGTTTTTGCAGGCCCAGCACTGGAATATGCTGAATCCTTGTGCGTAGAGCGCAACTTGGTCACCCAGATCGGCCCCGCCTTTTCGATCCTCGATGGCAAACCCGCAGAGGCTTTCACGGTGTCGCAGTTTTCGCTGTTTGGCCCCTGGCGCCAGGCGGCGCGGCAACACGGCATTCGCCATGTGCTGGCCTTGCCTATTTCGTCAGCCGTCAATGGTTACAGCGGCATCTTTGTTTTGTATGCCGACCGCGAGGGCTACTTTGATGACGTGGGGATTGGCCTGTTCGCCGGGCTGGCCGAGCTGTTTGGATCACTGATGACGGTGGCGGCCGAGCGCGAGGAGCTTCAGCGCGCGGCCTACCATGATGCGCTGACGGGGCTGCTTAACCGCCACGCCCTTGACCTGATCGACCGCCGCGTGTACCGGTCGTCGTTGTTCGAGCCCGTGTCGTCCATCCTGATGCTCGATCTGGACCGTTTCAAAAGCATCAACGACCGGTTTGGCCATGACACCGGCGACAAGGCCTTGCAGGCGGTCGCCCGCGTGCTGCAGCACACCCTGCGCCGTGGCGACGAGATCATTCGCTGGGGTGGCGAGGAGTTTCTGGTCTGCCTGCCCCAAACGCCGCTGGCCGACGCGCTGACTGTGGCTGAAAAGCTGCGCAAAAGCGTGGAGGGCGTGACCGACCCTGAGCCGCTCACCGTGTCCATCGGGGTCTGCGAGATCGCGCCCCTTCAACACCTGGCCCAGGCCGTGACCCGTGCAGACCAGGCGCTGTTCCAGGCCAAGTCCGGAGGGCGTAACCAGGTGTGTGTGGTGCGATGAACGTGGCAATGGCGCAGGGCGGTGTAAATATTCAAAATTGATAGCTACTAGCGCTTGATGGATAAGCGCTAGAGCCTCTTTTTATTCAAATTATCTTGCGGCGTGGGCCGGTTTGCTGCGCCACAACCGCGTTCAACCGTCGCAAGAGGGCGGCGCGGTATCATTCTGCCCTCGCAGCCGCTGGTCCGTTTTGACCTCGAAACGCCCGTCCAGCGCCCTGCATCCTCCTTTTGCCCACTCCTTTGGCCCCGCCCCTGACCCGTGCGTCTTACCTCGATCAAGCTTTCCGGCTTCAAGTCGTTCGCTGAACCCACCAACTTCATGCTGCCCGGGCAACTGGTCGGCGTTGTGGGGCCGAATGGCTGCGGCAAGTCCAACATCATGGATGCGGTGCGCTGGGTGCTGGGCGAGAGCAAGGCCAGCGAGCTGCGTGGCGAGAGCATGCAGGACGTGATCTTCAGCGGCACCACCACCCGCAAGCAGGCCAGCCGCGCCAGCGTGGAGCTGGTGTTCGACAACTCCGACCACCGCGCGGGGGGTCAGTGGGGCCAGTACGGCGAGGTGGCCGTGCGCCGCGTGCTCACGCGCGACGGCACCAGCAGTTATTACCTCAACAACCAGCCCGTGCGCCGCCGCGATGTGCAGGACGTGTTTTTGGGCACGGGCCTTGGGCCCCGCGCCTACGCCATCATCGGCCAGGGCACCATCAGCCGCATCATCGAATCGCGCCCCGAGGAACTGCGCCTGTTCCTCGAAGAAGCTGCGGGCGTCTCCAAATACAAAGAACGCCGCCGCGAGACCGAAAACCGCCTGTCGGACACGCGCGAGAACCTCACGCGGGTCGAAGACATCCTGCGCGAGCTGAACGCCAACCTCGAAAAGCTCGAAAAACAGGCCGAGGTGGCCTCCAAATACAACACCTTGCAGGCCGACGCCACGCTCAAACAGCACCAGCAATGGTTTTTGAAACGTGCCGAGGCCGAAGAGCAGCAAAACAAGGTGCGCCTGGATGGCCTGCAGGCCGTGAACGACCTGGAATCGCGCATGGCCGACCTGCGCGCGGTCGAGTCCGACCTTGAAACCATCCGCCAGGCCCACTACGCCGCAGGCGACCAGGTCAACCAGGCCCAGGGCAAACTCTACGAAGCCACGGCCGAGGTCGGCAAGCTCGAAGCCGAGATCCGCTACGTCATCGAAGGGCGTCAGCGCGTAGAGCAGCGCCTGGTCACCTTGGCCGAGCAGATCGCTATGTGGCAGGCCCGCAAAGAAGAGGCCGACATTGAATTGGAAAACCTGGCCGGTGCCGGGGTAGACGCCGAAGAGCGCGCCGAGATGCTGGCCGCCCAGGTCGAAGAGCAGGCCATGCAGTTGCCCGACCTGGAAGACGCCTTGCGCCAGGCGCAAAGCCGTACGTCCGAGCAGCGCAGCAGCGTGGTGCAGGTGCAGCAGCAAATTGGCGTGCTGGCCGCCGAGCAGCGCAGCATTGACGAACAAAGCCGCCAGCTGGACACCCGCTTTGAGCGCCTGCGCACCGACCGCAACGCGCTGGCCGCGCCCGACGAAACGCGGTTGGACAACCTGCGCGAGCAGCTCGAAGAAGCGCAAGAGATCGCAGAAACCACCGCTGCCCGCCTGCACGAGCTGCAGGAGTCCGTGCCACAGCTGGACGACGACCGCCGCACTCGCCAGCAGGCCGTAAACAGCGAAAGCGCGCGCCAAGCCGACCTCTCGGCCCGCATGGAAGCCTTGAAGGCGCTGCAGGAAAAGGTCAAGACCGACGGCAAGCTGCGCCCCTGGCTTGCCAAACATGGCCTCGACGGACTGCAAGGCCTGTGGAGCCGCATCCACATCGAACCCGGTTGGGAAAACGCGCTGGAAGCGGCCCTGCGCGAGCGCCTGGCCGCATTGGAAGTAGGGCGCCTGGACATGGTGCGCGGCTTCCTCGGCTCCGGCGGCAACGATGCGCCCCCTGCGCGTTTGGCGTTTTACAGCGCCCCCGCTGCCGGTCAGCCCGAGCCTTCGTCACCCCACGCCCGCCTGTCCGACCTGCTGCGCCTGAACGACGCGGGCCTGCGCGCCGTGTTGGTGGACTGGCTGCAAGGCTGCTATACCGCACCCACGCTGGATGACGCTTTGGCCCGCCGCAGCACGCTGCAGCCCGGCGAAGTGGTGTTTGTGCCCACGGGCCATGCCGTCAGCGCGCACAGCGTGAGCTTTTATGCGCAGGACTCCGAGCAGTCCGGCATGCTGGCCCGCGCGCAGGAGATCGAGCACCTTGAAAAAGAGCTGCGCGCGCAGGCGCTCATCGCCGAAGAATCGCGCACGGCCCTGGTCCGCGCGGAGGCTGCGTATGCCGACGCTTCCCAGCGTCTCGTGGTCGCGCGCCGCGAAGCCACCGAAACACAAAGCCGTGCCCACGAGCTGCAGGTCGAAACCCTGCGCCTCACGCAGCTGGCCGAGCAGACCCGCGCACGCAGCCAGCAAATCGACGGCGACCTGGCCGAGGTGGAGGCGCAACTGGCCGACCTGCAGGAGCGCCGCGTGGCCGCCGAAGCGCGGTTTGAAGAACTCGACATGCAACTGGCCGACAGCCAGGAGCGCGAGGCGCAGCTGGGCGACAAGGTGATCGAGGCCGAGCGCAAGCTCACCGCCTGCCGCGAACAGCAGCGCACGCTGGAGCGTCAGGCGCAAGAGGCCACGTTCTCGCAGCGCAGCCTGGAGGCGCGCCGAGGTGAACTCAACCGGTCCATCGAAACTGCCACCCAGCAGGCCAAGGCCTTGGCCGACGAGGAGCAGCGCGCACGCCACGAACTCGCCCGCCTGTCCGACGCCGCCGCGCAGGGCGGCCTGCAAGCCGCGCTGGAAGTGAAGATGGAGCGCGAAAAGGCGCTCGGCGCCCAGCGCAGCGAATACGACGACCTGACCACCAAGCTGCGTGCCAGCGACGAGCGGCGCATGCAGCTTGAACGCGCGCTCGATCCGCTGCGCGCGCGCATCACCGAATTCCAGCTCAAGGAACAGGCCGCGCGCCTGGGCCTGGAGCAGTACACCACCTTGCTGGCCGACGCGCAGGCGGATCTGGAGGCCGTGGCGCAGTCGATTGCTGACGGCAACGTGCGCGTGGGGGGCCTGCAAAGCGAAATCGACCGCCTGCACCGTGAAATCGCCGCCCTGGGCGCCGTCAATCTGGCCGCGCTGGACGAACTCAAGCTGGCCAGCGAGCGCAAGATCTTTCTGGATGCGCAGACGGCCGACCTGACCGAGGCCATGAACACGCTGGAAGACGCGATCCGCAAGATCGACGGCGAAACGCGCCAGCTGCTCTCCGGCACGTTTGACACCGTCAACGGCCACTTCGGGCGCATGTTCCCCGAGCTGTTTGGCGGCGGACAGGCGAAGCTGATCATCACGGGTGATGAAATTCTGGATTCTGGTGTGCAGGTGATGGCCCAGCCACCCGGCAAGAAGAACCAGACCATCCACCTGCTGTCGGGGGGCGAAAAGGCCCTCACGGCCATCGCGCTGGTGTTTGCCATCTTCCAGCTCAACCCCGCGCCGTTCTGTTTGCTGGATGAGGTGGACGCGCCGCTGGACGACGCCAACACCGAGCGCTATGCCAAGCTGGTGTCCAGCATGAGCAAGAGCACGCAGTTTCTGTTCATCAGCCACAACAAGATCGCCATGGAAATGGCCGAGCAGCTGATCGGCGTGACCATGCAGGAGCAGGGCGTGTCGCGCATCGTGGCCGTCGATATGGAATCGGCACTCTCCCTGGCAGAACTATGAACACCCCAGAGTCGCTTCGCGCCTTCCCCTCCAGGGGACGACGCCCTCACTGCGGGGCGGCCCTTGTTCGGCGTCCCCGGGCTGGGCCGCGTCAGTTTTCTGCGCTGCAGGACGTGCGTGGCGCAGCGGATAGTCGAGAGTTTTTTTTATGAGCACATTGCAACTGAGTCTGGCCATCATCGGCGGCCTGGTGCTGGCCTTCATCGTGGCCTACAACACCTGGACCTCGCGCCGCAACGCGCCCAAGCGTGCTGTGCCGCCAGACCCCGACCACCCGGCCGAGCCCACCGTGCGCCAGGAACCCGGGTTCGACGCTGCCGCCACGCCAGTGCCTGCGGGCGACTACCACGGCCTGGACCGTGGCCCAGACCCGCTCGAGCACACGGTGGATGTTGACGATGCCTTGCAAATGCCGGTGCCCGCGTTCTCGCTGGAACGCCGCCCCGGGCTGGACGCATTGATCGACGTCATTGCGCCCCTGCAGCCCGAAAACGTGGTGTCGGGCGACGCCGCCCTGGCCGCACTGCCGCCCACACGCCGCGCAGGCAGCAAGCCCTTTGCGGTCGAAGGTCTGAACGAATCCACGCAGCAGTGGGAGACCCCCGCGCCCGGCCAGCGCTACCAGAGCTTTCAGGCCGGTGTGCAGCTGGCCAACCGCATGGGTGCGCTCAACGAGATCGAGTTCTCTGAGTTTGTCGTCAAGGCCCAGGCGTTTGCCGACGCCATCAACGCCGCCCCCGACTTTCCCGACATGCTGCAAGAAGTGGCCCGCGCCCGCGAGCTGGACCAGTTTGCCAGCGACCACGATGCCCAACTGGCCTTCATGCTGCGCGCCCGCCAGGCCGCCTGGAGCCCCGGTTACGTGCAGCAAAATGCCGCCCGCCTGGGTTTTGTGCACGGCGCCATGCCCGGCCGCCTGGTGCTCCCCGCAGGCGCGCAAGGCCTGCCGCCGCTGCTCACGCTGGGTTACGACACCCAGGCGGCGCTGGCTGAAGACCCCGACCAATCCGCCATCCGCGAGGTGACCCTGAGCCTCGATGTGTCGCAGGTGCACCGCACCGAGCAGCCTTTCACACGCCTGCGCGAGGTCGCGGCCGCGTTGTGCGAAGCCATGGACGGCATGTTGTGCGACCAGAACGGCACCGCCTTGCCCGCGATGGCCATGGACCCAATTGCGGTGGACCTGGAGCTGCTGTACGACCAGCTCGATGGACGCGATCTGTCAGCGGGGTCGGTGCTGGCGCGGCGGCTGTTTAGTTGAGCGCGGTGCGGTGATGACCGACAATCTAGACCTTTTTTCGGGCGCAGCGCCCGTAGATAAAGCGCAACCAGCTATCAAAATCAAAGCACTTTGCGACCAGCTTAACCACTGGGCGCACCAGTATTACGTGCTGGACGAGCCCACGGTGCCCGACGCGGAATACGACCGCGTGTTCCGCGAGCTGCAGGCGCTAGAGGCTGAACACCCCGATTTCATCACGCCCGACTCGCCCACGCAGCGCGTCATTGGCGCGGTGATGGATGGCTTGGCCTCTGTGCGCCATGCGGTGCCCATGCTGAGCATTCACACGGAAACCGATACCGAGGCCACGGGCGCACAGGCGTTTGATGCACGCGTGCGCAAAGAGCTGGGCTTGGCCGAATCCGATCCGCCCGTTGAATACGTGGCAGAGCCCAAGTTCGATGGCCTGGCGATGAGCCTGCGGTACGAAAAAGGCCGCCTCGTACAGGCCGCCACGCGCGGTGATGGCGAAGTGGGTGAGGACGTGACGCACAACATCCGCACCATCCGCCAGATTCCTTTGTCTCTGCCCACGGGCGTGCCCCCACTGCTGGAAGTGCGCGGCGAGGTCTACATGCGCCGTGCCGATTTCGATGCGCTCAACGAGCGCCAGCGGGAGCAGGGCGGCAAGACGTTTGTGAACCCTCGCAATGCTGCCGCAGGGGCGGTGCGCCAGCTGGATTCGAACATCACGCTGCAGCGCCCCTTGAGCTTTTTTGCCTATGGGTTGGGCGCTGTCACGCCGCCCGCTGAGGGCGGGCCGGTGTTCCGCACGCATTACGACATGTTGCAAACCCTTAAATCATGGGGTTTTCCGGTCGCAGCGCAGGTGCAGATTGCGGTGGGTGCTACTGAATTGGTAGCGTATCACCAGCAGGTGGGTGCCAGCCGCAATGCGCTGCCGTATGACATTGATGGTGTGGTCTACAAGGTCAATGCGCTGCAGTTGCAGCGCGACCTGGGCTTCAAGACCCGCGAGCCGCGCTGGGCCGTGGCGCACAAGTACCCCGCGCAAGAGATGGCCACCAAGATGGAGGGCATCGACGTGCAGGTGGGCCGCACGGGCAAGATCACGCCGGTGGCGCGCCTTGCGCCCGTGTTTGTGGGCGGCGTCACGGTCACCAACGCCACGCTGCACAACCTGTTCGAGATCCGCAAGAAGGGTGTGCGCTTTGGCGACACGGTCATCGTGCGCCGTGCGGGCGACGTGATCCCTGAAGTGGTGGGCGTGATGCCGGGCAACCGCAGCGGCTACGTGCCCAACTTCCGCATGCCCAGAACCTGCCCCGTGTGTGGCAGCGATGTGGTGCGTGAAAAAGGCGAGGCCAACCACCGCTGCACGGGCGGGCTGTTCTGCGCCGCGCAGCGCAAAGAAGCCATCCTTCACTTTGCCGCGCGCCGCGCCATGGACATTGAGGGTCTGGGTGACAAATTGGTGGATCAGCTGGTGGATGCGAACGTGATCCGCACGCTGCCCGATCTGTACCGCCTGGGCCTCACCTCCCTGATTGCGCTGGAGCGCATGGCCGAAAAATCGGCGCAGAACGTGCTGGCCGCGCTGGAGAAATCCAAGCAGACCACCTTGCCACGCTTCCTGTTCGGACTGGGCCTGCGCCATGTGGGTGAGGCCACGGCCAAAGACCTGGCCAAACACTTTGGCACGCTGGACGCCATCATGGACGCCAGCGTGGAGCAGTTGCTGGAGGTGAATGACGTGGGCCCCGTGGTCGCACAAAGCCTGCACACCTTCTTTCAGCAACCGCACAACCGCGAGGTGGTTGAACAACTGCGCGCCTGTGGCGTGAACTGGCCCGAAGGCGCACCGGCCGAACGTGCCCCGCAGATCCTTGCGGGCAAAACCGTGGTGCTGACCGGCACCTTGCCCACCCTGAGCCGCGACGCGGCCAAGGACATGCTCGAAGCCGCGGGTGCCAAAGTGGCCGGTTCAGTCAGCAAAAAAACCAGCTACGTGGTGGCGGGCGAAGAGGCTGGCAGCAAGCTGGCCAAGGCCGAAGAGCTGGGCGTGCCGGTGCTGGACGAGGCGGGCATGCTGGCGCTGCTGGCGGGGCCAGTTGGCTGACCGGGCACCGCCCAAACCCTATTTGATCTCTTTGATGCGCACCTTTTTCCTGTCTGTTTGGACCCGCTTGACTGCCTTGTTTCACCGCGTTTCGGGCTGGTTTGCCTGGATGCCGCGGCCGGTGCGGCTGGGGCTGTTCTGGACGATGGTGGCGGTGCCCACGGCGGTGCTCCTGTACGCGCTGGCACTGGTGCCCATGACCCCGAGCGTCAGCGACATCCGCAAGGCTAAAAGCGAGTTGCCCGCGCAGCTCATGTCGGTGGATGGCAAGTTGCTGGCCGAATACCGCTGGGCCAACCGCGAGTGGGTAGAACTGAGCCAGGTGTCGCCCAATGTGATTGATGCCCTCATCGCCACCGAAGACCACCGTTTTTACGACCATTGGGGCATGGACTGGCGGCGCACGGCGTCGTCGGTGGTGCACACGCTGCGGGGGGCCCCGCAGGGCGGCTCCACCATCACCCAGCAGCTGGCGCGCAACCTGTTCCCCGAAGAAATCGGCCGCTCGCGCACCATTACGCGCAAGCTTAAAGAGGCGATCACCGCGCTCAAGATCGAGGCCTCGTATTCCAAGGACGAGATCCTGGAAACCTACCTCAACACCGTGCCGTTTCTGTACAACGCCTACGGCATCGAGATGGCCGCGCGCACCTATTTCGACAAGTCGGCGGCCAAGCTCAACGTCTTGGAGAGCGCCACGCTGATTGGCATGCTCAAAGGCACCGCCTATTACAACCCGGTGCTCAACCCCGAACGTGCCCAAGGGCGGCGCAACACCGTGCTGTCGCAAATGGTCAAGCGCGGCAAGCTCGAACCCAAAGAGTTTGATGCACTGAAAGTGCGCCCCTTGGGCGTCAACTTTGAGCGCCAGACCGAGGTGATGGGCCCCGCGCCGCACTTTGCGATGCAGTTGCGAAAACAGCTGATCGACTGGGCCGACAGCCGTGGCTACAACCTGTACTCCGATGGCCTGGTTATTCGCACCACCATCGATTCGCGCCTGCAGGCCATTGCCAACCGGGCCGTGGACCGGCACGGGCTGCAACTGCAGGGCGTGGCCGACAAGGCGTGGTCGCAGCGCAATGGCTGGGGACCCGACAACACGCTGGTGCAAACGCTGGTGCGCGAGACCCCCGAGTTCCGCGCAGCGGTGGAAAAGGGCGAAGACCCCGATGCGGCACTGAAGGCCCTGCTCGCCAACGAATCGTGGCTGCAAAAGCTGCGCGCCGAAAAAACGCGGGTACAGGCAGGCTTTCTGGCGCAAGACCCCGTGACCGGCCATGTGCTGGCGTGGGTGGGCAGCCGCGACTTTGCGCAAGACCCATTTGACCATGTGCAGGCGGCGCGCCGCCAGCCGGGGTCTACCTTCAAGCCCTTTGTGTACGGCGCCGCGTTTGCGCAGGGTGCATTGCCCACCGACACGTTGATGGACTCGGCCGTGGAGATCCCGTTGGGCGGCGGCCGTGTGTGGCGCCCCACCGATGGCGGCCCGCCCAGCGACGAACCCATGACGCTGGCCGACGGGCTGGCCTTGTCCAAAAACACCATTACCGCGCAGGTGATGCAGCAGGTGGGCCCGGCCCGCGTGGCCGAAGTGGCGCGCGCGCTGGGGGTGCGGCAGTCCAAGCTCGAAGAGGTGCCGTCTCTGGCGCTGGGCACCAGTCCGGTCACGCTCAAGGAGATGATTTCGGCGTACAGCAGCATTGCCACCCTGGGCCGCTACATCGAACCCGTGCTCATCACCAGCATTGAAGACCGCCACGGCAAGGTGCTGGAGACCTTCGCCCAGCCCACGCCCGAGGCCGTGTTTGACGCTCGCGCAGCGCAGACCTTGCGCAACACCATGCGCGGCGCGGTCGACAAAGGCACCGCCACCGCCATCCGCACCCGCTACGGTGTGCAGGCGGACGTGGCGGGCAAAACCGGCACCACGCAGGACAACACCGACGGCTGGTTCATCCTGATGCACACCCGTGTGGTGGTGGGCGCCTGGGCGGGCTTTAACGACGGCCGCATCACACTGCGCAGCGACTACTGGGGGCAGGGCGCGCGCAGCGCGTTGCCCATGGTGGGCGAGTTCATGCAGCAGGCGATCCGCACCAAGGTCATCGATGGCAACGACCGGTTTGTGGATGAATTCGCACCGGCTGTACCACCGCCGCCGCCCGATGCGCCGCTGGAAAACATGCGCGACTGGATCCGTGGATTGTTTGGCGGTGGTGGCACGCCCCGGCCGCCGGGCCCCAATGGCCTGCCGCCGGTCACCACAGACCCCGGTTACCCGTCCGGCCCGCCGGTGCCTGCAGAGGAACGCGTGGGCGGGTGAGAAGCTGGTAAGGTTTGCAACGTTGTAAGGGTTGCGAGGGGGCGAGGATCGCGCCCAGCCCACTTTCAGTTGCGAGCGCGGGGGTGAAGGACTTGGGCGGACCGCAGCGGCACCCGTGTCACATCATTCAATGTCCACAAAGTGCATACCGAATGCTCCCGCCTTGCAGTCTGCAAAGTAGTGCTCCAGCGTTTCCTTGACAGTGCGGAACGCAATCTCGTCCCACGGTATTTCGTCTTCGGCAAACAGCCGCGCTTCAATGGTTTCGTAGCCGGGGTTGAACTGGTCGCTGAGCAGCGTGGCCCGGTAGAACAGGTGCACTTGGCCCACGCGGCGCACGTTCAGCAGGCTGAACAGCGGGCCCATTTCAATCTGCGCACCGGCCTCTTCATCGGTTTCGCGCGCGGCACCCTGGGCGGTGGTTTCGTCCAGCTCCATGAACCCTGCGGGCAAGGTCCATTTGCCCCAGCGCGGCTCGATGTTGCGCTTGCACAGCAAGATGCGCCCGTCCGGCATGGCAGGCACCGTGCCCACCACATTGAGCGGGTTCTCGTAGTGCACCGTGTTGCAGGCGGGGCAGACGGCGCGATGCTTGGTATCGCCATCGTCGGGCAGGCGGTAGGCCACGGCGGTGCCGCAGGCGCGGCAGTGTTTGATGGGGCTGCGGTAGGTCATTGCCGGGGTTATTAGTGAAATACGGCCCTAGCGCTTATGGGGTAAGCGCTAGTAGCTATCAAAATGTGATCTATAGGGGTGCGCTGTACGCCTGTTTTAAACGACGCTCAGTCGCAGCGTTCCCAGGCCATCCACGCCGCCTTCCAGCACGTCGCCCCGCACCACCGCGCCCACACCTTCGGGAGTGCCGGTGTAGATCAGGTCGCCGGGCTGCAGCTCCCAGGCGGCGGAGAGGTGTTCAATGGTTTCGGCAATGTTCCAGATGAGCTGCGTCACGGTGCTGCGCTGGCGGTCGGCGCCATTGACCTGCAGCCATATGCCTGCGTTGGCCACATCGCCTGCCTGCGTGGCGGGGGTGATGGGGCCGATGGGTGCGCTGGCGTCAAAGCCCTTGCCGATGGACCAGGGACGGCCCTGTTTCTTCATGTCGTTCTGCAGGTCACGGCGCGTCATATCGAGGCCCACGGCGTAGCCGTAGATGTGCGCGAGCGCATCGGCAGCCTTGATGTTTTTGCCGCCCTTGCCGATGGCCACGACCAATTCGATCTCGTGGTGGAAGTTGGCCGTGAGCGTTGGGTAGGGCAGTTGGCCGGTTTCGCCTTCGTTGACCACCACGATGGCGTCTGCGGGCTTCATGAAGAAGAAGGGCGGTTCGCGGCCGGTGAAGCCCATCTCCTTGGCGTGTTCTTCATAGTTGCGGCCCACACAGTAAATGCGGTGCACCGGAAAGAGTTCACTGCAGCCCGTCACGGGCACGCAGGCCACAGGCGCGGGAGAAAACACGTAGCTCATGTCAGCCTCTCGAATGTCGACGTTCAGATGGAAAACACAGGGGCCGGGCGGTGCGGTTGCCAGGGCGATGCGCTGTGGCAAGGCTGCGGCAGGCACAGGCGCGGCCTCGGTGTGGCAGTGTGCCATGGCTGGAGACTGCCCGCAGACCGGCCGCTGATCGCCCGAAGACGGCGTACTGAGGGGCGCTACACTCGCGCCCATGGCACAGAGCTTCGATTTCCAAAACACGCCAGGCCACCTGGTGCGCCGCGCCCACCAGCGGACCGTGGCGCTTTTCATGGAAGAAACCGCCGGGTTTGACGTGACACCGGTGCAGTTCGCCATCCTGCACGAGCTGCTGGCCAACCCTGGCGAGGACCAGGTCACCCTGGCGTCCCGCGTGGCGTTTGATGCGGCCACTTCGGGCTCGGTCATCGGACGGCTGGAAAAGCGCGGCTGGATCCGCCGCGAGCCCGACACCCGCGACCGCCGCCGCAAACTGCTGTGGATTACCCCCGAGGGTGAGGTGGCCGCCCTGCAGATGCGCGACGCCGCCCAGCGCGTGCAAGAGCGCCTGACAGCCCCGCTGACCGAGCAGGAAAGTGCAGACCTGATGGTGCTGCTATCGAAGGTGGTCTACAACCACCAGGACCCTGCGGGCACATCAGGCGCTTGAGTTCAGGCGCCTGAGGCACGGCACACGAAGGTAGTCCACGCGCTGCCTCTCACAGCCCTGCGGCTGCACCCACACCACCGACCCATCGACGGACCTTTTTGCACATGCAGCTCTACAACTACTTTCGCTCTTCGGCCTCGTTTCGTGTGCGCATTGCGCTGGCAATCAAGGGGCTCAGCTACGACTACATCCCCGTTCACCTCGTCAAAGGCGAGCACAAGGACCCGGAATACACCCAGCGTATTGGCGATGCGCTGGTGCCCACCCTGGTGACGGACGGAGGCACCGCGCTGTCGCAGTCGATGGCCATCATCGAATACCTGGACGAGACCCATCCCACGCCCGCACTGCTGCCCGCCACGCCCCTGGCCCGCGCGCGGGTGCGCGCCCTGGCGCAGACGGTGGCGTGCGATATCCACCCCATCAATAATCTGCGCGTGCTCAAGTACCTGGCGCGCGACCTGAAGGTGGACGAAGAAGCCAAGAGCGCTTGGTATCACTACTGGGTCCGCAGCGGGTTGGAGGTTTTTGAGCGCCAGCTCACCCTGCTGGCCCAAGAGCGCGCGGCGCAGGGCCTCACGGCGTCGGTGCTGTGCTGGGGCGATACGCCCACGCTCGCTGACTGCTGCCTGGTGCCGCAGATCTTCAACGCCCAGCGGTTCAAGGTCAGCCTCGACGGTTTGCCGCTCACCATGGGGGTGTTTGACGCCTGCATGGCACTGCCCGCATTCTCCGGCGCGCAGCCCTCCGCCTGCCCGGACAACGAAGCTTGATGGCATTGACCAGCCCGGCACTGCCGGCCGATTGGCTGATTCCTGACTGGCCCGCGCCTGCCGGTGTGCACGCGCTGTGCACCACGCGCGCGGGCGGCGTCAGCAGGCCGCCGTATGACAGCCTGAACCTGGGCAATCACGTGGGCGACGAGCCGGTGGCTGTGCATGCCAATCGCGCCACGTTGCAATCGGCGCTGCAAACCCACACGCCCGGTGCGCGGGCGACGTTTTTGAGCCAGGTGCATGGCGATGGTGTGGTCCACCTGGACCTGGCAACGCCCGACGGCACCGAGGCCGACGCCTGTGTCACCGCCACACCGGGAGCCGCGTGCACCATCATGGTGGCCGACTGCCTGCCGGTGCTGTTGACCCACCGCTCTGGCGCCGTGGTTGGTGCGGCGCACGCGGGCTGGCGCGGGCTGGCGGGCGTCGGCGGGCGGGGTGTTTTAGAGTCTGTTTTTGAGTGTTTTAGTGCTCTAGCGCTTGATGGTAAAGCGCTGGCAGCTATCAATAGTGAAGCAGATGCGCCGCAGCCCGCCCCGGCGCTGTCGCACGACATAGCGCAGGACACGCTGGCCTGGCTGGGCCCCTGCATTGGACCGCAGGCGTTTGAAGTCGGCCCAGAAGTGCGGGCGGCGTTCTGCGATGCAGACCCTGCCGCGCAGCACTATTTTGTTCCTCACCAGAATGCCTCAGGCAAATACCTGTGCGATCTGGCGGGCCTGACCCGCCTGCGGCTGCGCGCGCTGGGTATCCCCCAGGTGTTCGGCAACGACAGCACCGCGCCATGGTGCACCGTTGGCAATGCCTCACGGTTCTTTTCGCACCGGCGTGACAGCGCTGCCCTCGGCGGCAGTGGCCGCTTCGCGGCCTGCATCTGGCTCGGCTGAACCGGCATCGGGCGCCTGCTGCTGCACGATTGCCGCCTGTTCGGCGTCGTAGGCCGCTTGCTCCGCCGCTTCGCGCGCCTTGATCTTTCGTTTGCGCGACGGCGTGCCCAGGATATACACCAGAATGCTCATGGGCAGCAGTCCATACAGCGCAAAGGTGATCAGCGCGCCCAGCACCGTGCCTTGGGGGCTTGTCGCTTCGGCCACGGCCATCATGAGCGTGACGTAGGTCCAGGCAATTACGATCAGGTACATTGATTTGTGTTCAGGTAAAGGGTTGATACGGGTTTGCCTTCGAACGTATAACGTCGTTGGTTCGCCTTGCCGTGCGTTAGCACTGTCTGCGGCTTCCCGCCTAGTTATCCGATCGAATGCAAATCCGTAGAAGTCGTTGCCTTGAGGAGGAGGGTGGGCAACAATGAACCCAAGCCAAGTGCCCTGCCGCTGCGAGCGACCAACCATTGAGGAGACAGCATGAATTCTGAATCACCCTGGGCCGAAAGCGCCCAGCAGTTCCAGCAGATTTTCGGGCAAAGCTGGGCGCAGGCGCTGCAGTCGTTCCAGAAACTGGACCTGGGCACCCAAGTACCCGCCGCGCCCCCGCTGCAACTGTCGCAAACCAAACTGCAGGCACTGCAGCAGCAATACCTGAACGAAGCCAAAGAACTCTGGGCCCAGGGCCTGCAGGGCAAGCCCGAGATCAAGGACAAGCGTTTTGCAGGCGAAGGCTGGGCCAGCAACCCGGTCGCAGCGTTCTCTGCCGCCGCCTATCTGCTTAACGCCCGCACCCTGATGGGCTTGGCTGACGCGGTGGAAGCGGACGAAAAAACCAAGGCCCGCATCCGTTTTGGTGTCGAGCAATGGATGGCGGCCATGGCGCCCAGCAACTTCCTGGCTTTCAATGCCGAAGCGCAGAAAAAAGCCATCGAAACCAAAGGCGAGAGCATTGCCAAAGGCATGCAGAATCTGCTGCACGACATCACGCAGGGCCACGTGTCCATGACCGATGAAAGCCTGTTCGAGGTGGGCCGCAACGTGGCCACTACCGAAGGCGCGGTGGTGTTCGAGAACGAACTCTTTCAGCTGCTCGAATACAAGCCGCTTACGCCCAAGGTGTACGAGCGCCCGTTTCTGCTGGTGCCGCCGTGCATCAACAAGTTCTACATCCTGGATCTGCAGCCCGAGAACTCGCTGATCCGCTACGCGGTGGAGCAGGGCCACCGCACGTTTGTGGTGAGCTGGCGCAATCCCGACGACAGCCTGGCGCACAAGACGTGGGATGACTATGTGGAAGACGGCGCGATGGCCGCCATCGACGTGGTGCAGAACATCACCGGCGCTGACCAGATCAATGCACTGGGCTTCTGTGTGGGCGGCACCATCCTGAGCAACGCGCTGGCCGTGCTTGCGGCGCGCGGCGACGAACCGGTGGCCAGCGCTACCTTTCTGACCACGCTGATCGACTTTTCGGACACCGGCATTCTGGACGTTTTCATCGACGAGGCATTCGTCAACTTCCGCGAAATGCAGATGGGCCATGGCGGGATGATGAAAGGGCAGGACCTGGCTTCGACCTTCAGCTTCCTGCGTCCTAACGATCTGGTGTGGAACTACGTGGTGGGCAACTACCTCAAGGGTGAAACGCCGCCACCGTTCGACCTGCTGTACTGGAATAGCGACAGCACCAATTTGCCAGGACCGTTCTACGCCTGGTACCTGCGCAACTTCTACCTTGAAAACAAGCTGGTTCAACCGGGCGCGCTCACCGTGTGTGGCGAGAAGATGGATCTGTCGAATCTGACCATGCCGGTCTATATCTATGGGTCGCGCGAGGACCACATCGTGCCCATCAACGCCGCGTATGCATCCACCCAGGTTCTACCGGGCAAAAAGCGCTTTGTGATGGGCGCATCCGGCCACATTGCTGGCGTCATCAACCCGCCCGCCAAGGGCAAGCGCAGCCACTGGATCCGCGCAGACGGCAAGCTGCCTGCCACGCTCGATCAGTGGCTGGACGGGGCGACCGAGCACCCCGGCAGCTGGTGGACCGACTGGTCAGGCTGGCTCAAGGGCCATGCGGGCAAACAGATTGCGGCGCCCAAGAGCTACGGCAAGGGCACCAAGTTCAAGGCCATCGAGCCAGCGCCGGGCAGCTACGTTAAGCAAAAGTCCTGACCTGAGGGCCTGCGAGAATCAGGGCGAAAGCCCTGCCTTTTCATCCACACCAAAGACAACGGGCCCACCCGTGGGCCTGGACCGATCCACTCAGAAAGAAGGACATTCCATGGAAGACATCGTCATCGTTTCGGCCACCCGTACCGCAGTGGGCAAGTTTGGCGGCGCACTGGCAAAGACGCCTGCCACCGAGCTGGGCGCCATCGTGATCCGCGAGGCCATTGCCCGTGCAGGTCTGTCGTCTGACCAGATTGGTGAAGTGATCATGGGCCAGGTACTGACGGCGGGCGTGGGCCAGAACGCTGCGCGCCAGGCCTCGATGAAGGCCGGCGTGGCCAAGGAAACACCGGCGCTCACGATCAATGCCGTGTGCGGATCGGGCCTCAAGGCCGTGATGCTGGCCGCTCAGGCGGTTGCCTGGGGCGACAGCGAGATCGTTGTGGCCGGCGGACAAGAGAGTATGAGCATGGCGCCCCACGTGCTGCCGGGCTCGCGCGATGGCCAGCGCATGGGCGACTGGAAGCTCATCGACACCATGATCGTGGACGGCCTGTGGGACGTCTACAACCAGTACCACATGGGTATCACGGCCGAGAACGTGGCCAAAGCCTACGGCATCACCCGCGACATGCAGGACGCCCTGGCATTGGGCAGCCAGCAAAAGGCCGCCGCTGCGCAAGACGCGGGCAAGTTTGTCGATGAAATCGTGGGTGTCAGCCTGGCGCAAAAGAAGGGCGACCCCATCCTGTTCAACGCAGACGAATACCTGAACCGCAAGACCAACGCCGAAGCCCTGGCTGGCCTGCGCCCCGCCTTTGACAAAGGGGGCAGCGTGACGGCTGGCAACGCGTCGGGCCTGAACGACGGTGCCGCCGCCGTGGTGGTGATGAGCGCCAAGAAAGCTGCCGCCCTCGGCCTCAAGCCCCTGGCGCGCATCGCTGCCTTTGGCACCAGTGGTCTGGACCCCGCCACCATGGGCATGGGCCCGGTGCCAGCGTCGCGCAAGGCTCTGCAGCGCGCGGGCTGGACCGCCGCTGATGTGGACCTGTTCGAACTGAACGAAGCTTTTGCCGCCCAGGCCTGCGCCGTGAATAAGGAACTGGCCATCGACCCTGCCAAGGTCAATGTGAATGGCGGCGCCATCGCCATCGGCCACCCCATTGGCGCGTCCGGCTGCCGCATCCTGGTGACGCTGCTGCACGAAATGCAGCGCCGTGACGCCAAGAAGGGCTTGGCCGCGTTGTGCATTGGAGGCGGCATGGGCGTGTCGCTGGCGCTGGAGCGTTGAACAGCGGTTTCTGCTGCACTCATGAAAAGGCTGCGTTGTGACGCGGCCTTTTTTATCTCAATTTGAGATTTAGAGGGTCGGCAGGGATTCATGTAAAAAACCGCAGAAACAAGCTTAAGTTGTTGTCTTTGTTGGTTTTTTCACGGCTCTCTTGGTCGATGTGCTGGCCCCTTCATCCAAGTTCTGTACCGTGTTATCGGGACCGAGTGTTGGCGCACCAAACCGCTCCAGCATGCTGACCACGATCTGTTCTTGCGCCGCGACGGATGAATTGGCCGTCGCCAGTGCGAGTTCCAACTGCTGCTTTGCTGCAAGCAGATCATCGACCTTGACCTGCAGCCGCTCGTTCGAGGAACTGAGCTTCTGGACCTCCGCATCCTGCCCTACCAAGCGCCTGCCCAATTCCTCGGTGCGCCGTTGCGCAAAACCCAGTTCTTCCTTGAGCGGCCGCAGGCTCCGCACCTCTTCCTGAGCCAAGTGCAGATCTCCTTGAGCGCGAGATAGATCGCCCAGTAGACGCGCGTTTTCTTGAAGGATGTGGATGGCTTCCTGCCGCTTTGCTGCCAAGGTCTCGTTCACTGTGCGCAACTCAGCTTGGAGGTATTGGACCTGCTGCTCGTGCTTGCGCTGGTCCTGTTCGCGTTGCTCCCTGGTAGCTTCCCTAAAATGCTCCAGGGCCTGGCGGGCATGCTGGTGCTTCTCTTCCAGGGAATTGCGGTGTCGCTCTTCGGACGCGATGCGTTCCTGCAGGTCCACAACCTGTTGTGCAAGCTGCGTGGACTCCAGGGTCTTGCTGCTCAGCGCTTCGCTGGTTTTACTGTGGCTGGCCTTTTCGTCGGCCAGTGCCCGCTGGCTTTGTTCCAGCTGCTGGCGCGCGGACAGTGCCTCCGATTTCAGGGCTGTTGCGGTCTGCTGGTACCCGGTGATCTGCTCGGCGTGCCAGGCCTGGGCGGTCGTGACGCGCTCTTCGGCTTCCTCGTTGATCCGGGCAGCCAGGCGTCCCACCAGGTCCTGGATTGCATCGCTGACGGCCACCTTGCTGCCGGTGGTGGGACCCTCTTCCTCTTCGATCTCTTTGAGGTAGCGATGGATCGTCCCTTTGGAGCCGGTATTTCCCAGTTCTTCCCGGACCGCATCGATGGACGGGTAGCGCCCTGCGGCCAGCAGCCTATCGCGGGCACGCAGGACTTCCGACTTGTAGATTCCGGCTCTTGCCATGGTATACCTTACTATTGCGTACTGTAGTACGTACTATGATATTACGTACTATTTTGCTAGTCAATTGGTTGGCGAATGTGAGGAAACTAACAATGGATAATGGGAGATTATTCAATGTAAGGCTGATTTTTGGACGTCAGAAGCCCTGCGGCGGTACGCTTGGCTGTTTCCAGCTTGATCAGATGGCCCTGCCGTTTGAAGGCGGTCGGCCGGTGCGGCAGGCGGGCGGGCAATCGGGGTACTGTGCAGACGGCGATGCCGTCAGCGGCGCGCGAGCCGCGCAAGCGCCCAAGTTCCGCCCGCCATGAACAGTGCGGCCATGCCGAAGCCGAGCACCGGCGACACAGCGCTCCACACCAAGCCGACCGCAGCGCTGGAGATGAACTTGGCGGTACCGTTCACGGTCCCCAGCGCGCCGATGCCGATGCTGAGCGCCTCCGTGCCGACCATCTCGGCCGTGACGGTGGACTCCAGGGCTTCCTGAACCGCCACGTAGATCCCGGCCACGCCGAACAGGCCGGCCAGCAACCAGACGCTGTCGACATGCCACCAGAACGCGGCTGCCGCGAACGCTGCGGTGAGCGCACCGAGCGCATAACCGGTCAGCAGCACCGGACGTGAGCTGAAGCGGTCGGCCAGCGCCCCCACCGGGTACGACACCAGCACCTGCACGACGTTGCGCCCGACGTAGAGCAGACCCGCGACCTGCGCGGCCTGCAACACGCCCATCGATGCAGTCAGCAACTGGGTCGCAGCCAGGATCAGCAGACTGTGCGAGAAGTCACCGATGCCGAACAGGCCGACGGCGCCAAGG
>NZ_JBKBXG010000071.1:0-27183 GCF_046314175.1 Acidovorax sp. | reverse complement strand
GGGCGATGTGGGCCTGATCGTGACGGGCGGCTTTGCGCCCAACATCGCGGGCTGGGCCAAGCCGTTTGCGGGCACGCTGGCGACCTCGGGCGCCGCCAAACGCCACCGCGTGGTGACCGACGCCGTGCACGGTGCGGGCGGCAAGATCGCGCTGCAGATCCTGCACACGGGGCGCTACGCCTACCATCCGCTGGCGGTGGCGCCCTCGCGGCTGCAGTCGCCCATCTCGCCGTTCACACCGTTCGCGCTGTCGGCGCGCGGGGTGGAGCGGCAAATTCGTGCGTTTGTGAACTGTGCCGTGAAAGCGCGCGAGGCGGGCTACGACGGCGTGGAGGTGATGGGATCGGAGGGCTATTTCATCAACCAGTTCCTTTCGCAAACCACCAACCTGCGCACCGATGCCTGGGGCGGCGACTACAGCCACCGCATGCGCCTGCCGGTGGAGATCCTGGCCCGCATGCGCGAGGCCGTTGGCAAGGACTTCATCATCATCTACCGCCTGTCGATGATCGACCTGGTGCCCGGCGGCAGTGCGTGGGACGAGATCGTCACCCTGGGCAAGGCCGTCGCTACGGGCGGGGCCAACATCGTCAACACCGGCATCGGCTGGCACGAGGCGCGGGTGCCCACTATTGCCACCAGCGTGCCGCGCGCAGCGTTTGCCTGGGTCACGCAGAAGATGAAAGCCGAGTTTGCGGCGGCGGGCATTTCCACGCCGCTGGTCACCTCCAACCGCATCAACACGCCCGAGGTGGCCGAGCAGGTGCTGGCCGATGGCTGCGCCGACATGGTGTCGATGGCGCGGCCGCTGCTGGCTGATGCGGCCTTCGTGAAGAAGGCCGCACAGGGCCGGGCCGACCGCATCAACACCTGCATCGCCTGCAACCAGGCCTGCCTGGACCATGTGTTCCAGAACAAGACCAGCAGCTGCCTGGTCAACCCGCGTGCTTGTCATGAGACAGAGCTGGTCTACCGGCCGGTGTCGTTGCGCAAGCGTGTGGCGGTGGTGGGCGCAGGACCCGCGGGCCTGACCGCTGCCACTGTGGCGGCCGAACGTGGGCATGAGGTGCATCTGTTCGATGCCGCCCCGGCCATCGGCGGCCAGCTCAACATGGCCAAGGTGGTGCCGGGCAAGGAGGAGTTCCACGAAATGCTGCGCTACCTGGCCACGCGCGTGGAAGACACGGGTGTGCAACTGCACCTTAACCGGCGCGTGCAGGCCGCCGACCTGGCCGGCTTCGACGAGGTCATCGTCGCGACCGGCGTGGAGCCCTGCGACCCCAAGATCCCCGGCCAGGACCATCCCAAGGTGCTGAGCTACATCGACGTGTTGCGCCACGGCAAGCCAGTAGGCGAGCGCGTGGCCATCATCGGCGCGGGCGGCATTGGCTTTGACGTGGCCGAATTCCTGACGCATGGCGACCACCCCTCCACCACGCTCGATCTGCCCGCCTGGAAGGCCGAGTGGGGCATCACCGACCCGGCTGAAGCACGTGGTGGCCTGGCGCCCAGCGGCCCGCGCGTGACGCCGCCCGCACGGCAGGTCACGCTGCTGCAGCGCAAGAAGGGCAAGCTCGGCGCGGGCCTGGGCAAGACCACGGGCTGGATCCACCGCACCACGCTCAAGATGAAAGAGGTGCAGATGGTGAGCGGCGTGAACTACGAGCGCATTGCCGACGAGGGCCTGCTGGTGTCATACGGCGACAAGCGCGAAGATCCTACCTGGATTGCCTGCGACACCGTGGTGCTGTGCGCGGGGCAAGTGCCCCTTTTCAGCCTGGCGCAAGAGCTGGAGGCTGCGGGCCACAAGCCGCATCGGATCGGCGGCGCGCTGGAGGCGGGTGAGCTGGATGCCAAGCGTGCCATCGACCAGGCGGCGCGGCTGGCGGCGCGCTTGTAAGTTGGTGGTGACCGAAATTTAAGCCAAATCGGCCTCTAGCGCTTGATGGGTAAGCGCTAACAGCTATTATTTTGATAGTAAATGATTGTGGCCGGGCGCTGCACCTTGCTGCGTGGCAGAAATCTCCAGCGCATTGAACACCCGCAGAGCCGCCCAAGCATCGTTGGCCGCGTAGACCAGTTGGGCCTCCGTCAGCCTAGCGTTGGCCCAGTTGGAGGTGGCGGCCTTCTTGGACTTGATGAAGCGGCGGTTGAACAGCACGGCCACTGCGCCCTTCACGCCCATGTCCTTGCGGTAGCCACGTTGGCGGAACACAGTGTTCAGCTCCAGCACATCGGCGGGCTGCACGCCCAGTTTGTGCTGGATGCGCTTGGTGTCGTCCCCCAGGCCAAAGCCCGCCTTGGTCACACCGCGCAGGGCCAGCAACTCGGCCACGCGGGCGCGGCAGCCGGGGTCGTGCAGTTGGAATACCCAGGCGGTTTCCAGCGTGGCCAGCTGCACGATGTGGGGTCCGTCGGACTCCTCGCCCTGCACGAAAGTGGGCTTGGATTCGGTGTCGAAGCCCCAGGCGCTGGCCGCTGCCAGGGCATCACACGCCTTGTCGGCTTGCTCCGGAGTGGAGACGAGTGCGATGCGGTCCGAGCTCAGGCGCTCGAAAGGTTCCAGCATGGCGATCTGGTCTTTGTCGGGGGTGCTGCGGTGGGCGGTGCGCGAGGGCGGGTGGGGGCGCTGGGGAGGGGGAGATTCCGTCATGGGGCCATTGTGCCGTGCGGCGACCTTGTCTCCTGCAGGCCTTCGGTGCGCCCTGCGGCGTCCCTCAGTGCTTGCCTGCCTTGCGCAGACGAGGCAGGTCGGCAATGTGGGCCAAGGCCTTTTCGCAGGCCGCTACGGTCAACGCCTGCCGTGCAGCCAGCCAGCCCACGCCAAACCAGGCCTTGGGGTCTGTAGCGGCGATTTCGCCGCACAGCGCGTGGGCCACACGTTCATCGTTGAGCTTGCCCAAAGCCACCAGCGCCGGCTGCAGGCTGGCGAGCAAAGATTCGCCGTCGGCGTCCAGCGCGGGCGCCACAAATTCCGTGAGATAGCGCAAGCGCTTGAGCTGCTTGCGCAGGCGATGTTGTTCTTCCGCTGGTAGTGCTGCAAAGCCCTTTGCACCTTTGCTCACTTTGGAGTGCAGGCGGCGCAATCGCTTTTGCAGCAGGCGGCGGGTGTCCTTGGCACCCAGGGCCTCTTCCCCCGTCGCCAAAGCGCTATGGCCCTGGGCTGTGAAAGCCATGAGGGCGATCAGCGCCGCCTGGAACGCAGGTGTACGCACGATGGCCGCAGCAGACGGGCCGTGGGCTTGTTCCCCCGCCACTGTCACATCCAGCGCGGGCGCGCCCGCATCGCGCAGCTCGGCAAGGCTGGCCTGCAGAACCTGGCCCCGATCACGCAGTTGGCCCAGGCGCTGGAACACATCCACCAGCGGCGGCTCCCATGCGGGGTGGAACGCGCCGGGGGCCAAAGGCGCCAACTCACGCAAGGCCGTGCGCAGCCGGCGGATGCCGATGCGCAGCTGGTGCACATGCTCTTCATCGCCCCCGCCTTCCACCATCTCGCTGGCATTGGCCAGAATCTGCTGCAGGCAATGGGCCACTGCCGCACGCTGCAACTCCAGCCCGTTCAGAAATTGTTTTCGCGGGCCATTGGCCTTCATCGGGGCGTCCTTGGTGGCAGGCTTGGCCCATCGCGCAGCCAGCAGCCGCTCGCCACGCTCCGCCTTGGACACGGTGCTTAGAAACAGCCCGTGCCGTGTTGCCCACCGGGTGGCGATGGCCGCCAACCCAGCCAGCGACCCGGCTTTGAGTTCCAGCTCCAGCTCGCAGATGCGTGCCTCTTTGTGCTGCGGCGTGCCACGGTGGGCGATGACCCGCCCGGTGTCCAGTGCCAGCTCCACCACGCCACCTTTGAAGGCGATGTCCCGCGTCACCCGGTCCATCTCGGTGCCATAGGTTTCGGTGAGCGCTCCTTTGGCTGCCTGCAGCGCGTTCAACAGCCGAGTGCCCGCCACGGTGCCTGCGTGCAGTTCAGGGTTTGGTTCGGGGGCAGGGCCTGTGGCATGGGCAGGGCCCCGGTCCACGTTGTGCTCCTCGCGGTCCAGCGGGCCGTTGCCCAGGGCCTTGACGGTCTGTACCCACTGGTCGCCTTCGCGCCGCAGCCGAAAGGCTATGCCGCGAGACGACAGCGCGGCATCGGACGTGTCGAAGTAGCGGGCCTCCATGCGGATCTGCGCGTGCGTGCCCCGGCGCGCCGCCGTTTGCACGGCAGCCAGGCGTTCAGGGGGGATGCAGAACTTGAATTCGATTTCCATAAATAGGGTGCCTGTGATGAGAGAGGCAGAGTACTCAGTGTGAATTCTGAATATTTTAATTTAATATGGGAGGTTGAGCAAAATACGGCGGCCATTTTTTTCGGAAGCTGAATATATCTGGAAAACCTGTATCTGATACTCCATTTTTTTATTGGCTGTGAGTGTAATGATTATGTATGTCGATCTCTGAAGTTTTTCTTTTCAATGGGTTGGAGAAATTTGATGAAATCGGTGCTTGAAAGGCGAATCATCTCATCGTCTTTGGGTGCCGTATCACCTACACCTTGCGATACCAAAATGCTGCTGAAGGCCCTTGGGTGAACTGGGGTTTTTTTGTTTCGTTGCAAATATGAAAGAGAGGATAAGGCTATATAAATGAGCGGGTTTATGGCGATTGGAGCTAGTGTAAGAATTTTTCGGTGCAGTAATTAACCGGGGTGGTTGTGTTTTCTGGAATAATTTGAGTGGGCCAAAATTCTCCTGTAGTCACTATTTTGTCATTTGAAACAATTAGTATCTTTGGTGGCAGATGCGCCCGTCGGTCAATGTACGCACCACCCACCGTGGTTGCTTTGTCCCCGGCGGCCTACCCTGTGAACCTTCACGAGAGATTCAAATGCTTCAAAAAATCAAAATAGGTACCAGGCTTGCTCTGGCGTTTGCAGTGCTTTTGCTGCTGATCTCTGCCCTGGCAGCCGGCGGCATCAGCGGCGCCAAGCGCCTGACCGAGCGCAGCGCAGCGCTGTATGAAGATCGCACGGTGCCCTTGGGTGTGTTGGCGGAGATCAGCCGCCTCACGCAGGGCAACCGGGTGCTGGTGATGGACATGCTGATGGACCCCGGCACCAGCAACCTGCAGGCCAGCCACGCCGCACTGACCACCAACACAGAGCGGATCCGCACTTTGTGGACGGAGTACTCCGGTAAAGCCCGGGGCGCAGAGGAGCAAGGTTTGGCGCAGGCCTTTGCTGATGCCAACACCGCCTACCTCGACAAGGGGCTGATCCCCGCTGCCGCAGCCTTGGTAGCAGGCAAATATGACGATGGTTCGGAGCTGTACATCAACCAGATCCGCCCCAACGCGGCCAAGGTGCAGGGCGCCATCGAAAAGCTGGTGGCATTGCAGATCAGCGTGGCGGCGACAGAGTTTGCTGGAGCGCGCGAGATGAGCAACACCATTCATTGGTGGATGCTGGCAGCCACCGGGCTGGCTCTGGTGGCGGGGGCTGCGATGGCCTGGGTGATCACGCTTTCCATCTCGCGCCCGCTACGCCAGGCGGTGGCAGTGGCACGCACCGTAGCGGGTGGCGATCTGAGCGCGCAAATTGATGTGCACGGCACGGATGAAACCGCTGAATTGCTGGGTGCCCTGCGTGAAATGAACCAGCAACTGGTGCGGGTGATTACCGAGGTGCGCTCCAGCACCGAGTCGGTAGCGCAAGAAGCCGTGCTGATAGCGGGTGGTACGGAGGACCTTGCGCGCCGTACCGAGGCGCAGGCGTCCAATCTTCAGGAGACGGCCGCGTCGATGGAGCAGCTCACCATCACCGTGCAGCACAACACCGACAACGCCCACCGTGCCGCTGAGCTGGCCCAAGAGGCCGCCAAGGTGGCCAACGAAGGAGGCAGTGTGATGCGCGACGTGATCACCACCATGCAGGAGATCAGCGCGCAGTCGCAAAAGGTCACCGACATCGTCAAGGTGATCGACGACATAGCGTTTCAGACCAACCTGCTGGCCCTGAACGCTGCGGTGGAAGCGGCCCGCGCGGGCGAACAAGGGCGGGGCTTTGCCGTGGTGGCCGGCGAGGTGCGGGGTCTGTCCCAGCGCAGCAGTACTGCGGCCCGCGAGATCCGGGGCCTGATTGCAGCCAGTGTGCGCGGTGTTGAGCGTGGGTCCACCCTGGTAGGTCAGGCGGGCGAGCGTGTGGCCCGCACCGTGCAGAGGGTGGACCAGGTGACGGAGCTGATCAGCGAGATCAAGGACGCAGGACAGGAGCAGGCCCGGGGCATCGCGCAGATCGGAGAAGCCGTGCGGCAACTGGACGCCGCAACGCAGAAAAATGCTGCGCTAGTGGATGACAGCTCGTCGGCATCCACGGGCATGAAAAACCAGGCCCGGCGTCTGCTGGAGGTGGTGCAACAGTTCAGGCTGGCGCCCGACGGATATGTGGACGCCTCTGAAGGTGTTTATCCCGGTGTGCGTCTATTGCCTGCGCTGAAAGCAGTGGCCTCGTCGGCCAAGCAGCTGCCCATGGCAGCGCGCTAACGTGCAACGCAGCACCGTCCCGAGACCGGCCACCAGTTTGCTCTACGACGGTGAATGTGCTCAATGAACCGTACAGATGTACTCGTCGCCATTGCCGAGCTCGCGCAAACAGGCGGCGCGTCAGAGCCTGAAGACGCCATCTCGCACCTGGCCGTGATCATCGACAGCCTGGATCTGTCGAACAGCGGCTCGGAACAGGTCATGGAGATGCTGTTGCGAATTGCTGCCTGCCTGTGGAACCTGCAGCAAGAACGGATGCGCTTGTAAAAGCCTGTTCAAGGCCTTCTCGGTGTCGCGCAAGCCGTTTGCCAGCGGGAATGGAGTGAAGGAATCCGGGCCTGAACCTTGCTGTCATGGCCCCCGTTGGTTTGCTTGGGCATGTACCCATGCGGCACTTCCGATGCGTTCAATCATGCCAATGGCACTCCGCTACCAATACTGAAGAATGCTGAATAGAGGTTCTAAAAACGCCCCACTATTCGCCAGCCGGTTCCTGTGAGGCGATACGGTTGCGCCCTTGGTGTTTGGCCTGGTAAAGCGCCTGATCCGCACGGTCAAGGATGTCGCGCAGACAGCGGTCGGAGGGGCGCAGGGTGCTCAGGCCCAGGCTGGCTGTAATGCCGTAGGCATGGCCACTTTCGTCACTCAGCTGCAGGGCGCGAAAGCTCTGGACGATGCGTTTTGCCACTTCCAGGCCTTCGGTCAAGCGGGTCTGTGGCAGCAGCACGCCAAACTCTTCGCCACCCAGACGCCCCACAACATCACCGGCGCGCAGGGGATTTTTGACAGCCTGGGCAAACGCCATCAGGGCGCGGTCACCTTCGAGGTGGCCATAGCGGTCGTTGATGGATTTGAAGTGGTCCACGTCCAGCATCAACAGCGCGAGCGGTTCGCTGCTGCTGCGTGAGCGCTCGTATGCCGACTCGGCGCATTCCAGGAACGCACGGCGATTGGCCATGCCCGTGAGCATGTCGGTGGTGGCCAGGCGCTGCAGCTCGCGCTCCAGGTTTTTGCGTAACGTCACGTCGCGGTAGATGCCCTCGACCCCCGCAAAATTGCCAGCATGGTCGTACAGCGCCTGGCTGCTTATGGAGATGTCGATCACCGTGCCATCGCGCCGCACCATCTGGCCCGGAAAGTCCGACACCTCACCCTTCTCCATGATCGCCACCTTGAAGGCGTCACGGTCGGTGCTTTGTGGGTAGTACGACTCGGCGGTTCTGCCCTCAATCTCGTGGGGTTCGTAGCCCAGCACCCGCCGAACCCCCGGGCCCACATGCTGCACGATGCCCAAGGCGTCGGTGCGGTAGTAGACATCTTGCATGTTCTCGAACAAGCGTCTGAAGTTCTGCTCGCTCTCGCGCAACTGGGCCTCTATCTCGCTCTGGTGGGTCATGTCCAGACCGCAAATCAGCACTGCGGGGGCATCCTGCCATTGCACGGCCACGCTGCTGATGAGCACCATGCGCAGGTTGCCCTGCAGCGTACGGATGCGAAATTCAGACGACTTGTTGGGCCGCCCGCCTTGTTCGGGCACGGTGACCCCTTGGACGCGATTGGTGGAACGCACCTGGTCCATGGGATGCACGAAGTCGCCCGAGAGGCGCCCAATCAGGCTGTCGGTGCTGGGGGCTTCCAGTAGTTCTGCGCTGGCAGCGTTGGCAAAGCGGATGACACCCTCCTGCGTGACGAGCACAGCCGCTGGCAGCGCTTGCAGCAGACGGAGGTCGTGGTACATCGGAATGGAGAGTAACCAAAAGTAATGCGCCATTGTGGCACTCGACCGCCCCGGTGTGAATTGCGGACTGTCACAGGCGGTACCATCGCCCATGAGAAAAACTTTCCAACTCCACGTTGAAGGCAAGAACCGAGACCGCGTTCTGGATGCCGTCAAGCACGAAATCCGTAAATACATCAAGCGCGAACGCCGGCGCGACCTGCCCGAAGGGGCCGACTTTTGGGACTTCGACTGCCAGTTCGGGCGCACCAAAGAAGTGGCTGAATCAGCGCACCTCTCAGCCCTGACGGGCCTGATCAACGAGGTGGCAGCCGAAGGCGGTCCGCAGTTTTACGTGGAAATCATCGCCAAACCTGGCAAGCGCGTGCCGCGCCCTGCGGGAGAGCCCCATGAAGGCGACGAGGGCAAAGATGTCGGCGGGGACGACGACGAGGCGTGAAGCCTTCGAATCGGGCGATGGCTCAGACGCCTTGGTTCAGGCGTTTTCGTCCTGATGCCCCAGGGACTGGGCCGCTGCCGCACGCAACTTGTCTTTCTTGCTGGGTCGTTTCCCCTTGACTCCGCCGGTGCCTCCGGGGTCTGCGGCAGAGGCAGGCAAGGGCGCCTCGGTGGGCTCAAAACCAGCAATCTGCTCGCGCGGCAGACTCAGGTGCTGGCGTTTTTCTATCAATCTGAAATGCGCTTCGGCATCGGCTGTCACAAAACTCACCGCAGTGCCGCTTTCGCCCGCGCGGCCCGTGCGGCCGATGCGGTGAACGTAGTCCACGGCAGAACGCGGCAGATCGTAGTTGACCACTGCTGGCAGTTGCGCAATGTCGATACCGCGTGACGCCAGATCGGTGGTCACCACCACCTGCCAGCGCTCGTCTTTGAACTCCTGCAGCACTTGTTTACGGGCGCCCTGGCTCAGTCCGCCATGGAAAGGCGTGGCAAAGATGCCCGCCTTGTAAAGCTTCTCGGCCACGTGCTCGGCAGCGTATTGCGTGGCCACGAACACCAGCACGCGTGACCAATTGTGTTCCTTGACCATATGGCGCAACAACTGCGTGCGGCGAATGGCGTCCACGGCGATGGCGCGCTGCTCGATGGCGGGTTCGTTGCCGGGGGTGTGTGGCACCTCCACACGCACCGGGTTTTTGAGAATGCCATCGGCCAGCGCCTGAACAGCGGTGGGGAAGGTGGCTGAGAAAAACAGGTTTTGCCGCTTTTCGGGCAGCAGCGCCAGCACCCGCGTCAGCTCTTCGGTAAAGCCCAGGTCCAGCAGTCGGTCCGCCTCGTCGAGCACCAGGTGCGCAACTGCGGAGAGGCGCAGCGCGTTGTGCTCCACCAGATCCAGCAGGCGGCCTGGCGTGGCCACCACGATGTCGGCGCCGCCGCGCAACCCTAGCATTTGCGGGTTGATGGATACGCCACCAAAGACGATGGCGACTTTGAGCGGCTGCTGCAGGTGCTGGGCTAGGCTGCGCAGCACCTCGCCCACCTGGGCCGCCAGCTCGCGTGTGGGCACCAGCACCAGCGCGCGCACCCGGCGTGGACCCCCAGTGGCACTTAGCTGCAACTGCTGCAGCAAGGGCAGGGCAAAAGCGGCCGTCTTGCCCGAACCCGTTTGCGCGGCACCTAACAAATCCGCACCCTCCAAGATGACCGGGATGGCATCGGCCTGAATGGGTGTGGGCGTGACGAATCCCGCTTTTTCTGCCGCGTGGGCAAGGGCAGGGGACAGACCGAGGGAAGCAAAGGGCATGGAGGCAGCGATGGCGTGGCGTTGAAAAGTCGACGCACGACAGCGCGAACGGAGAAAGATGGTGGTGATTGTCGCCGCAGTTGCTGCCAGGGGACCAGCCAGAGGTTGAGCAATGGGTTGCAATTGGCGTAGAGGCTGGTGTGATGGTGGGTGCTTTGGGTGTTGTTGCCCCGGCTATCGCCAGCAGCGATCGACGCCGATAATCGGGCCGACGACGATCGGCTTTTTTCCTTTTATCAAAGCTCCCATGGCCCTGACCCTTGATTCCTCCGCCATTACCCACGGCATTCAGCTGGCGGTGGCCCCTGTGTTTTTACTGACGGCGGTGTCCGGCATGATCGGCGCCGTCGCCAGCCGACTGGCCCGCATCATCGACCGGGCCCGCGTGGTGGAGGACCGCGCCCGTGCCAACGCCGAACCCGAGTTTCTGGCCCGCGCCTACAGCGAGCTGGCCGATCTGCGTCTGCGCGGGCGGCTGGCCAATGGTTGCATCGGCTTGCTCACGTTCTGCGCGTTCTTGATCGGCATCACCATCATCTTGCTGTTCCTCGGCGAAACAACCAACTTTGGATCCAACCGGCTCGCCGTGGCGGGCTTCCTGGCCGGCGTGGTCTCGTTTCTGCTGGCCCTGGTGTGCTTTTTGACCGAGACCCTACTGGCCACCCGGTTGCTTAACTTTCACATGCTGCAGCAAGAGGTCGAAGGGAAAAAGCCATGAAGTCGCTGTCAGATCTGGGGCGGCTGGTGTATTCCACGGAGTCGGGACGCATGTGCCCCGACTGCCGCGAGCCCGTTGCGCTATGCACCTGCAAGTTGAACAAGCCGCTGCCCACGGGCGATGGCATCGTGCGCGTGTCGCGCGAGACAAAGGGGCGCGGTGGCAAGGCCGTCACGCTGGTCAAGGGCGTGTTGGTAGATGAAACCGCGCTGGAGCAGTTGGGCAAACAGCTCAAAGCGGCCTGCGGCAGTGGCGGCACGGTGAAAGACGGCGTGATCGAGGTCCAGGGAGACCATGTCGATCGGGTCATCGCCGCGCTGCAGAAGCTGGGCCATAAGGTCAAGCGAGCGGGCGGATAGGGCGATGGCACCCATGGACCCGGACAAGCTGCAGCGCCTCGTCACGATGCAAATGCCCTACGGCAAACACAAAGGCACCGTGCTGGCCGATCTGCCCGGCAACTACCTGAATTGGTTTGCCCGCGAAGGATTTCCCAAGGGGGAACTGGGGCAACTGCTGGCCTTGATGCATGAGATCGATCACAACGGGCTGTCAGACCTGCTGATGCCGTTGCGGGGCCGTTGAGTTAACGGTTCAAGCGCAACTTGATATCTGGCGCAGCGGCCGGTGGCGCGCCACGTCACAATCGCGTTCAATAGCGTGCAACAACACAGAGGGAAGTCGTATGAAGGGCAACATCGCTGCAATCGTATTGGTGGTTTTGGGCGTATTTTTTCTGCTCACCAATCTGGGACTCATCAGCATCAGTCTGCGGGAGCTGCTGCGCGTGTGGTGGCCTGTGGCACTGATCGCGGTGGGCTTGGCGTTGTTCTTTACGCCGGGGCAAAAAGGCAAGTAGACGGTTGCGGGGGCTTGTCGCCCCGATGGGAAAGTGTCTGGGTCTCAGTTTTTAACATTGAGGATTGCGCTGCGCTGCGCATCGCTTGGCTTGGGCTTGATCAGCCTCGTGGCCGTTGACAATGCGCGCATCTGGCGTTGACGCAAATGCAGGGTCACTGCCGAAGTAGCCGCGAAACAGATTGCACGCAATACCGTGCGCCGCCACTTGAAGTTCGCGGGCCACATCGGGTGCAAGCAAAAGCTCTGTATGCCGCTGCCACATGCGGACCCAGGCGGCGAAGTGTGCTGGCGTGATGCTCCCCAGTGCCATGTGCTTGCCAAATACATCGCCCTTGAAGCTGCGTGTTCCGAGGGCCACTGTGCTCCAGAAATCCACCAGTCGCTGCAGGTGCTCGTCCCAATGGCCGTGCAGTGCTTTCTCGAACACGGGCCCCAACAGCGGGTCCTGGCGCACGTCTCTATAAAAACCGTGTACCAGCTTGGTGATGGCCTGCAGGTCCGGTGCTTGCGCTGGCGGGCGACCTGCCACGGTGGTCCGCGTTTGCTTGTGCTCGCTCATCACGGCATTGGGCGCGCTCAGAGGCATCCGCAGTTTGACGAAGCACAACGGTTGGCTTTGTCTGCAACTATCGTTTCAAATCGGGGGGGGGCTGCACGTTGTTCGCAAGGTAAATGTGATTGATGGGCATGAGTGAATGACCTCAGAACGGCACCTTGCGTGGTGTTACATGCTTGACGGCACATTCAAAACCGATGGATTTTTGGTCAAGGCAATGCGCAATCCACAGCGATACCCGTAGGTATCGCGAGTATTTGCAACGCCGCCCTGCCCGAAAAGAGCGGTTTTAAGTGCCGGATAGCGTGCAACACCACACTACTGCGCCAGAAAGTCGCGCAACGCGAACAGCGTTTCCTCCGGCGCTTCCGTCATCTGGTTGTGCCCCACGGGAAGATGGGTCACCTGCACGGTTTTTCCCGCCGTACGCGCTGCGCCGATGAGCCCTTGGGCCGCCTTGGGGGATGTCATCTGGTCCTGCGCGCCCAGAGCGAACAGGACGGGGCACGTGAGCTGCGCCATCGCTGCTTCGCCACCGCGATAGGTGTCGCAGGCGACAAACCCCCGGTGAAAGACGTTGACAGCCGGGTTGCTGCGTAACACCCGGCGCCCCAGTGCCATGCCCGCGCCAAACACCCAGGTGCCAGGCCCCAGTGCGGAGGGAGGCGCCGCCAGCGTGCTGCGCGAGAAAACATTCACCATACGCATCGCTTGCTCGGGGTTGTTGAGCGATGCGTCGATGAGTGCGGGAGACACCTTCATCGGAAATGCGGTGCCCACCAGCACCAGGTGGCTGATGCGGTCCTTGAGCCGCGCAGCTCCTTCCATGGCGATGAGCGAGCCCCAGCTGTGCCCCACTAGCGCCGCGCGCTGCACTCCCACTGCATCCAGTAGTGCAGCGATGAAGTCAGCCCCTTGCTCGACCGATGCGGGCGCATCGCCGCCGCTGCGGCAGTGGCCGGGCAGGTCGATGGCCAGCACGTTCCAGCCATGGTTGGCCATGTACCGGGTTTGCAGGGCCCATACGCTGTGGTCGTTGAGCACGCCGTGGATGAATACCACCGTAGGCTTGGCGGCATCGAAGGCTTTGCCGCCCGTGTAGCAATAGATGGGAGCGCCGTTGACTTGGACGTGCATGGTCAGGCTCCCGCTTTCTCGGCGGCTTTCAGCGCGCGCTTGAGGTCGTCAATCAGATCATCGGCATCTTCAAGGCCAATGGACAGCCGGATGGTGCCCTGCGTTATGCCCGCGCCGGACAAGGCCTCGTCCGTCATGCGGAAATGGGTGGTACTGGCCGGGTGAATCACCAGGCTGCGGCAGTCGCCCACGTTGGCCAGGTGGCTGAAGACCTTGAGGGTTTCGATGAACTTCTTGCCCTGTTCGCGGTTGCCTTTGAGGTCAAAACTGAATACTGAACCCGCGCCGCGCGGCAGCAGCCTTTGGGCAAGGGCATGGCTAGGGTGCGACGCCAGCATGGGGTGGCCCACGCGCGACACAAAGGGCTGGGCAGCCAGAAACTCCACCACCTTTTCGGTGTTGCGCACATGGCGCTCCATGCGCAGCGGCAGTGTCTCGATGCCCTGCAGGATGAGCCACGCCGTGTGCGGGCTCATGCAGGCGCCAAAGTCGCGCAGGCCCTCGCGGCGCGCGCGCAGGAGGAAGGCGCCCACGGTGCTTTCCTCGGCGAACACCATGTTGTGAAAGCCGTCGTAGGGTTGGGTCAGCTCGGCGAACTTGCCGGCCGATTTTGGGCCGTCCCAGTCAAAGCTGCCGCCATCCACAACGATGCCACCGACTACGGTGCCGTGGCCCGAGAGGAACTTGGTGGCCGAGTGGTAGACCAGATCAGCGCCATGTTCAAACGGCCGCATGAGCCAGGGCGAGGTGAGGGTGGAGTCCACCAGCAGCGGCACGCCCGCCTCATGTGCGATGGACGAGACGGTAGGAATGTCCAGCACATCAAGGCCCGGGTTGCCCACGGTTTCGCCAAAGAACAGCTTGGTGTTGGGGCGCACGGCGGCGCGCCATGCGTCGATGTCGCCGGGCTTGACGAAGGAGGTCTCGATGCCGAAACGCGAGAGGGTGTAGTGCAGTAGGTTCTGCGATCCGCCGTACAGCGCAGTGCTCGCCACAATGTGGCTGCCCGCGCCCATGAGCGTGGCCACCGCCAAGTGCAGTGCCGCCTGGCCGCTGGCGGTGGCGATGGCGCCCACGCCGCCTTCCAGTGCCGCCACGCGTTGCTCGAGCACGGCGTTGGTGGGGTTGCTGATGCGGCTGTACACATGCCCGCCGCGCTCCAGGTTGAACAACGATGCCGCGTGGTCGCTGGACTCGAAGACGAAGGAGGTGGTCAGGTGGATGGGCGTGGCCCGCGCACCGGTGGCGGGGTCGGGGCTGGCGCCTGCGTGCAGTGCCAGCGTGTCAAAGCCAGGGTCAGAGTAACCGGGCATCTGTGTGTCTCCCATGTTGTCGGTTCAGCCGGGCATTGTGGGCTATATTTCGCTGCAATACGCCTGTTGCGCCTGCCGCACTCTTCTCGCCCTCCTGGAGACACCACACCATGAAAGTCAGCGACATCCTTCGTGTCAAAGGCAATACGCTCTACACCGTCACGCCGGATGAGCCTCTGGCGAACGCCGTGGACGCAATGGCTGAACGGGACATTGGCTCGTTGGTCGTGATGGAGCTAGGGGATCTGGTCGGCATGTTGACCTTCCGCGAGGTGATTCAGGCGGTGGTGAAGAACGGCGGCGGTGTGGGCACGATGCTGGTTCGGTCCGCAATGGACGATGCTCCGCTGACCTGCACCCTGGAAACCGAGATGGACGAAGTGCGCCGCATGATGCTAGACCGTCACGCGCGCTACATGCCCGTGATGGACCGCAAGATGTTGATGGGAGTCATCAGCTTCTATGACGTGGCCAAGGCCGTGGTGGACAGTCAGAACTTCGAGAACAAGATGCTCAAGGCCTACATCCGCGACTGGCCAGAAGACGAATCACGGCCCTGATCACGCTCTGAGCACGCTTTGCGCAAGTCGCTCCCGGCGACGCGCATGAGGCGCCTTTGGCAAGGCGCTAACTCACTCAGGGGTGACCAGCAACTGATCTTGCACCCACGCCCCCAGCTCCGTGGCGGGCATTGGCTTTCCAAACAGGTAACCCTGCATTACCGGGCACCCATGGGCCTGTAGCCACTGTTGCTGGCCGCTGGTTTCAACGCCCTCAGCCACTACCACCATGCCCAGGCTTTGGGCAATGGTGAGCACGGACACGGTGAGCGCACGGGCCGTAGGGCTGGTGGTCAGGTCCTGCACAAAGGCCATGTCCAGCTTGAGCTCGGATATTGGCAGGCGGTGTAGATAGCTCAGGCTGGAATAGCCTGTGCCAAAGTCGTCCAGCGACAACTTGAATCCCTTGCGATGCAGCGCCTCGATATTGGCTAGCGTGACTGGCCGCGCATCCATCATCACGCTTTCTGTGATCTCCAGCAGAACATCGTCAGTGCGCAAGCCGTGGTTTGCCAGGGCACTGCTGATCTGCTGGGCAAAATCTGGCTGATGAAAGCTGCGGCCAGACAGGTTCACGGCGATGCATGGCACGTTGCAGCCTGCCCTGCGGCAGGCCGCCAACTGGCCGCATGCCTCGTCCAGCACCCACAGCGTCAATTCGTTGATGAGGCCGGCTTCCTCTGCCACGGGGATGAATTGGTTGGGTGGCACCACGCCCCATTCTGGATGGGTCCAGCGCGCCAAGACTTCCACGCCGTGCAAGCTTCCCGGGGTGCTGCTGATCACCTGAGGTTGATAGTGCAAGGTAAGGCTGCGTTCGACCAGGGCTTGGCGAAGTGCACGCTCCAGACCCGCGCGTTCCTGCGCTCGCCGGTTCATCTCGGCGCTGAACAGCTGCAGGCTGTGGCGGTGGTCGCTCTTGGCTTGGTACATGGCCTGATCGGCATGGCGCAGCAGGGTGTCGATGGAGTCGCCATCGTCCGGAAACATCGCAATGCCGATGCTCGCATGCGGCACATTGATCTGCCCCTGAATGTCCATGGGCTGTGCAATGGCTGCCAGCATGTGGTGTGCCGTTTGCACTGCCTGCTCGGTAGGGCATTCGGACAGCAACAGTACAAATTCATCGCCAGAGAGGCGGCCGATCAGGTCTCGCGCGCGCAGGCAATGGGTGAGGCGTCCTGCTACTTCGCAAAGCAGGGCATCGCCGGCAGCGTGCCCCTGGGTGTCGTTGACCTGCTTGAACCGGTCAAGGTCCACAAACAAAAGCGCGCCCGGTTGGTCGTTGCGCTCCAGGCTGGCCAGCGTGCGTTCTGCGCTGCTGCAGAACATCGCCCGGTTGGGCAGGCCGGTGAGTACGTCAAAAAATGCCAGTTGGTGGATGCGCTGCCGTGTGTTGTCACGCTCGATGGCCAGCGCGCACAGGTGCAGGCACGCATCCACCAGGCGCCTGTGCAGTGCATTGGGGCCGCGGGCCTCGCGAAAGTAAAAAGCAAACGTACCGATCACCTTGCCCCGGTGGTCGAAGATGGGGCTGGACCAGTACGCCCGCACGCCACTCGAACTGAAAAGGTCTTTGTAGTTTGCCCAGCGCGGGTCGGTCGAGATGTCTGTGACCATCACGGGTTCGCCGTTGAAGGCCGCGGTACCACACGACCCCACCAGTGGACCAACGGGCAGGTTATCGAGGGCCGCACAGATGTCCGGCGGCAACCCGGGGGCAGCCAGCGGGTGCAGTCGACCCTGATCGTCCACTGCCAGGATGGATGCGATCACCTCTGGCGCAATGCGTTCGACTTCGCGGCACACCAGAGCCATCAGGTTGGCCAAGGGCAGCTCGTTGACCATCCCCTCCAGCACGCGCTTTTGCAGGACCTCGTGCATCTTGGTAAGGGTAATGTCGGTGAATACCGTGATGCTGCCCCCTGGGCCACCCGATGCTTCACTGGACGCGTTGATGACCATCGAGACCCACAGCGGCTGACCTGCCTTGTTGTACAGCAGGGTCTCCACGCGACAGAAACCCTGCGCATTCACGGTGTCACGGATGTGGTCCAGCAGACCCGGGTCCGTATGGGCGCCAAACAGCACCTCGCTGAGGAATTTTCCCAACACTTCCTCAGGGCCAAAGCCAAACAGGCGTGTGAAGCCCTCGTTGATGTAGACGACGTTGCGCAGCCGGTCGCTGAGCACAATGGCGTCGTCGCTTGCGTCCAGCGCGCGGCGCAACGGCGCATCAGCCAACGGTGTGGGCAGGAAAGTCGGGGGGGAAGAGGCGAGGCCGAAGGTAGGCGGTACAGAGACGGGCATGAACATCCCAATGATCGTCTGCCGATGCTAGCAAGTGAGTCTTTCGCTGCCAAGTACAAAAAAGTGGGGACAGTGCGCACCTCACCGCGTGGCGGCTGCGTATTCGGTGTCTCAGAACGGGGTAAGCGTCCCGGCTCTGGGATAATCCTGCGCCATGAGCGGCAATACCTTCGGCACCCTATTCGCAGTCACCAACTTTGGTGAATCCCACGGCCCGGCCATTGGCTGCGTGATCGACGGTTGCCCACCCGGCATGCCCCTCGCTGAAGCAGATATCCAGGCTGACCTGGACCGGCGCCGCCCTGGCACCAGCCGCCACGTCACGCAGCGCAATGAACCGGATGCGGTGGAAATCCTCTCCGGCGTGTACGAAGGCAAAACCACCGGCACGCCCATAGCGCTCTTGATCCGCAACACCGACCAGCGCAGCAAGGACTACAGCAATATTGCCGAGAGCTTCCGCCCCGGCCACGCTGACTACACGTATTGGCACAAATACGGCATTCGCGATCCACGCGGTGGTGGCCGGTCATCGGCCCGCCTGACAGCGCCTACGGTGGCTGCCGGTGCAGTGGCCAAAAAATGGCTGGCGCAGCAATACGGCGCCCAGTTTCGCGCCTGCATGACCCAGTTGGGAGAGCTGTCGATCCCCTTCGAGAGTTGGGACCACGTGCGCAGCAACCCCTTCTTTGCCCCCGTGGCCGACGTGCGGCAGTACGAGGACTACATGGATGCCCTGCGCAAGGCAGGCGACTCGTGCGGCGCCCGCATCCGGGTGCAGGCCACGGGCGTGCCCGTGGGCCTGGGCGAACCCCTGTACGACAAACTCGACGCCGATATCGCCCACGCCATGATGGGCCTGAACGCGGTCAAGGGCGTGGAGATTGGCGCGGGCTTTGCCAGCGTTGCCCACCGAGGCACCATGCACGGCGACTCGATGACGCCCCAGGGCTTTCGCACCAACAACGCTGGCGGTGTGCTGGGCGGCATCAGCACGGGGCAGGACCTGGAGGTGAGCATTGCCATCAAGCCCACCAGTTCCATCATCACCCCGCGCGAATCCATCGACATCCATGGACAGAGTGCCGAAGTCATCACCAAGGGCCGCCACGACCCTTGCGTTGGCATTCGCGCCGCCCCGATTGCCGAAGCGCTGCTGGCGCTGGTGGTGATGGACCACGCCCTGCGCCACCGGGCCCAGTGTGCTGACGTGGTGCAGCCCGTGCCACCGATCCAGGCATCGTTTCTGTAGTCTGCGGTAGCAGAGGTCCACGGTAACCGGCTGAGCAGCCGGATTGCCTACTCTCGCAGGATGCTCTCCGCCCAATCACGTGAAGCTGAGACTGGGAGGTTTGAGGGCGGCCGACGTGCTCGTTCTATTCTTGCCTGAATGGCTCAACTGCCGCGTGACCGCAACGCCGACAGCCACCGCAGCGGGTTGAAGCCCGTGACCAGCCCTGTGGCCACCAGCACCAGCGCGCCGCCCCACACCATGCCGGGGCCCAGCGCCTCGCCCAGAAAGATGTGGCCCCAGGCCACGCCGAACAGCGGGATCATGAAAGCCGAGCTCATGGCCGCTACGGGCGAGACATGTTTAAGCACCCGAAGGTTGAGCCAGTAGGCCAGACCCGAGGTCACGATGCCCATCACGGCCACCGCGGCCAGGGCACCGGGCGTGAAACGGGCCTCGGGCAGGCTCCATGCAGCGCCAGGCAATAGCAGCACCAGCGCGGCGGCATGGATGCCTGCGGCAATCGACAGCGGGGACATGCGCGTAGTGGCGCGCTTCATCCAGGTTGTAGAGATGCCATAGCAGGCAGACGCGGTCACGCAGGCTGCGGCGGCCATCAGCAAGGCGGGCGTAGGCTCTACCGGCCCCAGCTGCACGATCAGCGCCACCCCCGCAAAGCCACAGAGGCAGCCGAGCCACTTGCGCGCGCTCAGGGTGTCTTCTTTCATCCACGCGGCGGCAATCACGCCAAAGGGCACCGCCATGGTGTTGAGCAGCGAACTGTAGCCCGCAGGCAGATGCAAGGCGGCCCAGGCGTAGAGCAAAAAGGGCAGGGCAACAGTGAGCGTGCCCAACCCCACCAGTTCGCGCCAATGGCGCCATGGCCAGGACTCATTGGCGATCCGCATGATGCAGATCAGCGTGAGCGTAGCCAGGCCAATGCGCAGCGCGGCCATCACGTTCGGCCCCAGCACGGGGCTGGCAATGCGGATGAAGAGAAACGAGGCGCCCCACAGGGCAGACAGCAGCACCAGCTGCAGGAAATGGCGGGTTTTCACCGGGCGCATTGTGGGGCACCCGCGCTAGGTGCGCTGGCACCCCAGGGGTCCAATATTTAATGAAATATGGTTCTATCGCTTATCCAGCAAGCGCTAGTAGCTATCATTTTAGAGGTTTTCTTCTGTGTAGCCTTGGCGACAGCGCCCGCCTACTGGCGACGCCGCTGATCCTCGCACCCACAAAACGCTACCCAATTGATAGCTGTTAGCGCTTGCTGCATGAGCGCTAGAGTCCAAAAAGACTTGGAATTGGTGGCTGTGACTCAGTGTCGTGGATGGCGGAGGCTACTTACGCACTTCATCCACCATCGCGCGGAAGTCATCGATATCTTCAAAGCTGCGGTACACGCTGGCAAAGCGGATGTAAGCCACCTTGTCGAGCTTCTTGAGCTCGCGCATCACCAGCTCGCCAATGCGGCTGGAGATCACCTCGCGCTGGCCCAGGTTGAGCAGCTTTTCCTCGATGCGCTCGATGGCGCTGTCGATCTGGTCGGTGCTGATGGGGCGCTTGCGCAGCGCCAGGTTGAACGAGGCGAGCAGCTTGCCCCGGTCATACTCGATGCGCCGACCATCCTTCTTCACGATGGCCGGGAAGTTTACTTCTGGCCGTTCGTAGGTGGTAAAGCGTTTTTCGCACGCCCCGCACTGGCGGCGGCGGCGAATGAAGACCCCATCCTCGGACACCCGTGTTTCAACGACTTGCGTTTCGAGGTGGCTGCAGAAGGGGCACTTCATGGTGGCTGCGGTGCCTGGGCTTAGCGGTAAACCGGGAAACGTGCGGTCAGCGCGTTGACCTTGGCGCGAACCGCCGCAATGTTGGCTTCGTCGCGCGGGTTGTCCAGCACGTCGGCGATCAGGTGGGCCGTGATGCGCGCTTCTTCTTCCTGGAAGCCACGTGTGGTCATCGCGGGGGTACCAATGCGCACGCCGCTGGTCACCATTGGCTTTTCAGGGTCGTTGGGGATCGCGTTCTTGTTGATGGTCATGTGGGCAGCGCCCAGCACGGCCTCGGCCTCCTTGCCGGTAATGCCCTTGGCGCGCAGGTCCACCAGCATGACGTGGCTTTGGGTGCCGCCGCTCACAATGCGCAGACCGCGTGCGGTCAGCGTCTCGGCCACCACCTTGGCGTTCTTGGCCACTTGTTCCTGGTAGGTCTTGAACTCTGGCTGCAGCGCTTCCTTGAAGGCAACAGCCTTGGCCGCAATCACGTGCATCAGCGGGCCGCCTTGCAAGCCAGGGAAGATGGCACTGTTGATGGCCTTCTCATGCTGGGCCTTCATCAGGATGATGCCGCCGCGTGGGCCGCGCAGGCTCTTGTGGGTGGTGGAGGTGACCACGTCGGCATGCGGCACGGGGTTGGGGTACACGCCGGCGGCAATCAGGCCCGCGTAGTGGGCCATGTCGACCATGAAGATCGCGCCCACATCCTTGGCCACCTTGGCAAAGCGCTCAAAGTCGATGTGCAGGCTGTAAGCCGATGCGCCAGCGATGATCAGCTTGGGCTTGGTTTCGTGCGCCTTCTTTTCCATCGCGTCATAGTCGATGGCTTCGTTGGCATCGAGGCCATAGGAAACCACGTTGAACCACTTGCCGGACATGTTCAGCGGCATGCCGTGCGTCAGGTGGCCGCCTTCGGCCAGGCTCATACCCATGATGGTGTCGCCAGGCTTGAGGAAGGCCAGGAAAACGGCCTCGTTGGCAGATGCGCCGCAATGGGGCTGTACGTTGGCGGCCTCAGCGCCGAAGATCTGCTTGACGCGATCGATGGCCAGTTGCTCGGCCACGTCCACGTGTTCGCAGCCACCGTAGTAGCGCTTGCCAGGGTAGCCTTCGGCGTATTTGTTGGTCAGCTGGGTGCCCTGCGCCCACATCACGGCGGGGGAGGCGTAGTTCTCGCTGGCGATCAGCTCGATGTGGTGCTCTTGCCGGGCGTTTTCAGCCTGGATGGCGGCAAAGAGTTCGGGGTCGGTTTGTTCGACAAGAATATTGCGGTCGTACATGATTGGCAGTCCTATGAACTTGTGTCCCTTGAAACAAGGGCTGCCCAGGCGAACGGCTGAACGCAGAAGGGATGAACCCTGTGCGGCACGCTTCCCAGTGGTTCACAAGAGGCAGGCCCTTGCCGGTTTCCACGTCAGCGGCAGCATCCAGTGTGTGGGATGCCGCGCCTATCGCCAGTCGCGTACCCGGCTAGTGTAGCTGACCCGGCCAATGCGCGACCCAGTAAGGCAGAAGGTCCGACATAAGTTCGAGCCCGTGCTAAACGGCAAGGTCACAAGTCCGAGAGCAAGGCCACTTTGTCGGTCGCTGCAGGAGCGGGTGGAGGCGTCACCACAGGAATGACCTGAGCAGGAGCTTCGGTCGACAGCGTAGGAGGTGGGTTTGTGGGCATGGCCCGGCCGCCTGCCACCTGGCGCAAGCGGAAATGCTCCGCCAACACCTTGGCGGCATAGCCGCCATCGTCCGGCAGATTGGCCGCGCCCACGTAGTAGCGAAGCCCGCCCTCCACAGAACCTGCGCGTGCTATGCACTCCTGCAGTACCTTGACACCCACACGCAGGTTGCTCACCGGGTCAAAGGCTGCAAAGTGGCCGCCAAAGCTCTGGTACTTGTCGGTGTGCACGCGGGTCATCACCTGCATGAGGCCCTGGGCACCCACCGGGCTTTGCGCGAACGGGTTGAAGCTCGATTCGATGGCTATGATGGCCAGGATCAGCGTGGGGTCGATCTTGGTGCGCGCACCAATGTCGTAGGCCTCAGCCACCAGCACGCTCAGCGGCTCGGGCGCAACGCGGTACTTCTTGCTGAGCCAGAACGCCACGGCCGCCTGCTCTTTGGGCAGGTCCTTCGGGTTGGCTGCCGTAGCGCGCTCGCTGGCTTCCGGCTCTACGGGCATGCCGAGCATCTGCACCTGCCGAGCGCGCAGCCAGTCCATCAATTGCTCTTCTCCCGCCTGACGCAGGTCAGGACGAGCGGTGAGCGCAATGGCGACAAAAGCAACGGCGAGCCCGATGAGGGCAAAGCTGTTGTGGGTGATTTCAAAAAAACCTTCGGTCACGTCGGCCACGAAGGTCCGCACGCCGGAGACAATTTTTTTTGACGCTGTCATAGCTCTTCCTTTCTGAGGCGAGGCCGGGGTTGGACAGTCGTCGAGGACTGCGCCTGCCTGGAAAATCGCCTGGATTGGTACGCCATCAAGTGGGCCGCACGTCTGTGGTGTGCTTGAGCGCCCTGTGTTGAATTAGCCGGGTTCGGCAGCGAGTTGGGGTTTTTACTAGCCCTTTTTTGGGGCTGGCGGATTCTAGAAGTTCACTAAATGCTTAGTCAATACTAACAAATTAAGTTTTAATACATAAAAGTAATGAAAAATCTGTAAAAAAGCACAGTTTTTCGGTGGTTTTGGGGGCGTAGTGTCCTGTGGCTCAACAGGCCGTCGTGACAGCAGCATGTCAAATTCAATCGGCAGTGTTTTCGCCATTGAGAATCCAGTTTGAGTTGCAACGGCGACTTTGGTATTGTTCAGACGCCTGTTGATTTCAGGCATCGCCAGACGAAGCGAAATCTCCCGCCGAGCGCGCTCAGTGCAAGGTGCAGCAGACGCCGCTTTCATGGCAACCCTTGGAGGCAATCTTTTGCCTCCCCGCCATGTGGACCTTCATCTCCGCATGTCGACCGATGGCAAAGACCGTTGTGTCAGCCGTCAAGCCCGGCAGGCAGGCCTTCAGGCCTTGTCCGCCGGGCTTTCTTGTTTGTGCCGTAGCAAGACAATTGGGCTGTTCGCTCTTATATATAGATAATGGGAGCTGTTCCCTAGAAGCGGCGGCGCTTCGTCCGCAGCCGCGGGCTCCCTGAAAGGGCTCGCAGCGTGTCAGCCTGTCTGGCAATGCCTTGTGCCAGATCACCCTCCCAGGTGTGGTGCGGTGCAATGCTGCGGTCCGTTTGCCGAACCCGTTGAAAATAGCCCTTTTCTGTCTTGGCGCGCTGCTAGTGCAACTGCCAGGCAGGCCCTCTAGCAATGTGCTTAGAGGGTGCCTTTGTTATCCATTGGATCCATGTTTCCATTTTTTTCCCGCAGCAAAATGTCCGACGCACCTGAAGTGAATCCGGCCCCGGCCAAAACCCACGAGCCGCATCCGCTTGATGCGCTGACCGGTGGCGCTTTCTCTGCCGCCACGTCCGGCGAGCGCGCCTCCCGTATCCGTGACTGGCTGGCCACGCAACCCGCACCCGAGCAGTTGCAGGAGGTCTTCAAGGAATTGAGCGGGCGCGACAAGGGCGCAGCCCGTGCCGTGCGCGAACGCCTGGATGAAATCCGCCGCGCCAAGGGGCAAGAGGTGATTGCCGCAGAGTGGGCCGAAAAAGCCCAGGCGCTGCTGTCGGCTCCCAAGCTCAACATTGCTGACGCTTTGGCTTGGCAGCGCGATGCGGCCAAGGCAGGAGCACCGCTGTCACGCGAGCCTCTGTCGTTGCTCAAGGTGCAGGTTGCTGACAGGGTGAAAGTCATTGAAGACCTGCAGCACCGTGTGCAGGTGCAGCGCGAGGCCGCCGTTCTGCTGGCCCAGCGCATCGAGGTGCTCTCTACCAAGCCATGGCGCGATGCGCATGCCGCTCTGGAACTCCTGCGTGCTGATGTGGCGCGTTGGCAAGAGCAGGCTCAGGAGCTGACGAGCGACGCGAGCTGGGCGAGTGTGGAAGCACGCTTCCCGCCGTTGCTTGATGCATCGCGTACCCAGCTGTTGGTGGTCTGGGAGGCGTTCCAGCCAGCAGTGGCGCAAGCCGCCGCCGCCGCTGAGGACACCAATGCACCACTGCCACCGGTGCCGGTGTGGGCGGACGAATTGCGCACTGCGCGCGGTCTGCCCACAGAGGCTGGTGCAGCTGCCGCAGCCGCTGCGGCCGCAAAGCCCGCTCGCGTGGTCAAGCCCAAGGTGGCGCCCGAAGTGGCAGAAAAAGCCGCGCAGGTCGTGCGCGAAGCCTTGGCGACGCTCGAAAAAGAAACGGCCGAAGGCCATGGCAAAGCCAGTGCGGGCGCTGCCGCCGCGCTGCGCGCCGTGCTCAAGGTGCATGGCAAACACATCGATAGCGCGCTGGAGCAGCAGGTGCACACCGCCTTGGTCGCTGCGGGCGAACTGGAAGGCTGGCAGCGCTGGAGCGCTGACCAGGTGCGAGAAGATCTGGTGGCCAAGGCCGAGGCGCTTCTCAACCGCCCTGAAGGTCAAGGCCTGGGCGGCCGCAAGATGCAGGAGACCTTGCGCAACCTGCGCGACCAATGGAAGCAGGCTGACCAGGGCGGCGCACCCAACCACGCCCTGTGGAAGAAGTTTGACGAAGCGTGCAACGCTGCGCACAAAGTGGTGGAAGCCTGGCTGGACAAGATCCGCACCGAGGCCGCCGAGCACAAGGCTCAGCGCCTGGCGTTGATTGAAGAAGTCAAGGCCTGGGCCCAGGAGCATGCGGCCTCTGGCGACTGGAAGGCCATCAACCGCGCCCTGTACCAGTTTGGCGACCGCTGGCGCGAAGGCGGTCATGTGGGGGAAAAGCTTTTTGCCGAGCTGCAACCCTTGTGGAAGCAGGCCATCGCCCTGGCCGCCGGCCCGCTGGAGGCTGCGCAAAAGGAAAGCCTGGCACGCCGCCACGCCATGATCGAAGAGGCCACAGCCTTGGGTGCCGCGCCCATGCTGCGCATCGACGCCGTCAAGGCCCTGCAGCAACGCTGGCAGGCCGAGGCGCAAACGGTGCCGCTGGACCGCAAGCACGAACAAAAGTTGTGGGATGCCTTCCGCAAACCCATTGACGAAGCGTTCAACCGCAAGTCGGCGGACCGTGATCGCGCTGTCACAGAGTTGAGCGCGCGCGATCGCGTGGTACTGGAGGCATCCAAGGCGCTGGAAGCCGCCAACGCCACGGGTGATGCCCAACAGATTCGCTCTGCCATGCAGGCCTTGGAAGCCGCCTTGCGCGGTCAGGCGCAGGCTGCAGAAGCAGTGGCGTCAGCACAAAAAGATGAGCCAAATCAGCCTGTAGCGCCCGCAGAGTCTGCGCCAGCTGCTACAGAAGGTGAAGCATCGGAGGCATCTGCTGAAGGGGCTGACGAGGCTGTAGTGCAGCCGGCAGCGGCACCGAAGCCCCCGGCTCGCCCAGTGGTGGCTGTCCGCGGTGATGATCGTCCCGGCATGAAAAAAGACGCCCCTGCAGCGCCTGGTCGCGGTGGTCGCCCTGGCGAACGCCGAGATGGCCGCCCCGGAGATCGCGATGCAGCCCGTGCGCCGCGTGCCGATGGCCGATTTGGCGACCGCAATGACCGCGGTGGCCGGTTTGGTGATCGCCCCGCGTTCGAAGACCGTGGCCCCCGCCTGGGAGACACCGCTTTCCGCGCGCAGCGTGATGCCATGGAGCACGCGCAGCTGGCACTGAAAAAGCTGGCAGCACAGGCGCATGGCGAGGCACTGACCCAGTTGCTGACCGCCTGGGAAAAGCGCGACGCGGAACAGGTCCCCGGCACGCAAGACCTGGGCGGCCGCGTGACGGCACAGGTGCGTGGCGCGTGGACGCAAGCGTTGTCGTCCGCGCCGCAGGGCGATGCGTCTGAAGCGTTGCTGCGCCTGGAAATGGCTGCAGAGGTGCCCACACCTGCAGAGCACATTGCCGCACGCCGCATGCTTCAGCTGCAGTTGTTGACCCGCCGCAATGACCCAGCACCAACGCAAACCTGGGGCCAGGACGCCGCGCGCGTGCTGGCGAGCGCAAGCGATGCTGCCAATGCGCGGCGTCTGCAGAACGCGCTCAAGACGTTGCTGCGCAAATAAGCCGTGTGGCATCGACGGTCGCTGATTCGCTCAGCGGCCGTCGTTGTTTTATGTGGCTCGCTAAGCCGGCCCCATCGTCTGATACATGGCGAGCCGGTTGGAGGTGTGCGAGGAGAGGTGCGTGTTGGGCAGTGGGGCGCAAGCGGGCTGATTTCTGATGTCTTGGAGATGCCGCAAGCCGTTCCTCTCAAATGGGTTGAAACGTATCTCGGAAACAAAAAAGCCGTTGCAGATACAACGGCTTTTTATGTATTTGGTGCCCAGGAGAGGACTCGAACCTCCACGATGTTACTCGCTAGTACCTGAAACTAGTGCGTCTACCAATTCCGCCACCTGGGCTTTCAGATCAGCCTCGAATTATAGAACAAGTAATTCGAGTTTCTGGAGAGTTGATGAAGAAATTTATGAAGACATCTGCGCGGAGTGCTGAAGAGTCCCGCAGTAAAAGTGTTTGGGAAAATAAAAAAGCCGCTGTGATGACAGCGGCTTCGATATTTTGAAAACCTTGGCAGGTTCTCGTTAAACTTGGTGCCCAGGAGAGGACTCGAACCTCCACGATGTTACTCGCTAGTACCTGAAACTAGTGCGTCTACCAATTCCGCCACCTGGGCATTTCAGGAAAGTCTAAGATT
>NZ_JBKBXG010000070.1:0-27594 GCF_046314175.1 Acidovorax sp. | reverse complement strand
CAGCCGAACTGCCCGCCTTGACGGGCAGCGACGCGATCCCTGTCACCACGCGGGCGTGGCGCGCAAAGCTCCAGTACGCCCAGGCCCAGTCCATCAGCACGACCATGCGGTTGCGAAAACCGATCAAGAAAAACACGTGCGCAAACAGCCAGAACAGCCACGCAAAGTAGCCTGAAAACCGCACCGGCCCCACAGGCGATGTGAGGTCCACCACCGCAGAGTTGCGGCCGATGGTGGCCAGGTTGCCATAGTCTCGGTAGCGAAACGGCGCGGTCTCGCGCCCGGCCAGGCGCTTGAGGATGTTGGTGGCGGTGGCACGCCCCATCTGTTTGGCGCCGGGCGACACGCCGGGCACAGGCTGCGGCTCCTTGCCCGGTACATGGCTTTTGGCGGCAGCCAGGTCGCCAATCACGCTGATCTCCGGGTGGCCGGGCAGGCTCAGGTCCGGCAACACGACCACGCGGCCCGCTCGGTCGGTGGTGCTGCCAGTCGCCTCGGCCAAGTGGCGGCCCAGGGGCGAGGCCGCCACCCCGGCAGCCCATACCACGCATTTGCTCTTTATTTGATAGCTATTGGCGCTTGATGGTTGTGCGATAGAGGTCGATTCGATCATTAATCCCTGTGCGTCGATGGCGGTGACACGGGCGTTGAGGCGCACGTCCACACCCAGCTTTTCCAGTTGTTCTTTGGCGCGCTGGCTCAGTGCTTCGGGCATGGCCTGCAGCACACGGGTACCGCCTTCCAGCAGGATGATCTTGGCGCTGGCGGGGTCGATGTGGCGGAACTCGCCAGGCAAGGTGTGGCGCGCGATCTCGGCCAGGGTGCCCGCCATCTCCACGCCGGTGGGGCCGCCGCCGATGACCACAAAGTTGAGCCAGTCCGCGCGGCGTGCGGGGTCGGGCTCCTTTTCTGCCGCCTCAAACGCCAGCAGGATGCGCCCGCGAATCTCAAAAGCATCGTCCAGCGTCTTCAGACCCGGGGCGTAGGGCGCCCACTGGTCATTGCCAAAGTAACTGTGTGCCGCGCCCGCGGCCACGATCAGGTGGTCATAAGGCAGCGCCAGCCCGTCGTTGAGATGCACAGCGCGCGCCTGCACGTCGATGTGTGTCACCTCGCCCAGCAGCACCGTGGCATTGCGCTGCCCCCTGAACAAATGCCGAATCGGCGCCGCAATGGCCGGTGCCGACAACCCGGCCGTGGCCACCTGGTAGAGCAGCGGCTGAAACAGGTGGTGGTTGGTGCGGTCGATCAGCGTCACGTCGACCGCGGCGCCGCTCAGCGCACGGGCGGCTTCAAGGCCGCCAAAGCCGCAGCCGATGATGACGACGCGGGGGCGGGGAGGGGGCGGGGATGAAGTCATGCGGCCATTATTAGGGCGCATGGCCGCATGCTGGTGCGGAGCGGGTGCACTGCGCGTGTCAGCAGGCACGCTGCGTGGTTGCAGCCGATGCGCCTTATGCCGTCCATCCGCCCATCCGCCCACACTTTCAGGCCATAAACCCCAGGTTCACGGGATAGTCAGCCCGCCCTGCAGCGGCTCCAAAGTGCGTGATGTTCGGCAGCACGCCCGACAGCTCGCTGTCGGCCACGCCAAACCAGTTGGCAAGCGTGGCCGCGTACTGGTCCACCGACGTGGTGGGCAGCAGGCGGCCCTGGCCCACGTGCCACTGGTCGTCGGGCGCGGCCGTGTTGGTGATGCTGACCGGAGGCGCGCTGCCGTAAAACGCCTTGCCTTTGACGGCGCCGCCCACCATGAGGTGGTGGCTTCCCCAGCCGTGGTCCGAGCCGTCGCCGTTGGAGCTCAATGTGCGGCCAAAGTCCGACGCGGTGAACGCGGTGACCTTGTCGGCCACGCCCAGCTCCACCGTGGCGTTGTAGAAGGCGGTCATGGCCTCGCTCACGCGGCGCATCAGCACCGGCTGCTGGGCAATGAGGTTGTCATGCAGGTCGAAGCCGCCGAGCGACACCATGAACACCTGGCGCTTGCTGCCCAGCGTGGTGCGCGCGCCAATCAGGCGCGCCACCATCTTGAGCTGGTCCGCCAGAGAGTTGCCGGTGGGAAACGCGGTGCCCAGGGTGACGCCTGCGAGCCCGCTGGTGATCTGCCCCTCGGCCGCGATGGCGCGGGCGGTGACGCGGTTGTATTCGTTCTCCAGCGTCTGGCTGCTGGGCTGCTGGATGAGCGACGTGAGCGCAGCGCGCACGGCGGTGGAGCCATACACGTTGTTCTTCACGCCGTTGATGGACACCGCGCCGTTGGTGCTGACCTGGTACTGCAAGGCCGAGTCACCCGACAGAAACACGGCATTGCCCGTGACCGACATGCAGGTGAACAGCGAGTTGCCGTTGGATGACAACGCCAGGTCGCCGATGTTGCCGCCCCAGCCCACGGTGGAGCCTTCAGGCGACGACGACTGCCACACCGACTGCTGGTCGTTGTGCGAGAACAGTTTGGGTGGCAGCGGGTAGTTGGTGCGGTCTGAGCCGGCGTACTGCGCTCGCGTGAGCGGCACCACCAGCGGCCCCACATTGAGCTGCACCGCAGCCTTGCCGCTGTTGAACAACCCAGCCAGCCCTGTCATGGCGGGGTGCAGCGCGTACTGGCGGCCGCCGGGCAGCGGGGTGGTGGGGTTGAGCAGCGTGGCAGCGAGGTCCGCCTTGGCCAGCGCAATGCCGCCTGCGGCCTGCCCGCCACCGCCACCACGGATGGTGCTGTAGCGGTTGTAGCTCGCGTCGTCGTACGTGACCACGGTGTTGGCGTAGTCGTTGCCACCGTACAGAAACACGCAGACAAGCGCCTTGTAGTCGGTGGCTGTGAAGGCCGCGGCCTCGCCCAGGGCGGCAAGGTTGAGCGCAAACGGCAGTGCGGTGCCAGCAAGGCCCAGTTGGCCGGAGCGGCGCAGGAAAGCGCGGCGGGTGTGGAGTTTGGGGGCAAGCAGATGCATGGCGGGCTGACTTACTTTTGAACGAGGTATTCGGCCGAGGCCATGACCAGAAAGACCGCCCCGGCAATGCGGTTGAGCTTGGCGTCGGTGGTGCTGGCGGTGGTGATGTTGGTTGTCTTCAGCGCGTCGGTGATCACCTTCACGGTGGCTGCGGACAGCTGACCTGCGCACATCAGCAGGTTGATGCGCGCCACCAGCGCATCGGCGTCCGGCGCCAGCGTGAGTTCGACGCTGTAGGCCGGTTTGATGTCGCGGCCGTTGTTGCCGTTGCTGCCGTTGTTGGGCTGGTCGGGCGCATTCACAAAAATGCCGTCCTTGATGATGCTCTGCATGTAGTTCAGGTAGGCACCCACGCTGCTTTCGTTGACCAGCTGGAACTCCGGCGCCACGGCACCGCTGGCAGCCAGCGCTGTGGACGGCGGCACATAGCCCGGCCGAAAGAAGTTGAACACCGACGGCGATCGCAGCGGGCTTTGGCCCAGGCGCGAGCCTGCGTCACTGAGGTTGCCGATCTTCCAGCTGCCGAACGTGGACGTGAGTCCGAAGGTACGGCCCCACTGCACAAAGCGCAGCATGGGCTCGCGCAGCTTGCCAAAGCCTTGCTGGGTAAGCCCTGCGGGCGAACGGGCTTCGTCGTCCAGCAGGATGGCCTTGACCACCGCACGCAGGTCACCGCGCACACCGAGGCCGTTGTCGTTGAACGCGGCTGCCACCCGCGCCACGTAGGTGGGTGACGGGTTGCTGGTGACCAGCCGCTGAATCAGCTGCTTGCCGATGAAGGGGCCCACATTGGGGTGGTTGAAGATCGTGTCCAGCGCCGTCTTGAGGGCTGCAGCGCCAGGGGTGCTGGCCGCAATGGTGGTGCCAAGGAAGGTGGCCGCCTGCGTCGAGTGGCGTGACTCGTTGAGCGCCATGGGCAGCCGTGCAAACGTGGTGCTGGGCACCGTGCGGTTGGTGCCGGGCACGACGGTGGGCGCGTTCTGAGACTGGTCGTAGTCGTAGCCCGTGAACACCCGTGCGAGGTTGGTGACATCGCTTTGGGTGTAGCTGTCGATGGGCTTGCCGGAGTTGTCGCGCCGTACCGTGCCGTCGGGGTTGAGCGCGGCCAGCCCGATGGACATGAGCTGCAGCACCTCGCGTGCGTAGTTTTCGTCGGGCAGGCGGCCGGTGGCAGCGTTTTCCTTCTGGTTGCCGCGGGTGTTCAGGTAGTAGCCCATGGCAGGGTTCAGCGTCACGTCCTCCAGCACCTTGCGGTAGTTGCCAAAGGCGTTGGTCGCCAACTGGTCCCAGTAGTGCGCCATGGCATGGCTGCGCCAGCTGAAGTCGAGCCCCGTGAGCGACACCACGCAGATCTCGGACAACGCCAGCGCCACACGCTTGCGCACGCCGTCGGTGGACGTCATGAGCTGGTGCCAGATCATGGCGTCGGCCGGGTAGCTGTTGTCGTAGTACGCCGTGTCGCTGCTTATGTCAGCATAGCCGCGCTGGTTCAGCCAGTCCCAGCCACTTTGGCCCATGCCGGTGGCGAACTGCTGGTCCAGCCAGTCGGCAAATGTCGTTGCGCGCACCGCAGCGATTTCGCCGGTGGAAGCGGAAAACTGGGCTTGCAGCAGAAAGCGGGCGGCTTCCTGGTCGGTCTTGGCTGTGGGGTGGGCGTAGTTGCCCAGCGTGGGCGAAGGCGTTGCCGGGCCGGTGCCCGGGTTGCCGCTGGGGCTGTCGCCGCTGCCACCGCCGCAGGCGGACAGTGCGGTCGACGCCAGCAGTGCAGTGGCCAGTGGCGTGTAGACCGCGCTGCGAGCGGTGCGGGTGCTGCTCGGCTGCGTCAGGTTGGATCGGTCGCCCTCTTTGTCCTCCTCGGCAACGGCGGTCACCAAGGGTTCCTCGTGTGTGTTTTGCATGGTGTTGTGGGGGTAACGCGCGCCGTTCTTGGGGCGCAGGCGCAACTTAAGCACACGGCTGCGTTGCATGGAAACACAAGCGTTACCAAACGAAACACGCTCTGGGAGCGTGGAGTAAGCACCCCCGCGAAGTGATGGGCGATTGCAACACTTCCCGCTGGCAAGGGTCCGTTGCTCAGCCGTTCGCCCTGTGGCGCAAACGGCGGTCGGCGGCGTCTGTCAGCCCCGTAGTCCTGTGCTGACGTGTGCTGCATTGCAAGGCCTACGAGCGCGAAACGGATTCGTTTCTACATTCAATCCCATCGCATCACGCAAGTAGTTCCACGCACTCCGAGTGGATGGCTGAAGCGAATTTTTTGAGGATGCACACCATGAATGAAGACACCGTCAAGGGCAATTGGAAGCAGTTCAAGGGCAAGATGGTCGAACAGTGGGGCAAGCTTACCAATGACGACTTCGACGTCATTGACGGCAAGCGCGAACAGTTCCTGGGCAAGCTGCAAGAGCGCCAGGGCATCGCCCGCGACGCCGCAGAAAAGCAGCTCAAGGACTGGCAAGACCGCCACCCTGATTTCCGCTTCAACGACTGATCGTTGGTGCGTTGAGGGGCTCCATGCCCCGCTCACAAAGCGCTCACATAACACCCCAATACCTAATTGACCCCGAGGAGAAACCCATGAAATTCGCACGCACCCTGATCGCTACCGTGGCCGCTGGCCTGCTGGCAACGTCGGCTTTCGCCATGACGACAGCCGAGCACAAGGCCGCCAAAGACACCATCTCTGCGACGTACAAAGCGGACAAGAAGAGCTGCGACGCTCTGAAGGACAACGCCAAGGACGTCTGCCAGAAGGAAGCCAAGGGCAAGGAAGACATCGCCAAGGCGGAACTGGAATCCCAGTACAAGCCCAGCGCCAAGAACACCCAGAAGTTAGCCGAAACCCGCGCTGACGCTGCCTATGCAGTGGCCAAGGAAAAGTGCGACGACCTCAAGGGCAATGACAAGGACGTCTGCGAGAAAGATGCCAAGGCTGCTCAGGTAAAGGCCAAGGAAGACGCGAAGGTAGCCGCTGTACAGGCCAAGCCCGCTGACTCCGCCGCCGAAAAGGCTGCTGACGTCGCAGAAGCCCGCAAGGACGCCAGCGCAGAAAAGAACGAAGCCAACTACAAGGCTGCCAAAGAGCGTTGCGATGCCCAGTCGGGTGACGCCAAGTCCAAGTGTGTGGACGACATGAAGCGCATGTACGGCAAGAGCTGATCCGCGCTGACTGAGTTGGCCCTCGACGCTGCCATGCGTTGACGACGCCAAAATTGCAAAGCCTGTGCCCCGCCGTGTGCGGGGCATTGTCGTTTTCAGCGCGGTGATTGGTGCCCACCGTGTGAGGTGTGCATGCAAGCGTCGTGGTTCTGACCTGCGTCAACACGCCGCCTTGAAACCGCTTCTAACCTTGCGTTTTGATTTTCAAACGCAAAGGGATGCCCATGGCTCACCTCGAATGGTCTGACGCGCTGAACCTGGACCTGCCCCTGATGGATGAGACCCACCGGGAGTTTGTCGACTTGCTGGCGGCCGTGGATCGCGCAGAAGACGTTCAATTGCTGTCAGCCTGGACCACTCTGGTAGACCACACCGAGCAGCACTTCGGACAAGAAGACGCATGGATGGAGTCCACCCGTTTTGCGTCTGGTAACTGCCACAGCATGCAGCATAAGGTGGTGCTGCAGGTCATGCGCGAAGGCCTGGTTCGCGCGCAGCAGGGTGACGTAAAGGTGCTGCGCATGATGGCCAGCGAACTGGCGCTGTGGTTCCCGCAACATGCCCAAAGCATGGACGCAGCGCTGGCGCTGCACCTGCGCCGGGTGGGTTTTGATGCGGCCACGGGCGTGGTGCACGCGCCGCATGCGCTGCCCCGCGATTTGATTCACGGGTGCGGTGGCGCCACCTGCGGCGACACCGCTGATTCCCCTGAACCGGCGCTGGCCGAGCACCCCGGGCGTGAGGAGCGCAACCACGCCGTGCTCGCGTAGCGCAGCCGGTGCTGCGTTGTGTTGTGCTGGCCTTGGTGTGATTGATTCAATATCATTTTGATAGCTGCTAGGGAAACTCTTCACGAATCGGTTCTGTCTGTGCCACAGCGATGCCTGAGCTAAAACAGCACTGACGTTGAGCAATTACGCGCGTGCAGCGAGCCCCGCGAGCTCTGCCCAGGGGCTATTCGCCCCCGATCCAGTGGCATCACGCCCCTTGCACGCGCACCTGTCCCATGCCGGCCATCAGCTTGTGCCTTGCCATCCACAGATTGCCCAGCGCAAACAGCGTGACGATCTGTGCTGTGTTCTTCTTGAGCCCTCGGTAGCGCACCTTCACATATCCAAACTGTTGCTTGATCACCCTGAACGGGTGCTCCACCTTGGCCCGGATGCTGGCCTTGGTGCGCTCCAATTGGTCGATCAACGCCTCCAGTGGCTTGTCCTTGTCCAAAGCCCGGCGCAGGCCCGGGCGCAGGGCCACATGCCAGTGCACGTTCTTGTTGGCATCAGGCCGCTTGTCCACCCCTTGGTAGCCTGCGTCGCCAAAGGCATTTTCTTCCTGCCCGTGCAGCAGGCTGTTGGCCTCGACTACATCGCCAACATTGCCGCTGGTGCCGCGCACCGTGTGCACCAAGCCTGAGTCTGCATCCACGCCAATGTGGGCCTTCATTCCGAAGTACCACTGGTTGCCCTTCTTGCTTTGGTGCATCTCTGGGTCGCGCTCGCTGCTTTGGTTCTTGGTGGAAGTGGGCGCGGCAATCAGCGTGGCGTCCACCACCGTGCCTGCTTTGAGTTGGAGTCCCTTGGCCTGCAGCAGTGCATTGACCGTGGCCAGGATCTGGTCAGCCAGCTTGTGGCGTTCCAGAAGGTGCCTAAAGCGCAGGATGCTCGATTCGCTGGGGATGTATTCGTCCCAATGGGACAGGCCTGCAAAGTCCCGAAAGGCGGGTACGTCGTGCAGGGCTTCTTCCATCGCTGGGTCGCTGAGCTTGAACCACTGCTGCATGAAATGGATGCGTAGCAGGGTCTGCACTGCAAAGGGCTGCTGACCTCGGCGCCCGCTCTCGGGGGCGTAGGGCTCTATCAGCGAGACCAGCTCAGCCCAGGGAACCACCAACTCCATTGCATCAAGGAATTCACGCTTGCGCGTGCGCTTGGTAGTGTTGTTCAGACCCAGGCTGCTTTGCTTCATGCGCGTATTGTCTGGGCTTCAGGCTTGCTCAAGCACGTCGCAGAGGGATTCGTGCAGAGAATCCCCAGCGCTTTATGGATAAGCGCTAGAGCCTGTTTTGGTCATATTTTTGGTGCCGTCAATGGCACGCACGGCGTGGCAGCAGCAACCCGGCCATGCGCCACGACAGGTCCCGCAGCGCGCTGCGCAACGCCGGGGAGCCCGGCGCATCAGCCCCGGCGTTGGCGCTGTGTGGGCAGAACGCATCTTCCAGTACCTCCTGTTTTGCGCAGAGCAGCGCAGTGCGGTCTTGCGCCTGCAGCGCGGCCATCAACTGGTCGCGGTGGCGCTGCACACGCGCAGCCTCGGTGGTGGACAGTGGCGGTTGCGTCGGCCCCGTGGCTGTGGGGCTCATCAGGTGCTGCGCCCAGTGCGCTGGCAAAGCCGCTGGTGGTTGTGCTGCCAGCGCGGCAGTCAGGGGTTGGTGTGTCATGGTGCCTCTGTGCCGGGGGTGGTGGACGGGTTGGCTGCCTTGGGTGAACGCGGCGCCGGAAAGCTGACCCCTTGCGTCAGCCCATACCAGTTCACCTTGCGCGTCAGCACCATCACGGCAGCCAGCACCAGGAACAGCGCAATGGCCCCCACCGCCAGTGCCGTCTGCTCCAGCTGCAGCAGCACGTAGAGCAGCCCATACAACAGCGCCACACCCGCGCCCAGCGGAATGCCCCGCGCCAGACTGCCCAGCATGTGGCTGGCGTAGTAGGCCAGCAGCAGCACGCAGGCGGTGGCCGCTATTGCGTACGAGGCCCCAAACGGCAAATGCTCCGACAGGCTGACGAGCAACAGAAAGAAGCTGCACAGCGCGCTGCCCACCAGCAGGTATTGCACCGGGTGGACGCGCAGCTTTTTCATCAGCTCAAACAGGCCCACGGCTACAAAAGTGAGCGCGATGAAGAGCACGCCGTATTTGGTGGCGCGGTCGCTCAGGGTGTAGGGGTTCACCGGATCCACAAAAGCCACACTGAAGCTGTCTGCGCAGTCGCGTGGAGTGGTGCCGCCAGCGTTGTATTCGGAGGAGCTGTCGTCGTAGCCGCCCACGCAGATGCGGCTGCCGTTGACAACGTCGGCCTGCGCCGTGGTGGCGAGCGACGACAGGCGCCACTGGGCAGAGAATCCGTCGTCCTTGACGGTCCGCTCGGATGGCAAAAAACGCCCACTGAACGACGGGTGGGGCCAGCTGCTCGTCATCTGCACCTCGGTGCTGCCGCCCAGCGGCACGATGGAGATGCGCTCGGTGCCCACCAGCTCCAGGTCCAGCGTGGCGGTCAGGCCATCGGCCTTGCCGCGCACCGACTCGGGCAATGCGGCGTGCAGTCCGCGGCTGTAGGTGGGGTGAAACGTGCCAGGCTTGAGCGGCAGGGCTTGATCGCCCAGGTTGAGCTGCGCAGTGCGAATGCCCCGTGCGTCGCCCACGGCCATCATGACGATGGGCGCACCGCAATGCATGCGCGAATTTTTCATGGTGCTTTGGGGCTGCAGGCTGGCCAGTGAACCCCACTGCGCGGTGATGTGCGCCTTCAGATTGAAGGTGTTCACCTTGTGCAGACCGCGCGAACGTTCTTCCATCGCGGCGCCCGAGGTCAGTTTGAGCTGCTCGGGCATGGCGGTCAGCAAAAACTCGCGCCGCTGCTCCACCATGCGGCGCTCGTCGCCCTTGCCGGTCTCCACCTCCCAGCTTTCCACGCACGCGCTGTGGATCATCGGCCCCATCAGCGTCTGCGGCCCGGCCAGGCTATCGGCCACGCTTTGCGACGTAAGGCTGCGATAGCGCTGCCGGTCTCGCACCACGTCTTCGATCATGCCGAGCCCAATGAGCAGCAGCACAGTGATGGCGGCCAGTGCGACCAGTTTGGTGAACAGGGGGTGTTTGAACAAGAGATCCTCCACAAATGAATGTTGTGAAGGCAGTGTTTCGCCCGGGCGTGAGGGCGCTATGAAGTTTGTGAGGCGGGTGTGAAGTGGGTTGGCGTGCCCTGGCGCCGTGGTCAGGCGTCCGGAAACTCCAGGCCCACCCGCAGGCCCGGTGCGGTATTGCGCACCACCATCTGCCCGCCGTGCAGCGCCATCACGCGCTTGACGATGGCCAGCCCCAGGCCCGATCCGCTGCGCTCGCCGCCCGGGCGCGCCGTGGTGAAGAAGCGTTCGCCCAGGCGGGGTAGCGCGTAGTCGGGTACGCCGGGGCCGCTGTCGAGCACGGCCACGTTGGCACCGTCCAGCTCCACCCGCACCGTGCTGCCTGCGGGGGCAAAGTCGATGGCGTTGTCGAGCAGGTTGGTCAGTGCCAGCGTTACCAGCTCGGCCTCCCACGGGCCGCTGGCGCCTATGCCCGCAAGTACCAGCGTGATGCCGCGCTGGGCCGCGCGCCCGCGTGTCTGGCCGATGGCAACGTCGGCGCAGGCCTGCAAGGCCACGGGGGCGCGGCCCTCGGCGTGGTGGCGCTGCTCCAGTTTGGACAGCTCCAGCAGCCGGTCGATGATGCGCTGCAGGCGCTCGCTTTGTTCCACCACCTGGGTCGCAAACTGGGTGCGGTCGGCGGCGGGCAGGTCGTCCTGCAGCAACTCGCCCGCACCGCGGATGGCGGCCACCGGGCTTTTCAGCTCGTGCGTGAGGGCGCGCACATAGCCTTCGATGTAGTCGCGCCCCTCCAGCCGGGCACGCATGCGGTCCATGGCGCGGGCCAGGTCGCCCAGTTCGCCGGGCACCTGGGGCACGGCAAGAGCGGCTGTGGGGGGAGCGTCCGGATCGTGGCGTTCGCCGTCGGCGGGGCCCTGCACGCTCATTGCATAGTCGCGCAGGCGGCGCACGTTCCACACCATCCACAGCGTCACGGCCACCCCCACCAGGGCCGACAGCGCCAGCAGCAGCAGCCCGCCCATGAACACCTTTTGTTCGGCGCGGTCGATAAAACGCTGCACGGTGCGCGTGGGTTTGGCCACGGTCAGCACGCCGGCAATTTGGCGCGCGGCGGCCTCTTGCACGTAGATGGGCGCGGCCACATGCATCACGCCGCTGGTATCGTCGCTTTCCACATCGCGCGTGGAGCGCGCGCCGTACTCGCCGCGCAGCGTGCGGGCTACGTCGCGCCATTGCGAATAGTCGGCGCCCACCGAGCGGTTTTCTGAATCAAACAGCACGCGGCCCGTGGTGTCGGTCACATAGATGCGGTAGTCCAGCGACTGTTTGGAAAAGCCCCAGATCGCCGCATCAATCGGTCGCGTGGCATAGCTGCGCACATGTTGGGCAAACGGGCTTTCAGTGCTGTTGTTGTCCACGCCCGCAGCCAGCCGCCCCGCCGCCAAGTCGTCGCTGGCCAGCTCGGCCAGGATGTTGGCGGTGTCCACCATCATGTCTTCCATCACCTCGCGCACGCTGGGCTTGATCTCGGCCATGAACACGCGCAGCACAAAGAACGCGGCGATGCCGTTGATGAGGAAGAAGGCGAACAGCAGGCGGATGCCGAGGCGCATGGGGTGGCAACGGTCTATGCAAAAACAATAGCTGCCAGCGCTTTATGGATAAGCGCTAGAGGCCAATTTGGCTTGAAATTTGTTTCAAACATCAAGGCAGTAGCCCATGCCGCGATGTGTGCTGATGTACTCCCGCGCCGGGTCCACCTCACGCAGCTTGGCGCGCAGGGTCTTGATGTGGGTGTCCACCGTGCGGTCGGTGCTCTCGCTGTCGTCGCCCCAGGCGGCGGCCAGCAGGGCATCGCGTGAATGGATGCGGCCTGCGCCGCGCAGCAGGCATGACAGCAGGCGGTACTCGCGCCGCGTGAGCAGCAGGGCATGGCCGCGCAGGCTGATGCGTTGGCCGGTCTCGTCGTCTTGGAAGAGCGTGGCCGCCGAAGCGGCGGGCACTGCAGCGTGGCCGTTGCCCGCCCGGCGTAGCAGAGCCTTCACACGGGCGGCCAATTCGCGCGGGCTGAAGGGTTTGGTCAGGTAATCGTCGGCGCCCAACTCCAGGCCCAGCACGCGGTCGATCTCTTCGCCGTGGGCGCTGAGCATCAGCACCGGCAGGCTTGCGGTGCGCGCAGCGTTGCGTACATCGCGCAGCAGATCAAGGCCGCTGCCATCGGGCAGGCCCACGTCCAGCACCAGCAGGTCAAACCGGTGCGATGCCATCTGCTGGCGCGCGTCGAGCACCAGCAGGCTGTGGGTCACCTGCAGGCCGTCGCGCTCCAGTGCGTAGGCCACGGTGCGGGCGATGGCGGGGTCGTCTTCGAGCAGCAGAAGCCGTGCGGACATGGCTATCGGTTCAACGTGCTACGAGGATGGGGAAAAGTTTGCCCAGCCCATCGGCCATCACTTCCACGGCCAGCGCGGCCAGGATCAGTCCCATCAGCCGCGTCATCACGTTGATGCCGGTCTTGCCCAGCACGCGCGCAATCGGGTCGGCGAGAGCAAAACACACGGCGGTGGCCAGGGCGATGACCACGCCGTAACCTACCAGTGTCAGCGTCTGCCACACGCCCTGCGCGCGGTCGGCATAAATCACCACGGTGGACATGCTGGCCGGGCCGGTCAGCAGCGGGATGGTGAGCGGCACCACGGCAATGCTGCTGCCCGCTGCCGCCTTCTCTGCGCCTTCTTCGTATTCATTGGTGGTGGCCTTGGCCTCGGCGGGCTGGGCGTTGAGCATGTTCATCGCGCTGATGAGCAGCAGCATGCCGCCGCCCACCTGAAAGCTCTGCAGCGAGATGTTGAAGAAATCCAGGATCTGCAGGCCCAGCAGCGCACAGGCCGCGATCACGCAGAACACGCTGAAGCTGGCCACCTGGATGGTGCGCCGCCGCTGCGGGTACGAGAACCCCTGCGTGTAGTGGATGAAAAACGGAACGATGGCCAGCGGGTTCACGATGGCCAGCAAGGTAATGAGCGGTTTCAGGTCCATCAACGGCCTCCAGAGACTTCTAAAAGGGACATGGTGGTGTAGGGCGACGCATCCGACATCAGCCACACGATGGCCTGAGCCACCTCTTCGGCCGTGCCGCCGCGTTGCATGGGCACCTGGTGGGCCAGGTCGCGCACGCGGTCGGGCAGGCCGCCGCTGGCGTGGATGTCGGTTTCAATAAGGCCGGGGCGCACGGCGTTCACGCGGATGCCTTCGGCCGCCACCTCGCGCGCCAGGCCGATGGTGAAGGTGTCGATGGCGCCCTTGGCGGCCGCGTAGTCCACATACTGGTGTGCAGACCCCAGCCGCGATGCAGCGCTGGAGACGTTGACGATGGTGCCGCCTGCGCCGCCGTGCCTCGTGCTCATGCGGCGCACAGCTTCACGGGCGCAGACGATGCTGCTGATCACATTGACGTCGAACATGCGGCGCAGGCGCTCCACGCTCATTGCGTCCACACGGGCGGGCACATCCACCACCCCGGCGTTGTTGACGAGTGCGGTGATGCGGCCCAGTTGCGCATCCACGGTGGCGAACATGGCCAGCACCTGGGCTTCGTCAGCCACGTCGGCCTGCACAGCCAGCGCAGTGCCGCCCGCGGCGCGGATCTGCTGCACCACGGCATCGGCGGCGGCCTGGTTGGCCTGGTAGTTCACCGCCACCGCCCAGCCCTGCTGCGCGGCGAGCAGGGCGGTGGCCGCGCCAATGCCTCGGCTGGCGCCGGTGATTAACGCAATCTTGTTGTCCATGAAATGCGGTCTCCTGCAAGAATGGCGCATTGGAACAGGTTCTGTGCGCTGCGGGCAGCGGTTTGCAGCACGCACACCCCCACTCCAGCGCATTTTTATCAAGGAGATTGCAGCATGGGACAGTTTGTCGATCTGACTTCCGGTGACGGTTTTGTTTTTCCTGCGTGGGTGGCTCGACCTGACGCAGCACCCCGTGGCGCCGTGGTGGTGCTGCAGGAGATTTTTGGCGTCAACTCGCACATCCGCGCGGTGGCCGACCGCTTTGCCGCCCGGGGCTACCTGGCGGTGGCGCCCGCCACCTTCCACCGCGTGCAGCAGGGGGTGGACCTGGGGTACACCGCCGAAGATATGCAGGCGGGCATGGGCCTCAAAGCTGCGGTAGAGGCATTGCCCGCACCCGGCGTGATGCCCGACATCCAGGCCGCCATTGACTACGCCGCAGAGCAAAGTGGCCGCAAGGCGGGCATCGTGGGATTCTGCTGGGGCGGCCTGCTCACCTGGCGCGCAGCCTGCCAACTGAAGGGTCTGTCGGCTGCGGTGCCTTACTACGGCGGCGGCATGACCACAGTAGACGAAGCCGCCCGCCAGCCCCTGGTGCCCGTGCTGGCGCACTTTGGCGAGCGTGATCACTACATTCCACTGGATGGCGTACAAGCCTTTGACCGCGCCCAACCCGGGGTGGAAGTGCATGTTTATGCCGCAGACCACGGCTTCAACTGCGACCAGCGCGGCAGCTACGACGAGCCCTCGGCCATGACGGCGCGGGACCGCACGCTGGCGTTCTTTGACAAACACCTGAGCTGAAGGATCGGGCCACCATGGCACACGCTGCGCCGGTTTTCAAGCTTTTTTGGCCTCTAGCGCTTATCTATCAATCGCTGGCAGCTATTGTTTTGATAGTGGGTGCGGCGCAGGCCCATTCAGCGGACTACACCGGCCCGCTGTTCGACGCCCACCTGCACTACAACGAAGAGGCCTGGGACGGCAAAACCGGCCCGCATCCGCCGTCTGATGTGCTGGCGCGCATGAAAGCGTCGGGGGTGCGCGCCATCGTGGCCAATTCGCGTCCCAACACCGGCTCGTTGGCGCTGGCGGCCTTGCCCGAAGTGCGCGCGGCGGGCGTCGCCGTGGTGCCCTTTGTTCGGCTGTACCGCAACCGGGCGGACTACACCGGCTGGTTTGCCGACGAGACCATCTACGACATGGTGCTGGCCGAGCTGGCCAAGGGCACGGGCTCAGGTCCGTACCGCGGCATTGGCGAGTTCCACCTGTACGACAGCGCCAACGCCGACGGCCCCGTGGCCAAAAAACTCATGGCCCTGGCCGAGCAGCGCGAGCTGGTGGTGCTGGCCCATGTGGACGATGCCGCCATCGACCTGCTGATGGCCAACACGCCCTCCAAGGGGCGGAAGGTGCGGCTGATCTGGGCGCACACCGGCATCGGCGGCGCGCCGGTGGAGCGCGTGGATGCGCTGATGGCGCGCTACCCCGGCCTGGTGGGCGAGCTGTCGTACCGCCCCGGGCTGGTGTGCGACGACAACCAGCTGTGCCCCGCCTGGCGCGCGCTGCTGCTCAAGTACCCCACGCGGTTTGTGATCGGGTCGGACACCTGGGTGAATCAGCGCTGGCAGTATTACGAAAGCCTCATGACGGGCTACCGCCAATGGCTGGGCGGACTGCCCGCCGACGTGGCGCGCAAGGTGGCATGGGACAACGGGGCCGGGCTGTTTGGGGTCATGGCACCCCGTTGACCTGGCTTGCGAACGTTCAAGCCCTCAACCCACAGCAATCACCTGCCCCCCACTGCGCTACCGGCTGATTCGCCCCCGTGGGATGCCAACCTCGGACACACGTGGCGGCTGCGGCGGGAACGACAGGGTGAACACCGTGGGCTGGCCCGGCCCGCTGCGGACGCTGACCGTTCCTCCGTGCAGTTCCATGGCGCTTTTTACGATGGCAAGTCCCAGTCCAGCGCCGGGTGTTTCTTCCGTGTGCTCGGCTTCGACACGGTAGCTGCGCTCGAAGATCTTTACCTGGTGCTCGGGCGCAATCGGTTCGCCCTCGTTGGATATCGAGATGTGGCAGCCGCCGCCCGATGACACCGTTCCCGAGAGCACCACCGTGCTGTCTGGGTGCGCGTGGCGAATGGCATTGGTCAGCAAGTTGGCGGTGGCGCGGGTCAGCAAGGAGTCATCGGCCCAGACGTGGGCGTTTTTCTCGACCTGCACCGCCAGTTGCAAGCCGCGCTCCTGAGCCAGCAGTTCAAAGAAGGCCGCGGTGCCCTCCAGCCGTTGCCCCAGCGGGATGAGGGTGGCGTGAACGGCGCTTTGCTGGCTCTCGGCACGCGCCAGGAACAGGATGTTCTCGATCAACCGTCCCATGCGCTCGTACGCAGGCACGGCCGACTCGATCACCGCGCGGTATTCGTCGGCACTGCGAGGGCGGTCCAGCGTGACCTGGGCGGCGATCAGTAGGCGGTGGATGGGTGCGCGCAGATCATGCGCAATGTCTGATGAAAAGCCCGACAGGCGGGAGAAGGAGTCTTGCAGCCGGTCGAGCATGTGGTTGAACGCATGGGCCACAGGCTCCAGCTCGGCAGGGTTGTCCTGCGGGGCAAGCCGCTCGTTCAAGGCATGGGCGCTAATGCGATTGGCCGTGTTGGCCAGGCGGTTGGCCGAGGACAGAATGAGCCGGGTGGTACACCAGGCAAACAGACCGGCGGTCACTGCGCCGACGCCGAGTGTGAGGGCGAAGGCACGCCATGAGCGCAGGGCAAACGCATGGCGCCGCGCCAGCAGGTCCTCGGCGGGGATGTGGACCATGGTCCCAGCGCTGGCGAGGAGCGGCTCGATGTCATCGAAATCCTGGCCCAGCAGGTAGATCACCATCCAGAAGCTCGCGGTGATCAACAGCAGCGTGATCACAGAAATCGCCAGCGCGATCTTCAGGGTCAGAGAGCGCCGCAGTGCTGTCCTGGATTCAGCCGTTGTGGTGTTCGAGGACATAGCCGACGCCCCTGACCGTGTGAATGAGCTTCTCTGCAAAGGGCTCGTCGATCTTGGCACGCAGTCGGCGCACTGCAACGTCGACCACATTGGTGTCGCTGTCAAAGTGCATGTCCCACACGTTCTGCGCAATCAGGGTGCGCGACACGACCTGGCCGGCGTGGCGGGCCAGGTAGTCCAGCAGTACGAACTCCTGAGTGGTGAGGTCAATGCGCAACCTGCCGCGATTTACGCGCCTGCGCGCGGAGTCGACCTCCAGGTCGCCCACGCGCAGCACCCCATCGGGTGCTGGCATCGGTGCGCTGCGGCGAGCGACCACCTGGATGCGTGCCAGCAGTTCGGAGAAGGCAAACGGCTTGACCATGTAGTCGTCGGCCCCCAGCAGCAGCCCCTTGACGCGGTCTTCGACCTCATCGCGGCCGGAGAGGAAGAACACCGGTGTCTGGTGCTGGGTGCGAATGCCTTGCAGCACGTCCCAGCCGCTGGCGCCAGGCAGTCCCACGTCCAGCAGGATCAGGTCGTAGTGCCCCGAGGTGGCCAGGTGCAGGCCTTCCACCCCATCGAACGCTGTGTCCACGACATGGCCATGTTCGGTCAGGCCTTTTTGCAGGTAAGCGGCGGTCGATTGTTCGTCTTCAATGGAAAGCAAGCGCATGGGGCGAAATCCCGAAGGTTTCAAAAAGAGGGACTGCAGACGAATTAAGGGAAGCTGCGGATTGACTTGGCTGGATTGTTGGGGGTGAGCGTGGGTTTGAGAAGCTTGCCTGATTGAAATGTACTGTTGCAAATTCACGAACAGTCGCAGCGTCAGGTCGGTTGTGGCGGGTGCGAAACGGCGTGGTTGCAAACCGGGGGGGTGGCGCACGCGCGCCCCCCTCCATTGCGCCTTTCGGGCTGTGGGTGCGCGGGAGCAATGCCTACGCTTGCACCATGTCCTGCCAATAAGGCGTGGGACATGACTCCGATTGAACCCACTTAACAAGGATGACCATGAAAAAATTCGCCACACTGGCTGTGCTTGCAGCCATCAGCGCAACCTCTTATGCACAATCGTCCGTCACGCTGTTCGGCGTGGCTGACGTGGCGTTCCAAGTTGGCCGCGGCACTGAAGCAAACCGTACCAGCCAAGGCAGCGGCGGTCTGTCCTCCAGCCGCCTGGGCTTCCGCGGTATTGAAGATCTGGGGGGTGGCCTGAAGGCTGGCTTCTGGCTGGAAGCCGGTTACAACCTGGACGACGGTACAGGCGTATCCAACACCTTCAACTTCAACCGCCGCTCCACAGTGAGCCTGATGGACGACAGCTGGGGCGAAATTCGCCTGGGCCGTGATTTCACCGCGACTTACAACAACATCTACGACGCCTTCGGCGACAACGGTGTGGGCGCGCTCCTGAAGACGACCTCATTGGGCGCGAACTACGGCTATGCCATGCAGACCCGCACCAGCAATGCCGTGTCGTATTTCACCCCCAAGAATCTGGGTGGATTCGTTGGTCAAGTGCAGTACTACCGTGGCGAAGCCGCCAACGGCGCCAATGACGGCACGGGTTACGGCCTGCGCGGCGGCTACGAAAACGGCCCGCTCAGCGTGGGTGTGAGCTACGGCGCTATCTCCAGCCTGGGTGTGTACGGCGATGTGACGAATGCCAACATTGGTGGCTCTTACGATTTCGGCGTGGCCAAGCTGCTGCTCCAAGCAGGCCAGGATGAGTCCGACGCCCGTGACGAGAAGGCTCGCCACTATCTGGTCGGCGCAACAGCCCCTGTGGGCAGTGTTGGCCAGGTTCGCGCTTCGTGGACGCGAGTCAGCGTTCAGGACACCAATGTCCAAGCCAATAAGTTCGCAGTGGGCTACGTGCACAACCTGTCCAAGCGCACGGCTGTGTACTCCACGTTCGCTTACCTGAAGAACAAGAACGGCTCGGCTCTGGCATTGAACGGCGCACGAACCAGCCTGGGCGGCAACTCCAAGGGCCTGGATATTGGCCTGCGCCACTCGTTCTAAGGCGATGTGATCGTTGCCCATCGCAGTGGGCAACCCTCTCCAAGGTAAACGCTTGGGCCCGCTCCCCCTTTCGGGGGACGCGGGCCTTTTGCATGGTGGGGCTGCAAGCCCTGCGCTTTCATTACGTAAATGTCATGTTCGCGCAATCTCGCTGTCAGGCGTGCATTTCTATCCTTCAAATCTGTCCAAAGCAGGGGGTGTTTACCGGCTTGCGTGCCAAAGGCCGCTTCAGTGTGCCGCCCCCGCAACACATTGAAGAGATCCAAGCATGCGCAGACAAGACATTCAATTGCTGATCCTGGCCCGCCAGGGCGATCCAGCCGCTCGCAGCAAAGCGGGCCGACGTTACTTGGTGGGGGGCGACGGCTTCCCTCGCCATGTGGCCACGGGGATCGAATACCTCTCGCACCCCAGCGTCCGTGAACTTCCAGAAACCGCGTGTGCCATTGCAGAGAGCTTGCCTCTGCAAGACTTGCTGACACTGAAGCAAGAAGAGGCGCTGCACAAGGCTGCGGCTGCAGGCAGCCCATTGGCGCAGTTCAAATTGGGCGTGTGGATGGCGTTGACGCGCAGCCACGTTGCGGCGGGGCAGGCGTGGTTGGAGGCTGCAGCCGCCAGCGGCCACGTCGAGGCCAGTCAGGTAGTGGCTGCCGTCGCTGGTGCGCGTTCGGAGCAGGCCCTGGAGGCGATGGTGGAGTCGATCAAATCCAGCGCAGCAGTGGACGTGGTGCAGGTCGCAGTGATCGCTGCGCGCCAGGCGCGTGAAGAGGGGGCGCTGGACCCATTGGTCGACTGCTTGCGCGTCGCTTTGAGGGTTGCGCCGCGCTTGACGCACGCCCTGTCGGACCTGGTGGTGGCCGCTGTCTTGTGGGCCGAACGCGAGAACCATTCCTTGCGCGGGCTGGCGCCCGACCAGATAGAGGCCTGCCTGGAGCTGGCCATCGTCCGCGGCGATCGGGATGCTGCCAGCCTGCTCGGTCGCGCGCGGTGCGGTATTGACAGTGGCACGCTGACACCTGCACGGTTGAGCACGTCGTTGAACCTGCGCAAAGGAGTTGCCCTGTTGCTGCGCGCCGCTGATGCGGGCCGCGATGACGCATGGCTGGCCCTGTACGAGACGCACGCTGACCACCGCTCATCGGTGTCCAACCCACAGATGGCCCGCTTCTTCCTGGAAAAAGCTGCGATCGCGGGGCGGTCCGAGGCGCAGCGCAAACTGGGGGCCTTGATACTGCGCTCGTCGAGTTCGGTGGTGGAGTCGGAGCAGGCCATTGCGTGGCTGCATGCGGCGGCCAACCAGGGCGACGCACACGCGCAGCGTCTGCTGGGCTCACTGGTGCTGCCGTTGGCGGGAGACGAGTCTGCAGCGCGCGCGGCGATTGAGGAAGTACGCCAGGGTGACCCTTGGCTGGCCGTGCGGTTGACGCTGGCGCGCGACTTTGGCTTGACCAAGCTGGAAGCCTTGAGTGTTGACCCGGTCGAGGGCCGTCGGCCGTGGGGCCTGCTGGTGGGGCGCAACCCGTTCATTACCCAGGCCCGTCTGTCTGCACCGCGTGCCGTGCCGGCGTTGACGCCCCAGGCGCTGCAGAACCTGGGGCGCGCGGCGGCCTTTTTTGAGCAATCGCGCGGCGATGGCAATGCGTTTGAGGGTGACCTGCGCCGCCGCTCAGTGCGTCAGCGCCGGGTGTTCGAGCGCTTGAATCTGTCGGAAGATCTGTTCTTTTCCACCGCTTCGTCGAGCCGACTGGAGGCTTTCCGCTTGGGGCCGAAGTGGGCTTTTCGTGCACGGCAACCACTGGCGATGGCATTGGCGGCCTGAGAGGCTGAGAGTCTTTTGTCCATGCCCGCCTTGCACGCCAAAACGCCCCGGCCCGTCGTTACAAATGCTCGCCATAGCCCGAGCTATGGCTGTGCTTTGCGCCTAGATCCGAGGCGTTTTCGCGCGCCTTTCGGGCTCGGCTAAAAAACTCTCAACCTCTGAGGGCTGGATGGACGGCGGTGCCATGCCCTGCAAAGCGCGCCTATGGATGGCCTTCGAAAATTACAGTCGGCTCGAGCGCGCCAGATAGCGCTTGCGCCAGAAGAGCGCCACCAGCGCCAGCGCGATGAATGCCATGGACCCTAGCGCCCACCAGAATCCATCGGCCTTGTGAATCAGCGGCAGAAACTCGAAGTTCATGCCAAAGATGCCCGCAATCAGGTTCAGCGGCAAAAACACGGCGGTGAGTGCCGTGAGGGTGCGCATGATGTCGTTGGTGCGGTTGCTCTGCACCGAAAAGTGCATCTGTACGGCGGTCTCGGTGCTTTGCTCCAGCCGCCGCACGTGGTGCACTACGCGTTCGATGTGCTCCAGCACATCGCGGCTGCGCACCTTGAGCAGGTCCAGCTCGCGCAGGTCGGCGGGGGTGTCGGGCAGGGACCAGGTTTCCAGTGCGTCGATCCAGTCCTGCACAGCGGTGCGCTGGTCTTCGCAAATCTCGTCGAGCTTGTGCAGCGACAGGCGCGCTTCCAGCAGCGAGCTCCAGTTCACGTAGCGTGCGCGGGGCTTGAGAAGCTCGTTTTGCCAGTGGTCCAGCTGGCGAGTGAGTTCGCGGCGCAGGTCCAGATAGCCGTCCACCATTAAGTTGACGACGCGCAGCATCAGGTCGGCCGGGCTGGTGGGCACGCGGGCGCCGGGCATGGGGCTGCTGCGGCCCTCGTTGTGGTTGGCGGGCAGTGCAGCCAGCAGGCGCGTAGCGTAAGCGTCGCGCACCGCGCAGTCGGTGGGGTGCACGGTCAGCAGCACCTGGTCAAACACCGCAAAACCTACGGGGCTGGTGTCGATGCGGCGCAGCACGGGCGGGCCGCTGCGTTTGACGGGGCTGCTTCCCGCAGCCGCAACGGGTGGCTCGGCAGCGTCGCCATTCAGGGTGGCAAGGCGGCGGAAGACCAGCAGGTCGTACTGCGAGGTGTAGTCGTAGTGGGAGGGCAGCTGCGCGTTGAGCAAATCGGACACATGCAGGTCCACCAGCTGCATCCCCGCCAGGGTCTGCAGGTGCGTCTGTATCTCTGTGAGCTGCGCCTGGAACGATGGGCGCGCGCAGGCGATCCAGACAAAACCCTGGGCAGGCACCTGCGTGGGCAGCTCGGTCAGCTCGTGCACGCCGCCGCTGTGGATGTGGAAAATGCGCATGCCGCCCAAAGTTTGAATAAAAAGTTCCTCTAGCGCTTATTTATCAAGCGCTGATAGCTATTATTTTAGGAGCAAACGCGCTGCGTCGCGCGCAAAGTAGGTCAGCACCCCATCGGCGCCTGCGCGCTTGAAGGCCAGCAGGCTTTCCATCATCACGGCATCGTGGTCCAGCCAGCCGTTGGCGGCGGCGGCCTTGATCATGGCGTACTCGCCGCTCACCTGGTAGGCGAAGGTCGGCACGTGGAACTCGTCCTTCACGCGGCGCACGATATCGAGGTAGGGCATGCCGGGTTTCACCATCACCATGTCGGCGCCTTCGGCGATGTCGATGGCCACCTCGCGCAGGGCCTCGTCGCTGTTGCCGGGGTCCATCTGGTAGACGTTCTTGTCGGCCTTGCCCAGGGCGCCACGCGTACCCACGGCATCGCGGAAGGGGCCATAGAAGGCGCTGGCGTACTTCGCGCTGTAGGCCATGATGCGGGTGTGGATGTGGCCCTGCACCTCCAGCGCCTCGCGGATGGCGCCGATGCGGCCGTCCATCATGTCGCTGGGTGCGACGATGTCCACGCCTGCCTCGGCATGCGTGATGGCTTGGCCGGTGAGGATCTCCACCGTTTCGTCATTGATGATGTAGCCGGTCTCGTCCAGCACGCCGTCCTGGCCGTGGCTGGTGTACGGGTCCAGCGCCACATCGGTCATCACGCCCAGGTCGGGGAATTCTTTCTTGAGCGCCCGCACCACGCGCGGGATCAGGCCATCAGGGTTCAGGGCCTCTTTGCCGTCCGGCGTCTTGAGTGATGGGTCGATCGCCGGGAACAGTGCCAGCACCGGGATGCCGAGCTTCACGCAGTCTTCGGCCACGGGCAGCAGCAGGTCCAGGCTCAGCCGGTCCACGCCGGGCATCGATGTGACGGCGTCGCGGCGCTGGCTGCCTTCATGCACAAACACCGGGTAGATCAGGTCGTGCGGCGACAAGGCGTTTTCGCGCACCAGGTTGCGGGTAAAAGCATCGCGGCGCAGGCGGCGCGGGCGGTTCTGGGGGAAGGGGGCGGGGCTTTGGGGGTGCATCTGAAGATTATCGCCCTGTGCTCCTGCGCGGGTTTGGGCGCACCAGCCTTTCAGGCTAGACCGAAATGCCGCTTGTAACGCCACAGCCCGGGTGCTAAATTGGCGCCGGGCGGCTTGCTGCCCCCCGCTTTTCCTCCCTGAGCGGGGCCTTGGATTGCAGTGATGCAAAACAGGCTTTCCCGGCCCGGCGAATTTGCCGGGCTTTTTTTTGGGTGGGGGGCTGGCGGGCGGGGCGGGCCCGTAAACTGCGGCCATGCTCTGGGTTAAAGCCTTTCACATCGTTTTCGTGGCCAGCTGGTTTGCGGGCCTCTTCTATTTGCCGCGCATCTTCGTCAATCTGGCGATGGTGGCGCCGGGCTCGGCGGCCGAGCGTGACCGCCTGCTGCTCATGGCCCGAAAGCTCTTGCGCTTTACCACCCTGCTGGCTGTGCCTGCACTGGCGCTGGGCGCGTGGCTGTGGATGGGCTATGGCATCGGCTGGGGGCCGGGCAACGGCTGGATGCACGCCAAGCTGGCCGTGGTGCTGCTGGTGATCGGCTACCACCACGCCTGCAGCGTGGTGCTGCGCAAGCTGGCCGACGGCACCAGCCGCAGGAGCCATGTGTGGTTCCGCTGGTTCAACGAAGTGCCCGTGGTGCTGCTGCTGGTTGCGGTGGTGCTGGTGGTGGTCAAACCGTTCTGAGACGGTGCACAGAACCTCCGCATGGCCGCTGGCGCTGACCTACGTAGCGCTGATCGTCTTTGCGAGCCTGTTCCCTTTTGACGGCTGGCGCGCGCAGGGCATCGACCCGCTGGTGTTTTTGCTGGCGCCACTGCCGCCGCCGTACTGGACAGGTTTTGACGTCACCACCAATATCGTGGGTTATGCGCCGCTCGGGTTTTTGCTGGTCCTGGGCATGCTGCGGTCCGGTTGGACGCGCAGCCCGGTGCTGCTGGCCACGCTGGCAGGCGGGCTGCTGTCGGTGCTGCTGGAGTTTTTGCAGATATATCTGCCGCGGCGTGTTCCCTCTAACCTGGACCTGGTGCTCAACACCGCAGGCACCCTGGCGGGCGCGCTGAGCGCAGCGCTGCTGGAGCGCGTGGGCGCCATCGACCGCTGGAGCGATTTTCGGGGCCGCTGGTTTGTGGCCGATGCGAGCGGCGCCATGGTGCTGCTGGCGCTGTGGCCGATGGCGCTGCTGTTCCCGGCGGCTGTGCCGTTCGGGTTGGGCCAGGTGCTGGAGCGGCTGGAGGCCGCACTGGTCGAGGTGTTGTCAGACACCCCGTTTCTGGTCTGGCTGCCGCTGCGCGCGGACGCGCTGGACCCGCTTTCGCCCGGCGCCGAGCTGCTGTGCGTGGTGCTGGGCCTGCTCATCCCTTGCTTGCTGGGCTACTGCGTGATCCGCCAGATGGCGCGGCGCGCGCTGTTTGCGTTGGGCGTGGTGGCCATCGGCGTGGCGCTGACCGCGCTGTCTGCCGCGTTGAGCTGGGGTCCGGTGCATGCCTGGGGATGGATGGGCCAGCCCGTGCGCGTGGGGGTGTGGGGCGCACTGGCGCTGGCGCTGCTGCTGCTGGGCCTGCCGCGCCGTGCCTGTGCCGCCTTGCTGCTGGTGGCGCTGGCATGGCACCTGGCGCTGCTCAACCAGGTGCCCACCAGCGCGTACTTTGCACAAACGCTGCAGATTTGGGAGCAGGGCCGCTTCATCCGTTTCTATGGTCTGGGTCAGTGGCTGGGCTGGCTGTGGCCCTACGCCACGCTGCTGTATGTGCTGCAGCGCGTGTCGAGGAGAGAAGGATCTCCCTGAGTTACTTTTGGCACTGGCGTTGGGCTTGCCGGTTTCACGGCGCGGGGTTCGTAAAATGCCCGGTATGAGCGACACCACATCCGCACCGGCCGCAGCGCCCGGCTACTACCAGCGCCACATCTTTTTCTGTCTGAACGAGCGCGCCAATGGCGAAGACAGCTGCGCCCATCACAACGCCCAGGCCGGTTTTGACCGCTGCAAGCAGCAGGTCAAGGCGGCAGGTCTGGCGGGCGCAGGCAAAGTGCGCGTGAACAAGGCCGGCTGCCTGGATCGCTGCGCGGGCGGCCCCATCGCCGTGGTCTACCCCGAGGGCACCTGGTACACGTATGTGGACGCGGCCGACATCGACGAGATCGTCGAATCGCACCTCAAAAACGGCCAGGTGGTGGAGCGCCTGGTCACCCCGGCGGAACTTGGCCGCTGATTGCGCCTCCATCTGTTCCGTCATCATTTTCGAATGATTTTTGCCTCTAGCGCTTGTCCATAAAGCGCTAGTAGCTATTAATTTGGTAGTAAACCCGTGAATGCACAGACCGAACGCCTGACCCTGTCCGGGCCCGCAGGCGCCATCGAGGCCGTGCGCGATGCCGCCACGCTGGCCGAGGGCGCCGTGGCACCCCGTGGCGTGGCCATCATTGCTCACCCCCACCCGCTGTTTGGCGGCACCATGGACAACAAGGTGGTGCAGACCCTGGCGCGTGCTTTTGTGCAATGCGGCTGGACGGCGGTGCGTTTTAACTTTCGGGGCGTGGGCGCCACCCAGGGCGTGTACGACGAAGGCCAGGGAGAGTTGCAGGACCTGCTGGCCGTGGTCGAGCAGGTGGCGCCCGCCAGCGAAGGCCAGCGCATCGCATTGGCGGGTTTCTCGTTTGGCGCGTTTGTCACCAGCCGCGCACTGGCTGCGCTCTGGCCCCAGGGGCGCGTGGACCAGGCGGTGCTGGTCGGCACGGCCGCCAGCCGCTTCACGGTCGCCCCCGTCCCGACGGACGCCCATCTGCGCACGCTGGTGGTGCACGGTGAGCAGGACGACACCGTGCCGCTGTCATCCGTGATGGACTGGGCGCGGCCCCAGATACTGCCTGTCACAGTCGTCCCAGCTGGGGGGCATTTCTTTCACGGACAATTGCCGCTTTTGAAAAACTTGGTGGTTCGCCACCTGCAATCGGGCGTTTGAGAGCCTCTGCCTCGTCGCGCTGATCTGCGCCTTTCCCTCACCCTTTTTCGAGCCTTTCCAGCCCCTTATTGCCCCATGAAACGAATCCTGTCCGCGTTGCGATCTTTGGCCGTCTTTGCTGCGGTGGCACCAGCCGCCTTCGGGGCGCTTGCCCAGGCGCCGCAACCCCCCGAAATCGCCGCGCGCACTTACCTGCTGGTGGACATTACCGCCAACCAGGTCCTGGCCGCCAAGGACATTGATTCGCCCGTCGAGCAGGCTTCGCTGACCAAGCTCATGACCGGCTACCTGGTGTTTGATGCGCTGCGGTCCAAAAAAATAGCGCTCGACCAAAAACTGCCCGTCAGCGTGCGCGCCTGGAAGATGCCCGGCTCGCGCATGTTCATCGACCCCAAGATGCAGGTGCCGGTCGAAGATCTCATCAAGGGCATGATCGTGCAGTCGGGCAACGACGCCACGGTGGCTTTGGCCGAGGGCGTGGGCGGCACGTACGAGAACTTCGTCAAGCTGATGAACGACCAGGCCAAGGCCCTGGGCATGAACGGCACCAGCTACAAGAACCCCGAAGGCCTGACCGAACCCGGCCACCTGACCACCGCGCGTGATCTGAGCGTGCTGGCTACGCGGCTCATGAAGGACTTTCCGGAGTACATGCATTACTACTCCACCAAGCAGTACAGCTACCCCGGCACCCCGGCGTCCAACGGGACCAACCGCAACTCGCTGCTGTTCCGTGATCCCACGGTAGACGGTCTCAAGACCGGCCACACGGCCGCTGCGGGCTATTGCCTGGTCGCCACGTCCAAGCGTGACTTCCCAGGTGTGGGCCAGCGCCGTCTGTTGTCCATCGTGCTCGGCACGGCCAGCGAGAACGCGCGCGCCAACGAAAGCCAGAAGCTGCTGAACTGGGGCTACACCGCGTTCGAAGCGATCAAGCTGTTTGAAGCGGGCAACCCCGTGGCTACGCCCGCCTTATGGAAGGGCACGGCCAATACACTCAAGATCGGTCGCGAAGAGCCCATCGTCGTTGCCGTGCCAGCGGGCAGCGCGGGCAAGCTCACCACCCAGATCGCGCGCCCTGATCCCCTGGTCGCACCGTTCACCAAGGGCCAGGCCATCGGCACGCTCAAGGTGATGCTGGGCGAGCAGTCCGTGGCCGAGGTGCCGCTGATTGCGCTAGAGGGTGTGGAGCAAGCCGGCATCATGGGCCGCGCATGGGATGCGATCCGCTTGTGGATCAAGTAACAGGGTGAAATAGCCCGTTCGCTGCATTCTGTGCAGGCGATCAAAAACCATAGCGCCTGACGCTTTTCTCTAAAGCGTCAGGCGCTTTTTTCATTGCGAATCTTGGTGTGCGAGCACACCTGCCTAGGCGTGGTCATGCGCCCGATCACGGCACGCGGCTTGCCTGCAGCGGGCCATCCTGCTACATTAGAAGGCTTTTCGGAATTTCCGAAGGGATTCACGTTTTCGCTTTCACGAAGCAAGTTCACGTTTAGGGACGTATTTCATGCCAACCATTAATCAACTAGTCCGTCAGGGGCGCGAGGTCGAAAAGATCAAGTCCAAGAGCCCTGCGATGGAAAACTCTCCCCAGCGCCGCGGCGTGTGCACCCGTGTGTACACCACGACGCCTAAGAAGC
>NZ_JBKBXG010000069.1:0-27735 GCF_046314175.1 Acidovorax sp. | reverse complement strand
AACAGTAACGGCCATGGCTATTCCTCTTATGAATGTGGATCGTGCTGGCTGCAGCGCAGCAGCGCCGTGTTCCGCAAAGTCTCACATGGGTGGTGCGCGGGGGGGGACTCGAACCCCCACAGTATTGCTACCGTCAGGACCTAAACCTGGTGCGTCTACCAATTTCGCCACCCGCGCGGTTCTACAAACAAACAGGCGGCAAACTACGCTGCCGCCTGTGTGAAATCGGTCAACCTTCTATTTTACCTGATGCGGACAGGCTGCCCGTCAAACGCCCCCAAGAACTTCGGGCTCTGGCCGTTTGACGCGGAACCAGGCCGCGTACATCGCGGGCAACGCCAGCAGGGTCAGCACGGTGGCGACGATGAGCCCGCCCATGATGGCCACAGCCATCGGGCCCCAGAACACGCTGCGCGACAGCGGGATCATGGCCAGCACGGCCGCCGCAGCGGTCAGCACGATGGGGCGCAGTCGCCGCACGGCCGATTCCACGATGGCATCCCAAGCAGGCACGCCCCGCGCGCGGTCCTGCTCGATCTGGTCAATCAAGATCACCGAGTTGCGCTGGATCATCCCCATGAGCGCGATCACCCCCAGCAGCGCTACAAAGCCGAACGGGCGGTTGAGCAAAATCAGCGCACCCGCCACACCCGCCAGACCCAGAGGCCCGGTCAAAAACACCAGCATCGCGCGGCTGAAGCTGTGCAATTGCAGCATTAGCAGCGTGAAGGTGATGAACAGCATGACCGGGATGCCCGCCGCAATCGACGCCGAGCCCTTGGAGCTTTCCTCCACGGCGCCTGCCACCTCAATGCGATAAGCCCCCTGCCCCGACGCGCGCCATTTCGCCTCGATGTCCTTGAGCGCTGGTTGCAGCGCCGCCGTCACCGTGGCGCCCTGCAGCCCCTCAGTCACATCGCCTTGCACCGTGATGGCGTAGTTGCGGTTTTCACGCCACATCACACCCGGCTCCCAGGTGAACACCGGCTTGGCGATCTGGGTGAGCGGGATCGATTTGCCCGAGGCCGTGGGCAGGTAGGCATTGGCGATGTCGGTGATGGCGTTGCGCTCGTCCAGCGGCTGGCGCAGCAAGATGTCGATGAGCTTGTCGCCTTCTCGGAACTGGCCCACCTGGGTGCCCGACAAAATGGTCTTCGATGCCTGCGCAATGGACTGGCTCGTCACACCCAATGCGCGCGCCTTGGCCTGGTCCACCTCCAGGCGCAGCACCTTCACGGACTCGTTCCAGTTGTCGTTCACGCCGCGCATGTCGGGGTTCTGGCGCAACTGGGCTTTCACCTCGTCGGCGCGCTCACGCAACACCAGCGGATCAGGCCCCACCACGCGGAACTGCACGGGGTACGGCACGGGCGGCCCATTGGGCAGCAGCTTGACTCGGCCACGCACTTCGGGGAACTCCTCGGCCAGTAGCGCTGGCAGCTTCACGCGCAGCGACTCGCGCACCTTCAAGTCCTTGGGCACCACGATGAATTGCGACACGTTGCTCTGCGGGAACACCTGGTCGAGCGGCAAGTAAAAGCGCGGCACGCCCGAACCCACCCAGGTGCTGACCGTGTTCACGCCCGGCTCGGACAACAGGCGCTGCTCCACCCGCTTGGTGACTTCTTCGTTGCCTGCAAAGGACGTGCCCTCAGGGAACCAGACGTCCACCATGATTTCGGGCCGACTCGAATCGGGGAAGAACTGTTGCTGCACCTGGCCCATGCCCACAATGCCCAGCGCAAACGTGAGCACCGTGGCGCCAATAGTCAGCCACCGGTGCTGCACACACCAGTCCACCAGGCGGCGGAAGGTGCGGTAGAACGGGCTGTCAAACACTTCGTGCGGATCGTCGGTAATGCCCTTGTTGGCCTGGGCAGCCAGCACATGCGGCGGCACCTTGAGCAGCAGCGTGCCCAGATACGGCACAAAGTACACCGACACGATCCAGCTGAGCACCAGTGCAATCACCGTCACCGCAAAGATCGCAAACGTGTATTCCCCCGTCGTGGACTTGGCCAAGCCGATGGGCAAAAAGCCCGCCGCAGTGATCAGCGTGCCCGTCAGCATGGGCATGGCCGTTATCTCATAGGCAAAGGTGGCGGCGCGCACCTTGTCGTAGCCCTCTTCCAGCTTGAGCACCATCATCTCGACCGCAATGATCGCGTCGTCCACCAGCAGGCCCAGCGCAATGATGAGCGAGCCCAGCGAAATCTTGTGCAGACCGATGCCCCAGTACCACATGGCCAGAAAAGTCACCGCCAGCACCAGCGGGATGGTGATGCCCACCACCAGCCCCGGGCGCGGGTCGATGTACCAGCGCTTCCACAGTGGCTGGTTGCCCGGCCGCTTGTGCAGCCCCAGCGCGATAAAGCTCACCGCCAGCACGATGACAACAGCCTCGATCAGCACCTTGACAAACTCGTTCACCGAGGTCGCCACCGCCTTGGGCTGATCTTGCACGTTGACGAGCTTGACGCCGGCGGGCAGCGAACTGCCGATGCGGTCGGTGGTTGCGTGCAGCGCCTTGCCCAGCGCAATGATGTCGCCACCCTTGGCCATGGAGACACCCAGCGCAATCACTTCCTGCCCCTGGTGACGCACCTTCACGGTGGCCGGATCGACATAACCACGCTTGACTTCGGCGATATCCCCCAGCCGCAGCTGCGCGCCCGATGGCCCACGGATGGGCATGGCGCGCAGGTCCTCGATGGCGTTGAACTGCCCCTCAACCCGCACCTGCACCTGGTCTTGCGGCGTCTGGATGGCGCCCGCGCTTTCCACGGCGTTCTGCTGGCCCAGCTGGGCCAGCACCTGGTTCATGTCCAGGCCCAGTTGCGACAGGCGCTTTTGCGAGATCTCGATGAACAGTTTTTCGTCCTGCACACCAAACAGCTCGACCTTGGCCACGTCGGGCACGCGCAGCAGCTGCTGGCGCGCGTCATCGGCAAACTGTTTGAGCTCGGCGTAGCTAAAGCCCTCGGATTCCAGCGCATAGATCACGCCATACACATCGCCAAAGTCGTCGTTGAAGAACGGGCCCTGGATGCCCGACGGCAAGGTGTAGCGCATGTCGCCTACCTTCTTGCGCACGCTGTACCAGACGTTGGCGACCTCGCTGGCCTTGGATGAGTCCTTGATCTGAAAAATGATCTGCGACTCGCCGGGCTTGGAATAACTGCGGATCTTGTCCGCATACGGCACCTCTTGCAGCGTGCGCTCGATCTTGTCGGTGACCTGCTCGGCCACCTGCTGCGCCGTGGCGCCGGGCCAATACGTGCGCACCACCATGGCACGGAAGGTGAAGGGCGGGTCTTCGTCCTGCCCCAGCTGGAAATAGGCGGCAAAGCCGAGCAGCATCAGCACCACCATCAGGTAGCGCGTGAGGGCGGGATGGTCGAGCGCCCACTTGGAGAGGTTGAACCCCTCTTTGGGTTGTACTTGCGTCATGGCCGACCTCAGTTGGCGGTGGAAGCTGCGGGTGCCGCAGCCGTGGCGGCCGGAGCAGCGGATGCGGCGGGCACCGCGGGAATTGCTACTGGATTGGTAGCTGTCTGCGCTTTACTGACGGGCTCTGAGGCCGTTTTTGGCTGATAAATCAGCACCTTCTGCCCGGGCGACAGCACATGCACCCCCGTGGCCACCACCTGCATGCCCGGCGTCAGGCCTGCGGCCACCACGGCCTCGTTGCCGTCGGCCGTGGCAATCTGCACCACCTGTGACTTCACCGTGCTGCTGGCCGCGTCATACACCCACACCGCCGTGGACTGCCCCTCCTGGCGCAGCGCACTGGTGGGCAGCTTGATGGCGGGAATGCCCGCATGGCTGAGCGCCTTGGGCGTGACGTACACGGTGGAGCCCAGCGCGGGGGCATCGGTGCCGTCGATGGCCACCTTGATCTGGTATGTGCGCGTGGCAGCATCGGCACTGGCCGCCACTTCGCGCACGCGCCCCGTCAGGCCAGCGCCGCCGGACCAGCCCCGCACCGCCACTTCAGAGCCTGGGGTGATCTGCCCGACCTTGTCCTCCGGCACCGCAAACACCACGTCGCGCGGGCCGTCCTGCGCAATGCGCACCACGGGGGTTCCGGCCGACACCACCTGGCCCGGTTCGGCGTCAATGCCAGTGACCACGCCCGACACGTCAGCCACCAGCGTGGTGTAGGCCGTCTGGTTGCCTTGCGACGACAGCTGAGCGCGGGCCTGGTCCAGCGTGGCCTGGGCGGCTTTCAGCGTGGCGTCGCGGCGCTCCAGCTCGGCGCCGCTGATGAAGTTCTGGTCCTTCAGTGCCTGGTAGCGCTTGTAGTCAGCAGCGGCCAGGTCACGCTGGGTGGTGGCCGATGCCAGCTGCGCGCGCGCGGCGTCAGCGGCCAGTTGATAGTCGCGCGGGTCCAGCTGCGCCAGCACTTGCCCTGCCTTCACGCGCTGGCCCAGCTCCGCCTGGCGCTGCACGATCTTGCCCGCCACGCGGAATCCCAACCGCGACTCCACCCGCGCCCGCACCTCGCCCGAATACTCCAGGCTGGACTGCAGCGCACCCACGCCCACCGTCAGCAACTTGACGGAGCGCACAGGCTCCTCGGGCGGCGCAGGACGCGAGCAGGCGGCCAGCAAAGCAGCGGCAGCCACCATCAGCAAGGTCCGGCAGTGCCGTTGAAAAGGCCGCGAGGCGGAGGATGTGCGCATGGGAAATCCGGTGAATAGAGTAGGGCTACAAGGAGTTGCAGGGGCTGCACGCAAAACGCAGGCACGAATGCCTGCGCTGAAAACGGAACGGTAGTAACCGTTACCGGCCAGCCTCCTTGTCCCAGGTTGAGTTGGTTTTTTGATTACTGACTGACTGGTTAGTAATCTATGAGAAGCCCCCCGCATTGTCAAGCGACAATCAGCGGGTGAACGACCGCCCAAGCCCCCCTACATCTGAAGTCCCGGCGACCGCATCTGTCGCCGCATACGCATCCGCGCCCCACCTGGCCACGGCCCCGCACAAGAATGACGATGCAGCCATCGCTGCGCCGGTCACCCATTATGAAAACTTCCCGGTCGCGTCCGTGTTGTGCCCGCCGCACCTGCGTCAGCCCATTGCCGCCATCTACGGATTTGCCCGCACCGCTGACGACATTGCCGACGAAGGCGACGCCCCCGCCGCAGACCGCCTGGCCGACCTGACCGCCTACCACGCCGACCTGATGGCCATCGCCCAGGGCCAGCCACCCTCGCCCCGCTGGGCCAGCGTGTTCCTGCCGCTGCAAGCGGTGCTGCGCAGCCACCACCTGCCCGTGCCGCTGCTGGCTGACCTGCTCAGCGCCTTCATGCAAGACGTGGAAAAAACCCGCGATGCCGAAGGCTACGTTGATCGCCACGAACTGCTGGACTACTGCCGCCGTTCCGCCAACCCCGTGGGCCGCCTGTTGCTGCACCTGTATGGCGTGACCGACGCCAAGGCGCTGGAACAAAGCGACGCCGTCTGCACCGCACTGCAGCTCATCAACTTCTGGCAAGACCTGAGCGTAGACATTCCCCGCGGCCGCCACTACCTGCCCCGCGAGGACTGCGCTGCCCACGGCGCCTGCCAGGCCGACCTGCTGGCGCTGCAAAACACGCCCGAAAACATCCGCCTCATCACCGGCTGCGCCCGCTGGGCCCGCGCCAGCATGCAAACCGGCGCCCCCCTGGTGCACCGCCTGCCCGGCCGCGCGGGGTGGGAGCTGCGACTGGTCGTGCAAGGCGGCTTGCGCATTCTGGACAAGGTCGACGCCCTCAAAGGCGGCAGCCTGCACACCCGCCCGCGCCTGCATGCATGGGACTGGTGCGTGATGCTGGGCCGCGCGCTGGTGATGTAAGAAAGATTCATGGGCCACAAGGCGCGCTGACATCCAACTGCACCTGGGTCTTGATGTCAAGCCAAATTGGCCTCTAGCGCTTATCCATCAAGCGCTAGCAGCTATCAATTTGTAAGTACTCCGTCGCTTTCGGCGGTGCATGGACACGCCCCGAAGCCGTGGCAAGGCAGGGATAGCGCGCATGGCACCGTCTTTGCAGCAGGCTAGTCTTGCGCCCATTGCGGGGCACAAGCCACACGAGCCTACAAGGCCCGAGACATGCAACAACGACAACAACACCCGCAAGCCGTTACCCGTGGCGTGCCAGGAGGGCCATCCGTTTGACTGCCAGACACCTTTTCAAAACCCTCCAGTGGGGGCTCATCCTTTTCTGCCTGGTCTTTTCCATCGTCGGGGGCGTGGCCGCAGAGCGGGTGCTGGACGTGCTGCAGTGCCAACCCCACGCCGACCCCGCACTGCGCTCGTGCTCGTGGCTCACCAACCCGGTTGCGCTGCGGCTGACGCCTTTTCTGTCCGCGGGCAGCATCGTCGACTACCCGTTTGTGCTGCTGACCCACTTCTGGGGGCTGCTGGTGGTGTGGGGGCTGGCGCTGGTTGCCGCACGCTGGGCAGACCGCAACCCCGTCGCAGCGGCTGCGCTGTTGCAGCAATGGCTGCCGCGCCGCATCAACGCCACACAGGCTGACGTGCTGCGCTGGAGCGTGACGGGAACCTTCTGGCTGCTGTTGGCAGGGTTCATCGTGTTCTGCTTGGCACTGGGCGTGCCCATTGTGGGCAACCAGAACGCGCGGGCCATCATGGAAAGCCTGGGCTGCTCGCCCGGCACCTTCGACCCCTTCTCGTCGCCCTGCATGAAAGCCCCTGGCTTTTGGACGCCCCGGCTGTCCCTCTATTTCATCCCCTTGGCGGGGCCCCTGCTGGCACCGGTGTGGCTGGTGATGGGGTTCTGGGATGTGCTGCTGGGCTGGCTGGCGTTGATCGGTGCCACGTTCGCCTTGAAATCGCATCTGTCGCAGCGGGCCAACCCACAATCCCGCCCCTCGACCCACCCACTGCGCCGTCCCTGAGAGCCCCACCATGTCCGTCAGCGTTTTCGACCTCTTCAAAATCGGCATCGGCCCCTCCAGCTCCCACACCGTGGGCCCCATGATCGCGGCGCGGCAGTTTGTTTGCCATCTGCGCCACACACTGGGCCTGGCCGCCGTGCACCACGTCACCGTGGAGCTGTTCGGCTCGCTCTCGGCCACCGGCGTCGGCCACGGCACCGACAAGGCGGTGCTGCTGGGTCTGGCCGGGTACGAGCCCGACCAGATGGACCCCGACCAGATCACCCCCGCCATTGCCGACATCCGCACCCGGAAAACGCTGTCCCTGCTGGGCGCGCACCCAGTGCCGTTTGTCGAAAAAGAGCACCTGCTGTTTCGCCGCAAAAGCCTGCCGCTGCACCCCAACGGCATGGCGTTTCATGCGTTTGATGCGCAGGGCACCGAGATCGCGGCGCGTGAGTATTTCTCGGTGGGCGGCGGTTTTGTGATTGATGCGGCGGGCGAGCGCGTGCTCAACGCAGCGGCACACGCGCAGCCAGGCGCTGCAGGCCACGGCCAGGGCTTGCCCCATCCCTTCCGCACCGGCGCCGAGTTGCTGGCGCAGTGCCAGGCCACCGGCCTGACCCCCGCGCAGCTCATGGCCGCCAACGAGCAACACTGGCGCAGCCCCACCGAGCTGCGCCGCCAGCTGTTGGCCATCTGGCACACCATGGCAGGCGCCGTGCAACGCGGTTGCGCCAGCACAGGCACCCTGCCCGGCCCCATGAACGTGCGCCGCCGCGCGGCCGACCTGCACAAAAGCCTGACCACCCAGTCCGAAGCCGCCCAGCGCGACCCGCTGTCGATGATGGACTGGGTCAACCTGTACGCCATGGCCGTCAACGAAGAAAACGCCGCAGGGGGCCGTGTGGTGACAGCCCCCACCAACGGCGCAGCCGGGGTAATACCGGCCGTGCTGCATTACTACGTCAACTTTCTTCAAGGCCCCATCCCGCCCAATGACGATGGGATAGCCACCTTTTTGCTCACCGCAGGCGCTATCGGAATCATCTACAAAGAGAATGCCTCGCTCTCCGGCGCCGAGGTGGGCTGCCAGGGCGAAGTCGGCGTAGCCTGCTCCATGGCGGCAGGCGCCCTGGCCGCCGTGATGGGCGGCACGCCCGAGCAGATCGAAAACGCCGCTGAAATCGGCATGGAACACAACCTGGGCATGACCTGCGACCCCGTGGGCGGCTTGGTGCAGATCCCTTGCATCGAGCGCAACGCCATGGGCGCCATCAAGGCCATCAACGCCGCCCGCCTTGCACTGCGCGGCGACGGTCACCACGTGGTGTCGCTGGACAAAGTCATCAAGACAATGATGCAGACCGGGGCGGATATGAAGAGCAAATACAAAGAAACTTCGCGGGGTGGCTTGGCTGTAAACGTTGTGGAATGCTGACGTGCAGCACGCAAGATCGCAGTCAGAGCACCCTTAAAACCCAAGAGCGCAAGACAATCGCTCCACCTTACTGGGGCAGTGAACTGTCCTTCTTCCCCTTCACTTCCATTTTTCAAGATGTCAATTTCTTCCAAACTGCGCCCGTGGGCCCTGATGGCAGGCATCGCAACGACCGCTCTGGCCAGCGTGCCCGCCTTGGCACAAGACACGCTCACCCGCATTGCAAGCTCTGGCGAGCTGCGGCTGGGACATCGAGAAAAATCCTTGCCGTTCTCTTATAAGGATGCTTCGGGCAAGGTGCAGGGCTACACAGTCGATATCTGCCTGCAAATTTTTGAAGAGATCAAAAAAGAGCTCAAGCGCCCCGACCTGCGCGTGACCTATTTGCTGGTGGACGGCAAAAACCGCATCACCGATGTGAAGAACAACATGGTGGATTTGGAGTGCGGCGGCACGTCCAACACGGCGGCGCGGCAAAAAGACATCTCGTTCAGCCACCACATCTTTGTGGCGTCGTCCGCGTTTTTGGTACGCAAGAACTCGGGCATCAAGACGCTGGACGACCTGCAGGGCAAACGCATTGCCGTGCAAGGCAAAACCACCAACGAAAACCTGCTGCGTGCCAACGAGCGCACTTTCACGCGCAAATTCAACTATGTGCTGGTCGAAAGTACCTTGGATGCCGTCAACGCACTGGCCAAAGGGGATGCCGACGCCGCGTTTGCCGACGATGCAGGCATCTGGATCCCGCTGACCCGGCTGGGCAAATCAATGGATGAGTTCCAGTTTCTGGACAAGCGCCTGTCTGTTGAGCCCTACAGCATTGGCCTGCGCAAGGACGACCCCAAGTTCAAGGAGCTTGTCGACCGCGTCACCCGCCGCATGATCCAGAATGGTGAAATGACCGCGCTCTACAAGAAGTGGTTCAGCTCGGAGCAAGGTATGCTGCCTCTGAGCATGTTCATGAAGGAAGCACTGCGGCGCCCGAGCGATATGGGCGTTGAGCAAATCGCGTTTTAAGACGCGGTTGCCAAACCTGCCCTCTATCCGCTTGGAGCCATCGCGCGAAACCGGCGTGCCCACAGCCCTTGGTTGACTTGAAAAAGCCCGGCTTGTGGTCACGCAGCCCATGGGACAATCCGGCCCCATGACACCGCAGCAGTACGTACAACAAAAAGCCGTGGCCTCGGGCAGCAGCTTTTATTACGCCTTTCTCTTTTTGCCCGCCCCCCGCCGCGCCGCCATCACGGCCTTTTATGCGTTTTGCCGCGAGGTAGACGACGTGGTCGATGAAGTGACCGACCCCGGCGTAGCACGCACCAAGCTGGCCTGGTGGCAGGCCGAGGTGGCCAAGGCCTACGCCGGCCAGCCCACCCACCCTGTGATGCTGGCGCTGATACCGCACACAGCCGACTACGGCATTGAGCAGCGCCACCTGCAGGCCGTCATCGACGGCTGCCAGATGGACCTGGAGCAAACGCGTTATCTCGACTTTGCGGGCCTCAAGGGCTACTGCCATCTGGTGGCGGGCATTGTGGGCGAGGTCACTGCGCGCATCTTTGGCCAGACGGATGAGCGCACCACGCAATACGCGCACACGCTGGGTCTGGCGTTTCAGCTCACCAACATCATCCGCGACGTGGGCGAAGACGCCATGCTGGGCCGCATCTACCTGCCGGTGAGCGAGCTGCAGCAGTTTGACGTGAAGGCGCATGAGATCTTGAAGCGCACTTACTCCGACCGCTTCACCGCACTGATGCGCTTTCAGGCAGAGCGCGCGCACCGCTTGTACGACGAGGCCCTGGTCCTGCTGCCCGACGCCGACCGCCGCGCACAAAAGCCCGGTCTGATGATGGCCAGCATCTACCGCACGCTGTTGCGCGAGATCGAACACGACAACTTCCAGGTGCTGCACCAGCGCATCAAGCTCACGCCGCTGCGCAAGTTCTGGCTGGCGTGGAAGGTGCAGGCACTGGGGCGCATGTAACCGCGCAGCACACACCCCTCACGTCCACACCATGGCCTTTTCCCTATTGCCCGCATACCGCCCTGACACCCAGCCCACGGTACACCGCTTGCTGCCTCTGCAGCGCATGGCAGCCACAGCACTAGTGGTTCTGATGGCGCTGACCCTGGCGGGCACCGTGTTGCCCGCTCATGCCTTCCTGGGGCTTCTGGGCAAGGCGGCCAGCGGCGCAGGCAAGGCGGCGGCAGGCACTGCGGGCAAAACCGCGGGTGTGGGTGCGGCAGCTGGCGCCGCCACGCTGGCCGACGACGCAGCGCGCGTGGGCGGCAAAGCGGCAGCGGTGGATGGTGCGGTGCCGCAGGGCAGTGGCGCTCTGGCAGGCAGTGTCAATGCGGCCCTGCCGCCCGAGGTTGCGATGTACTTGGCCAAGCCCACCGCCAGCCTCACCGGCACGGACACGGCGCACATGATGGACCTGTACCACCGCATGGTGGCGCAGGCGGGCAAGACCGGGGACTTTACGGTGGCAGAGCGCCTGCCCTCGGCCCACGCGGCACCCAAAACCCTGGGCCCTGCCGCCGCAGCAGTGCCCACGCCAGCGACCACAGCAACCGCAACTACACCTGCAACCGCTGGTACAAGCGCCAGTGCGGGCGCAGAGATCAGCCTGCACGCCCTGCGGTTGCTGGCCCATGCCGCCAGCGCGGGCAGTCGCGCTGCGCAAAACGAACTCCGGCAACGCTGCGCCGACCCGGCCCTGCGCAAAGCGTCTGCTGATATGCAGGCCCAGTGCAAAGCCACCAAGGCATGAGCCGCGTGCAGGTCGCCGTGATCGGCGCAGGCTGGGCGGGCATGGCTGCCGCCATTGCACACACGCAGGCGGGCCGCCAGGTCACGGTGTTCGAAGCCGCGCGCACCGTGGGTGGCCGCGCACGCGCCGTAGAGGCCACGCTGCCGGATGGCACTCCCGCCACACTGGACAACGGCCAGCACATCCTGATTGGTGCGTATGCCGAATGCCTGCGGCTGATGCGGCTGGTGGGCATGGACCCTGACACCGCCCTGCTGCGCCTGCCGCTCACGCTGCAGTTTCCCGATGGCCAGGGGCTGCAACTGCCTGACTTGCCACCGCCGCTGGATGCCCTGCTCGGCATTGCGCGCGCCAAAGGCTGGGGCTGGGGCGACAAGCTGGCGCTGCTGCGCACAGCCACGGGGTGGCAACTGCGCGGCTTTCGCTGCGAACCCCAGATTTCGGCGGCGCAACTGTGCGCCTCGCTCACGCCGCGGTTGATGGCCGAGTTCATTGACCCGCTGTGTGTGTCGGCGCTCAATACCCCGGCAGCGCAAGCCAGCGGGCAGGTGTTTCTGCGGGTGCTGCAAGACAGCCTTTTCAGCGGGCGCGGCGGCTCCAACCTGCTGCTGCCGCGCACCGACCTGGGTGCGCTTTTCCCCGAGCCTGCGGCCCGTTGGGTTACCCAGAACGGCGGCCAGGTGCTCACCGGTCAACGGGTTCAGCGGCTCCAACCTCAACCGGGCGGACGCTGGCAGGTGGTGTGTGCGAGCGGCAGTGCGAACGACGCGGACGGTGCCCGTAGCGTGTTTGACCACATCACCCTCGCCTGCACTTCGTGGGAGGCGAGCCGGCTTGTGGCGGGCGTGGCCAGTATCGCCGGGCTGGCCAATGCCGCCCCTTGGATTGCCCAGGCCAGTGCCCTGCGCTTTGAGGCCATCACCACCGTCTATGTCCATGCGCCCGGCGTACGCCTGCCCTTGCCCATGCTCGCGCTGCGCAACACGGCCGAGCACCCAGCGCAGTTCGTGTTCGACCGAGGCCAGCTCGATGGCAGCCATGGCTTACTGGCTTTTGTGGTCAGCGCGAGTGACGGGGACCGCTCGCAGATCGAACAACAAGTGCTGCGGCAGGCCGCCAGCCAGCTGGGCATTTCCGCACTGAAGCCCGTGCAGTCCGTGGTTGAAAAGCGCGCCACCTTTGCTTGCACACCAGGGCTGCAGCGGCCTGGCATGCAGGTAATGCCTGGGTTGAGCGCCTGCGGTGACTACGTGGACGGCCCCTACCCCGCCACGCTCGAAGGGGCCGTGTTGTGTGGCACGGCGGTGGCGGCATTGCATTGATCTCCTGAGCACAGCACCTTGCGTTGGCGAGCATGGGGAAAACCCCATGCCGACTGACAGCATTCCGAAAGCACGCGACGCACACCATGGCATCCGCTAACGCCATCACGGCTTTCACGGAGACAAGCATGCCTATCGACCACACCCTTTCCCCAATTTTGTACCCCACCCGCCGCCACCTGCTGGGGGCCAGCGGCGCCCTGGCACTGGGCGGCCTGCTGCCCGGCCTGGCTTCGGCGCAGGCCGCATGGCCCGCCAAGTCCATCCGCTTTGTGGTGCCGTTTGCGCCGGGTGGCAGCTCGGAGATCGTGGCGCGCTCTACGGCTGTAGAGCTGAGCAAGACGCTGGGCCAAAGCGTGTATGTGGATAACAAGCCCGGCGCGGCTGGCAACATTGCCATGTCGGAAGTGGCGCGCGCCGACGACCAGCACACGCTGATCCTCGGCCACATCGGCACGCTGGCGGTGAACCCCTTTATCTTCGACAAACTGCCCTACGACGCCGCCAAGGACTTCAAACCCGTGAGCCTGCTGGCCAAGGTGCCCAGCCTGTACGTGGTTCACCCCGATGTGCCCGCCAAAAACCTGAAAGAGTTCATCGCCTACGCCAAGAAGAACCCCGCCAAGCTCAGCTATGGCTCGGCGGGCAATGGCAGCGCGGGCCATCTCGCGTTCGAATACCTCAAGATGACGTCCGAGATCTTCATGCTGCACGTGCCCTACCGAGGTACCGGCCCCATGACGACCGACCTGATGTCGGGCAGACTTGACGCCGCAGCGGTGGGCGCCGCCGCCATGCTGCCGCTCATCAAGTCGGGCAAGGTGCGCTGCATTGCCACGGGTTCGATCCAGCGGCTGCCGCAGCTGCCCGATGTGCCCACCGTGGCCGAACAGGGCTTTCCGGGCTTTGAGATGACGCAGTGGTACGGCCTGCTGGCCCCGTCCACGCTGCCCAAGGAGCACCTGGACAAGCTGGCGATCGAAGCCGCCAAAGCGGTGAAAGCGCCCGACTCGCTCAAGCGCCTGAACGCCGATGCGGCGGAAGCCATTGGCAGCACACCCGCGGAATTCGCAAAATTCATCGCCTCAGAACAAGCGCGATGGCAAAAGGTGTTGCTGCGGGCCAAGGTGAAACCCGACTGATGAAAACCTGTTGAGTCGCCTGTGGCGCCCTCCCGCAACAGTGAAACCCACCGGTGGCTCTAACGTCGGAAAGGGCCAGCTCGTCAGACAGCGGCGATGGCAAGCGAACGCAGCCGTGCCATCGAACAATGGCAGTAGCATCACCCATGCGCATCCTCCTGGCAGAAGACGAACACAGCCTCGGCACCTGGCTCAGCCGGGCGCTGGAGCATGCGGGCATTCAGGTGGAATGGGTCAACGATGGGCGCCTGGCCGACCGAGCCCTGCAGCAGCACGACAACTACGACGCGCTGGTGCTCGACCTGGGGCTGCCCGGGCTGGACGGCCAGGCCGTGCTGCAGCGCCTGCGCGACCGGGACCAGAGGCTGCCCGCGCTGATCCTCACCGCGCGCGACTCGCTGGACGAGCGAGTGCGCTCGCTCAACGCGGGGGCCGATGACTTTCTGGCTAAGCCGTTTGAGCTGGCCGAGCTGGAAGCACGCCTGCATGCCCTGGTGCGCCGCGCACGCGGCAACGAGCACCCGCGCCTGGCTTGTGGCGCGCTGCTATACGACAACCCGCGCAAGCAGTTCACGCTGCACGGCGAGCCCCTGGCCCTGTCGCCGCGTGAACACGCCGTGCTGCGCGTGCTGGTGCAGCGCAGCGGCGAGCCGTTTTCCAAGCAGCAGATCCTGGACCGTGTTTTTTCTGACGATGACGACGTGCACCCCGAAGCGGTGGAGGTGTTTGTGCACCGCCTGCGCAAGCGCCTGGATGGCAGCGGTGTGCGCATCACCACGCTGCGCGGCTTGGGCTATGCGCTGGAGTCAAGTGATGTGGCTCCGCCCTGAGACGCTGCGCGTCTTCCCCCATAACGGGGGACGCCACCGGTGGCCTGGCAAAGCCAGTTCCACGGTGGCACTGGCGTGCGCCGCGCGCGTATTCAGGGCGCGCCCCAGTTCTTTGGGACGCAGGCCGCTGCCATGCCTTTGATACAGCGCCTGCGCCGGGCCAGCCTGTGGCGCCTGCTGGCCGTGCTGCTGCTGCCGCTGTTGGCTGTGGTGACCGGGGTGGAGCTGTGGATGACGCGGCACGATGCACTGGAGGCGGCCAACGCGGCCTACGACCGCTCGCTGCTGGGGGCACTCAAATCCATCGACGCCAACATCTCCACGGCATCGGGCGGCCTCTCGGCCGAGCTGCCCTACACCATGCTCGAATTTTTCGAACTCACGGCCAGTGGCAATGTGTACTTTCGGGTGGCCTCTTCCGATGGCCTGGTCGAGCTGGGAAATGCCGACCTGCCGCTGCCGCCCGGACCGCTCGTGCAGGGAGTTCCGAGCTTCTACGACGCCACCTACTTCGGCGAATCTGTGCGACTGGCCGCCTACCGCCGAACTTTGGAAGGCTCTGCACCTGGGCCCGATGCGGGCAGCGTGTTGGTGCAGGTGGCGGAAAGCACCCGCTCGCGGCAGGAGTTCACCCGCCGGTTCGTGCGCCGGACTGCACTGCGCGACGGCCTGGTGCTGGTGCTCATGGTGCTGGGCGCCGCCGCCACGCTGGCCCTGGCGCTGCGCCCGCTGGCGCGCCTGGCCCGCGAGGTGCAGGCGCGCGACCCGGACGACATGACCCCCATGGCAGACACCGACCTGCCCGCCGACATCCGTCCGCTGGTGGCTGCCGTCAACCAGCAGATGGCGCGCACGCAGGATCTGGTGGCGCAGCAACGGCAGTTTTTGGATGATGCCTCGCACCAGCTGCGAACCCACCTGACCACGCTGCAGATGCAGATCGACTACGCCCGGCGCGAGGCCGACGCGACCCAGGTGCAACACACCCTGGACGCCATAGGTGGCGAGATCACACGCGCCACCCGCAGCACGCAGCAGCTGCTGGCATTGGGCCGCAGCGACACGGCGGCGGTCGAACTGGCACCTTTCGACCTCGCCGCCCTGCTGCGCACTGTGGCGCTGGAGCTGCTGCCCCGCGCCCGCGCACGGCAGATCGACTTTGGCATCCACACGCCCACACCCGAGTTCATGGCTGTCGGCGACAGCGGCCTGCTGCGCGAGGCGCTCACCAACTTGGCCGCCAATGCGATTGCCTACACGCCCGAAAAGGGCACGGTCACCGTAGCGGCTGCTGGCGATGGCCTGGGCTGGAGCATCAGCGTGGAAGACGACGGCCCCGGCCTGCCCGCCAGCGAGCGCAATGCGCTGGGCCAGCGATACCGGCGCGGCTCTCAAGCGACGGCGGGCGGGTCGGGCCTGGGACTGGCAATTGCGCGGTCCATCGCCGAACGGCACCGGGGCAGCCTGCGGCTGGAAGACCGTGCGGGCGGCAGCGGCTTGCTGGCCATCTTGTGGTGGCCACGGGGCTGAAACCACTTATTCCACAGCGCCCCAGATTCCTCCAGAATTCGCCCCGCCATGCCGCCCGCCTCACACCTGCCCCACGCCCTGCCTCGCCGCAGCGCACTGCAATGGCTGGCAGCACTGGCGAGTGCATCAGCTGCTGCGCGTGGACCTGGGGCGTGGGCTGCAGACGCCTCGCTGGAGCCCGCCGAATGCATAGCCCCCTCCCGTCCCGGAGGCGGTTTCGATCTGACCTGTGGCCTGGCCACCCAGGCGGTGCAGTCGGTACGCCCGGCGCAGCCACCGCTGCGCACGCGCTACCTGCCGGGAGGCATTGGCGCGGTGGCTTTTGACCAGGTGGCTACTGGGCGACTGGGCGGGCCAGGTACGCTGGTGGCGTTCTCCAGCGGCTCACTGCTCAACATCGCACAGGGCCGCTTCGGCCCCCACCCAGTGAGCGCCGTGCGCTGGATCGCCACGCTGGGCACTGACTACGGCGTGGTAGCCGTGCACCGGGACGCGCCCCACCAGCGCCTAAGGGACGTTGTGGCCGCGCTGCGCAAGGACCCGACGCAGGTGGTGTTTGGCGCGGGCGGCACCCTGGGCAGCCAGGACTGGATGAAAGCCGCGTTGCTGGTGCGAGCCGCCGGGCAGGACCCAAAGCGCATGCGTTTTGTCTCGTTCGAAGGCGGCGGCGAGGCCCTGAAAGCGCTGCGCGGCGGCCACATCGGCGTCTTCACGGGCGACGCGGCCGAGGCCCGGCAGGCTTTGGACAAGGGCGTACCCCTTCGCTTTCTTGCCGTACTGGCACAGGCCCGCCTGCCCGGCGCCCTGGCCGACCTGCCCACGGCGCGAGAGCAGGGCATCGACCTGGTCTGGCCCACGGTGCGCGGCTTATACATGGCGGCCAGCGCTCCCGATGCCGCCGTACGCGCCTGGGTGGCCGCTTTCAGCGAAGCGCTAGCGGCCCCTGGCTATGCTGCACTGTGCAGCCAGCACGGCCTGTACCCGTTTGCGCGCACCGGCGCAGCGCTGGAAGACTTCGTGCAGCGCAGCCTCAGCGACTACCGCAAACTTGCGCAAGACCTTGGCCTCAGAGCCTGGGCGCGCCAGGGTTGATGGGCCGGCCCCTACGGCCGGCAAAGCCGACGGGTTACTAAAAATCCGGACGCGCTACTTTTCCAACCACCACTGAATGACCACTTTGGCGATAAACCCCAGGAAGCCCACGCCCAGGCCCAGAAACAGCACAAAGGTGCCAAACCGCCCCGCCTTGGATTCCCATGCCAGCTGTCCAATGATGAACAGCATGTACAAGATGAACGCCCCCACCCCGTAGGTCAGGAAGAAGCCCGATATCTGCGCCTCGGTAAAACCGAAGATCACGGTGCCACCCCGCTCTGTGGGGCCGCTGGTGGTGTTGCGGTGCCCGCATCACGTGGCGGCAGGCTCGACGGGTCTATCAGGTCCCGATAAGCGTGCCAGCTGGCATGGCCCAGCAGGGGCATCACCACGATCAGGCCCAGCAACAGCGAGCCCAGCCCCAGCAACGTAAACCCGAGAATGAGTGCCGCCCAGAACGCCATGGGCAGCGGGTTGGTCAGCACCGCCTGCCAACTGGCCAGCACGGCTTGCAACAGCGTGGCGCGGCGGTCCAGCAGCAGCGGCATGGCCACCACGCTGGACGCAAAGATGGGCGCCGCCATCAGGCTGCCCAGGGCCAGCCACAGCTCAAACAACCATCCGTCGTTGGCCAGCACCACGTGGTGCACAAAGTCGACCGGCGTCAGCACCGGCACCGGGGCCAGCAGCGTGATGAGGGCGGCGGAGGTCATCACCCAGCCGGTGGCAGCCAGTGCCAGCAGGGCACCAAATTGCACCATGCACCAGTAGTCGTTGCCCCATTTGTTGACGTGGCTGCCTTGCCAGTTGAGCCAGGTTTTGAGCACCACGCCCAGGTTGGCGCTTTCGCCGCGCTCCAGCGCGCGGCTCAGCGCATAAAAGCTGGTGGCCAGCACCGGCGCCACCACCAGAAAGCCGGACAACGCGCCCGCCAGCAGCCAGAACCGGTTGTGCGCCACGGCCATGATGGCCGCGCCCAGCACTGTCATGGCCAGGCCATGTGCAAAACTGATCCAGCCCGCACGCGCCATGTCACGCCAGGCCAGGGACAGCCAGGTCAGCGGCTGCGTGAGGCTGATGGTGCGAACGGCGGGAAGTGGGGGGGGTGGAGTGCGCGGCATGAGAGGTTGAAGTGCACGCCGAGTGTGGCGTCAACCGCTGGAGGGATCAAGCGCGCATACGCAATCAAGCCGGTGCCGCACCCAAGTCTTGATCTGGGACAAGAAACCGGGCGGGAGCACACCCTGCTCCCACAGGCATCACGCCATCAGCTTGCACAGCGCCGTGAGGCTGTCCACGGTGGCATGGGGCAGTGCACCGTGGGGCCAGGGGTGGTTGGCGGTGTTGATCCACACCGCCTGCATACCTGCATCCAGCGCGCCCTGGGCATCCAGCGTGGCATCGTCGCCCACATGCAAAACCTCGTGCGGCTGCACCTGCGCTGCGTCGGCTGCAGCATGAAATATGCGTACGTCCGGCTTGGCAATACCGAAGACCGACGCACTGATGCTGGCCCGAAAGTAATGGCCGATACCAATGCGGTGCACGTCGGCATTGCCGTTGGACAGCGCCACCACGGGGTAGCGCGCCGACAGAAAGGCCAGCGTGTCGTGGGCGTCGTCGAAAAGCTCCACACGCTGGCGTTCGGCAAAGAACAGGTCAAAGGCAGGCTCTGCCAGCGCGGGCTCGTCACCCGCCTGCGTCAGCGCAAAGCGGATGGACTCGCGCCGCATGGCGCTCAGGTCGCTTTTCAGATCGGGCCGCAGCGTCACCATCTGGTTGCGAATGGCCCGCAGGGCTTCGGTGTTCGAGAACAACGCGGCCGTGGCGGGCGCGTGGTGGGTGAGCCAGTCCAGCAGCACGGTTTCGGCCCGCGTGATGGTGGGCCAAATGGGCCACAGCGTGTCATCCAGATCAATGGAGATGGCGCGAACGCGGGAGATGTCCAGGGAGGGGTTCAGCACAAGGTCGCACCTGCAAAAAAACAGCACGGGGAGATGGGAGCAAAACGGGATGAAGGGCACGGGGCCCGACACGCCCCGTGACAGCCGCAAAGCATACCGCAGCGCTGCTGAACCAACACTCAGCCTGACGGGATACCCAGCTGCCGCAGCGGCTGCGGCTACGGCAGCTGGCGCAGCGATGACCCACGCACCATCAGCCGCCCGGGCAACAGGCTTTCGCGCGCAGGGCCCTCCAGCCCCCCCAACCGCTCCAGCAGGCACTGCGCTGCGCGGTGGCCAATGGCGTCGGTCGGCTGCGCGACCGTGGTCAGGCCGGGCCGTATCAGCGGGGCCCACTCAGGGTCGTCAAACCCCACAAAACCCAGCTCCTGTCCAAATGTCCAGTCCACACGCGAGACAGCCGCCGCGACGCGCAGCGTGACCACAGAATTGCCCGCCACCACCGCACAACGCTCGCCCGGCTTGGCCCGTTTGCGCAGACTTGCCAGCGCCTCATCCAGCACGTCGTCGCCCTGCTCTGGTGCCAGCTCCAGCACCTGGCCGCGCACCGACTTGCCCTGCGCAGCGACAAAGCCGCGAAACGCCGCCGTGCGCTCGATGCGCGAGCTCACGCCCAGCAGCGGCTGGGTGATGTACAGCAGGTGCTGCCACCCTTGCTGCACCAGATGCGCGCAGGCGTCACGCATGGCGCCTTCGTTGTCCAGCGACACAAAGTCGGCCGCCAGGCCGGTGTGGCGCCGGTCTACCAGCACGGCGGGTTTGCCGTGCAGGGTGTTCACGTCGGTTTGGCCGTCGCCCTGCCCCAGGGTGTTAAGGATGAAGCCGTCCACCTGGTAGCTGGCCAGGGCATCAATGGCAGCGCGCTCACGCTCGCGGTCGTTGCCCAGGTTGAACAGCATGACCAGGTAGCCCGCCTCCTGGCAGACCTTCTCGGCGCCTCGCAACACGGCCACCGAATACGGGTTGGTGATGTCTGCCACCACCAGGCCAATGAGCCGCGAGCGCCCGTGGCTCAGCGCCTGCGCCATGGGGCTGGGCACATAGGCCAGTTTGGCAATGGCGGCCTCCACGCGGGCGGCAATATCGGGGCTGAGCAGACGTTCGCGGTGATTGAAGAACCGCGACACCGTGGCCTTGGACACGCCCGCCTCTGCCGCAACATCGGCAATGGTGGAGCGGGCGCGGGGCGCTGCGGGCAGATCGCTCATGCCTGCGCTGCGTCGTACACCGCTGCGGGGCGATGGCCTGCCAAAGCCTGCAGCAGGTTGGTGGTAGCCAATGCCGCCATGGCATGGCGCGTGTCATGCGTGGCCGATCCAATGTGCGGCAACGGCGTGACGCGCGGGTGGGTGCGCAGGGGCGACGCCAGCGGCAGTGGCTCGGTGGCGAATACATCCAGGCCTGCGGCCCACAATGTGCCGTGGTCCAGCGCGTTCAGCAAATCTTCTTCCACCACGGTGGCGCCCCGGCCGCCGTTGATGAAAATAGCGCCGGGTTTCATGGCCGCAAAAAGGTCTGCATTGACCATGTTCCGCGTACTGTCAGACAAGGGCAGCATGGCTACCACGAAGTCAGCCCGGGCCAGCAAGCTAGGCAGCGGCACATGCGCGGCCTTGCCTTGCAGCTCCGGCGCCTGGGCGGCAAGGTCCACCGGCCTGCGCGCGTGGTAGATCACCGGCATGCCAAACCCCAGCGCCGCGCGGCGCGCCACGGCCTGGCCGATGCGGCCAAATCCGAGCAGGCCGAGCGTCTTGCCGTGGATATCGCAGCCAAACAAATCTTCTCCAATGTTTTTTACCCACCGGCCTTCGCGCACGAGTTGCGACAGCTCCACCACGCGGCGGCTGGTGGCCATGAGCAAGGCAAACACTGAGTCTGCCACCGTTTCATCGAGCACCCCGGGGGTATGGCACAACAGAATGCCGCGCGCCTGCAGCGCGTCCAGCGCGTAGTTGTCTACACCCACAGAAACGCTGGACACCACCTCCAGCCGGGGAGCGCGGGCCAGCAAGGCTGCATCGACCGGGAAGCTGGAGCCAATCAGCCCGTGCGCCTGCGCCAGCGCCGCATCAAAACAGGCGCGTTCTTCGGGCTTGCGCGGGTCGGCCACGGTCACGTCATGCACGGCCTGCAGCCGCGCGAGCTGGTCGGGCGGAAGCTCGCGAAACACCAGCACCTGCTTGCGCGCGGCATCAATGCCTGGCGGCTGGTCGGACAGGGTCACAGCCGAGCCTCCTGCAGCTGCGCCTGCGTGGGCAGCCCTTCGGTATCGCCGAGCACCTGTACGGCACGCGCGCCAATCCATGCGCCCCGGCGCACGGCGGCCAGTAAAGGCTGCCCGGCCAGCAGTGCGCTGATCACTCCCACCGCAAAACCGTCGCCCGCGCCCACGGTGTCCACCACCTGATCCACCGGCACACCGGGCACATGGCCCGTGCCATCGGTGGCACTGTCGTAGTAAGCACCCTCGGCACCCAGCTTGACCACCACCAGCTTGGCGCCGCGTTCCCGGTAGAAACGTGCCACACCCTCGGGGGTGGTTTCACCGGTCAGGAAAACGCCCTCTTCCATGCCTGGCAGCACCCAGTCAGCATAGGTGGCCAGGGTGTTGATCCAGTGGCGCATGGTCTCGGGCGATGACCACAGCGTGGGCCGCAGATTGGGGTCGAACGAAATGGTGCGACCGGCGGCACGCATCACCTCCAGCGTGCGGATGGCGGCCTGCAGGCTGGTGTCCGAAATGGCGGCAAAGACGCCCGTTGCGTGCAGATGGCGCGCAGACCGCAGCCAGGCTTCGTCCACATCGGCAGGGCTCATCTGGCTGGCGGCCGAGCCCTTGCGGTGGTATTCCACCTGCGGGTCACGGCCATCGGTCACGCGCTCTTTGAACTGAAAACCGGTGCGCTGCGTGGCATCACACACCACGTGCGAGCAGTCGATGCCCTCACCCTGCATGGCAGCCAGCAGCGCGCGGCCCATGGAATCGGTACCCAAGCGGCTGGCCCAGCCGACTTTCAGGCCCAGGCGCGCCAGGCCGATGGCTACATTGGTTTCTGCTCCTGCGGTGCGTTTGTAGAAACCCGTGGCGTTTTCCAGCGGGCCGGGCTCGTTGGCGACCAGCAGCAGCATGGCCTCGCCAAACAGTGCAACGTCGAAGGTGGATTCTGTCGTGGTCATGCAAGCTCCCGCGCTACGCGGATGAAGGCCACCTGGTCGCGCGTCACGGCCACCAGGTCGTCACCGATCAACGGGTATTCGATGGCGTGGGGCACGTCGGCGGGTAGTGCGCGCAGCACGGCGCGCCAGGGCGCCACCGACTCACCCAGCGGCACCGCCACCCACTTGCCCGGCAGGCGCTGCACGCCCTTGCAGTGCACGTAGCGCACATACGGTGCCAGGGCCTGCGCGGCCTGCAACGGGCATTCGCCCTGCCAGTGCCAGTTGCCCATGTCAAAGGTCATGCCCAGGTCCAGGCCCGCTTGCGCCTGGGCTGTAAAAAAGGCCTGCATGGCAGGCAACGTGCCGGCTGTAGGTGTCTGGTCGTTCTCGATCACCAGCTCTACCTGCGGGGCATCCTCCAGCAATGCCTTGAGCCGGGACAGCGATGCCTGCGACGGCGCGCCAAAGCCACCGATGGCCATCTTCAGCCGCGGTGCGCGCAACACCTGTGCTGCGTGCAAGCCACGCGCCAGGGCCGCTTCGTCGAGCTGGCCCTGTGCGGTCCACAGGCCTTCGGAGCTGGAATACACCGCAGCCAGGCCCGCCAACGCGGGCAGCTCTGTGGCGGCGTCGCGCAGCATCTCGCCGCGCACTTCCACGCCATCGGCGCCCGCCTGGCGACCGAGGTCGGTGCACCAGAGCTGTCCATGGCGCCCCACTTCGGCCGCGCCAAAGGAGGACAGGGAAATCAATACCTTCATGTTTTCTTTCGGGCGCCCTTGTGCAAGGCCATGGGCGCATCAATGCGCGTGGTGAGAGCTCAGGATCTGGCCCAGAAACTGGCGGGTTTTTTCATGCTGGGGCTGGCCAAAGAACTGCTGCGGTGGCGCCTGCTCCAGGATCTTGCCGTCGGCCATAAAGATCACGCGGTCGGCCACGCTGCGGGCAAAGCCCATCTCGTGCGTCACGCACAGCATGGTCATGCCGTCTTCGGCCAGGCCAATCATGGTGTCCAGCACTTCCTTGACCATTTCAGGGTCAAGTGCCGACGTGGGCTCGTCAAACAGCATCACCTTGGGCGCCATGCACAGCGCGCGCGCAATGGCCACACGCTGCTGCTGCCCGCCTGAGAGCTGGCTGGGGTGCTTGTGCGCTTGTTCTGGAATGCGCACCCGCGTGAGGTACTTCATGGCCACCTCTTCGGCCTCGGCCTTGCTCATGCCGCGCGAGCGCATGGGCGCCAGCGTGCAGTTTTCCAGAATGGTCAGGTGCGGGAACAGGTTGAACTGCTGAAACACCATGCCCACCTCGGCCCGCACGGCGTCCACGTTCTTGCCGCCTGCAGTCAGCTCAATGCCATCGACCTCGATCAGGCCTTTTTGCACCGTCTCCAGCCGGTTGATGCAGCGGATCAGCGTGGACTTGCCCGAGCCTGATGGTCCGCAGATCACGATGCGTTCACCCGGCCGCACCGACAAGTTGATGTCGGTAAGCACCTGGAAGCTGTCGTACCACTTGTTGACCCCTTCCATGCGGATGATCGGCGGTGTGCCGGGGGTAGTCGTCGTCGTAGTGACTGCGTCCGTCATTGTCAAAGGCTCCTAGGATGTCTCACTCTGTCCGGCTGAGAGCGGATAAGAAAACTCAGCGAAGCGGTTCTGGCTAGGCGCTGCGTCGCAGGCAGTACGGGTAGTACGACAAGACGCAGCAACGACGCCAGAAGAGTTTTATCAACCGCTCTTACTGCAGCTTGGGCAGGTCGGCGCCCAGCCACTTCTGATACAGCTTGTTCAACTCGCCATTGGCGGTGTTGCGCGCCACAAAGTCATTCACGGCCTTGGTCAGCTCGTCCTGGCCGGGGCGCATGGCAATGCCCATGGCCTGTTGCAGCAGGTTGAACTTGTTCTCAAAGGTGTTGGCGGGCACGCGCTTGGCGATCTGCGCCGCCACGGTGACCGAGCAGCCAATCGCATCGACCTGGCCGGAGATCAGTGCCTGCATGGCCGAGGCATCGTCGTCAAAGCGGCGGATCTCGGTGCCCTCGGGCGCGGCCTTGGTCACGGCCACGTCCTGCGTGCTGGCCCGGGCCACACCCACGCGCACACCCTTCAAATCGGCTGCGCTCTTGATGTTCGATCCCGTCTTGCCGTACAGCACGATGGTGGCGGCCGCATAGGGCTGCGAAAACTGCACCTGCTTGGCGCGCTCGGGCGTGATGGCCAGCGATGCCACCAGCACATCGACCTTGTTGGTCAGCAGGAAGGGGATGCGGTTGGGGCCGGTGACAGGAACAATGTTGGCCTTCACGCCCAGGTCTTTGGCCAGCAGCTTGGCCACGTCCGCGTCGTAGCCGTCGGGCTGGTTTTGCGCGTTGGTGGTGCCGTAGGGCGGAAAGTCCACCAGCATGCCAATGGTGATCTCGCCCTTCTTCTTGATGTCCGCCACGGTCTGGGCCGAGGCCAGCGGCGCAAAGGCCGTCAGCGCGGCGCCGAGGCCCAAGGCGGCCAAAGCGGCGGTGGCGGTGCGGCGTTGCAAAGAAAAGGTCATCGCATGTCTCCTGGTGGTTGGTGTAAACGAGAAAGAAAATTGGAAGGCTGCTGTAGGGGTGGTCAACGCGCCAGAGCCCGCGCCCGCTTGCGCTCCATGCGTGCTGCCAGCAGCGACAACGGCCAGCAGATCACGAAGTACAGCGCGGCCACGGTGGTAAACACATGCAGCGGCTGGAACGTGGCGTTGTTGATGATCTGCCCCGCCCGCGTGATCTCGGTAAAACCAATGATGGCCGCCAGTGACGTGCCCTTGATGATCTGCACCATGTAGCCCACCGTGGGCGGCAGCGCAATCTTGAAGGCCTGGGGCAGCACCACAAACCGCATGCGGTTGATGTAGCTCAGGTTCAGGGCCTGCGCGGCCTCCCACTGGCCACGGGGTACCGCCTCAATGCAACCGCGCCAGATCTCTGCCAGAAACGCAGCGCTGTTCAGCACCAGCGCTGCACCGGCAGCCACCCAGGGGTTGATATCCAGCCCCAGCACCGGGGCGCCAAAGAAGATCAGGAACAACTGCAGCAGCAGCGGCGTGCCCTGAAACACCTGGATGAACGCCCGCGCCGCACTACGGGCCACAGCGTTTTCAGAAGTGCGTGACAGCGCAACCAGCAAGCCCAGCAGCGCCCCGCCGACGAAGGCGATGGCAGACAGCGCCAGCGTCCACTGCGCGGCCTGCACGATAAAAAGAAACTCGGAGAGTCCAAAAGTACGCATGTGGGGCAGTCCTGGCTCAGCGGCGGTCGGGGTAGTTCAGCGTGCGCTGGTAGATCAGCTTGAACAGCGCCGAGAACGTCATCGCCAGCGCCAGGTAGATGGCGGCCACCACGATGTAGATCTCAAAGCTGCGGAAGGTCTGCGACTGCAGATTGGCCGCCACCGAGGTCAGGTCGTCCGCCGAAATCACCGACACCACGGCAGAACTCAGCATCAGCAAAATGAACTGGCTGGTGAGCGCCGGGTAGATAGCCTTGAGCGCGGGTTTGAGAATGACGAAGCGAAAAATCTCCCACGGCTTGAGGTTGAGCGCCTTGCCCGCCTCGATCTGCCCCTTGGGAATCGATTCAATGCCCGCCCGAACGATCTCGGCCGCATAGGCACCCAGGTTGACCACCATCGCCGTCAACGCTGCTGTGTAGGGCGACCAGCGCAGCCCGATGGAAGGCAGCGCAAAGAAAAAGAAGAACAGCTGCACGATGAAAGGCGTGTTGCGGATGACCTCGATGTACGCATTGATCAGAAACCGCAGCCAGCCGGGCCCTCCCGTCTTGCCCCAGGCGCAAAAGATGGCCACCACCAGCCCCAGCAGCGTGGCCGTAAGCGACAACTGCACGGTGATCCACGTGCCCTTGAGCAACAGGGGCCACGCGGCAAAAACGGCATCGAACTGGAACTGGTAATTCACGTTGAACAGCGGTTATTCCAAAGTGGCGCCAGTTTATGAAACCGGTTTCAGAACCGCATTGGGGATAACCCGATGGCCATAGAAAACTGCGAAAAACTGCGCCGCGCGTGCCACAAAGGCCCCAGTTCGCCCAAGCTGGGCGCGTGGGTGAAAATGCCGCATGCCCTCATTCCAGACAGAACCCCCCTTCACCCACGGCCAGGCCGAACGCACCGCAGTGCTGCTGTGCAACCTGGGTACGCCCGACGAACCCACCGCCTCTGCTGTACGCCGCTATCTGGCGCAGTTTCTGGGCGACCACCGCGTGGTGGAGATCCCCCGGCTGGTGTGGCTGCCCATCCTGCACGGCATCATCCTGCGCACGCGGCCGGCCAAGTCGGCCGCCAAATACGCCAGCGTGTGGACGCCTGAGGGCTCGGCCCTGGCGGTGTGGACGGCCAAGCAGGCCACGCTGCTGCGCGGCTGGCTGGGCGAAGCCGGGCACAACGTGCTGGTGCGCCACGCCATGCGCTACGGCAACCCGTCCATCGCAAGCCAGCTCGATGCGCTCAAGGCCGAGGGCGCCACGCGCATCCTCATCCTGCCGCTGTATCCGCAGTACTCGGCCACCACCACCGCCAGCGTGTTTGATGCCGTCTACACCTGGGCTGCCGCCACGCGCAACGTGCCCGAGCTGCGGTTTGTGAACCGCTATCACGACGCCCCTGGCTACATCGACGCACTGGCCCGCACCATCGAGTCGCACTGGAAGACCCACGGCCAGCCCGACCAACTGGTGATGAGCTTTCACGGCGTGCCCGAGCGCACGCTGCACCTGGGCGACCCCTACCACTGCGAGTCACGAAAGACCGGCCGCCTGCTGGCCGAGCGCCTGGGCCTGCGCGAAGACCGCTACCGCATCACCTTTCAATCACGCTTTGGCAAGGCCAAGTGGCTGGAGCCCTACACCCAGCCCACCATCGAGGCACTGGGCAAGGCGGGCACGCGGCGCATCGATGTGGTGTGCCCCGGCTTTACCAGCGACTGCCTGGAGACGCTGGAAGAAATCAACATGGAAGTGCGCGAGGCGTTTTTGCACGCGGGCGGGCAGGAGTTTCACTACATCCCCTGCCTGAACGACAACAGCCACTGGATCACCGCCCTGAGCCGCGTGGCCCAACAGCACCTGGCAGGCTGGCCCACCGAGGTGCCCACCGCTGCGGCGCTGGCCGATGCGCGCAGCCACGCGCTGGCCGGTGGCGCGCCCAAAGCCGTGTGCCCCGTAGCACACCGATGACCCGTTACTACTATTTTTATAGCTGCTAGCGCTTATCCATCAAGCGCTAGCAGCCATTTTTATCCAAAAAAATTGTCCCTCTCAAACTAGGACACCACCCCGCCCACCCACAGCGGCTTTCCGGTCTTACCCCCTCTCCCCTCGCGGGAGAGGGTTGGGGAGAGGGGGCTGCACCCGCACCGCGCCCCTGTCACCCCATGTCACCCCCTCTCCCCGGCCCTCTCCCACGAGGGGAGAGGGAGTGAGAACCCTCGCTGACAAAGCTACCTGGCCAGGCCTTTTTCATTCATATTCGGCGATGGCAGCCCCCTCCTGATCTGCTGCCCTGCCCCCCCCCCCCCCCCCCCCACCACCCCCCCC
>NZ_JBKBXG010000068.1:0-28849 GCF_046314175.1 Acidovorax sp. | reverse complement strand
GGCTCACGCCCTCCTCCGCCACCACAAAGGCCACAGGCACCTCGCCCCATTCCGCATCGAGCTGCCCCACCACGGCCACCTCGCGCACCTGGGGGTGCAGCAGAAGCACCTCCTCCACCTCACGCGGGTAGATGTTGGAGCCGCCAGAGATGATCACGTCCTTGGAGCGGTCCTTGAGGGTGAGGAAGCCGTCGGCATCCAGCGCGCCCATGTCGCCGGTGTAGAGCCAGCCATCGCGCAGCGTCTGCGCCGTGGCTTCGGGATTGTTCCAGTAGCCGGGCATGACGGTGTCGCCGCGCACCACCACCTCCCCGTTCTCGCCTGCGGGCATCGGCTGGCCTGCGGCATCCACCACACGCACCTCCACCAACGACTGCGCCACGCCGACCGATGCCATGCGCTCGGCCCAGCGCGGGTGGTTGCGGTCGGCCAGTTGGGCACCTGACAGGGCGGTGATGGTCATGGGGCTTTCGCCCTGGCCGTAGATCTGCGCAAAGCGGTTGCCCATCACGGCCAGCGCGCGGCGCAGGTCGTCGGCATACATGGGGCCGCCGCCGTAGACGATGGTCTTGAAACCTGACACATCGGCGCCGGTGGCCTGCACATGGTCGACCAGGCGGTGCACCATGGTGGGCGCGGCAAACAGCGTGAGCTGACCGACGGATGCCGCCAGCTGCACCAGCTCCTGCGGTTCAAAGCCGCCCGTCAGCGGCACCACATGCCGACCGCCGCGCAGCACCTGGGCGTAGTTGTACAGGCCCGCTCCGTGCGACATGGGCGCGGCATAGACCATGGCGTCACCAGGCAGGATGTCGTCCACGTCGGTGAAGTAGCAGGCCGTCATGGCCAGCAGGTTGCGGTGGGTCTGCATCACGCCCTTGGGGCGGCCGGTGGTACCTGATGTGTAGAACAGCGAGGCGACATCGTCGGGCGCTCGGTCGCATACCTCCATGGGCGTGTGCGTCACAGCGGCTCGGTATGCGTCGGAGCCGAACACCAGCAGACCGGCATCCGGCACCCCCGCCTCGCGCGCGGCCGGGGCCAATACCTGCGATACCAGGACCACCCGCGCGCCAGAGTCGGCCAGCACGTAGGCCAGCTCTTTGGCATGCAGTTTGTAGTTGACAGGCACCGACACGGCCCCTGCCCACACGATGGCGTGCAGCGCCTCCAGATACTCGGGCGTATTGGCTGCGTAGATGGCCACGCGGTCGCCGGGGGCCACGCCGCATTGCGTGCGCAGGGTGGCTGCCAGGGCGGCAGTGCGTGCGCCCAGGGTGGCATATGTCCACAGCACGGTGTCGCCGTGCAGCACGGCAGGCTGGTCAGCAGCCAGCAGGGCACTGCGGCGCAGCAGGTGGGCGATGTTCATCGTGCGCGTTCCATCCCGATGGGAAACAAATCAATGCACTGTAGGCCAGAACGGCACCCGTGAACCTGCCCGAGCGCCCAAGGGACGGTCCGCACAACCCAGAAGCACGTTGTTACCTGCCGCCCCAAATCCCTACAACCCGTGGCATTGAAAGCCAGTTGCCTAGACTGCATATGCATCCCATCGCTCCAACCCACGCCCTTGCGGGCCTTACGCCATGACCCTCGACCAGCAAAAGTCCATCCTCACCATCGCACTTCTGGCCGCGTTTGCAGACGGCAACAAGGACGACGCCGAGCGCGAGGAGATCCGCCGCATTGCGCAGTCTTTGGCAAGCGACGCGGGCATGGCGGACCTGCCGCGCATCTACCAGGATGTGCTGCTCAAGCGCACCACCGTGCAGGCTGCGGTAGAGGGGCTGACCGACCCCATGCACCGCCAGCTGGCGTACGAGATGGCCGTGTGCGTGTGCGACGTGGACGGCCGCCAGACGGCGGCCGAGCGCGACTTTTTGACCCGCCTCAAGACGGCCCTGCAGTTGGGCGCCTCGCAAACCGACGCGTTTGATCACGAGGCGGATGCGATGGTGGACGTGGCTGAAAAGGTTGTGCCCATCGCGGTGCCGGTGGCTGCCGCTGCTGCAACGGCCAAGGCCGCAGTTCCCGCCAGTGTTTCGGATGCCGAGCTGGACAAATCTATCCTGAACTACGCCATGCTCAACGGGGCGCTGGAGCTGCTGCCGCAGTCCTGGGCGTCGATGGCCATCATCCCCATGCAGGTCAAGATGGTGTATGGCATTGGCAAGGCCCACGGCGTGGAGCTGGACCAGGGCCACATCAAGGAGTTCATCGCCGCGGCGGGCGTGGGCATGACGTCGCAGTACCTGGAGCAGTTTGGCCGCAAGCTGCTGGGTGGCCTGCTGGGCAAGGTGGCGGGCCGCACCATTGGCGGGCTGGGCGGCGCGGCCACCGGCATGGCGTTTTCGTTTGCCACCACCTACGCGCTGGGGCAGGTGGCCAAGCGCTACTACGCCGGGGGCCGGGTGATGAGCACCGCCATGCTGCGCGATACCTTTCAGAACCTGCTGGGGCCCGCCAAGCAAATGCAGTCGCAATATCTGCCGCAGATCCAGCAGAAGGCCGCCACGCTGGACGCGGGCAAGATCATGGCGATGGTGCGTGGGGCCTGAGGTGCTGCGTTTTCCAAATTCACTACGTTTTTAATAGCTACTAGCGCTTATCAGATAAGCGCTAACGACCATTTTTACTATAATTTCCGCAGCGCGACCTGCGTTGGCAAGGTCGCCCCCTTGCACGGCACGGCACGCTTGTGCACCCCAGCGTTGCGCCCGCGCAGTACCCGCGCGCAAACCATGTGGCACAAACATCGGCCCATGACAGAATCGGCCCATGCTCGACCACACGGATCCTGTCGCCTCCGCCATTCCGGCCATGTCGCTCAATTCAACGTCCGACAACGCCATGACGGCGCTGTCCCGGCTAGCGCTGGGGCCCGTGAACACGGCCTACTACCTGGCCGTCTTCGAGCGCTTTGACAACACCGGCCGCACCACCACCACCTGGAACTGGGCGGCCTGCCTGGCCACCATCAACTGGATGCTGTTCCGGCAGCTGTGGACGCCAGCGCTGATCTACCTGGCCGCAGCCGAGGGACTGGCGCTGATCGTGTACGGCATTGGCCGGACCTTTCTGCAATGGCCGACGGGCGTGGAACTGGGGGTACTGGGTGCTTTTGCGATGCTGGCGTTTGTGGTGCCGGGCCTGTATGGCAACGCCATCCTGTACGCCGACATCCGCAAGCGGGTGGCCCGCGCGCTGGCTGCCTCTCGCACCCTGCCCGAAGCCTCTGCACTGCTGGAAAAGCAGGCCAGCTCGCGCAAGCGGCTGCGGGCGGTAGTGCTGGGCAATCTGGTGCTGGCAGCTGCCGCAGTGATAGCGTATTTGGTGTGGGTGCCATCGGACACCAAGCCCCTTGCCCTGGAGCCTGCCTTAACAGTGGCACAAGCCACGCTGGCTGCAGCGTCGAGGCCCACGTCGGTGGCGTCGGTAGCCTCGGCGCCCGCGACTGCGAACACACCGCAACCTGATACGCCCCCCGCACAAGAGCCGCTGCCAGCGCCACAAACTGCCGCATCAGCCCCCGTGATATCGCCCGCCCGCGCGCCCACCTCCACAGCTTCTGTCGCTACCGCTGCAATCCAAACCGCGCCCGCGCCAGTGACACCCGCCAGTGCAGCGCCACCCCCAGTGGCCGAACCCCGCCCCGCCGCAGCGCCCACGACGCCCCCAGTTTCCAAAAAGCCACCCGCAGTGGCAATCACGGCGGCGTCCAAACCCGCCGCAAACACAGCCCCCGCCAACAAGCCCGCCCCCCCCACGACTGCCCCCGCCAAGACCCGGGCGGCCAAAGCTGCGGCCTCGGCTGCCACACCCACGGCTTCTGCGCCGTTGCCCACCGTGGGTACTGCGGCGGGCTACTACATCAATGTGGGGCTGTTTGCGGACGAGGCCAACGCACGCAAGGCGCAAGCGCGGCTGCTGAACGAAGGGCTGCCCGCGTTTCGCCAGGAGCTGAATGCCAGCAGCGGCCGACGCATCCGCGTGCGCGTGGGCCCCTACCCGCGCCGAACCGAGGCGGATGCGGCAGCGGCGTCCATCCGATCCATGGGGCTGGAAGCCGTGGTGTTCCGGCAAGCGCGCTGAAGAAAGCGGGCGAAGGTGACCAGGTCCAGCATTCGCCCACGTCCTACGCCCAGCGGCAGACGCCACTGACGAGTCACCCGAGGGCGCGCCGCTACGCTGCATGCAAGCTCTCTACCGCCGCAGCGCGCCTGCCCCGCCATGCCTCATACGCCTAAATCCCGCCCTAACACCTCCACGCGCCGCCTCGTGGCCCTGACGGCAGTGGCTGCCGGGGGCCTGTTGCTAACGGCCTGCGCGCCCTGGCGCATGTGGACCGCCGCAGACCTGGCACGCGACGCCCAGGCCTACACCGCCCAACCCGCCCAGCCCACCCAGCGCGTGCTGGTGGTGGGCGACAGCACGGCCGTGGGCACGGGCGCTGCAACGCCCGCCCAGAGCCTGCCAGGCCTGATCGGTCAGCAGCACCCCCGGTGGCATATCGACAACCTGGCTGCCAACGGCGCCAAGTTTGAAGACGTGGTGCAGCAGCTGCGGCGCGCTTCAACCGGCTATGACCTGGTGCTGGTGCTCGCTGGCGGCAACGACGTGATCCGATTCACATCCGAAGACACGCTGCGCTCCCAGCTGCAGCAAACGGTGGTGCTGGCCAGCCATAAGGCCCCGCGTGTGGTAGTGATGCCATGCGGCGATGTAGGGCATGCGCCCTTCTTTTTTGCGCCGCTGTCATGGGCCATGTCGCGCCGGTCAGAGACGCTGCACACGCTGGTGCAAGAAGCGTCGACCACCCAGCCGCAGGTGCGCTACGTGCGCCTGCTCAAGCCGCGCGACCAGGACCCGTTTGTGACGCGCAGCAAAGAGCTGAACGCAGCCGACGGCCTGCACCCCAGTAGTGCAGGATACCAGGAGTGGTACCGCGAACTGGTGGCCCAAGGCGGTCTCGCTGGCATGGGGGAATAGCCCAGGGCATCGGTCACCGAGGCTCTGCCACCCACCGCAGCACCTCGTCAATCACCCACTGCGGGTCATCCAGCGGCAGGTCATGCCCTGCAAACGGGTGCATGCGCAGCGGTCGGCCCCACGCCTTGGCAATGGCCTGCGAACACCGGCTGGACACCAGCTGGTCTTGCTGGCTACCCAGCAGCAATGTCGGCGCAGCAGGCGCCACCACCGACGCGCGGTAGCGCGCTGCTGCCAGCAACTGGCGCAGCGCATTGGGTGCCGACACCGGCCGTTGCCTGCGCACGGCAGCCCACTGTGCAATGACTGCGCTGCGCTCTTGTGCGCGGTTGCTGGTGATGCGCAGAACGATCCGCTCTGCCGCATCCGCCGAATGCCACTGCAGCGCCAACTGCAACAGCGGCGCCAGGTTGTGCCACTGCAAGCGGTGATAAAACGAGCTGAAGGGGCGCATGCTGGTGTTGATAAGCACACAGCCCGCTACCTCACCAGGCGCTATGCGCGCCCACTCGGCGGCCACCATGGCGCCCAGGGACATTGCCAGCAGGTGGTACGGCGGGGCGATGACACGCACCGCCAACGATTGGCGGCAGGCCTGCACCATGTCGTGGACTGACAGAGGCGATTGCGCCTTGTGCAGCTGGCCGTTGCCTGGCAAGTCCAGCGCCAGCACCTTGTCGCCGGGCAGCGCTTGCTGAAAGCGATCAGCAAACTCCCCCCAGTGAGCAGCCTCGCGAGTCAAGCCGCGCAGCAGGATCCATTGGCGCACGGGTTGCTGCATCGTTGCCTGTGCCTTCAGTACCAGATCGCCAGCGCGTCGGCACGCCGCTGTGCGCGCTGTTCGGGTGCAGGTGCCCAGCGCGCATGGCTGCACGCCGCGCGCGACAGGAAGTCCAGCAGCGACAGGTGCCGCCGCAGCACGCGCTGCTGGCGGTGGTTGATGAGCGGGTTGAAGATGCCGTTGCGCGAGAACAGCTGGCGCGGGTTTTTCTTGATCCACAGCCACGAGCCCATCTCCAGCGTCAGCGGCAAAAACGTGTGCGCCGGTACCGCCTGGCAGGCCTGCAGATAGAGGTGGTCCCACAGGTCTCCGTGCGCCAGATACTGCGCGCTCTGCGGCTCAAAAATGTACTGGTGGTTGCTGTGGGCCTGCAGATAGATCTCGTGCAGCGCATGCAGCTCGGCCAGGTGCGCAATGGGTTTGCGGGTGTGTGCATACGGAAACCACAGGCGGTCCTTCACGCCAAAGCCCGAGTGGCAGTCGAGCGCAATGCTGAACGGCCGTGCCAGAAGTTGCGCTGACACCACCTCGCACATCGCCTGGCTTTCCAACTCCATCGCATCGCCCAGGCGCCCTCGGTACCAGGGCAGCCGGTCGCTCACCCGCTGCCCGCCAATGGCAAACGGTACCTGGTCCACTGCATCCACCGGCGCATTGCGCATCAGGTCCACGCCGCGGGGGTTGGCGCGGGTGGCAGACCACATGCCACCCGGGTTGACGATGGGCATAAAAACGAGGCGCACACGTTCGAGCTGCTGGTGCAGCGTGGTGTCCCACTGCAGCCGCATGACCACGTTCTGCAGGTAGGCGATCACGACCTCGGCCCCAATGCGCTCCAGGCCATGCACCCCACCAAAAAACCCCACAGCGGGCACATCCAGCCCGGGGTTGCCCACCCCAATGGCATAAACAGGGAAACGCTGACCCGACGCCATGGTCACCTCACGAACCACCTGCACCTGCAGATGGGCACCGCCCAGCTCGATGATTTTCTCCAGCGCCAGTAGCTCGGGAAGCATGTTCAAGGTGTGGGCGGTCAAAGCAAAGCGGCTGGGCAACAGTGCCCAATCGCCGAAGGATATCCCCCGGATGCGTGCGCCGATAGCCCCATGACGCGATTGTGTGGATTCAGCGAAACGACGCGAAATCGTCACACAACGGCGCTACCTTGACCGCAGTCACACCCTTTGAAAGAGGCACACCATGCTCTGGAAATTGCTCGGATTGCAGCGGCTGCTCGATGAGTTGTTCGATGAACGGGGCTGGTTGAGCTTTGACCTGCCCCGCAGCCACGACTGGATCTCCGACGATGCGCCGGCCGCTGCGCAGGACTGAGGTCTACCGCAGGACCCTATGGCTGGGCACGCTGGCTTGCGCCGCTGCCTGGGGCGTGGTGGAGCTGGTGGCGCTGCAGCGCTCGCGCTACCAGCTGTGGCGCGAGCGGCACCACCACCCTGCACACCACTGACCTGAACCACCCCTCGCACCCCTCGCGGGCGGCTGGACATGCACGACCACCTACCCGACACCGGCGAAGAAATCGCCAACAGCAGCTGCCACGGTATCGCGCTTCTGGCTGCCTGCCTGGCCACACCCAAGCTGTTGGAATCTGCGCTGCGTGCGGGCGAACGGGCCTACGCTGGTGTGATGGTTTTTGCTGTGACCATGGTGCTGTTGTATGGCGCATCCACCGCCTACCACGCGCTGCCGCCGGGCAAGGCCAAGCAATGGCTGCTGAAACTGGACCATGCAGCGATCTACCTCTTCATTGCAGGCAGCTACACGCCCTTTGCACTCAGCCAGCCGCCATCGGCACAAAGCATGGTGATCTTGACGCTGGTGTGGGCCGCAGCGGCAGCGGGCTTTGTGACGAAGGCGCTGGCGCGTAGCCCATACGCCTTGTGGTCTACCGGCTTGTATGTCGCCATGGGCTGGCTGGTGCTGATCGCAGCGCTGCCACTGATCAAACCCATGCCCGCACTGGGCACCGCCTGGCTGGTGATTGGCGGCGCAGCCTACACGGTGGGCGTGATCTTCTACGCCCTGGACTCTGCGGTGCGCTACGCGCATGCGGTGTGGCATGCGTGTGTGGCGGCGGGCACCACGTGCCATGTTTTTGCAGTGCTGAGCGTGATGGAACATACCGCAGCGTGACGCTTGCGCCTGCGGTTTTCATCGGCGCGAGGCATTGACGAGGCGCACCGCTTGAGGGCGTTTTTCGCGGTCTGTCGGTAACATCCGATTCGCGAATTCCGCGGCACTACGGCTGCGTTTTTGAAAGGGTCCGCAGCGCGTAGGACTTCGGCTATAGGCTGTTCATCGCATCACCCCTAAAATCGGGCGCCCCTCTCGTGAACGCGGGCGGGCATCAAGCAACTCTGAACAACGAAGAAGTATCAACATCATGGCAACTGCAAAGAAAACCCCCGCACCCGCAAAGAAGGTCGTCAAGGCCGCCGCACCTGCAGCCAAGAAGGCTGCACCCGTCGCCAAACAGGCCGCTGCACCCGCCAAGAAGGCGGCGCCTGCTGCCAAGAAGGCCGCAGCTCCTGCCGCCAAGCCCGTGGCTGCCACTGCCGCACTGAAGCCCATCAAGACGGCTTTCAACAAGACCACGCTGGTGGCCCACCTGGCTGAACAGTCGGGCGTGGAACCCAAGGCCACCAAGGCCGTGCTCGCCGCACTGGAAGCCGCCATCCTGGGCTCCGTGCACAAAAAGGGCTCTGGCGAGTTCACGCTGCCAGGCCTGATGAAGATCGGCCTGCAGCAGATCCCCGCCAAGAAAAAGCGCTTTGGCAAGGACCCCTTCACCGGTGAAGAGCGCTGGTTCCCCGCCAAGCCCGCAGCGGTCAAGATCAAGACCCGCGCGCTGAAGAAGCTCAAGGACGCAACGGCCTGACCAGCCCGCTCATCACCCCGGCGCACCCGCGTCAACACGCCGCTTTTGCAGCCTGCTGACCAACGGCACAGCGCCGCAAGGGGATGACAGCCAAAGACCAGGTGCCCTCGCGGCACCTGGTCTTTTTCGCTTTATGCACTGCCCCGCTGATTCAGCTGCGGTTCATCCCAGGATGACGTCATCAGGTGGGGAGGCTGCATACATCGCAGCCACGGCCTCTGCCCGCCGCAACAGCACCGCGCCTTGGTTGATGTAGCCCTTGTCCGTGATTTCGCCCGCGTCGGGGTCGGGTGGCGATGTCATCACCAGCGCGCGAGTGGGGCATTGGGATGACCCAGCCCCGGCATCACGGCGCGCCTGCATGACGTTGCGCACAGCGGCGCGCAGCTTGCCCAGGTCACTCGCCCCTGCAGCAGACGGAAAAACGAGCATGCCTACTTCATCCCTGTCATGGCCGGTGAGCACGATGTCCTGCACCAACGGTGCCAACTCCGACACCAGATCGACCCGCAAGGTGCCTACCGACACCCAGCTGCCGCTGGACAGCTTGAAGTCTTCGGCCACGCGGCCGTTAAAGACTACGCCGCGTTCAGGATGGGCGGCATCCACCAGATAGCCTGCGTCGCCAATGCGGTAGAAGCCCTCCTCGTCGAACGCAGCGGCCGTTTCGCGCGGGGCATTGCGGTATCCGCAGAACACCGAAACGCCTTTGACCCGCATCTCCAGCTTGCTGCCGTTGGGCACAAGCTTCAGCTCCAGCCCCGGCAGAGGCGCACCGATGCAGCCCGCCCCGTCCAGCTGCCAGTGCGCGGTGGTCACGGCCGGAGCGGTCTCGGTAGCGCCCCAGGAGGTAGTCAACCACAGAGGCTGCGTGGGCCGAACACGCAACGCCAGCGCCTGTAGCCGCTGCCATGTGGACGGTGCCAGCGCCGCCGCCGCGTAGAAGGCCAGGCGCATGCGCGCAAGCACTTCAGCAGCCAGGGCGTCATCGGCTTCCAGGGCGGGCAGCAACATGTCGAACCCGCGGGGCACGTTGAACAGCAGGGTGGGCTTCACGTCGCGCAGGTTGCGCACCGTCTTGTCGATGAGGCCGGGCACGGGGCGGCCTTCGTCGATGTACAGCGTTCCGCCGTGGCAGAGCACCATGTTGAGGTTGTGGTTGCCTCCGAAGGTGTGGCTCCAGGGCAGCCAGTCCACCAGCACGGGCTTCTCGTGGGCCAGAAAGCGCCATGTCTGCGCCATCATCTGCTGGTTGGCGCACAACATGCGGTGAGTGTTGATGACCACCTTGGGTCGGCCGGTGGAGCCCGAGGTGAGCAGGTATTTGGCATGATCGTCCGGAAGAACTGCGTCGAACGCCTGCTGCACCGCAGATGTCTCCGTGCCATCGAGCAATTGCTGAAAGGACAGGCTGCCGGGGCAGGCTTCAACATGGCGGCTGAACACCTTGACGGCGTCGCCTGCAAAGCCTGCCAGTGCGGGTCCGTACACCCTGGCATCCGACGCATAAATAAGGCTGGGCTGCAGTGCCAACAGCATGCTGTGCAACCGGCTGAAGTCTTTGGAGCGCGCATACGCACTCGACAGCGAGCACGGCGTGATCCCCACGTGCATGGCAGCCAACATGAGCACGGCATGGTCCACCGCGTTGTCAGAAAGGATGGCGATGGGTTGCCCAGCTGGCAACTTCAAGTCCAGCAGTGACTGGGCAACAGCGCCCACCTGGGCGCGCAGTTTTGCATAGGTCAGACCGCGCCATTGTTCGCCACGCTCATCGCGTTCCGCCAATGCCAGGGTCTCTGGGGTTTCGCGCGCCCAGCGCTCCAGCCAATCGCCCACACAGCGTGCGTAGGGCCGCAACGCCACGGGCGACCGCAGTGTGAAAGATCCATCGTCAAATGGCGTCAGCACCGTGCTTGGCGGTGCCTTCTGGTTTTCGTCGTCCAGGAATGGGGGGTGCATGGCTTGTTTTTTAATCAATATCTAGTTGGTTGGGATGCCTTGCTTGGCGGAACTCAATCCAGTGCGCCGGACGATTGTTTGGCCCGCAGAAGATCGATCAGCAGGGCATCTCGCGCACGGACCATGTCGCCGGTGCGCCGTTCGCCGATCTCGTGCGCCACGCCTTCGACCACCTGGCGCTGCAGGTCCACGCTCATCAACGGTGCACCCAGGTCGCGCCACCAGTCTTCAATCGGCCCACCCAGATGGTCCAGAAGGTGAGCGATGCCGCCTTCTCCACCCGACAGGTGCAGGTTCATGAATGGCCCCATCAACGCCCACCGCAGCCCGGGGCCGTGGGCAATGGCGGCGTCAATATCCGCCACACTGGCTACACCCTCGTTCACCAAGTGAAACGCCTCGCGCCAGAGCGCAGCCTGCAGCCGATTGGCAATGTGGCCCTTGATTTCGCGCTTGACGTGGATCGGGCGCTTGCCGATGGCAGCGTAGAACCCCATGGCATCTTCAACCGCCTGCGGCGAGGTCTGCTGCCCGCCACCCACTTCCACCAGCGGAATCATGTGGGGTGGATTGAACGGGTGCCCGAGCACCACGCGCTCGGGCACGCGGCAAGCGCTCTGCATGGCAGTGACCGACAAGCCCGACGAACTGGAGGCCAGGATGGTGTGCGCGGGCGCTGCTGCATCCATGGCGCGAAACAACTCCACCTTGAAGTCGATCCGCTCGGGGCCACTTTCCTGCACAAAGTCGGCGTGCTCCAGCGCACGCTCCATGTGCGGATGAAAGCGCAAGCGGTCCACGCTGGCATCTGGCGCAAGGCCTTGCTGCGCAAGCGCTACCCAATGCGCCTGCACAGCATCACGCAATCGCTGCTCGGCACCGGGCGATGGATCGGTCGCATCCACATCCAGCCCGCGCGCCAGAAAGCAGGCGGCCCAACTGGCGCCAATCACACCGGTGGCCACCACGGCCACTCGCTTCACATTCAACGCCATGGCGCGCGTCCTCAGGACTCGGCAGTGAAGCCAATCTTCTTGACCAACGGCCCCCAGCGCTCGAACTCAGCCTGCTGCGAGGCCTGCATTTCGGCGGCGGTGGAGCCCCTGGCGATCAAGCCCACCACGGCAAGGCTGTCGATGACCGATTTCTCCTTGATGGCAGCATTGATCGCCGCATTGGCTGCGGCCACCACGCCAGCAGGCGTTTTTGCGGGAGCGTAAAAGCCAAACCATTCTTCGGTCGTGAGTTCAGGAAACCCTTGCTCTGCAAACGTGGGCACATCTGGCGAGAACGGCGAGCGGGCATGGCCGGAGGCGGCCAGCAGCCGCAGCTTGCCGGCCTTGTGGTTGGGGATGAAATCGCCGCTGGGCGTCACCATGGAGGCGATCTGCCCGCCCACCACATCGGTCACGCCGGGGATGGAGCCGCGGTAGGGCACGTGCTTGAGGTCCACGCCGTTGTTCAGCCCCAGCAGGGCGCCGATGAAATGCGGCGTAGACCCTGCGGCAGGCGAGCCGTAGTTGGCCTGCCCCGGGTTCGCTTTGGCCCATGCGAGGAAGTCCTTGACCGTTTTCACCGATGCGGGTACCAGGGGGCCCACGGCGAGGCCATGGTGCATGACGGCGCTAATCGACACCGGCACAAAATCCTTGGTGGGGTCGTAACTCAGCTTGCTGTAGATGTGCGGGTAAATCGATGTGCAGGAGAACGGCGACAGCGTGAGCACGCTGCCATCTGCTGGCGCGCTCTTGAGCGATTCCAGCGCAATGCGCCCGCCAGCCCCGGGCTTGTTCTCCACCACGGCAGCATTGCGGGTGTAGGCCGATCCGGCCAGCTTTTCGCCCACCCGGCGCGCAACGCTGTCGCCCGCGCTGCCCGCCGGAAAGCCGTAGAAGATCTTGACCTGTTCAAGGGTCTGGGCCCAGGCATGGAGCGGAGCCAAAGCCCCCAGCGCCGTGGCGCACCCTACCTGGTTCATGAATTGGCGGCGTGTGTGCATCATCATTTGTCTCCTCGTTCTAGGTGGTGGATGGATGGCGGGAATCGATTCAGAAACAATCGCGGTCAATGGACTGCGAATGCAGGCCGCGCGCCCTGCGCACGGGGCAAGCCCATCAGCGCACGCGCTTCGGCGGGGGTGGCGGGCTCCATGTCCAGCTCACGGATGATGCGCACGATGCGTTCGGTGAGCTGCACATTGGTCGCGATCTCGCCATGGCGGAAGTACAGGTTGTCTTCCAGCCCCACGCGCGCATGGCCGCCCAGCAGCAGCGCCGCCACGTTGGCCTCCAGCTGCGACGGGCCAATGCCGCTCACGCAGAACAGGCTGTTTCTGGGCAGCGTGTCCACCATCATCTGCAGGTAGCGGGGCGAATACGGCATGGCGTTCTGAAAACTGCGGTGCACGTTCATGACCAGATTGATGAAGTGGGGGCCGTCGTCATGCCCTTCTTCGATCAGGGTGGTGGTGTCCTGCAGGATGTGGGTGGGGCTGAAAACCTCCCACTCGGGCTTGATGCCACGTGCCTTCATGCCCAAGGCCAGCTCGCGCCCCTTGCTGAGCGGTGTGTCCATCAAGATCTCGCGGCCATCAAAGCTCAGGTTGAGCGTGGTGGCGTCCAGCGTGCACATCTCTGCGCCGGCGTCCATACCCTTGATGCGCTCCTCCCACGCGATCTCCCAGCGGCCTCCCGACAAGGGCTTGACCATGTCGCCATGCACTCCGCCACCGGTGGAGTTGTTGATGACGATGTCGCAGCCCTTGGCGCGGATGCGGGTGTTGATGTCGCGGTAGATGTCTGCATTGCAGGTGGCTCCATCGTCCGGCCGCCGAGCGTGGATGGCCACCACGCTGGCGCCCGCGTTCCAGCAGCGCTCCACGTCATCGGCGATCTCCTGCGGTTGGGTGGGCAGGTGCGGGTTTTGTGACTTGTGGGCCATGCCACCCGTGGGTGCAATGGTGACTATGACTTTGCGTTTGGTCATCACGTGGACTGGTAGAAAATGGTAGTGCTGGCCATTATTTTTTTTAGCCGCCACATACTCAGTCATTGCGATGACATTTGGACTCAGGGTATACGCGGGCCTTCCGACATGCAAGGCTGGCGTGCAGGAGAACCTCTCACCATGCTGGTCAAACGGGCTTCGCCCACACTCGCCGAACTGCTCACCGCATCGGCCTGGTTTTCGTTACTCAATGACGCGGCGCAACAACGGGTGCTCGACGATCTGCGCGAGGTTGATGTGCCCCAGGGCGGTGCGCTGTGCCGACGCGGCGACACGCCGGTGCACTGGTATGGCGCGATCGAAGGGCTGCTCAAGTGGACCGTGACATCGGACGATGGCCGGTCGGTGACGCTGGGCGGCCTGTCGGCCGGCAGCTGGTTTGGCGAAGGCACGCTGCTGCGCGGCGTGCCCCGCACTGCCGACATCATTGCGCTGCGCCCCAGCCGTGTCGCGTTGTTACCCGTGGAGACGTTTGACTGGCTGCACGCCCACGAGCGCAGCTTTGACCACTTTCTGCTGCGCCAGATCAATGAGCGCATGCACTGGTTTCTGGGCAACTTCACCGCCCACCATCTGCTGGACACCGACAGCCAGGTGGCCCGTGCCCTGGCGGGCCTGTTTCACCCCTGGCTGCACCCGGGCAGTGACCCGCACTTGCAGGTGTCGCAAGAAGAAATCGCCAACCTGTCCGGCGTGTCGCGGCAGCGCTGCAACGCGGCGTTGAAGCGGCTGCAGACACAAGGCCTTCTGGAGATCGAGTATGGAGGCATCACTGTTACCGACCTGGAGGGGTTGAGGGCGCGCGTGGAATGATGTGACCTATCAACTGCGCACACCACGCGCCATCACCGCCGCTTTGCGGCTGCGATGAAGGCAACGGTCTCGGCGATGACCGTTTGCGGTTGGTCGCGGTGGGGAGAATGCGCGCAGCCCGGCAGCTCCAGCAGCCGGGTGCCCGGCACGCGCTGCGCAATGCCACGGATCTGCGCCAGGGTGCCGTACTCGTCATCCAGTCCCTGAATGGCCAGCAGCGGGACGTCGATGCGCCCGATCTCCTCTTCAATGCTCCAGCCCCGAAACGCAGGGTCCAACCAGATGCGGTTCCAGCCCCAGAAGGCAGAGTCGGTGTCGTCGTGATACCGGCCCAGCTTCTGGGGCAGGTCGGTGCTCAGGTACGCCTGGCGCGCGTGTTCGATGTTCTTCACCGTGACGTCTTCCACCATGATGTGCGGCGCCAGCAGCACCAGGCCGCTCAGCCGCTCGGGAAACCGCGCCGCGAACAGCAGCGCGATGGACGCGCCATCGCTGTGGCCGAACAGCCAGGGCGCTTCGGCGATGCCCAGCGCATCGAGCAAGGCGGGCAACACCTCATGCGCTTGCTGGTGCATGAAGTCCACATCCCATACCTCATTCGCCGCGCGCGGGGTTGACCTGCCGTAGCCGGGTCGCGAAAAAACCAGGCCACGGAAGCCCCCTGCATCACACACCTGTTGCGGAAAGTCCTTCCACATTGCCACCGACCCCAGCCCCTCGTGCAAAAACACCACCAGCGGCGCTGAAGCCCGCTGCGGAGCGATCCAACGCGTCTCTATCTGCACCTTGCGATCACGCCAGACGATGGGCGTCAAATGGGTCGCCTCGCTCATGTCTGCAGCCCCCGCTCGCGCAGACGAAAGCGCTGGATTTTGCCGGTCGCTGTCTTGGGAAGCTCGGGCAAGAACTCGATGAGACGCGGATATTTGTAGGGCGCCAGTCGCTCTTTGACAAAGCCCTTGAGCTCATCTTCCGATGCGGCATGGCCTTGCTTTAGCACAACAAACGCTTTGGTCTTGGTGAGGCCATCTGCGTCCTGTGCGCCGATCACCGCGGCCTCTAGCACGGCGTTGTGCTGCATCAGGGTGGCCTCCACCTCAAAAGGCGACACATAGATGCCACTGACCTTGAGCATGTCGTCGCTGCGACCTGCGTAGGTGTAGTAACCCTCGGCATCCCGAACGTACTTGTCGCCACTCTTGGTCCATCCGCCCTGAAACGTATCGCGCGTCTTTTCACGGTTGTTCCAGTACATCAGCGCGGCGCTGGGCCCGCGGATGTAAAGGTCACCGATTTCGCCGTCTGCCACCACACGGCCATCTTCGCCGCGCAGTTCCACCTCGTAGCCCGGCACGGGCTTGCCGGTGCTGCCATAGCGCACATCGCCGGGCCGGTTGGACAAGAAGATGTGCAGCATCTCCGTGGACCCGATGCCGTCGATGATGTCGCAGCCAAAGTGGGCCTTGAACCGCTGAGCAATCTCTGCGGGCAAGGCTTCGCCTGCCGAAGAACACATGCGCAAGGCCACAGCACTTTGTGCAGGTAGCCGGGGCGATGCCAGCATGCCCGCAAAGCCGGTGGGCGCGCCAAAGAACACGGTGGGCTTGTGCCGCGTCCAGCGCTCAAAGGTGGCGTCGGGCGTGGGGCGCTCGGCCATCAGCACCACGGTGGCGCCCACAGACAGCGGAAAAGTCAGCGCGTTGCCCAGACCATACGCAAAGTAGAGTTTGGCGGCAGAAAAGCAGGTGTCTTGCTCATTCAGCCCCAGCACCGGCTTTCCATATAGCTCTGCAGTCCACCACAGGTTGCCGTGGGTGTGCACGGTGCCTTTGGGCTTGCCGGTGGAGCCCGATGAATACAGCCAGAAACCTGGGTCGTCCGGCGCGGTGGCTGCCGGCGACTGGGCAACGGATGCAGACTCCAGCGCGTCTTCCATGTGGGTGGCGCCTGCAGGCAATTCGCCGGTGGGTTGAGACACCCACAGCGCGCCCACTTCATGTGGTGCCTTGTCCATGGCCTCGCGCAGCACCGGCAGCAGCGCGCCAGATACCAGTACGGCCTGGGCCCGGCTGTGGGACAGCATGTAGGCGTAGTCGTCTGCCGTCAGCAGCGTGTTGACGGCCACTGGCACTACCCCGGCGTAAAGGCAGCCCAGAAACGCTACCGGCCAGTCGTTGGTGTCCAGCATGAGCAGCAACACGCGTTCCTCGCGGCGGATGCCAGACGCCAACAACACCGAGGCCAGACGCCGCGCCCGGTCTTCCAGTCCGCCATAGTTCAGATGCCCGCGGTCGTCGATATAGGCTGTTTTGGTGCCCCGCGCGCGGTTCAGTTGAAACAGGTGCTCGGCAAAATTGAACCGATCTGAAAGTGTTGTCATGGGGTTGTCTCCTTGTTGTTGCTACGCCCACGTGATCGGATCAGAGCCCCAGCGCTGCCAGCACGGCCGGGCTGGCCTGCACGGCACTGCGCTGGTGATAGAAGTCCAGCGCACGCAAGCCGCCCAGCTCGGCACCACCGCCTGCGCGGCCCGGCCCGCCATGTTGCGACATGGGCATCACGTTGCCGTGGCCGGTGTGGGTTTGCGCAACATCCGGCGTGATGACGTGCACCCGGCCGTGGCTGGCAGCCACCTGCACGGCGGCCTGGGCCAGTGCCACGTCGTCGGCGCCGTACAAAGAAGTCACCAGCGACCCTTGCCCCCGTTGCGCAAGCGCCAGCGCGTGGTCCATATCGCGGTACGACACCAGCGTGGCCACCGGGCCAAACACCTCCAACTCATGCACGACATGGGCCTGGTCCGCATCGCGCGCGCCCAGCAACACGGGCCCGATGCACGCGGCAACGCGCGGGTCCGCGTCCACGAGCGGCTGGTTGCGCCCATCGTGCAGAACTTCGGTGTGGGTGCTCAGGCTTGTAATACCTTCGCGCACCGCCCGCAGTTGCGCTTGGCTGACCAGAGACCCCATGCGCACGCCCTCATTGCGGGGATTGCCCACCGTCACGCTGGCGAGCTTGGCCGCAATGGCCTCAGCCGCCGCACCATAGACAGCTGAGTGCACCAGAATGCGACGGATGGCGGTGCACTTCTGGCCCGATTTCACCGTCATCTCCCGCACCACTTCGCGTACCAGCAGGTTGAACGCGTCCGAACCAGGTGTTGCGTCAGGCAGAAGGAGGGCGCTGTTGAGACTGTCTGCTTCGATGTTGGCACGTACCGAGCGATGCGCGACTGCCGGATGTGAGCGGATCACGCCTGCGGTTTCTGCCGACCCCGTGAACGACACCACATCAAACGGTTGCAGTTGGTCCATCAGCCCCGCAGAGCTGCCTGCAATCACCGACAGCGCCCCGGCGGGCAACACCCCGGCATCCACCACGTCCTTGACCATGCGCTGCGTGAGCCACGCGGTAGCGGTAGCAGGTTTGACGATGACCGGCACCCCAGAGAGCAAGGCAGGCGCCGCCTTTTCCCACAGCCCCCACGCCGGGAAGTTGAAGGCATTGATGAACAGCGCCACACCGCGCGCGGGCACCTGCAGATGCTGAGACAGGAACACGGGTTCCTTGCCGAGCTTGGTGGCGTCGCCGTCGCGCAGCGCACGCACATCACCCAATGCATCACCCCAGCGGGCGTACTGGCCCAGGGTGAAGATGCCGCCGTCGATGTCCACGGCCGAGTCGTTCTTGACGGTGCCCGCATTGGCGGTGGCAATGTCGTAGTAAGCGTCGCGGTGGGTCTGCAGCACTTTCACAACGGCGCCCAGCAGCGCCGCACGTTCGCGGTAGGTCATGGCGCGCAGCGCAGGCCCCGCCTGGTCGCGGGCAAAAGCAAACGCCTCGGCCAAGTCCAGCCCCGTCGAATCCACCCTCACCAATTCGGTTCCCAGCACAGGGTCTGTCAACACAGCGCCCGGGCCGGTTCCGGTCTGCCAGCGTCCGGCAGCAAAGTTGGCGAGGATTTCTGTCATTCTGTTCTTTCGGGGGTGAATCGGAGGCGGGAGATCGGCCCCGCCGCTAGCGGGTGAACTGGATCTGCCCTTCAGGCAGGAGATAAAGCACCAGCGCACGTCCCTGCGCCACGGTGGGGTGGTGGGCACTGCCGGGTGGGTAGACACACCAGCCCGCCGCGTACCCATCGAAAGTGGCGTCGCCCTCCAGCGGCATGATCAGATCAATTTCGCCGCTGGGGTGGCTGTGGTGGGGACCGGCAATGTTGTGCATGTCCACCACGTCGACCGAGAAGCGGTGCAGTGTGTCGTCCGCCTTGAACACGCGGCCATAGCGAATGCCAGCACCCTCCCGCTCGCAAAGCCAGCCTTCGGCAACGCCCTGGATGCAGGCATCCTTGAGGGTTTGATAGGTTGTACTGGCCGCGCCATGGGTCTGGTTGAGCCAGTCGGCCAACTCCGCGTTCAGGGGACGCCCGGCGATCTGGCCGGTAAGGTCGGCCAGCGACTGATGGAATGCGGCTTTGCTGGACATGGGGCTCTCCCGGTTGCAATGTGGCGCGGGGCAAGGCACTGCTCAGGCATTCGCAGCTATCTTGATGTATGCCCTTGCGCCAACCAAAGATGTGAAGTATTTTGCAAACAACAGAACAATAGAGCGCTATTAAACCGGCGTCAAGCACTATAGTGCATATTGCATTAATCGCAGGCGAGATCGCCTGCTGCGCGCATGGAACCACCCGTTTTGAGAAAAGACCCGGTGGGTAGCGCCCGCGCGGATGACAGCGTTGGACAATGGCAGCCCTGTGAATGAGGATGGACATGAACGAACAGCAAGAGGAAGCGCTTTTGGCCCCCGGCACGCCGGAGCCTGCAGCACCTTCCGCCGAAGATGCCAAAAACCCCTTGCTGGTGGCGCTGGGCGACCGCGTGCGCAACCTGCGCGCGCAGCGCGGCCTCACGCGCAAGGCGGTGGCAACGGCGGCCGACGTGTCGGAGCGCCACCTGGCCAACCTGGAATACGGCACCGGCAACGCGTCCATCCTGGTGCTGCAGCAGGTGGCGGCAGCCTTGCAATGCCCCCTGGCCGAGCTGCTGGGCGACTTCACTACCCGGTCGCCCGAATGGCTGCTGATTCGCGAGTTGCTGGAGCACCGCAGCGAATCCGAGCTGCACCGCGTGCGCCTGGCGCTGCACGAGCTGCTCAGCGGTGGCAGCAAAGACACCGCGCGCCACCGGCGCATTGCCCTGGTGGGCCTGCGCGGGGCCGGCAAGTCCACGCTGGGCCCGCTGCTGGCGCGGCAACTGGATGTGCCGTTCATTGAACTGAGCCGCGAGATCGAAACCCTGGCGGGCTGCAGCGTGCGGGAGATTCATGACCTGTATGGCACCACCGCCTACCGGCGTTACGAGCGCCGCGCGCTGGAAGAAGCCGTGCAGATTCACAGCGAAGTGGTGATTGCGACGCCCGGCGGCATCGTGTCCGACCCCGCCACATTCAACGAACTCCTGGCGCACTGCACCACCGTGTGGCTGCGTGCCGCGCCCGAGGAACACATGGGGCGCGTGGTGGCGCAGGGCGACATGCGCCCCATGGCCGCCAGCAAAGAGGCCATGGACGACCTCAAGCGCATTCTGGACGGCCGCGCGGCCTTCTACTCCAAGGCCGACATCACCATCGACACCTCGGGCCAGACGCCGGACCAAAGCCTGCAGGCACTGCAGGCGGGCGTGCGCAAGGTGATGGCCCAGACCGCCTGATCCATCCCTGATAGGGGCCGCCACCACGCGCTGCGCCCCTTCTCCACGGGCCGCCCTTGGCGGCATCCCCCCTGCTCTCGCAAGGCGCAGCCGGGTCTCCCTCCAAAAGACTGACAGAAATGGGTGACATGCATTGACTTGCCTGTTGATATGCATGATGATGCACATCAATAGCAAATACATGCACTATTATTCCTGCTGACGATTAAACGGAGACACCATGACCGAATCCACGCAAGCCCCTGCCCGCGTTGACTACCGCACCGACCCCACGCAGTACCGCCACTGGACGCTGGCGGTGGAGGGCGCCGTGGCGCGCCTGTCGCTCGACATTGCCGAAGACGGCGGCATTCGCCCGGGCTACAAGCTCAAGCTCAACAGCTACGACCTGGGCGTGGACATTGAACTGGCCGACGCCCTCAACCGCGTTCGTTTTGAGCACCCTGCTGTGCGCTCAGTCATCGTCACCAGTGCCAAAGACCGCATCTTCTGCTCGGGCGCCAACATCTTCATGCTGGGCGTCTCTAGCCACGCGTGGAAGGTGAACTTCTGCAAGTTCACCAACGAAACGCGCAACGGCATCGAGGATTCGTCGAAACACTCGGGCCTCAAGTTCGTGGCGGCGGTGAACGGTTCTTGCGCAGGCGGTGGCTATGAACTGGCGCTGGCGTGCGACGAAATCGTGCTGGTGGATGACCGGTCGTCGTCCGTGTCCTTGCCCGAAGTGCCCCTGCTCGGCGTCTTGCCCGGCACGGGCGGCCTGACCCGGGTGACTGACAAGCGCCATGTGCGCCATGACCTGGCCGACATCTTCTGCACCAGCGTCGAAGGCGTGCGCGGACAGCGCGCTGTGGACTGGCGCCTGGTGGATGCCATTGCCAAGCCCGCACAGTTCGCTGCCACGGTGCAAGCGCGCGCCGACAAATTGGCTGAAGACAGCCACCGCCCCGCGAGCGCAAAGGGTGTGGCATTGACACGCATACAGCGAGAAGACAGCGCCGACAGCCTGCGCTACACCCACGTCACCGTCGATATCGACCGCACACGCCGCACCGCCACACTGACCGTGAAGGCACCCACCGGCCCACAACCCACCGACATCGCGGCCATAGAGGCCGCAGGCGCCGACTGGTGGCCGCTGGCCATGGCGCGCCAGCTGGACGACGCCATCCTGAACCTGCGCACCAACGAACTCGACATCGGCACCTGGCTGATCAAGACCGAAGGTGACGCGCAGGCCGTGCTGGCCAGCGACGCCGCCCTGGTGGCACACAAGGACCACTGGCTGGTGCGCGAAACCATCGGCGCGCTGCGCCGCACGTTTGCGCGGCTGGACGTGTCATCGCGCAGCCTTTTCGCGCTGGTGGAGCCAGGCTCGGCCTTTGCAGGGTCTTTGGCTGAGTTGGCCTTTGCGGCAGACCGCACCTACATGCTGGCGCTGCCCGACGACGCCGACCGTGCACCCCGGCTCATCCTCAACGAATTCAACTTCGGCCTGCTGCCGCTGGTCAACGACCAAAGCCGCCTGCAGCGCCGCTTTTATGAAGAAGCCGCCCCGCTGGAAGCCGCGCGTTCTGCCGCAGGCAAGCCGCTGGATGCGGACGCGGCCCTGACGCTCGGCCTTGTCACCGCGGCACCCGACGACATCGACTGGGACGACGAAATCCGCATCGCCATCGAAGAGCGCGCGGCCATGTCGCCCGACGCATTGACGGGCCTGGAAGCCAACCTGCGTTTTGCGAGCAAAGAGAACATGAACACCCGCATTTTTGGCCGCCTGACCGCCTGGCAGAACTGGATCTTCAACCGCCCCAATGCAGTGGGCGCGCAGGGTGCATTGAAGGTTTACGGCACCGGCCAAAAAGCAGGCTTCGATCTCAACCGCGTCTAAGAACACCATCCCTCAAGGAGCAAACCATGAGCAGCATCAACTACAGCGAGAAGATCCCCAACAACGTCAACCTGGGCGAAGACCGCACGCTGCAGCGTGCGCTCGAAGGCTGGCAGCCCAACTTCATCAACTGGTGGGACGACGTGGGCCCCGAGGGCTCCACCAACCATGAGGTCTATCTGCGCACCGCCGTGAGCGTCGACCCGAATGGCTGGGCGCAGTTCGGCCACGTGAAGATGCGGGACTACCGCTGGGGCATCTTTTTGAACCCGGGCGATGCCAACCGCGAAATCCACTTTGGCGACCACAAGGGCGAGAAGGCCTGGCAGGACGTACCTGGCGAGCACCGCGCCAACCTGCGCCGCATCATCGTGACGCAGGGCGACACCGAGCCCGCGTCGGTGGAGCAGCAGCGCCACCTGGGCCTCACGGCGCCCAGCATGTACGACCTGCGCAACCTGTTCCAGATCAATGTGGAAGAAGGCCGCCACCTGTGGGCGATGGTGTACCTGCTGCACAAGCACTTTGGCCGCGATGGCCGCGAAGAGGCCGAGGCGCTGCTGCAGCGCACCTCGGGCGACGTGGACAACCCGCGCATCCTGGGCGCCTTCAACGAGAAAACGCCTGACTGGCTGGCGTTCTTCATGTTCACCTACTTCACCGACCGTGATGGCAAGTTCCAGTTGTCGGCGTTGGCCGAAAGCGCGTTCGACCCGCTCGCGCGCACCACCAAGTTCATGCTCACCGAAGAAGCCCACCACATGTTTGTGGGCGAGAGCGGCGTGTCGCGCGTGCTGTCGCGCACCGCGCAGGTGATGAACGACCTCAAGACCGACGACCCCGCCCAGGTGCGTGCGGCAGGTGCCATCGACCTGGGCACCATCCAGCGCTACCTCAACTTCCACTACAGCGTCACCATCGACCTGTTCGGCGCGGACCAGTCCAGCAACGCCGCCATCTTCTACAGCTCAGGCCTCAAGGGCCGGTATGAGGAAGGCAAACGCACGGACGACCACGTGCTCAAGGGCCAGACGTACAAGGTGCTGGAAGTGGTGAACGGGCAACTGCTGGAGAAAGACGTGCCCATGCTCAACGCATTGAATGAGGTGCTGCGCGACGACTTCATCAAGGACTCGATGGCAGGTGTGGGCCGCTGGAACAAGGTGCTGGAAAAAGCGGGCATCCCTATGCGCCTGGTCGTACCGCACAAGGCGTTCAACCGCCAGATCGGCGCGCTGGCCGGCATCAAGATGTCGCCCGACGGCCGCGTGGTGAGCGAGGCGGAATGGACTGCACGCAAGGCCGAATGGCTGCCCACGCCGGAGGACTTTGCGTTTGTCGCCTCGCTGATGGGCCGCGTGGTCGAGCCCGGCAAGTTTGCGGGCTGGATTGCACCACCGGTCATGGGCATCAACCGCCAACCGGTGGACTTTGAATACGTGCGGTTCAATTGAGCCCCCCTGAGCCGCTGCGCGGCTTCCCCCCCGAGGGGGGACGCCTCCAGCGGCCCGGCAAAGCCGGTTCCGCGGTGGCACTGGTATGGGCCGCGCAGGCTCTCAGGCATCGCCCAAAGGTAGCGGGATACTTGTTGGAAGAAAAATTATGACCACTGCCACGCTGATCGACAACGGCATCCTCAAGCAGCACCTGATCGACCCCGAGATCTGCATCCGCTGCAACACCTGCGAAGCCACCTGCCCCGTGGGCGCCATCACGCACGACGACAACAACTATGTCGTGCGGGCCGATGTGTGCAATGGCTGCATGGCCTGCATCTCGCCCTGCCCCACGGGCTCCATCGACAACTGGCGCACCATGCCGCTGGCGCGCGCGTACAGCATTGAAGAACAGCTGACCTGGGAGGAGCTGCCGCCCGAACTCCCGCCCGACCAGTTGGCCGCCGACGGCATTGCGCCCCCCGCATCAGATGCGGCGGTGCCAACCACCGCGGCAGTGGCTGTAGAGCCCGGCGCGCAGACCTTCAGTTCGGCCCAGTACGGCGCCACGGTGCCACCCTGGTCGGCCGCACACCCCTACACCAACCTGTTCCCACCCAAGAGCCCCACCACGGCCACCGTGGTGGGCAACTTCAACTGCACCGAGGCGGGCTTTGAAAGCGAGACGCACCACGTGGTGCTGGACTTTGGCAGCATGCCGTTCCCGGTGCTGGAGGGGCAGTCCATCGGCATCGTCCCGCCCGGTACCGATGCGCTGGGCAAGGTGCACCACGCGCGCCAGTACTCGGTGGCCAGCCCGCGCAATGGCGAGCGGCCCGGCTACAACAACCTGGCGCTGACGGTGAAACGCGTGACCACCGACCACGACGGCAACGCCGTGCGCGGCATTGCATCCAACTATGTGTGCGACCTGAAGGTGGGCGACGCGGTGCAGGTGGTGGGGCCGTTTGGCAGCTCGTTCCTCATGCCCAACCACCCGCGCTCGCACATCGTGATGATCTGCACCGGCACCGGCAGCGCCCCCATGCGCGCGATGACCGAATGGCGCAGGCGCCTGCGCAGCAGCGGCAAGTTTGAGGGTGGCAAGCTGATGCTGTTTTTTGGCGCACGCACGCAGCAAGAGCTGCCGTACTTTGGCCCCCTACAGAACCTGCCCAAGGATTTCATCGACATCAACCTGGCGTTCTCGCGCACGCCGGGGCAACCCAAGCGCTATGTACAGGACCTGATGCGCGAGCGAGCCGCCGACCTGGCTGCGCTGCTGCGCGATGGCAACAGCCACTTCTATGTATGCGGCTTGAAGAGCATGGAAGAAGGCGTGGTGATGGCGCTGCGCGACATCGCCAACGAGTCAGGCGCTGACTGGGAAACCTTGGGCAACACCCTGAAGCGCGAAGGGCGGCTGCACCTGGAGACCTATTGAGCTGCTGAGCTGTTGCTCGGTGCTCTCGGACACTCAAGGATTCAGAAAATTTATAGCCAAATCGGCCTGTAGCGCTTATCCAACAAGCGCTAGTAGCTATATTTTCGGTAGTAAATCTCCACCATGCCCGGTGGATGGATCAAACCAAGGCGCTCACCCGCCATTGCACCCGCAATGCGCAGGCTTCGCCCTGCGCCAGCACCCGCAGGCCTGGCTGACCCGGCATGTGGAACGCATCGATGGGCTGGGTGATGGGCTCAAAACAGAACGCGGGGCCCTGCGGTGGGCGGTAGACCAGGCAGTAGTGCTGGTCGATGCCCCCGTCTTTGTCAAAGTCCGGCATGTGCGCGGTCAGTTTCAGCCCCTGCTCCGGCCAATCGATCTGTGCGGTGCCGCCCCAGCCGGTGTAGCCGTTGTCGATCAGATCACCATGGGCAGACGCGCCGTGGTTCAGATCCCAACCGGGCGGAAACTGCGTGGTGTGCTCGGTGGGCAGCGGGTCGTCGCCACACAGCCACACCGCCTGCACCGGCGCGGTGATGCGCGTGGCCGGGGTGCGCGGAAACCACGGGTGTACGCCGATGCCGTACGGCAAGGGCTGCGCGCCCCGATGGCGCACCACCACGTCCTGGTCCAGCCCGCCATCGACCAGGCGAAAGGTCTGCACCGACTCGTAGTCGTAAGGGTTGCCATCGAAGCACGTTGATCGGAGCGTCATCACCAGCGTGTCGGGGGCGGGCTGCGACAGTTGCCAAGGTTGCAGCCAGCCGTCGCCATGGATGGGGTACGGCTCGCCCGCCCGGTTGGGCTGCATGGGGTGGAACTGCCCGGCGTGTTCAAATCCGCCGCCGCTGATGCGGTTGGACCAGGGCACCATGGCAAAGGAGGCCATCTGGTACAGGTCGGGCGTGTTGCCATCCCACGGCCGCCACAGGTCGATGCGCGCCGGGGTGTCTTGCGAATCGTGCGGGTCGTCGATCTGCCAGGCGGCAACGCTGCCGCCCAGCGAGGGCACCAGGCCGAGATGCTGGCCGGCGTGGTGCAGCCAGACGATGGGGTGGGAGGCCTCGGTCATGGGCGGTCTTTCTGGAAGGTGAATGAATTGCAGACTGCGGGCGGCGCGAAGGCTTAGGGCGGCTAGCAAAACTCAGCGAAGCGGTTCTGGCTAGGCGCTGCGTCGCAGGAAGTACGGGCAGTACGACAAGACGCTGCAACGACGCCAGAAGAGTTTTGTTCGCTGCTCTTAGCCGCCGAACAGATGGGCGGGCACACCAAGGCTGTCGGTGTCCACCGCAAACACCGCCCCGGCCAGGGGCTCGGCGGCAAGCTGCTCGGGCGTGAGGCCCACCCGCGCCGAGGTGATGAACAACGTGCGCAGGTCGGCGCCGCCAAAGGCACAGGTGGTGACCTGGCTTACTGGCAAAGTCACACGGCCCAGTTCTGCAGCGGTGACGGGGTCGTGGCAGGTCACGCACCCGCCGCCCCAGTGCGCAATCCACAAGCAGCCCTGGGCATCGGTGGTCATGCCGTCGGGCAGGCCGTCAGCGGGTAGCCAGTGCTTCCATACCGTTTTGTTCGACACGGTGCCCGTGGCCGAGTCGCTGTCGTAGCGGTAGGTGATGCCTTCGATGGTGGCGTTGAAATACATCGCCGCGCCCTGCCCTGCGTCTGACCAGGTGGGCCCGTTGGTGACAGCAAACCCGTCGTCGTAGCGGGTGCAGCGGCCATCGGGGTCGTAGCGGTAAAGCGCCCCGGTGGGGGCCTGGCAGGCAAAGTCCATCGAGCCCGCCCAGAAGCGGCCCTGTGCATCGCACTTGCCGTCGTTGAAGCGATTGCCCGCGCGCTCGGGCTCGGGTTTGTGCAGGTAGCGGGCGGCCGCATCGGTGGCTGGGTCAAACAGCGCGAAGCCCCGACGCAGGGTCACGATGAGGCCAGGGGCGGTGGCGCGTTCGGCCAGGGCCGAGACTTCTTCGTCAAACACCCAGCGCCGGTGCGCGCCACTGGCGGGGTCCCAGCGGTGCAGCTCGCACTGGAGGATGTCCACCCAATACAGCGCCTGTTCGCGCACCGACCACAACAGCCCCTCTCCCAGTTCATGGCCCAGCGTCTGCACACAACGCACCGGCCCGGTGGTGGGTGCAGAAAAGGCGGGGGCGGTGGCCGTGGTGGCGCCCGCAGCCGATGCTGGCGAGGAATGGGTGTGGTTCACGCTTGTCTCCGGTGATTTTTTTATGGGGCAAGCAGCAAGGTACTTGACGGGCGGCATCTTATCAACGCCAATTGATGCTTGAAATTAATTTATTTCTCATTGATTGATTGCAATTTCAATATGTCACAACTTTTCACCCCTTCTTCCCGCTCTACGGACGCCTCGGGCGCACCGCAAGGCCTGGCCTCTTTCCCGAGCCTGCGTGGGCGCTCGGTGTTTGTCACCGGCGGCGGCAGCGGCATCGGCGCCGCCATCGTGGCCGCATTCGCCGAACAAGGCGCCCGCGTGGCCTTCGTAGACGTGGCCCGCGAAGCCAGCGAGGCCCTGGCCCAGCAACTGGCCAACGCCGGCATGCCGCCCCCCTGGTGGCGCGTGTGCGATGTGCGCGACGTGGCGGCGCTGCAAGCGGCCGTTGCAGATGCCGCCGCGGAGCTGGGCGATTTTTCAGCCCTGGTCAACAACGTGGCCAGCGACGACCGCCATACGCTGGAGTCGGTGACACCCGCGTACTACGACGAACGCATGGCCATCAACGAGCGGCCTGCGTTTTTCGCGATCCAGGCGGTGGTGCCGGGCATGAAGCGGCTGGGTGCGGGGTCGGTGATCAACCTCGGGTCCACCGGCTGGCAGGGCAAGGGCACGGGCTACCCGTGCTATGCGATTGCCAAGTCGTCGGTGAACGGCCTCACGCGCGGGCTGGCCAAGACGCTGGGACAAGACCGCATCCGCATCAATACGGTGTCGCCGGGGTGGGTAATGACGGAGCGGCAGATCAAGCTGTGGCTCGATGCGGAGGGCGAGAAGGAGTTGGCGCGCAACCAGTGTTTGCCGGACAAGCTTCGGCCGCATGACATTGCGCGGATGGTGCTGTTTTTGGCGTCGGATGATGCGGCGATGTGTACGGCGCAGGAGTTCAAGGTGGATGCGGGGTGGGTTTGATTTTTTGATTGAAATTGGGCTCTAGCGCTTATCCATCAAGCGCTAGTAGCTATATTTTTCGTAGTATTTTCTCATTCCTCAGTTCGGGCTGAGCTTGCCGAAGCCTGGTCGTCGCTCGCGAGCTCGCGGATTGAGCCGCATGCCTGTGCTGGGGGCGGAGGCCGGGAGTCGCCCGGCATGCGAGTTGCTTTCTTTTGCTTCGCCAAAAGAAAGTCACCAAAGAAAAGGCGACCCCACTGTCTGCGTCCCCAGCGCTGCGCGCTGGGGCAACCTGTGGTGCCCGCGGGCGGGGTGCGCCGCAGAACTCACTGCGCGCTGACGCGCTCCGTTCAAACAACTGCGGCGAGCTAGACCACGATGCATGTGTGTCCTTCGGCACACATGCCACCCCGCCCGCTGCGCTCCTCGGCGCATACAGAGGGGATTGGGGAGAAACATCCACTCGGGCCATTGCTTCGCTTCGCTGCGCTCGGCACCACCTCGCGGGCGCAAGCGCCACGCACTGCGCAGCCTGGGCCGAGCGAAGCAATGGCCCGTGTGGATGTTTGGCTGTCCGGCTGTCCAAACCCCTGCTGGCTGCGCCTGCGTCGGGGCGGTTGCGGGGTGAGCATGCGCGTCGGAGCGCGCATGCCTCGTTGTCTAGCTCGCCGCAGTTGTTTGAACGTAGCGCGCCAGCGCGAAGTGAGTTCTGCGGCGCACCCCGCAACCGCCCCGACGCAGGTCGCCCCGTAGCGCAGCGAAGGGGTCGCAGACGGGGGGGCGCCTG
>NZ_JBKBXG010000067.1:0-28869 GCF_046314175.1 Acidovorax sp. | reverse complement strand
GTCCTGACGGTCTCGAACCGCCGACCTACTCCGTGTAAAGGAGCCGCTCTACCAACTGAGCTAAGGACCCCACCTAAACTGATCCTCAGTTCAAGGCATCTTTCAATGCCTTGCCAGGACGAAACTTAGGAACTTTAGCAGCTTTGATTTTAATCGTATCGCCAGTGCGGGGATTACGGCCGGTGCGAGCAGCACGCTTACCGACTGCGAAAGTGCCGAAACCAACGAGCGATACGGTGCCGCCCTTCTTCAGGGTCTTCTTGACTGCCTCGATCGTGGATTCCAGGGCGCGAGCCGCTGCGGCCTTGGAGATGTCGGCGTTGGTAGCGATGTGCTCAATCAGTTCGGTTTTGTTCACAAGAAGCCTCTCGGGAAAGAGTTGATGGAATGTCTCGCGGATATCTGGTCTTCACGCGTCAAAAAGCGCAGCCCCTTGGGACCGGCGGTGATTGGACGGGGGAATGACTGGCATACACAGCAGGGGCTGCTGCATCAGATTAAAGCCATCGAGTTTCCGGGTGTCAATACAGCACACTGTTTTGCAACAGCGCATCCATGAATTCTAGTCGCATTTCACGCTGCGACAGGGCTTGTAGGCTGTTTTTGTCTCAAACACGCCGTATGGGCAGCATTCCGTATTGACACGTTAGCGCCGTCATCCCCCAAAGCCCGACAACGCCTGCGCGATGGCTTTGCCAACATCTTGCGTGTTTGCTGTGCCACCCAGATCGGCCGTGCGTGGACCTCCGCTTTTTGGGTCCAGCACCGCCTCGATGGCGGCCAACACGGCATCGTGTGCTGGGCGATAGCCCAGAAAGTCCAGCATCATCGCGCCGCACCAGATCTGGCCGATGGGGTTGGCAATGCCCTGCCCCGCAATGTCGGGTGCCGAGCCGTGCACGGGCTCAAACAGCGAGGGCATGGTGCGCGTGGGATTCAGGTTGGCGCTGGGCGCAATACCGATGGTGCCAGTGCACGCCGGGCCCAGGTCACTGAGGATGTCGCCGAACAAATTGCTGGCGACCACCACGTCAAAGAAATCGGGGCGTTGCACAAAATGCGCAGTGAGGATGTCGATGTGGAACTTGTCGACTTTCACATCCGGGTATGACTTGGCCATCTCGGCCACACGCTCATCCCAATAGGGCATGGTGATGGCGATGCCGTTGGATTTGGTGGCACTGGTCAGGTGTTTTTTGGGGCGCGACTGGGCCAGTTCGAAAGCGAACTTGAGCACGCGGTCCACACCATGGCGTGACATCACCGTCTCCTGCATGACGATCTCGCGCGGGGTGCCTTCGTACATACGACCACCGATGCTGGAGTATTCCCCTTCGGTGTTCTCGCGCACGATGAACATGTCGATCTCACCCGGCAGCCGGGGCGATCCGTCGCGCCGCACCACAGGGGCGATCACGCCAGGCATGAGACGTGCGGGGCGCAGGTTGATGTACTGGTCAAACTCGCGGCGAAACAAGAGCAGCGAGCCCCAGAGCGAGACATGGTCGGCAATCTTTTCAGGCCAGCCCACTGCGCCAAAATAGATGGCCTCGTGGCCGCCGATCTGGTCCTTCCAGTTGTCCGGCAGCATCTTGCCGTGCTTCTCGTAGTAATCACAGCTCGAAAAGTCGAAATGGTCGAACTGCAGGTCGATGCCAAATTGGCGCGCTGCAGCGTCCATCACACGCAGACCCTCTGGCATGACTTCCTTGCCGATGCCGTCGCCGGCAATGACTGCAATGCGATGCTTCGCCATTCAAACGCTCCTGAAAATATAGCTACCAGCGCTTAACTATCAAGCGCTAGCGGCACAAATGACTCGAAATTTACTTGACGCGGGCCCGTATTTCAGGGAGCGCCTTCTGCAGGTAATACACCATGGACCAGACCGTGAGCACGGCGGACGCCCAGATCAGCCAGGTGCCCCACACGCCGGTGTCGATCACGCCGAAAAGGCGCGCGTCGTACAGCAAAAACGGAATGGCCACCATCTGCACCGTGGTCTTGACCTTGCCGATCATGTGCACCGCCACGCTCTTGCTGGCACCGATCTGGGCCATCCACTCGCGCAAGGCCGATATGGCGATTTCGCGGCCGATGATGATGAGCGCCACAAACACATCAGCGCGCTGCAGGTGCACCAGTACGAGGAGGGAGGCGCACACCAGAAACTTGTCGGCCACCGGGTCCAGAAACGCGCCGAAGGACGAGGTCTGGTTGAGCTTGCGGGCCAGGTAGCCGTCCAGCCAGTCGGTGGCGGCAAACACCACGAACATGACGGTGGCAATCAGGTTGCGCATGGCCGGGTCGATGGGCGCATAGAACACCCCCACGATCAAAGGTATCGCGACGATGCGCGTCCAGGTCATCAAGGTGGGGATAGTCCAGAACATGGCGGCGATTGTGTCATGGCAACACGGCGAATTGCGGCGTGTTCGAAATTAGCCGTGGAGCCTTTGGTCCTCAGCGCAACGCCCGGTAGATCTCTTCTGCCAGCTCACGCGAGATGCCATCCACCGTGACCAGGTCTTCCACACTGGCCGACGCCACCCCACGCACCCCGCCAAACCGCTGCAGCAACCGTGCCCGCTTTTTGGGGCCCACGCCAGCGATCTCTTCCAGTTGTCCGCCGCCCACGCGCACCTTGGCGCGCGCGGCGCGCATGCCGGTGATGGCAAAGCGGTGGGCCTCGTCGCGGATCTGCGCCACCAGCATGAGCGCGGCAGAGTCCTTGCCCAGGTAGACCTTCTCGCGGCCATCGGCAAAGACCAGCTCTTCCAGGCCGACCTTGCGGCCCTCGCCTTTTTCCACGCCCACGATGCGCGTCAGGTCCAGCCCCAGCGCGGTGAACACCTCGCGGGCCACGCCCACCTGGCCCTTACCGCCGTCAATCAGCACCAGGTCGGGCAACCGTGCCACGCCCTTGGGCTTGACTGCGCCATCGGTGTTGGATGTATCCGGCGGCGGTGCGGCCGCAAAGTCGATGCCCCCCGCCTCGCGCGCGGCCTCGGCCACCTTGCTGTAGCGGCGCGTCAGCACCTGGCGCATGGCGGCATAGTCGTCGCCGCCCGTGATGCCTTCGATCTTGTAGCGGCGGTATTCGCTGCTCTGCATCTTGTGGTGGTGGAACACCACGCATGACGCCTGGGTGGATTCACCCGCCGTGTGCGAGATGTCAAAACATTCGATGGTGAGCTGGTCCAGGTCTTCAGGCGGCAAGTCAAGTGCTTCGGCCAGCGCACGCGTGCGGGCCTTTTGCGAGCCCTCTTCCGCCAGCAGGCGGGCCAGTTGCAGGTCGGCATTCTTTTGTGCCATGTCCAACCAGGCCCGGCGCTGTTCGCGGGGCTGGTGGATGGCTGTGACTCGCACGCCCGTCTGGTCGCCCAGTGCCTCTAGCAGCGCCTTGTCCACTGGTTCGCTGGTGACCAGCACCGGGGGTACTGGCACGCCGATGTAATGCTGGGCGATGAACGCTTCGAGCACCAGCACCTCCACCCGGCGAACGGGCTTGGTCGGGGTGCTTTCATCTGCGCCCTCCCCGCCTTCACTGCCCTCTTCCTCAAACACGGCAGCGGCATCTTCCACATGCACCGGAAAATACGGCCGGTCCCCCAGATGCCGCCCGCCGCGCACCATGGCCAGGTTCACGCAGGCGCGGCCGCCCTGCACGCGCACGGCCAAAATGTCCACGTCCTTGTCGTCCGCAATCTCGATGGACTGCTGGTGCAGCACACGCGACAGTGCCTGAATCTGATTGCGCACCTCGGCCGCTTGTTCAAATTCGAGCTTGTCGGAATGCGCCATCATCCGCGCCTCCATGGCCTGCAGCACCTCCTGCGTTTCGCCGCGCAGCAGGGCCTCGGCATGTTGCACATCGGCGGCGTAGGCCTCGGGCGAGACCAAATTCACACACGGGCCGCTGCAGCGCTTGATCTGGAACAACAGGCAGGGCCGCGTGCGGTTGGCAAACACGGTGTCTTCACAGGTTCGCAGGCGAAACACCTTTTGCAGCAGCTGGATGGTTTCCTTCACCGCCCAGGCACTGGGGTACGGGCCGAAATACCGATGGCGCTTGTCCACCGCCCCCCGGTAGTACGCCATGCGCGGAAACGTTTGGCCCGGCGCATCACCCGTCCCTGCGGCCGTGCCTGTGATCTTGAGATACGGATAGCTCTTGTCGTCCCTGAACAGGATGTTGAACTTGGGGTTCAGCGACTTGATGAGGTTGTTTTCAAGCAGCAGTGCCTCGGCCTCGGAGCGCACCACCGTGGTCTCCATGCGCACGATCTTGCTGACCATGTGGCCAATGCGGGTGCCGCCATGGTTCTTGGTGAAGTAGCTCGACACGCGCCGCTTGAGGTGGCGCGCCTTGCCCACATAGAGTAGCGCGCCCTGGGCGTCGAAATAGCGGTAGACACCAGGCAACGCGGGCAGCGCAGCCACCTGCGCTAGCAGTTCTTCGGAATGCACATCAGACATGGCGCGTATTGTGGCCCCGCGGGCAGCCGGGCCTGAACACTATGAAATAAATAGCTGCTAGCGCTTACCCATCAAGCGCCAGAGGCCAATTTGATCATTATTCCGCTTCGATCTTTGAGCTTTTCACCACAGAGGCCCAGTTCGCCAGATCCGCCTTGACCTTGTCACCCAGCTGCGCCGGGGTCTGGTAGTCGGCCGTGGCGCCCTGCTCCAGCGCCTTTTGTTTAAAAGCGGCGCTCTGCACCACGGTGCGGATGTCGGCCGTCAGCTTGTCCACCACCGGCTTGGGCACCGCTGCGGGCACAAACAACGCAAACCAGGAGGTGGCATCGACTTTGGGGTAACCCGCCTCGGCGGTGGTGGGCACGTCGGGCAGGCTGGGCAGGCGGTCCTTGCCGGTCACAGCCAGCACGCGCAGCTTGCCGCTGGCGATGTGGGGCATGAACGGGGGCGCGGTCCCAAACGTCAGGTCCACCTGGCCGCCGAGCAGGTCTTGCAGCGCGGGGCCGGTGCCTTTGTAGGGCACGTGCACCATCTTGATCGCGCCCTGCTGCTCTAGCATGGCGCCGGTCACGTGCTGTAGCGACCCATTGCCCGACGACGCGTAGTTGAGTTTGCCGGGGTTGGCCTTGGCATAAGCGATGAGTTCGGCCAGCGTCTTCACCGGCAGGTCATTGCGCACCACGATGATCTGTGGGGCCGAGATGACATTGGCCACGGGCTGAAAGTCGGCCTGGTCCCACTGCTTTTGCTTGGTGATGTGGGGCGAGATGACGTGGTAGCCCGAGTACTGCATGAACACGGTGTAACCATCAGCCTCGGCACGTTTGACGATGCTGGCAGCGATGTTGCCGTTGCCCCCGCCTTTGTTGTCCACGATGACCGACTGGCCCAGCACCGGGGCCAGCGCCTGGGCCAACATGCGGGCCGACAGGTCGGTGGTGCCGCCTGCGGCGGTGGGGACGATCATGGTCACATTTTTGGTGGGGTAGGTGCCCTGGGCCCAGGCGCCGGTGCACAAGGCTGTGGCCAACGCCCCCAGGGCGATGGTGCTGAATTGTTTGCGGGTGATGTTCATGTCTCTGTCTCCTTGTTGTTGCTGAAAAATAAAAACTCTAAGAACGCGTGAGCGCCCGTTCGCGGATCGCATCGAAATCGGAAGGCACGGGGTGCAGCGCTAGGCGCGGGCCTGCCTTGGCGATCTGGCTCGGAATGTCGTGGCCGATGAGCGCAGGCAGCTGCTGCGCCGCCGCCAACAGTGCGCCCAGGTCCACGCCCGTGTCGTACCCCATCAACGCCAGCGCATGCACGATCTCTTCGCTGCACACATTGCCGCTGGCGCCCGGCGCATACGGGCAACCGCCCATGCCGCCCAGCGAGGCATCGAACCGGTCGGCGCCAGCATCGATGGCGGCCAGCACGTTGGCGAGGCCCATGCCACGCGTGTTGTGGAAGTGCAGCGTGAACGCCACCCCCGGCCAGCGCGCGCGGGCCGCCGCCATGATCTGGTGCACCTGCGTGGGATAGGCCATGCCCGTGGTGTCGCACAGCGTGATGCCGCGCACGCCCAGGTCTACAAAACGCTGTACCCAGCCGAACACATCGGCCTCATTCACATCGCCCTCCATGGGGCAGCCGAACACACAGGACAGCGACACATTCACCGCCACGTTGGCGCCCTGCGCCAGGGCCACGACCCGGGCCAGCGCCGCGAAGGACTGCTCCTGAGTCATGCGCAGGTTGGCCAGGTTGTGCGTGGCACTCACCGACATGACGAGGTTCAGCTCATCCGTGCGCGACTCGATGGCGCGCTCAGCGCCGCGCAGATTGGGCACCAGCGCGGTGTAGACGGTGCCCGGGCTTCGCGTGATCTCGCGCATCACGATCTCGGCATCTTTCAGCGCGGGGATGGCGGTGGGCGAGGTGAACGAAGTCACCTCGATCTTGGACAGGCCCGCTGCCGACAGCGCATTGCACAGCGTGATCTTTTCGGCCGTGGGCACAAAGGCCTTCTCCATCTGCAGGCCGTCACGCAGGCCGACTTCCTGCATGTGGATGCGGCGGTTCGCACCCTGCCATATGTTGGGGGTGTTGGCGCTGATGTTGGACGCACTCATTGAATCACTCCCTTGCTGCGCAGCAACGCAATCTGTTCGGCGGTCAGCCCCGCCTCGGCCAGCACAGCATCCGTGTCATCCCCCAGGTGCGGTGCACTGCTGCGGATAGTGCCCGGCGTGGCCGATAGCTTGGGCACGATGCCCGGCACTTCCACGCTGTAGCCGTCGCGCGTCTGCTGGGTCAGCAGCATGTCGCGGGCGCGGTAGTGCGGGTCTTCGGCGATGTCCTTGGCGGTATAGACCTTGCCTGCGGGAACGCGGGCGGCGCCCAGTGCGTCCAGCACCTGTTGCACGGTGCGCTGCGCGCTCCAGGCGCCGATGGCCGCGTCAATTTCATCAACGCGCGCTACGCGGCCTGCGTTGTCGCCCAGGTCGGGCGCGGCCCCCAGGTCAGCACGGCCAATCGCGTCCATCAAGCGCTTGAAGATGCTGTCGCCATTGCCTGCCACCAGCACCCAGCCGTCGGTGCACGGGTAGGCGTTGCTGGGCGCAATGCCCGGCAGCGCGCTGCCCGCGGCCTCGCGCACCGCGCCGAATGCGCTGTACTCAGGGATCAGGCTCTCCATCACGTTGAACACCGCCTCGTGCAGAGCCACGTCAATCACCTGGCCTTTGCCGCCATTGACCTTGCGGTGGTAGAGCGCCGTGAGCACGCCGATGGTGCCGTGCAGCGCCGCCAGCGTGTCGCCAATCGACACGCCCACGCGCACAGGCACGCGGCCGGGCTCGCCGGTCAGGTGGCGCAGGCCACCCATGGCCTCGCCGATGGCGCCAAAGCCGGGCAGGTCGCGGTAGGGGCCGGTTTGGCCGTAGCCTGAGATGCGAAGCATCACCAAGCCGGGGTTGAGCTTGTGCAACTCGTCGGGCGACATGCCCCAGCCTTCGAGCGTGCCGGGGCGGAAGTTCTCGACCAGCACATCGGCCTCGGCAATCAGCTGACGAGCGATGTCCTGCCCCTCCTTTTGCCGCAGGTCCAGCGCCACCGAGCGCTTGTTGCGCGACTGCACCTGCCACCAGACGGAAGTGCCTTCCTTGATCAGGCGCCAGTTGCGCAGCGGGTCGCCTGTTTCAGGCGCTTCGATCTTGATCACGTCGGCGCCAAACTCGCCCAGCGTCTTGCCGCAGAACGGCCCGGCGATGAGCTGGCCCATTTCGATGACGCGCACACCTTGCAACGCAGCGGGGGAAGCAATGGAATCCATGGAAATGTGTGTCTCCTAAGGGTGTGAACGTTTGGCGTGTTGGCGCAAATGATGCGCACAGTCCGCACGACTGCAAAACGCTGATGCAACAAGCCGCCATCGCAAACCGGCATGGCATTTGGCAAACGGCTTACCATGACGCCCTCATGAAACTCGACCCCGTCTCCCTGCGCCTGTTTGTGGCCGTGATGGAAAAAAACACCATTGCTGCCGCCGCTGCGCGCGAGCACCTGGCCGCGTCGGCCGTGAGCCGCCGCCTGGCCGACCTGGAGGACGCCTTGCGTGTGAGCCTGTTCACCCGCAGCAACAAGGGCACCGAGCCCACCGCTGCAGCGTTTGCACTGCTGAACCTGGCGCGCGGCGTGCTGAACGACCTGGACGGCATTGCCACGCAGATGCGCGAGTACGGAACCGGCGTGCGCGGCCATGTGCGCGTGGTGGCCAACATCTCGGCCATCACGCAGTTTCTGCCGGCTGAGCTGCAGAGCTTTTTGGCACAACACCCGCAGGTGGATGTGCGGCTACAAGAGCAGATCAGCAGCGCAATTGCGCATTCGGTGGCCGAGAACGCGGCCGACGTGGGGATCTTGAACGAAGGCCACTATGGCGAGCGGGTGACGCTGCTGCCCTACCGCACCGACGAGCTGGTGCTGGTGGTGCCCACAGGCCACGCGCTGGCGCGGCGCAAGTCTGTGCGGCTGGTTGACGCCCTGCCCTTTGACTTTGTGGGCGCACACCCGGGCAGCGCCATCAATAACCAGCTGACCCGCGCGGCTGCCGAGGCGGGCCTGCCGCTGCGTCTGCGCATTCAGGTCACGAGCTACGACGCGCTGTGCCTCATGGTCAACGCAGGCCTGGGCGTGGGCGTGATGCCGCGTGGCAGCGCCGCGCTGTACCACGGTACGCTCGCCATCCGCACCGTGACGCTGAACGAACCCTGGGCGCAGCGGCGGCTGGCGCTGTGCGTGCGGTCCGAAGAATCGCTGTCCACCGTGGCCCGGTTGCTGGTGGAGCACCTGCGGTCGCAGCAACCGGAGCCCTTGGCATGAGCCGCACCCTCCCTGCCCTGCAATGGGATGTGTTTTGCCGGGTGATCGACAACTTTGGCGACATCGGCGTGTGCTGGCGCCTGGTGGCGCAGCTGGCAAATCGGGGCCACAGCGTACGGCTGTGGGTGGATGACGCGTCGGCCCTCCAATGGATGGCGCCTGCGGGCTGCCCGGGGGTGGAGGTCCGCGCCTGGGGCTCGGCTGTGCCCGGCCCGGGTGAGCGGCCGCCCGACGTGATGATAGAAGCGTTTGGCTGCGACATTGCTCCTGAATTCATAGCTTATAGCGCTTATCAGCCAAGCGCCAGAGGGCAAAAAGGCCAAAAACACCATCAACCCGTCTGGATCAACCTGGAATACCTGTCGGCCGAGGGGTATGTGGAGCGCAACCACCGGTTGCCCTCGCTTCTTTCGTCTGGCCCTGCTGCGGGCTGGACACGCTGGTTTTTCTACCCCGGCTTTACGCCCGCTACCGGCGGGCTGCTGCGCGAGCCCGACCTGATGGTGCAGCGCGCAGCGTTCGACCAGGCGGCCTGGCGCACGGCGCACTTGGCGGCGTTGGGGAGCAGCAGCGGCAGATCGGCGCAACGCTGGGTGTCGCTGTTCTGCTACGAACCCGCCGCCTTGCCAGAATTGCTGCAGCAAGCCCAGGAGCAGCCCACGCAGTTGCTCGTCACCCCGGGCCGGCCCGCAGCAGCGGTGCGTGCCGCGCTGGGCGATTTCAACAATCAAAATACTAATCAAATTGGCATCCAGAGCTTATCTGATAAGCGCGAGCAGCTATCAATTTCATACCTACCCCACTCCCCACAGCCCGCGTTTGACGAGATGCTGTGGGCCTGCGACTTCAACGCCGTGCGCGGCGAGGACTCGCTGGTGCGCGCTCTCTGGGCCGGGCAGGCGCTGGTCTGGCACATCTACCCGCAGGACGACAACGCCCACCACGACAAACTGTGGGCGTTTCTGGACTGGGTGGATGCGCCGGCAACCATGCGCGCATTTCATGCCACCTGGAACGGGCTGGACACCGCGCCGCTGCAGTGGCCGGGCGAAACAACGCTCGCCGAATGGACCGCCTGCATCCACGCCGCCCGCACGCGACTGCTGGCGCAAGACGATCTCGTCACGCAACTTTTGGGCTTTGTTGCCGAAAAACAGTAAAATCCGAGGCTTTGCGCAAAACAGGTACGGCAGCAGTGCTACCACCCCGCGCACTTTCGCCGCAGAACATGCACCGGCGCGCAAACCAAGCGGTTTGCCAGCCCGCGCGTTGAGCGGCCCCAACCCAAGCAACTTGCTATGAAAATCGCTCAAGAAATCCGCGCCGGCAACGTCATCATGCACGGCAAGGACCCCATGGTGGTCCTCAAGACCGAATACGCCCGCGGCGGCCGCGGTGCAGCCACCGTGCGCATGAAGCTCAAGAGCCTGATCGGCAACTTCGGCACCGAAAACGTGTTCAAGGCCGACGACAAGATCGACAACGTGATCCTGGACAAGAAGGAGTGCACCTACTCCTACTTTGCCGACCCCATGTACGTGTGCATGGACACCGAATACAACCAGTACGAAGTCGAAGCCGAAAACATGGGCGACGCACTGAACTACCTGGAAGACGGCATGACGCTGGAAGTGGTGTTCTATGACGGCAAGGCCATCTCGGTCGAACTGCCCACCAGCGTGGACCGCGAAATCACCTGGACTGAGCCAGCCGTCAAGGGCGACACGTCCGGCAAGGTTCTGAAGCCCGCCAAGATCGCCACCGGCTTCGAAGTGCCCGTGCCCCTGTTCGTCTCGCAAGGCGACAAGATCGAAATCGACACCCGCACCGGCGAATACCGCAAGCGCGTGTAATTTCGTCGCTTGTTGCGCTCTGCAAAAAAAAGGCTTCCCAAGGGAAGCCTTTTTTATTGCTACGCGGGTATGGAGCCCGGGCCTATTTGCGCTGCACGCGCCTGCGGTAGTCGCCTGCGTTGTTGCCGCGAATGCCTGTCTCTTGCGTGCCAGTGACCTCACCGACCTTGCGATCTTGGTCAAGGCCCGTAATGGGCTGGGCCTTGATGTCGGTTTCACGCTCAAAACTGTGCGACTTGTCGGTGTTGCGGTAGTACCGGTACAACATCCAGTACAACCCAATGGCGCCCGCCGGGCCCAGGGCCAACAGCGCAAGAATGCCGTCGTTGTCCATGGTCAGCGCGCCACCAGCCACAGGGCAATGGCTTCAAGCACCGTGCCCACAGTAAGGGCGGCCAGGATGAGCTTCCACTGCTGCACGGGTACGCTGCCCATCGTCTCACCTGTGCGGCCGTTCACCGCGATGTAGTGCAACATCCCCTTGGTGCCACTTCCCGGCTCCTGGTAGGAATACAGCCACACCGGCAGGTACATGGCCACCCAACGCGTACCGTGCACATCGATGCGCTCTTGCTCCCAGCGCACGCCCCGGCCATATTGGCGCACCGACGATTGCACCTGCGCGCGGGCAATGGAGAGCAGCTGATCTTCGAGCTGCGGGTTCAGGTGCGCTACGTCGCGGTCGCGCTTCTCCGACGTGTAGCCAACCAGGTACGAGGCGTTCCACTTCACCGCGTTTTTGGTGTCGAACGGCAGGATGGTGTTGATCACGTTGTTGGTGTTGGTCTTGGTGTCCAGGTTGCCGCGCGTGGCACTCGATTCCATGGTCAGGTCGTCCACCGTAAAGTCTACGTGCCGCTGTAGCTGGTACACATCGGCGTCGTAAAAGGTCTTCTGGTCCTTGCCCTCACCCCGCGTGTAGCGGCGGGTTTCCACCTCGCCAAATCCGGCGACGTCTGCGCTGGCTTTGGCGTCCACCACCATGTAGGGCAGGTACACACCCAGCACGTTATCGGGGGAAAACTCTTCCTTGAAGGCCTTCAAGGCAAACATCTGGCGCTTGCCAACGAACTGGCGGATGCGTGCCACCGCATCGTCCTTCTTGATGTGAAAGGGCAACACGGCATCGGGCACCGCACCGTTGTCGATCTGCTCGTTGACCCCCAGCACGTGGCGGCACCAATGGCAACGTGCAGTCATCGCGTTCTGGGTATTGACCACCACCTCGGCGCCGCAGCCCGTGCACTTGAAGGTACGCACGCTGGCAGCATCTGCCCGGATGTCTTTGGCCCCCGAGGCGATGACCGTGCCTCGCAGGTCATCCAGGCCCTCCCCCAGGCCAAACTCTTCCTCCACACGCGCGCCATGCCATTCATGGCGGCAGAACAGGCAGATCAGCTTGTCGGAGCCAGCGCGGTGCTGGATCTCGGTGGAGCCACATTTCGGGCAGTGGTTCAGGCCGTCGCTAAGCTCCGTGGTAGAGGTGTCGATGGCCACCGGATCGGGCGCCTGCAATTCGTCGCGGATCGACTCAGGCAGCGTCGCCGGGTCTACCGAAAACTGCCCCGGCGCGGGCGGCACGTCCTTCGGCGAACCCGGACCGGTGGGCAGCGCAGGCGTGGGTTGCGTCATGTGATGGAGCGACTGTGAACGGACCTACAGGCCCAACGCCTTGGCCTTGACGGCGTCGTAGTCGGCCTGTGTGATGAGTCCCGCATCCAGCATCTGCTTGGCCTTGGTAAGCCGGGCAATCGGGTCGTCGGCTGGAGCCGCCGCCGGTGCAGCAGGCGCAGCCACGGGTACCACGGGAGCCACGGGCTGCTGCAGCCCGCCGATACCTGCCACGCCCGCAGCCATGCCCATGCCAAAGATGCCGTTGGCGCCGCTGTTCTCGCCGGCCGACTGCATGCCCGCTGCGACCGAGGCCTGCAGATTGGAATTGCCGCGCGCGCCCAGCAGCGCATCGGCACGCTGAACGGTCTTGAGCAGTTCCTTGGTCTGGGCGTCGTACTCGATCGAGATGATGGCGGTCTTGACGATGGCCAGGCCGCGGTCGGATCTCCACTGGTAGGCGGCTTCCACAGCATCCGAAAGGCTCTTGGCAAAACCGACGGAGTCCTGCTGAATCTTCGTGATGCGATTACCCTTTTCGGGATCGTTGGTGTACAGGCTGAACGCCGGTGCCAGTGAACCCACCACTTCGTTGAAGAGCTGGCTGGCCGCTGCGTTATCAAGGTCGGTGAAATCAAACACTTGGCCGGGCTGCAGATACGCCGCAGGCACAAAGCTCTTCACAAACAGGATCGGGTCGGCGATTTTGAGCGTGTAGCTGCCGCGCGTGATGGCGCCCACCTGCGCGTTGAGGTAGCGGTCATCCCAGTAGATATCGGACTGCGTGCCAAAGCGGTTGTTGGGCAGCTCCTTGAGCGACACGAAGAACGCCGCCTGCTGCGAGCCGGGCTGGCCGCCAAACTTGAACCGCTCCCAACTCTGCTTGACGAGCGTATCGACGAAACCGCCACCGGTGAAAATGGATTGGGAATTGAGGTCGTTCGAATTCCACTCATAGCCGCCGGGTTCTGCAGCAAAGCCGGTGACGGCTCCGTCCTGAAACAGCAGCAGGCCGTAGCCCTCGGGCACGACGATCTTGGAACCGTTGGTGATGATGTTCGACGAGCCCTTGGTGTTGGAACCCCGCCCGGCATTGGTGCCACGCGGCACCGCCGCAAACAGCGCGGCCGTCGCTGGCAGGCCCTCGGGCACGGTGTAGAAATCCTTCCACTGATCCGCGAGCATCCCGCCAATCGACCCGACAGCTGCCTGAATGAGACCCATGATGCTATTCCTTGTGTGAGTGGCCGGATGTGGCCCGCCAGCGGTTGCCTGAGCGGCAAAAGCATATCCGAAAACAAAAGGAAGATGCCGCGATGGTTGCGCAGTGAAGGTACGGCCAACGGCAATCCCCGGCAGCGCTCTGGCCCGAGCGCAAGCGCTTGAGTTCGTGACGCGCACAGCAAAAAGGCTTCCACAAGGAAGCCTTCTCTTGCACACCCCACCCAGGGTTTCGCTATAAAAAAAATGAGCTTCTAGCGCCTGTTTTCTATAGGTTTCAATATAAAAACACATTGAAACCCAATAAGGGCAAGCGCCACCCGCTCACTTTTTAGATGGGTTGCGCGATCAGGTCATGTCCACGCACGCCCACGATGCGGGCTTTGGTGAACTCGCCCACCTTCATGGTCTTGCTGATCTTTTCGGGCGGCAGCAACTGCACAGTGCCGTCGATCTCGGGCGCATCCGCATAGGTGCGGCCCACGCCGCCCTTGCGGCCAAGACCCGGGGCGGAGTCGACGAGCACCTGCATGGTGGCGCCCACACGGCGCTGCAGCTTGGCAATGGACACTTCTTCAGCCACCGCCATGAAGCGGGCACGGCGCTCTTCGCGCACTTCCATCGGCAGCATACCGGGCAGCTCGTTGGCAGCTGCGCCAGTCACGTCGCTATAGGCAAAGCAGCCTGCGCGGTCGATCTGCGCCTCGCGCACAAAGTCCAGCAGGTGGGCAAACTCTTCTTCCGTCTCGCCCGGAAACCCGGCAATGAAGGTGCTGCGGATCACGATCTCGGGGCACACCTCGCGCCAGCGCTGGATGCGCTCCAGGTTGCGCTCGCCGCTGGCGGGGCGCTTCATGCGCTTCAAGACGTCGGGGTGGCTGTGCTGCAACGGCACGTCCAGATAGGGCAATACGCGTCCGGTGGCCATGAGAGGCAGCACATCGTCCACGCTGGGGTACGGGTACACGTAATGCAGGCGCACCCACGCGCCATAGGGCTCGGCAATCTCGCCCAGCGTCTGCACCAGCTCCAGCATGCGGGTCTTGACAGGCTTGCCATCCCAGAAGCCCGTGCGGTACTTCACGTCCACGCCATAGGCGGATGTGTCCTGGCTGATGACCAAAAGCTCCTTCACGCCGCCTTCGAACAAGGCCTTGGCCTCGCTGAGCACGTCGCCAATGGGGCGCGACACCAGGTCGCCGCGCATCGAGGGGATGATGCAGAAGGTGCAGCGGTGGTTGCAGCCCTCGCTGATCTTGAGGTAGGCGTAGTGCTTGGGCGTGAGTTTGATGCCTGCAATGCCAAAACTGCCCGGCACCAGATCGATGAAGGGGTCGTGCGGCTTGGGCAGGTTCAGGTGGACGGCGTCCATCACCTCTTGCGTGGCGTGCGGGCCGGTCACCGCCAGCACACTGGGGTGCATCTTTCGCACCATGTTGCTGCCATCGTCGCCCGTGCGGGCGCCCAGGCAGCCGGTAACGATGACCCGGCCGTTCTCGGCCAGCGCCTCGCCGATGGTGTCCAGGCTTTCCTTGACGGCATCATCAATGAAACCACAGGTGTTGACGATGACCAAGTCAGCGCCGTGGAAGGTCTTGGAGGTTTCGTAACCCTCGGCGCTCAGTTGCGTGAGGATCAGCTCGGAATCGGTCAGGGCCTTGGGGCAGCCCAGGCTGACAAATCCGACTTTGGGTGTTTTCGTGGGGGACAGTGCTTCGCTCATATCCACGTATTGTCCCAGTTCCGGCGTTGGAGGGGTACCGTTCCCGATTCAAGGCAAGGTTTGCACCTCCCATCGCCCGTGAAGCTGGCTTTGCCCGGCCACTGGGGGGGGCATCCCCCTTGAAGGGGGAAGGCGCCGTAGGCGACTCAGGAAGTCAACGCTTAATACCGAAGGCCCCCAGCATCTGCTCTGTCTGCTTTTGCATCTGTTCCTGCATCTGCGTCAGCATGGACTGCGACTGCTCCACGTAGTTGCCCATCATGCCCTTGAGCATGGGCGACTGCAGGCTCATGAAATGGGCCCACATCTCTGGAGTCACGCTTTGCGACTGCTCGGCCAGCTTGGCCTGCACGTCGGTGAAGGCCTGCACGTTCTTTTCCAGGTACGCCCCCATGAAGCCCTGCATGGCATGGCCATAAAAACGAATGATGTTGGCCAGCACGGCCTCGGTGAACATGGGCGCACCGCCCGCCTCTTCTTCCAGAATGATCTGCAGCAGGATGCTGCGCGTGAGGTCTTCACCCGTTTTGGCGTCGCGCACCACCACTTGCTGGTTGGCCATGACCAGTTGGCGCACCTCAGCCAGCGTGATGTAGGTGGAGGTGTCTGTGTCGTACAGACGGCGGTTGGGGTATTTCTTGATCACGCGTTGCGCCGACTTGGACGCGGCACTTTTCTGGTCGGACACGACGAACTCCTCGGGCTTGAGGCCCATGTATTGCAGTGCAACACATTCTAGGGATCGGGCCGACCACCACCAGCGAAGGAATACCCTGATGGGGACGCTACGCACCTTGTCGCAAGCGTGACACTTGTTGCGACAGGGCCCCACAGCAAGGACGCAACACCGCAAACCACTCGCACACCCGTCTCGGCAGTGCGGCGCCTCGTCCGACAGATCCTTGCTTTTACCAATGCGATAGTGGTCGTTTATCCATTTTTGAAGCGACATGCCCGAAAGTCTTCAACTATCTCCTTGGCTTGCCACCATCGTTGCGGCATTGTTTGCGATCATTCTGGCGGCCATTGCACACCGCATCGTCGCCATCGTGCTGCGCCGTGCAACCAGCACTTTGCCGGTGGTGCACACCGTGGTGCTGGCTTGTGTACCCGTGATGCGCTTTCTGCTGCCGCTGATTGCCCTGCAACTGGTGTGGCAAGCCGCGGCAAATGATCTGCCATACATCAGCGGCATACGCCATCTCAATGGACTGGCCATCATCGGCGGAGTCTGCTGGCTGTTGATCGCGGCGATTGGGGGGCTGGCCAATGGCGTCATTGCCCAGCACCCCGCCGATGTGGAAGACAACCTGACGGCACGGCGGATCGCCACCCAGGCGCGCGTGCTGTCGCGCACCGCCATGACGGGCGTGGTCATGGCAGGCGTAGCGCTCATGCTCATGACCTTTCCGGGCGCGCGAGAGGTGGGCGCAAGTTTGCTTGCTTCGGCGGGGGTCGTGGGTATCGTCGCCGGGATTGCGGCACGTCCCGTCTTCAGCAACATCATCGCGGGGCTGCAGATCGCGCTGGCACAGCCGATTCGCATCGACGATGTACTCATCATCGAAGGTGAATGGGGCCGCGTGGAAGAGATCACCAGCACCTACGTGGTGCTGCGCATCTGGGACGAGCGGCGCCTGATCATCCCGCTGCAATGGTTCATAGAGAACCCGTTTCAAAACTGGACACGCACCAGCTCCGAAATCCTCGGCACGGTGTTCCTTTTCGCCGACTACCGGCTGCCGCTGGACCCATTGCGCGCTGAATTGCAGCGCGTGCTGGAAGCCGCACCAGAGTGGGACAAGCGCGTGAGCGTGCTGCAACTTACCGATGTGACCGAACGCACCATCCAGATTCGCGTGCTGGTATCAGCACGCTCGTCCGGCCTGGCATTTGACCTGCGGTGCCGGGTGCGAGAAGCACTGGTCACCTTCATTCAGCGCGAGTATCCGGATTGCCTGCCGCAGGTGCGCATGCCTGCCACTGCGCACAACCCACCAAACGCCATGGCATACGTGAAGGCCATGCCGTAGTCTCCGAGGATGCGCAGCGCAATCGCAGGTACGACTCGTAGGCTCTGTTAGCAGCGGACACGAGGCCATGTCCTCCAAAGGTGGGCGGCAGGTCGGGAAGTTGACTGTCACGGAACATTCGAAGGGGTGAGTACGGTAGAGCTTTACGGCTTAAGCAGCCCCATCAGCGAAAGGACTTGACCATGATGCACACCCCCGCTCCATCACCCACCCCGGTGCCGCCCCTGGAAACCCCACCCCAGTGGTTGCCAGAGCCACCCCAAGGCGACCCACCGCTGCACCCCGGCGTCCCGCCGGTTCAGGACCCGCCTCCTCATTTTTAACAGGGTGCCTGCAGCCCGCCATAGCGGCCAGCGCCACGGGGTGGGGCGCTATGTGGAAACGTTTGCTAAACGAATGATGACAATGCCGACGGTTTCATCGGTCATTGAAGCGATTGCTCAATGGCCCATCTTGAAATACGCGACCACCAGCACAGCCACCACCGCGGCTGTTGCGGCCAGCCAGAAAATCCGGATGTCATACAGACCAAAATCTGGATCGGAATCCATGTAGTCATGGGAAGCATCGGATTCGTTGCGCGACGTGTTCATGATGGAGACCCCTGGCTGTGTGGAGTCACGAAGTTATCGCCACCAAGCTGGATGCGCTGTCAGACAAACACCCATCCTCCCCGGCGCTTTCGCCTCATGGAGTTGATGCCCTGGTACTCATATGGAGAGTCCCGACACGGAGACAACAGAGGGGACACAAGCCAAAAAAGGCAAAAAAAGCCCGCTGTGGTAGCGGGCTGATTTTTTGCAAGCCCTGGTTTGGCTTGCGAATTTTGGTAGGCGCGATTGGACTCGAACCAACGACCCCCACCATGTCAAGGTGGTGCTCTAACCAGCTGAGCTACGCGCCTGTCGTCAATCAAGACCACAATTATAGCCACAAAAATCGGGCATCCAGATCAAACCAAACAACAAAATCAGCGCACCTTGTGTTGGACTGCATTCAGCGCCGCCTCGCAGAGCGCACGCCAGACACACCCGACACAATCCCCAGAACCTTGTTCAGGCGCCCAGAATCCGTCACCTCCACGGTGAAGGTCATCCAGGCCGTGCCTTTGACCGACTGGGTCTGCACACCGATCACATTGGTTTTTTCGCGGGCGAACACTTCCGAAATATCGCGCAACAGGCCCTGCCGGTCAGCGGCCTCCACGGCCACGTCCACCGGGTAGACGGCCGCGCCCACTGCAGATTTTGGAGTGCCCCACTCCACGTCAATCACACGTTCGATGCTGCGCGCCGCCATTTCACGAAAGTTGCTGCAGTCGGCGCGGTGCACGCTCACGCCTTTGCCACGTGTCACAAAGCCGCGGATATCGTCCGGTGGCGCTGGCTTGCAGCACTTGGCCAGCTGGGTCATCAGCGAGTCGATCCCCACCACCAGCACGCCGCCCTTGGGGGCCGAGTCGTTGGTCCGCGTTTTCTTGAGCAGCAAAAAATCGTCGGGCTGCATGACGGGTTCGGGCGGACGCAGCACGGTTTCAATGTTGCGCAGCGAGAACTCGTCCTTGCCCACTACTTCAAACAGCGCATCCGCTGATTTGAAGCCCAGCTGTACCGCCAGGTCGTCGAGCTTGACCGCGGTTTTGCCCTCACGCTGCAGCAGTTTTTCTACCGCCTCGCGGCCCCGTGCCACCGTCTCATGCGTGACCTGGGCATTGAACCAGGCGCGCACCTTGGCTTTGGCGCGGTTGCTGGTGAGGTAGCCCAACTCGGCATTAAGCCAGTCGCGCGACGGGCGGCCTTCCTTCACGGTGGATATTTCCACCGTCTGCCCGTTTTGCAACTGCGTATTGAGCGTGACCATGGCGCCATCGACCTTGGCGCCGCGGCATCGGTGTCCCAGGCTGGTGTGCACGGCGTATGCAAAGTCCACGGGCGTAGCGCCCTGTGGCAGCTCTACCACCGCAGCATCGGGCGTCAGCACATAGATGCGGTCTTCAAACAGGCCCCGGTTGGGCACGGAGCCCACCAGGTCGCGCTCCCACGCCAGCAGCTGGCGCAGCACGGCAATCTTGGCGTCGTATTCGCCCGTGGCTGAAACGCCCGCGTAGCCTTTGGCACCGGCCTCCTTGTAAGCCCAGTGCGCCGCCACGCCATGCTCGGCGTGTTCGTGCATGGCCTGGGTGCGGATCTGGATCTCGATGGGCTTGCCGTTGTCGTCACGCACGATGGTGTGCAGCGATTGGTAGCCATTGGGTTTGGGCTTGGCGATGTAGTCGTCAAACTCTTCCACGATAGGCTTGAACTGCTCGTGCACCCAGCTCAGCGCGGCGTAACAGTCTTTCACTGTGGGCACCACCACGCGCAGCGCGCGGATGTCGAACACCTGATCAAAGTTGAGCGCCTTGCCCCGCATCTTCTTGACGATGCTGTAGATGTGTTTGGGGCGGCCCTGCACGCTGGCGCTGATGCTGCGCGCGCGCAGGTCAGACTCGAGCCGCCCGCGCAACTGCTCCATGTACACCTCGCGCTCGCCCCGCTTTTCATCAAGCAAGCGGGCCACATCCTTATAAGTGTCGGGCTCCAGAAAGCGGAAGGACAAATCCTCCAGCTCCCACTTCACCTGCCAGATACCCAGGCGGTTGGCCAACGGCGCAAAAACCTGTAGCGACTCGCGCGCCAAACTGGGCGACACCGGCAGCTTGCTGGCGGCATGAAAGCGCAGCGTCTGCAAGCGAGACGCCAACCGCAGCATCACCACGCGCAGGTCGCGCGAGAACGCAAGCAACATCTTGCGCACGTTCTCCGTCTGCACAGCCGGGTCCTCAAGGTGTTCGGCGCCCCGGGCCTGTTCCTGCACGCGCATCAGCTTGGTGGTCTCCACCGCCAGTGCTGCGAAATTGGCGCCAAACGCTTTGGCGATGACGTCTTCGGGCTTGTTAAGGTGAATACACGCATGCACCAAGTAGCTGGCAGCCTGCATGGCTTCAGAGCCCCCAATGCCCTTGAGAATGGCGGCCACCGCATCCGCGTGGGCCAGCGTGTTTTCGCCAGAACTCAGGGTCTCGCCCGCGATTAAGGGCTCTGCAAAGGCACGCGCACGCACCAGTGCATTCACCTGCTCGGGCAACGTGTGGGCCGTGGCGGCAAGGAGCTGCGGAAGCGCGTCGTTCTGGGGGGTGAACGACGCCTGGGCGGGAGGATAGGTTTTCATCCGGCCGCAGCACCTTCCATGGCCAGCAGGAAATCTGTGACAGCAGCAACCTGGTCTGCCGCCACCAGGGTGGGCGCATGCCCCACACCGTCAAACTCAACGACCTGCGCACGGGGCCCTCGCTGGGCCATGGCCTGTGCGGTCTGGGGCGACAGCAAGTCCGATTGCGCACCGCGCAGCAGCAATGTACGTGCGGTGATCTGGTCATACAGCTGCCACAGTGCTGCCTCGCCGACTGCGGCGGACTCTTGCGTCAGCGCTTTGAAAGGCACCGCAATGGCCGGGTCGTAATGCAGCGTGAAGCCGCCTCCGGCAGATTCAGGCAGCACGCGCACCATGGCGCGCGACAAAGCCAGCCACTCGTCCTGCGTATGCGGCCCAAAGCTGGTGGAGATGGCCCACATCGCATCGGCAGCCTGCTGCAACGACTCAAACCGCGCCGGTTGCCCCAGGTACAGCCCGATGCGCTGCAACGCTTGCCACTGGATCACAGGGCCCACATCGTTGAGCACCATGCGGCGCACAGGCACGGGCAATGGAAGACCTGGCTGCCCCGTTACGGCCATGCCGATGAGCCCGCCCATGCTGGTGCCTACCCAGTCCAGCGTAGCAATAGGGCCCTGCTGGTGCAGTTGCGCCAGCAAGGCCAGCATGTCGGCCGCGTACTGCGGAATCTGGTAGCCCATGGGCTCGGCCAGCCAGTCGCTCTGGCCACGGCCGACCACATCGGGGCACACTACGCGTGCATGCTGGCTCAGGGCGCGGGCCAGCGTGTCGAAGTCGCGCCCCTGGCGCGAAAGCCCGTGCACGCAAACCACCACATGGGGATGCACAGGGTTGCCGGTGGCATTCCATTCCCAATACGCCATGCGGTGCTGTGGGGCTGGAGCGGCCGCAGCGCCTGAAGACGGTGGCGAAGCCGCAGAACCAGGGCACAGTACGTAGTTCAGCGTAGGTTCATTCATGGGTGCGGAATCCTGGGGCGGCGCTTGATAATGCTTGTGAAAGTCGGTCCGCATCGCCAACGCATGTGGGCCAACTTTTCCTGCGTTGCATCGTAATTCATTCGGAGAGACTCTCATGCTGAAAGGCAAAACTGCCCTCGTCACCGGCTCCACCAGCGGCATCGGCCTGGGCATCGCCAAGGCTCTGGCCCGCCAGGGCGCCAACATCGTGCTCAACGGCTTTGGCGACGTCGACACGCCCCGGGCCGAGGTGCTCGCCGCCGGTGAAGCCGCAGGCGCCCAGGTCGCTTACCACGGTGCCGACATGAGCCGCGTGGCCGATATCGAGGACATGATGAAGTACAGCGCGTCCCAGTTCGGGCGCGTGGACATCCTGGTGAACAACGCCGGCATCCAGCACGTGGCCAATGTGGAGGACTTCCCCGTCGAGCGCTGGGATTCGGTGATTGCCATCAACCTCACCAGCGCGTTTCACACCTCACGTCTGGCGCTTCCCGCCATGAAGAGTGCCAACTGGGGCCGCATCATCAACGTGGCATCGGTGCACGGCCTGGTGGGATCGGCGCAAAAGTCCGCTTATGTGGCGGCCAAACACGGCATCGTCGGGCTGACCAAAGTCACGGCACTGGAGAACGCCACCACCGGGGTCACCTGTAATGCCATCTGCCCAGGTTGGGTGCTGACGCCACTGGTCCAGAAACAGGTGGACGCGAAAGCGGCCGAGCATGGCCTGTCGAACGAAGACGCCAAGAAGTTGCTGCTGGGCGAAAAGGAACCTTCCATGCAGTTCACCACGCCAGAAGAACTGGGTGAGCTGGCTGTGTTCTTCTGCTCCCCCGCCGCCAACAACGTGCGCGGCGTGGCGTGGAACATGGACGGCGGCTGGGCAGCGCAGTGAGAACGACCTCAGGCCTTGCGATAAATTAAAAATGATAGCTACTAGCGCTTACTGGATAAGCGCTAGCAGCCGATTTGGTTAAAAATCAGCGCATCTGCACCGACCCCGAAACGTTCACGATGACTTGGGCCTTGCCCGCCTCCACCGGCACGGCCGAATCAGAGAACGAGCCCATCTTGGCCTCGGCCGCCATCATGCGTGGGCGCGGGCCGGGAACCATTTCGTTGCTGTTCACGGCCACTTCGCGCAGGCTGTAGTTGCTGAATCCAAAACCCTTGGCGAGTTCTGCAGCACGGGCTTTGAACTGCTCAATGGCCTGGGTCTGGGCCTCGATTTCCACCTTGGCACGGGCTTCACGCGACAGACCAAACGCCACGTTGCTGATCGCCAATGTCTGGATCTTGCCCGCCGTGGCGGTGATGCGTGCAAAGTCGCGGCCCTCCAGCACCAGCTCGGCGCGACCCTGCCAGCCGTTGATCTTTCCGTCCTTGCCATAGCGTGGGTACAGGCCAAACGGGCCGGTGCGCACGTCCAGTTGACCGGGCTGGGCGTTGCGTTTGGCTTCCGTCAGCGCCGTGTCAAGGGCCTGCTTCAGCTGAGTCTGCACCGTGGCAGCGTCGGCCGCCTCCTTGTTGGTGGACAGGTTGAGCACCAGCAAATCCTGCTGAACCTCCACCGTACCCGTAGCCGCCAACTGCACGACGTTGCGCGGCTCTGCGGTTGAAGAATTTTGAGAAAAAGCGGCCCCAGCGCAAGCGAGTAAAGCGCTGGCAGCTATAAGTTTAGTAGTAGTATTCATCACAAAGGCATCCTTGATGTCGGTACGCAACCCGGGGTCGGGCAGCGCGGGGCACCACCATAACCGCAGGGCGCGACCCCGGCGATAACGGCGTGTAGCGCGATACGCGAAGCTGCGCAAAACTTGTAACAGTTGGTCAAACCCAGGCCCAAAAGCCGAACTTCGGCGCTTCAAGTGGTCAGAATCGGCTCTGTTACAAATTGGACTTGAGATCAACATGGCCACAACAACCAATCGCACCGACAAAGTTCTGGTGGTGGACGACGATGCGCGAATCCGCGATCTGCTGCGTCGCTACCTCACACAAGAAGGTTTTGAAGTCATGGTCGCCGAAGACGGCAAGGCGCTCAACCGCCTGCTGCTGCGCGAAACGGTTGACATCATCGTGCTCGACCTGATGATGCCCGGCGAAGACGGCCTCTCGATCTGCCGCCGCCTGCGCGCCGCCAACGACCGCACCCCCATCATCATGCTCACCGCCAAGGGCGAGGACGTGGACCGCATCGTGGGCCTGGAAGTGGGCGCCGACGATTACCTGGGCAAGCCTTTCAACCCCCGCGAACTGCTGGCCCGCATCCACGCCGTGCTGCGCCGCCGCCCAGCGCAAGAGGCGCCGGGCGCTCCATCGGGCGAGAACGAGGTGGTCACCTTTGGCCCCTTCACCTTCGACCTGGGCACCCGCGCCCTGCAACGCAACGGCGAAGAGCTGCCCCTGACCACCGGCGAATTCGCCATGCTCAAGGCGCTGGTGCGCCACCCGCGACAGCCCCTGTCGCGCGAAAAGTTGGCCCTGCTGGCCCGTGGCCGCGAGTTCGAGCCCTTTGACCGCAGCCTCGATGTGCAGGTCTCGCGCCTGCGCAAGCTGGTGGAAGTGGACGCTGCCGCGCCACGGTACATCCAGACCGTTTGGGGTGTAGGCTACGTGTTCGTACCCGATGGAACCAGCTGACCTTCATGCGTAAAACCGACGGCAAGCCGAGATGGTCGTCTCGGCAGTCCGTATCCGCCCCCGCCGACGCCACCAGCCCCGCGCCACTTGAATCCCTCCGCAAGGCCAGGGAACAGCGTGCGCGTGTGGGCCTGAACCTTTTCTGGCGCACCTTCTTTCTGCTCGCGCTGCTGCTGGTTGGCAGCATTCTGGCGTGGCTACAGACGCTGCGCGCGCTCGAATTTGAGCCCCGCACGCTGCACACCGCGCAGCAGATCGCTTCATTGGTCAACCTGAGCCGCGCCGCGCTGGTGCATTCGGACGCCATCCAGCGCGTCTCGCTGATCAAGACCATGGCCGATCAGGAAGGCGTGCGCATTCTGCCGCGCGAACCCAAGGACAAGTTTGCCCTGCTTGACAGCACAGCTTTAGGCAACCGCCTCACCGACGAACTCACCCAGCGCCTGGGGCCCGACACCATCGTGGCCCAAAGCGTCAATGGTGAAAACGGCCTGTGGGTAGGCTTTAACATCAACGGCGACCCCAACTGGCTGCTGATGGATCGGTCCCGCTTCAGCCCTGCAGGCGGCCGCACATGGCTGATCTGGCTCATCACGGCCGGTGCGCTGTCGCTGGCGGGCGCGGCAGCCATTGCGCGGCTGATCAACCGCCCGCTCAAGCAGTTGTCCTATGCGGCTAACCGGGTGAAAGACGGTGACTTTGCAGCCAGCCATCTGGATGAAGAGGTGGTGACCAGCGAAATCCGCGAGGTCAACATTGGCTTTAACCGCATGGCGCAAAAGCTGGCCAAGCTGGAGCAGGACCGCGCCGTGATGCTTGCGGGTATTTCGCACGACCTGCGCACACCGCTGGCCCGCCTGCGGCTGGAAACCGAGATGAGCGTGACTGACGATGTGGCGCGCGAGCACATGGTGGCGGACATCGTGCAGCTCGACGCCACCATCGACAAGTTTCTGGACTACGCGCGGCCCGACCATGTCACGTTGACGCCGGTCAACCTGCTGGCCGTGGTGTCGTCCTGCGTGTATGCGGTGCAGGACCACCGCGAGCTGCAGATCACCATGTCTGTGCCCGAAGACCTGAATGTGTTGGCCGACGAGGTGGAGCTGGCCCGCGTGATCTCTAACCTGCTGGAGAACGCACGGCGCTATGGCAAGGCAGAGGACACCAGCATCACCAACGTAGACATCGTTGCCAAGGGCCGCGAAAACTGGGTGCTGGTCAAACTGCGCGACCACGGCCCGGGCGTGCCACCGGAGCAGTTGTCAAACCTGACCAAGCCCTTCTTTCGCGGCGACACGGCGCGTACGGCCGCCGCAGGCGCGGGGCTGGGGCTGTCCATCGTGGACAAAACGGTGCAGCGCATGGGCGGCATCTTTGCGCTGGCCAATTCCAGCACGGGCGGCCTGGTGGCCCACCTGCAATTGCAGCGGGCCACAGATCTGCCCGAGGGGGCTGATCCGAAACAGCGCTTGCAAAGGCCTTCCATCAAGCGCCAGTTGCCCCGTCGAAGGGCAGAAGACCGGATGGCGTGACGACGTGAAAGGGGCAACAGGCCGCGTCGGCGGCGTTGGCCCTGAGTCTTGCCGCCCTGGTTTCTACGGCGTGTAAATCAGCGCCGCGGCGCGTGCCTCCATCGCCAGCCCCTGCCCCACCGGGCCCAAGCGCTCGGCCGTTTTGGCTTTCACGTTGACTTGTCCCTCTGCCACGCCCACTGCACGTGCTATGGCTGCGCGCATCGCAGGGATGTGTGCAGCCAGGCGCGGCGCCTGGGCGACCACGGTGCTGTCGATGTTGCCGATTTCGTAGCCCGCCGCCCGCACACGGCGCGCCGCCTCGGCCAGCAGCACGCCCGAATCGGCACCGCGAAAGGTCGGGTCGGTGTCTGGGAAATGGCTGCCAATATCGCCCAGTGCAGCGGCACCCAGCAGCGCATCGGTGATGGCATGCAGCAGCACATCCGCATCCGAATGGCCCAGCAGGCCCATGGTGTGGGCGATGTCCACGCCTCCAATTACCAGCCTGCGGCCCGGCACGAGCGCATGCACGTCCCAACCTTCCCCGATCCTGAAATTCATGATGGTATTGCCTTGTGTAGATGTGTTGTTGTGGGCACTGGTCGCCCCAAGCAGTTGCACCGGCAGTGCAGTGCGCTGGTTCAGAACAGGTTCTTTTTCCCGAGGGCGGCCCCCACCTGGCCCCGCTCGCCGCCAAACAGGGCCAGCGTCGTGCCGTATCCCCGCTGCGCCAGCACCGCGGCAGCCAGCGCAAAATCGTCCGGGTAGGTAACCTTGAAGTTCTGCGCCCCGCCCGGCACCAGCCGCGGGTGCAGGCCCATGGCCTCCATGGCACTGGCCTCGTCGGTCACGTTCGAGCCTACCTTTTCTATCGCATCCATCAACGGGCCGATGCGGAACATCTGCGGCGTCTGCGCCAGCCACTTGTTGCTGCGGTCGACGGTGGACGCCACCCGCACGCCGCCCGGGCCGTCAATCGATGTCTTGAGTGTGTCCGCCAGCTTGTGGGCCAGCAGGCCGCCCACGCTGTCGCCTGCGCACTGGTCGATGAGGGTGTCAATCTGCTCTGAAGTGATCAGGCAGCGTGCGGCGTCATGCACCAGCACCCAGTCGTCTGGCTGGGCTCCACGCGCCAATAGCGCCTTGAGGCCGCCCAGCACGGTATCGGCTCGGGTGGGGCCACCGCACTCCACCACGAAAAAGGCCGCATCCGCATGCGCGTTCAAAAAATGGTCTCCGGGCGCCACCGCCACCAGCGTGCCCAGCAAACGGCTCACGCCAGCAAGCGCCCCCAGGGTGTGCAGCACCATGGGGTGCCCCGCAACCAGGTGGTACTGCTTGGACAGAGGGACCGCGGGCACAGGAGGTGTTGTATCTGCCTTTGAGAACGCCGCCAAAGTAGACGGTACGGGCGGGCAGCCATCGGGCGCAAGTGACGGCGCAGCCGCTGCGGCAGCGGGAGGATTGGCCCCCGCCGCAATCGCCCGCGAGCCGGTTCCAGCACAGGGCACCAATGCCCAGAATCGCCCGTGGGCGGACAAAGGGGCGAGCGGGGGTTGCAGCAAGGGAGCAGTCATGGAGCGCTCATTCTAAAATCTCCTGTTGCCTACCCATCCAGCCCGTGCACGTTTTGTGCCCCTGGGGATGCGGCGGGCCCCGACGACACCGTCCGCATGGAACTGCCCAAACTCTCCCCCGGAAAACGTTTCACCCTGCCCCGCCCCGTGGGCAGCGCCGATTCCCTGCTGCTGGCCCGCCTGGCTGAACGCGACAAGGCAGGGGGCCGCACCACCGCCATCGTCACGGCCGACGCCACCGATGCGCAGCGCCTCATCGAGGAAATGGAGTTCTTCGCGCCCACGCTGCGCTGCGCGCTGTTCCCGGACTGGGAGACGCTGCCCTACGACACCTTCTCGCCCCACCAGGACCTGATCAGCGAGCGACTGGCCACGCTGTGGCGTATCTCGCAGGGTGAAGCCGATGTAGTGCTGGTGCCCGCCACCACGGCGCTGTACCGGCTGGCGCCGCCATCTTTTCTGGCGGGCTACACCTTCCACTTCAAGGTCAAGCAAAAGCTCGACGAAGCGAAATTCAAGGCCCAACTCACGCTGGCTGGCTACAGTCATGTGTCGCAGGTGGTCAGCCCAGGTGAATACGCGGTGCGCGGCGGGCTGATCGACCTGTTTCCCATGGGCTCGCTCGTGCCCTATCGCGTGGATTTGTTCGACGATGAGATCGACAGCATCCGCACGTTTGACCCTGACAGCCAGCGCAGCCTGTACCCCGTGCCCGAAGTGCGCCTGCTGCCCGGCCGCGAGTTCCCCATGGACGATGACGCGCGCGCCAAATTCCGCAGCCGCTGGCGCGAGATGCTGGAGGGCGACCCGACCAAGAGCCGCATATACAAGGACATGGGTGCGGGCGTAGCCACCGCAGGTATCGAGTACTACCTGCCCCTGTTTTTTGACGACACCGCCACGGTGTTCGACTATCTTGGATGCGAGGCCACGGTGGTGCTGCATGGCGACCTGGAACCCGCGTTCCAGCGCTTCTGGCAGGACACCAAGGACCGATTTCGCCTGGTGCAGGGCGACCCAGAGCGCCCGGCGCTGCCGCCTGAATCGCTGTTCCTCTCGGCCGACCAGTTCTACACGCGCGCCAAGGAGCATGCGCAGCTGTCCATCCGCCCCGGGGTAGAGGACATTGCCGACAACCCCCACTTCCAGAAGCTGGGCGACCTGTCGGTGGTGCGTGGTGCCGAAGACCCGCTGGCCCGGCTGCACGCCCACATCCGCAACACGCAACACCGCGTGCTGCTGCTGGCTGAGAGCGATGGCCGGCGCGAGAGCCTGCTCGACTTTCTGCGCGCCAGCGGAGTGAACCCGCCAGCCTTCGACTCGCTGGCCGAGTTCCAGAGCGCGGACGATGAGAAGGTAGGCATCGCCACCGCCGGCCTCACCGTGGGCTTCAGCTGGATCGAGGACGGCATCGACTTCGTCACCGAGACCGAGCTGTTTGCCGCAGGCCCCACCACGCGCCGGCGCAAGAAGCAGGAGCAGGTGAGCGATGTCGAGGCACTGATCAAGGACCTGGCCGAGCTGAACGTGGGCGACCCGGTAGTACACAGCCAGCACGGCATCGGGCGCTACCGCGGCCTGGTCAACATGGACGTGGGCAACAAGAACCCCGACGGCACGCCCGCCATGCAGGAGTTCTTGCACCTCGAATACGCCGACAAGGCGG
>NZ_JBKBXG010000066.1:0-29245 GCF_046314175.1 Acidovorax sp. | reverse complement strand
GCTAGGGATCCTCTGCACGAATCGAGCGGTAAGTGTGCGCTGCGGATCGGGATGGGCTGCAAGGCGCAAAGCGCAGCAATAGCCGTAGCTATTGCGAGCATTTGCAACGCGGCAGACCGCCTGAGTCCGCAGATGCGCACGGCGCGGTGATTTGTGCAGAGGATCCCTGGTGCCGCCCAAAGTCGCAGATTTTGTTTTCAAACCCCGTTAGCGGGGTGCTCGATGCGGGTAAAAATCACCCGAGGGGCGAGGACTTTAACTGAAGGACCACCCATGGCAGTTCTATATTGCACGGCAAACAGGACGGTTCGGGTCAAAAACTACCTGCCAATGGTGGTCGATTGAAAGTTCGAAATCAACCTGAGGCCGTCCGTGGCGCTGCAGACCATTCCTATTGAATGAAAAGTGCTGCCAGCGCTTTGCAGATAAGCGCTGGCAGCTATCAATTATGAAGTGATCGACAGGGGAGCGTTGGCGGCGCTGCCATCACTTCATTTCAAACTGCGCTGATTGCACTTGGCTCCCCAGCTTGATCAGGCACCCGCCGAGAAGCGTGCGCCGCAGTCCTCCAGGGTGCCCGCCGGTCCATGAGATGCTCTGGCCCCAGGTCTTGGCAGGAGGCGGCGCCCAGCATGGCCAGGTTGCGGTCCACTTCGGCGCGCAGCAGGCCGATGGCGGCGGCAACGCCTGCCTCGCCGTCCACCGCTGCGGCGTAGTTGAACGGGCGGCCCACAAAAACTGCCTGCGCACCCAGCGCCAGGGCCTTGATCACATCGGTGCCACGGCGGATACCGCCGTCCAGCATCACCGTCATGCCGCTGCCCGCCTGCTCGGCAATGGCGGGCAGCACGCGCAAGGGTGCTACTGCGCCATCGAGCTGGCGGCCGCCGTGGTTGCTGACGATGATGCCGTCCACTCCGTGCTGGCGGGCCAGGGCCGCATCGTGCGGACTGAGGATGCCTTTGACCACCAGCGGCCCGCGCCATTGGCGGCGGATGTGGGCGATGTGGCTCCAGTCGAAATGGTCGCGGGCTGAAAAATCGCGCTGCACGCGCGACGACAGGATGGGCGCGCCGCGTTCGGCAAACGAGTTTTCAAAATGCGGCATGCCGTGGCGTGCCAGGGTGCGCAGCAACGTGCCCGCCAGCCAGCGGGGGCGCACCAGGCCGTCCCACGCCAGACGCAGGCCGGGCCGCAGCGGGGTGGAGAAGCCCGCGCGGATGTTGTTCTCGCGGTTGCCTGCCACGGGAATGTCAACCGTCACCACCAGGGTTTCTACGCCGGCCGCTACCACGCGCTGCAGCAGGCCGTCGATGCGATCTGGCGTGCCCGGCAGGTAGGCCTGAAACCAGATTCCGGGGGCCGCTTGCATGACCTCTTCAAGCCGGATGAGCGAACTGCCGCTTTGCACGGCGGGGATGCCCGCCTGTGCCCCCGCACGCGCCAGCACGATGTCGCCCCGGTAGGCCGACAGGGCCGCAATGCCCATGGGTGCGATGCCGAAGGGGCTGGCGTAGCGTTTGCCGAAGAGGGTCACGCCCTGGTCGCGCTCGGCCACGTTGCGCAGCACGCGGGGTACGAGCGCCAGCTCGGCAAAGGCGCGGCGGTTGTCGTCCAGTGCCTGGTTGTCCTCGGCCGCTCCCGCCACGTAGCCAAAGATGGGGCGCGGCAGCACGCGGCGCGCTGCGGCTTCAAAGTCGTCCAGCGACAGCAGATCGCGGGTGCGGCCGCTGCAGCGAGCGCCATCAAACGCCTGCCAGGCATTGGGTGCGGGCGAGGCCAGCGTGGGGGAGGGGTTGGGCATGAGCGGGTCCGGGCTAAAACAAGCAATGGAAGGATTAAAGGCTGGAAGGCTAGAAAGCAGTGTCCAAAAAGCGGCAGAATCAAGAAAGCGAATTTATTGATCAGTATTTGTTCGCTAAATTGACATTAAAAACCATGACCCTCAAGCAGCTCGAAGCCTTCTACTGGGCCGCCACCTGCAGCACCTTTGCCATGGCGGCCGGGCGTGTGCACCTGTCCGTGTCGTCGCTGTCCAAGCGCATTGCCGAGCTGGAGGTGTCGCTGGGGCAGGTGCTTTTTGACCGGAGCGGGCACCGCGCAGCGCTGACGGAGGCGGGCACACGGCTGCTGCCAATGGCCAGCGCGCTGCTGCAGCAGGCCGACCGTGTGCAGCAGGACATGGGCAGCATTGCGGGCCTGCGGGGCCCCTGCCGCCTGGGCGTGGGCGAACTCACTGCGCTGACCTGGTTGCCGCGCCTTGTGGCCGCCATCGCCAGTGCGCACCCCCACGTTGATGTGTCAGTGCATGTCGATGTGGGCGCTGCCCTGGCAGAGCGGCTGGATAAAGGCGAACTGGATGTGGCCGTGATTGCGGGCACGGCCAGTCGCAGCGTGCTGACCTCGGTGTCCCTGGCGAACGCCCGGTTTACCTGGTGTGCGGGCCCTGCGGTGGCGCAGAGTGTGGCCCGCATGGATGCAGACGCATTGCTGCTGCACCCGCTGGTGACGCTGCCCCAGGGCTCGGGTGTGACCCATCTCATCGACGACTGGCTGCGGCAGGCGGACGCCCGCCCCACGCGGCGGCTGGTCTGCAACCACTGGGGCGCCATCGTGGGCCTGCTGGCGCACGGCAGTGGCATTGGCCTGCTGCCCGAGGGCTGGGCGCAGGCCCTTTGCGCGCGGGGCGTGCTGCACATGTTGGCCAGCCCGGTACCTCTGGGGTCGCTCGGCTATGCGCTGCACAGTCGGCGCGATGACTTGCGGCCACTGGTGGGCATGTTGCATGGTCTGGCAACGCAGCACGCGGATTTCACGGTGGCGAGCAGCGCGTTCTGAACGCACTGGCCGGCTTGATCGCATTGACCGCATTGACCCGGCACTAGAATCGCGCCCGCTGCGTCTCGCAGTTCCTGGCCCCGCGCGGGCCTTTAAGGCGAAACCCCATGCCCATTTCCCTCTCGGCCCCTGTTGTGCTGGTGCTGGCCTCCGGCCGGGGAGCGCGGTTTGCCGCATCGGGCGGCGCGGTACACAAGCTGCGCGCGCGCCTGGGTGAAACCACGGTGCTGGAGCACACCCTGGCCGCGGTGCGCGCCAGCGGTTTGCCGTGGCATTTGGAGGATGTGGGGCACCCTGGCATGGGCGATTCGATTGCGGCAGCGGTGCGTGCCACGCCAGATGCTCCGGGCTGGCTCGTCTTGCCGGGGGACCTGCCGCTGGTGCTGCCTGAAACGCTGCGCACTATCGCTGCCGCATTGGCAGACCCCGACTGCGCTGTGGCGGTGCCTGTGTACCGGGGCGAGCGGGGCCACCCCGTGGGATTTTCGTGGACTTGCCAACAAGGGCTGCTTGCGTTGGCAGGCGAGCAAGGCGCCGCCAGTGTGGTGCGCCAGCAGGCGCAGCAGGGCAGGGTGCGGCTGGTAGACGTGGATGACGCGGGCACGGTGACCGATGTAGACACCGTGCAGGACCTGGAGCGCGCAGCGGTGTTGCTGGCTGCGCGGCGGCAATCTACGGACTAGGCAACCGAGCTACCCAAACGAACCAAGATGCCCGAGCGGGCGGGTTGACACCTTGATTACTTGACCGCCGTGATCACCGCACAAGCGAGGCGCGGGCCTGCGTTGCCCGTGGGCTGGGTCTTGTAGTCGTCGGGGTCACGGTGAACGATCAGGCCCTTGCCGATGATGTCGTTGGTGGGGCCTGCGAGGGTGATGCTGCGCGACAGAAAACTGAATGCCGCCACACCGTACTTGTCCGCCTTGAGGCTGGGCAGGTCGCCCGTGTGGTGCTCGCCAGCGCCGTGGGCGCCATGGGGCTTGCCGCCGGGGTTGTAATGGCCGCCGGTGCTCATGCCGTCGCCGCTGGAGCAGTCGCCTTTTTCATGGACATGAAAGCCGTGCTCGGCGTTGGGCTTGAGGCCGCGGATTTCGCCAGACACTTGCACGCCGTCGCCGGTCTGGGCAAAGGTCACGGTGCCGCTGGTGGTGTTGCCGCGGGTGGGCTCCAGCTTGGCGGTGGCGCGGAGGCCCGCAAGGTGCGACGCGCAGCCCGCCAGGGCGACCGCAGCCACCAGCGACGACAGAATCGACAGGGTGAAACGAGTTTTCATGACCCACACTCCTAAAACGTAAACAGAGGAACACCGCGCGATGTGGATGTTTCTGCTGTCCACCGCGGGTGGTCGCCATCGTATCGGGGGAACCAGAAAACTACGCCTGTTTTTTTGCCAAAGCGATCAAGCGGGCCAGGGCCCGGTCATGGATGCCGTGCTTGCGCAGTTCGTCGTAGGTAGCCTGGGCATAGTCGATGGTGGTACCAAACCGCCCACAGGCCTGCTCAAAAATGCGGCTGTACTCGTGGTCGGGCAGCTCGCCCGTGTGGTTGGGGCTTTTGCGCGACAGGGTGAATGCCAGCGCACTGACCGGGCCCTGCGGCGTGTGGCAGGTGAGCCAGCGCGGGTCGTACACGGCGGTGATCATCTCGCGCTGCCACAGGTTGATCATGACCTGCCGCGCATGCGTCTTGTCCACCCGGAACACCATGCCCCGGCAACTGCCGCCTGAGAGCATGCCAAACACAAGGCCCGGGCACTCGGGCGTGCCCCGGTTGATGCGGCTCCACATCTTCAGCGCGCGGTGCCAGCCATGGACCTTGGCGGCGCGGCGCTCGTTGTAGTCAAAGTCAGGCCGCCAGATGAGCGAGCCATAGCCAAACACCCACAGATCCCGGTGGCCACCCCATTCGTGCAGGGCACGCTCCAGCATGGGGGCCGGGTCTCGCAGGGGGGCGGGGAGATTCGTCATGCCGTCACTCTACGATCGAAAAGCTTGGTTGGGCGCTCTGGGGCCTCTGCGCTGCAGGTTTCAGGGCGGCGGCAGTCCATTTTTTTCAACACCCCAACAGGGTGTCCTGGTTTTCCTGCTCGGATGACGACGGCGTGGCAGACGACAAGATCGAGCTGAAGACACCTGAAGGAGCCACTGACACTGACACCAATGCCGGAGCACGCCGCGTGAATGCGGCAATGGGCGCGCAATGGCCAGGCAGGTTCTCCAGATCGCTCCGTAGAAAACCCGGCAGTGCCGGGATTTTTAGGTCAAATTGGCCTCTAACGCTTATCTGGCATGCGCTAGCAGCTATTAATTTGGTAGTAACTGGTTACCGCAGGCCTGCGCCGCCCGTGCCCTCGGCGCGCTGGATCAACTCGATTTTGTAGCCATCGGGGTCTGTTACAAATGCGATCACGGTAGTACCGCCTTTGACGGGACCTGCCTCGCGCGTCACGTTGCCGCCCGAGGCCTTGATCTTTTCGCATGCTGCGTACGCATCCGGTACACCCAGCGCAATATGGCCATACGCGGTGCCCATGTCGTAGCTTTCGGTGCCCCAGTTGTAGGTCAGCTCGATCTCTGCCTGGCCGGGGTTGCCGCCGTCGAAGCCCAAAAACGCCAGCGAGTATTTGTACTCGGGGTTCTCGGACTGGCGCAGCAGTTGCATGCCCAGCACCTTGGTGTAGAAGTCAATCGAGCGTTGAAGGTTGCCAACGCGCAGCATCGTGTGGAGGAATTTCATCCTTTCGATTGTGCAGGCATGTCAAAAACCAGGCAGGTGGTGGTGGCGTGGGCGTAGAGCGTACCGTCTGGCCCCACCAGGCGGGCCTCGGCCGTGGCAAGCTGGCGCCCGCTATGGATCACGCGGCCTTCGGCCCGCACCCGCTGCACTTTCGGTGTGATGGCCTTGACCAGGTTGATGCCCAGCTCGGCCGTGGTGTAGCCGCGTCCGGGCTCCATGCGCGTGTGCACGGCGCAGCCCAGGGCCGAGTCGAGCAGGGTGGCAAACCAGCCGCCGTGCACGGTGCCCATGGGGTTCAGGTGCTCTGCGCGGGGCGTGCCCTGGAAGATGGCTGTGCCTTCGCCCACTTCAACAATCAAGAAGTCCAGCGTCTTGGCGATGGCGGCGTAGGGCAGTTCGCCGCGCAGCATGGCCTGCATCTGCTGCAGTCCGTTCAGGTGGGCAATTTGCTCACGCTGGGCCACGCCGGGGCCTGGGCCGGCATCCAGCCGGGCCAGGATGTCGCGCTCTTGGGCCAGCCAGTGTTCAAGGTGGTTGTGGTGGGTCATGGGGTTGCTTGGTTGAGGAGCTGGTTTGATGGAGAATATTGCATATGCAATTATTGCAGATACAATTTAATTCATGCAAGCCGAACCATCGACCTCGGTCCCTGTGCTGCCCCAGGGCTGTACCAACTTCAAGCTGCGCCAGTTAATGCGCCGCGTAGCCAACCATTACGACGCAGAGATGGCAAAGTGCGGACTCAAGACCACGCAGTATTCGCTGCTGTCGCATGTGCTCAAACTGGGCCCCATCCGCCCTGGCGACCTGGCGGTGGCCATGAAGATGGATGCGTCCACGCTGACCCGCAACCTGCGCCCCCTGGTGGATGCCGGCTGGGTCACCCTGGAGGCGGGCGCCGACGCGCGCAGCCGCCTGGTGCATATCTCTGACACTGGCCGCGACAAACGTGCCGAGGCACAGCGCCACTGGAAGGCGGCGCAACTGGCATTGAATGCAACGCTGGGCGCAGAGCGCGTGATAGCGCTGCACACATTGGTGGACGATTCGCTGGATCTGCTGGCCGCGCTGCACACACAGGAGGCTGTCCATGGCGAGTGAGACCGCCCATCCCGCCTCGTCGGCCGACGCAGGCCGGCCTGTCGTCTACCTCGAAGACCTGGCGGTAGGTGACCAGTTCAGAAGTGGCGAACACGCCATGGACGAAGCGCAGATCAAGGCCTTTGCTGCGCAGTTTGACCCGCAGCCGTTCCACCTGGACGACGCGGCCGCCCGGCCCACGCTGTTTGCCGGTCTGGCCGCCAGTGGCTGGCACACCGCGGCAGTGACCATGCGACTGCAGGTGACCAGCGGCCTGCCCATTGCGGGCGGCATCATCGGCGCGGGGGCCGAAGTCACCTGGCCACGGCCCACGCGCGCCACTGATGTGCTGCATGTGGTGAGCGAGGTGCTGCAGATCCAGCCTTCCAAGTCCAAGCCCGACCGGGGCATGGTCACCGTGCGCAGCGAAACGCGCAACCAGCATGGCGATGTGTTGCAGGTGGCCACCGTGCGCATCGTCGTACCACGCAAGCCCGGTGCATCGGCATTTATGGCATGACGGACGCCTTGAACCCCCGCACCCGCATGCTGCTGGAGGCGCCCATCGCGCCCACCTTGCTGCGGCTGGCCGCGCCCAATGTGCTGGTGATGCTGGCGCAGGCGGGCGTCGGCCTCATCGAAACCTACTTCGTCGGCAAGCTGGGCACCGATGCGCTGGCGGGCATGGCGCTGGTGTTCCCGGTCGTCATGCTGATGCAGATGACCTCTGCTGGCGCCATGGGCGGCGGCATCGCATCGGCCATTGCCCGCGCTTTGGGCGCGCGGCGGCGCGACGATGCCGATGCGCTAGTCCTGCACTCATTGGTCATCGCAGCGGTGTTCTCGCTGGTCTTTACGGTGGGCGTGGTGGGAGGAGGGCGCTGGCTTTACACCCGCATGGGCGGCGCAGGTGGTGCGCTGGATGCGGCGCTGATCTATTCCAACTGGGTGTTTGCGGGCGCTTTTCTGGTGTGGCTGTTCAACACGCTGTCGGCCGTGATCCGAGGTACCGGCAACATGGCCGTGCCGGCCTATGTGACGGTGCTGGGCGCGGTGGTGCTGGTGCCGCTGTCGCCGCTTTTCATCTTTGGCTGGGGCCCCATCCCCGGCCTGGGCATTGCGGGTGGCGCGATTGCACTGTTGGCGTTCTACCTGATTGGCAGTGTGGTGCTGGCGGCGTACCTGTGGTCGCCGCGCAGCCTGCTGAGGCCGTCGTTGGCGCACATCCGGTTTCGGTGGGTGCTGTTCAAGGACATCCTGCGGGTCGGGCTGGTGGGCACCGTCTCCACGGTCGCCACCAATCTGTCGATCGGCGTTACCACTGCGCTGGTGGGCGGCTTTGGCATTGCCGCCATCGCGGGCTACGGCACAGCGTCGCGGCTTGAATATCTGCTGGTGCCCTTGGTGTTCGGCCTGGGCGCGCCCCTGGTGGCCATGGTGGGCACCTGCATCGGTGCGGGCCAGCGCGAGCGGGCCTTGCGCGCCACCTGGATCGGCGCGGGCATGGCGTTTATGATGGCCGAGGCGATTGGTTTGTGGGCGGCGGCGTTTCCCCACGCGTGGCTGTCGCTGTTCAACAGCGACCCCGCCATGCTGCAGGCGGGCGCTCTGTATTTGCGCACCGTCGGCCCGGTGTACGGCTTTTTCGGCCTGGGCCTGGTGTTGTACTTTGCCTCGCAAGGGGCAGGGCGCCTGCTCTGGCCGGTGATTGGCAACATTGTGCGCCTTGCTGTTGCAGTGACTGGCGGCTGGTTGGCCTTGCGCTGGGGCGGTGGTTTGGCCGCGGTGTTTGCCGCACAAGCGGTGGCGCTGGTGCTTTACGGAGTCGTCAACGCCTGGGCGATTGCGGGTGGCGCCTGGTTCGGCCCAGTCGGCTGGCCGCGCAGCATGGCAGGCCTGCTGCGGCGCACGCCACAGACCTGAAAATATAGACAAAATGGCCGCTAGCGCTTATCTATTAAGCGCCAGTAGCTATCAATTCAGTAGTAACCACGCAGTAGTTTCCGGCTGAATCAGACGGGGACCGTGTAGTTCAACGTCATGCGCCCGCCGTCCACGGTCACGATCTCGCCAGTTACGTAGCTGGCAGCGTCGCTGGCCAGCCAGGCCACCACATCGGCAATCTCCGACGGCTCGCCCAGGCGTTTCATGGGGGTGCGGCTCATGATCTTGTTCTTGGCCTCATCGCTGGTCAGCACCGCCTTGGCGGCCAGCTCGGTGGCGATGGTGCCGGGGGCCACGGCATTCACACGGATATTTTTGTCGGCCAGCGCGAGCGCCATCACCCGTGTGAGCTGGTTAACGCCGCCTTTGCTCACGTTGTAGCTGGAAATGTTGGGGATGGTCAGAACGCCGTTGACCGAACTCATGTTGACGATAGAGCCGCCACCGGAGGCGACCATGGCCCGTGCCACTGCCTGGCCCACCAGGAACGAGCCCTTGAGGTTGACCCGCAGCACGGCATCAAAGTCCGCCTCGGTCACGTCCAGAAAGTCTGCCGCCCGAAAGATGCCCGCGTTGCTCACCAGCACGTCGATGCGGCCATGCGCCGCCAGCGTCTGCGCTACCAGCGCATCCACCTGCGACTTGTCGCCCACATCGCAGCGCACGTACAGCGCACCCAGCTCTTGCGCCAGTGCCTGGCCGCGCGCGTCGTCCACATCAACAATCACCGGTTTGGCGCCGTCGGCCGCGAAACGCCGCACGCAGGCCTCGCCAATGCCTTGCGCGCCACCGGTGACGATGCAGACGCGGCCCTGGTGGCCAAAGTGGATGGAAGAAGACTTGGAAGGTGCAGTGGTGGAAATGGTCATGGGAGTGGATGTTAGCGGCTGTCTGGTGGCATGGCATGCACCTTCAATGACTTTATACGATGTATAAGCCATTATCTTCACTCCTCCAGATAATAATCTTCAATTGGACTTAAAAAAAGGGTTCAAGTTATCTCAGGGCCATTTTTTTCATCATGGCGCGAATAAGTCCCGTCGTTTGCAGCGAGACCGCCCCGCGAATATCTCCCCGGACGAACGTCCGCCGCTTCGCTGGATTGATCGACCATCACAGGCGGGTATTGAGGGCAGGGGAGTTCCACCATGCCAACAACAAGCCCTTTCTCAGGCGGTACAGGCTCAGATCGCAGGTTCACCATGGGGCGAGGCCCCATACCCCGGTGCTCAGGTAACCAAGCTGGCCTAGATGGCGGTTTTGGAGGTCTCATGAAGAGGCCTTAACAGCCAGCTCTTGTAGCTGACCTACCCGGTCTCTCAGGCGGCCAGAGAAGCGCAGCAGCAAAGAGCCCAGGTGGTAGTAGGGCGAGGATTCATCACTTGAGGCCACCTGGGCCAATGAATCAATCTCGCAGCTCAGATCAAAGAGCCCATCCGACGCACGCTTGAATTCAGCCAGGCGGGTCAGGTGTGCCAGCTCGATGTAACTAGAATCGGTGTCAGCCATTTTTCAACTCCTACTTAGTTGGGTTTGGTCAGGGGGCCGGGTGTTCCACCACCCGCATCCCCCGGTCTATTTCGCCTCTTTGCGAGGCCGTCCGCGCTTCTTGGGCGCTGGAACTGGGGCAGGGGCAGGCATGGCACCGCCCCGAACTAAAAGCCGCTCTATCAAGGTCAGAGTCGTGCGAGCACGCGTCCGAGGCCCATCCCCATCCATAACTGTCTCTGTCAGAGGCAAAGCCTCACCCGGAGCTTTGCCAATTGGCTTTGACATGGCAGAGGCCAGACCACCGGACACGAAACGCACCCTGCGCCTCACGATCCCACCTTGAGCGCTACAGGTTTCATAGCGTAAGAGCCAGCGTTTGCCGCAAAACTTAAATTACTTGTGCCAAAGTGTCTTAGGGATAAATCTAGGGCCGGCGCTTCGCGCCGCCCCCCGGCCACGGCCGGGTGGCGAGTCGCTTCGCCCGCCGCCACCGCGCGGCGCTCCGCTTGCCCGGCTGCGGCGCGCGCTGCGCCTTCGGCACCTGTGCGTGTCATGAGCATGGCTTCGAGCTCGCCGACACGTCGCAACATCACTGGAAAGAACTGAGCTTGTCTGACCAAAAGATGCCAGTCGGAACAGTCATGGCCATCAAAGCCGTGGCCCTCAGGTGACCAGAGCTTGCCGCTGTGAAAGCTCCAGCCATTCCAGGTGGGCCCAGGCATCTCCATGCCGGTCATCAAGCGCAGCAGCTTGTAGGCCGAAAAAGGGATCTCGTGTTTGCCAGACTCCCAATTACGTAAAGTGCGCTCAGTGACGTGAAGAAACTCCGCGCAGGTCTCGACGTTCAGGCCGAGGCTGCGGTACATGGTTTTGAAGCGGTAGGCCAATTCCCGGCGCGAATCCGCATCCATGCGCCGCAGCCCATGCTTACGTTTTAGTAGATACGATGTATATTATGTAAAATCATTCGTGCGGATCGAGCAGATTTATTCAAGAGCTTGTCTAGCGCTCACCCGGCTGTGTGTACGCAGTCTGCCCAGGGCAATACATCGCAGCCGCATTGAGCAACGCCGCCCGCAGGCCCTGTAATCACGCTGGGCTTGTCATTTGTCTTTGCTCCAGTCTTGGAGGGCTTGGACTTTGACGCTTCGCTATTGGACGGTGTGCCTTCCTGGGCCATATCCAGATCCGGAATCCAGCGCATGAACGGTGCGAGGTCCTCCGGGTCCACGACGTACCAGATCTTGCGCGCCGAATCCCAGCGGGCACCGAGCGCCTTGGCTGCGTCTTTTTCGGCGAATGGTGTGGTCAGGTTGATGCGCATGGACAGTTCAAACGTAATCTCATTGGAGGTACCCGGGATTACAACCCGAACCACCGAACCACCGAACAACCGAACCACGAAGCAAACGATCAGCTTGACGAAACGATCAACCCATCGGCACCACCTGGGCGCAGCGCGGTATTTTGGTGCACGAATACGAAGGCTTGGTGGGTACTCAAAAACACCCTTCCCTGCAGCCGCTCACCCAGCGGAGTGCTACGCAGCCGGTCAACCACCGGTCCTTTGACTTCGGCCAGCAAAAGCGCGACGCCGCGCTGAGACAGGCTGCGCTCCATGTTGGTCAGCACGCCCAGCGCGGTGGTATCAACCTGGTTGATGGCCGAGCACACCAGCAATACATACCGGACTTTTGGCTGGGCGGCGACCAGCGATTCGACGGTGTCCTGCAAAACGTCCGAGTTTGCAAAGTACAGGCTTTCGTCAACCCGCACGGCAACGAGTCCAGGTTCGGTTACGACCGGGTGACGCGCGACATTGCGAAAGTGCTCCGTGCCGGGTACGCGCCCCACCACGGCGATATGCGGGTGGCTGCTGCGCCATACCAGCGTGCCCAGGGACAACCCAACGCCCATCAAAATGCCCGCCTCGACGCCAAAGGCGATGACACCGCCCGCAGTGGCCAGCAAGGACAAAGCGTCAGCCTTGTCGTAGTGCCACGCTTCGCGCAGGGTGTCCAGGTCAATCAACGAGACCACGGCCACGATGATGGTGGCGGCGAGCACTGCGTGTGGCAAATAGTGGAACAAGCCGGTCAGCGCCGCAATCACGGCGCCCATCAGCACGGCGGAGATCACGCCGGCCAGCGGAGTGTTGGCCCCTGCCGAGAAATTGACTACGGACCGCGCAAAACCGCCGGTAACGGGAAACCCTCCGGATACGGCACTGGCCACGTTGGCGGCACCCAGGCCGAGTAGTTCGCGGTTGGGACTGATGCGCTGCTGGCGCTTGAGCGCAAGTGACTGCGCTACCGAAACACTCTCCACAAAGCCCACCAACGAAATAAGCAAGGCAGGAAGCCAGAGCTGTCCGATGGCGGACAAGGACACTTCAGGCAACGCCAAGGTGGGGAGGCCCTGCGGCACTGCACCCACGATGCTGACGCCTGCGGTCTGATCCCATCGCAAAGTGGCCACCAGTGCAGTCGAAACAACGACGGCCAGCATCGGAGACAGCTTTGCGGCAATGTCAGCCAGCTTGGCGCTTGCACCGGCGCGCACCAGCCAAGCCGCCAGATATTTGCGGGCCAGCAACAAAAAGACCACGCTGCCCGCACCAATGCCCAAGGTGACTCCATTGGTGTGCGGCACTGCGCGCACCAGCTGAGCAACGGTGTCCAGCACGTCGGTACCCCCTGCTTTCACGCCCAGCAGGTGCTTGACCTGCCCCACCGCAATCAGGATGGCCGAGCCCGAAATAAACCCGCTGATCACCGGGTGGCTGAGAAAGTGGGCCAGAAAGCCCAGCCGCAGCGCCCCAAACAGCAGGAGCATGCCACCCGACAAAAGGGAGAGCAGCATGGCCAGAGCGATGTAGTCCGCCGTCCCTGCCGCAGCAAGCGGTTGCAGCGCACTGGCCGTCATGAGCGACGCCACAGCCACCGGGCCTACCGCCAGGGTCATGCTTGAGCCTAGCAACGCATAGGCAATGATGGGAAGGATGCTGGCGTACAACCCCACTTCAGGCGGCAACCCGGCGAGCAGTGCATACGCCAGGCTCTGGGGAATCAACATGACCGTCACGATCACCCCGGCGACGATATCACCCGAGAGCCAGGCCTTTTGGTAACCGCGCATCCAGGTGGGGACAATGTTCATGGTGATGGTGCTCGGTGTGACTGCAAACGCGCTCAGTCTTGTGATTGCGTAAGGCCGTATAGCTGCGCAGACCGCGCGCCTGATCTGCAAAAAGCAAGCGTTGGCCCCGGCGCCGACGCCAGCGCATCGCGCATGGTTTGCACTTGCGTCGCCGTGATGGACCCGCTGACCACGGGCAAATAGACATAGTTCAGCCCGGCCAAATGGGCAGCGCGCTGCAGCTCCGGGCTGGTAGGTTGCTCTCCCCCACCCTCGCCATCCGGGCGGTTGTTGATCACGGTCGTGAACCCTTGGGCGGCTACCGCAGCGAAATCACTGACCGACAACTGGGGCGACACAGCAAATTCAGGCGTCAATGCGATGACTTGCAGGCCCATTTCAGCGTGCTCCCGTGTTGTGCGTGCTGCCGTTGCGCAACCGGCTTTCGGCAATTTCAAACAGCCACATGCCAGCCAGCATCGCCACCACAAAGGCGATGGCCTTGGGCTGCCCTGCCGCTGCGGACACGATAGCGGGGCCAGGGCAAAAACCTGCAATGCCCCAGCCCGCACCAAAAACAAGGCTGCCAATCACCAGACGGCGGTCAATGTCGCGGGACGTGGGTAAATGCATGGCGCCGCCCAAAAAACTGGTTGTGCGCTTGCGCGCCACGGCAAAGGCAAAGATGCCTACTGCAATGGCACCGCCCATCACAAACGCCAGTGAAGGGTCCCACAACCCGGCAAGGTCCAGAAATCCGAGCACTTTGCCGGGGTCTGTCATGCCTGACACGATGAGGCCCAAGCCAAAAACCAGGCCCACCAAAAATTCTGAAATTCTGCTTTTCATCTTCATCTCATCCTCCGATGACGTTGTTGCGGCTTAAGCCAGTGCGTGGCGAATGAGGTACACGGTGACGAAACCGGCGCCCATGAAGGCCAAGGTGGCTACCAAAGAACGAGGTGACATGCGAGAGAGCCCACACACCCCGTGGCCACTGGTGCAACCCGATCCATACCGCGTGCCGACTCCTACCAAAAGGCCTGCCACCACCACCATCGCCCAACTGGCATCAATGCGTGGTTGCGTGGGACCAGCCACCAGCCAATAGAGCGCCGGGGCCGCCAGCATGCCCAGTACAAATGCCACACGCCAACCGATATCGCCTGCGCGCGGGCGCAGCAAGCCGCCTACGATGCCACTGATACCCAGGATGCGGCCGTTGATGAGAACAAACGCTGCAGAGGCCAGGCCCAGCAGAACGCCCCCTGCCAAAGCAGCCCAGGGGGTGAAATTATTCCAATCGATCAGCATGTGGGGTTCTCCTTGGCGGGGTCGCAAAATTGTTCAAACAGCACGTTCATCACTGCAAGCGCCTGGGGGCTGGCGATCTCGTAGTAAATGTTTTTTCCTTCCCGCCGGGTGTTTACGAGGCCCTCTTCGCGCAGCACCCCGAGCTGCTGGGACAGCGTCGGCTGAGAGATGCCCACCAGCTCCTCCAGCTCCCCTACCCGCTTCTCGCCCTGGCTGAGCTGGCACAGCAGCAGCAGGCGGTCGGGGTTGGACAACACTTTCATCAGTCGGCAAGCACTGTCTGCCGACCGGCGCAGGCTTTCAAGGTCTATGGGGGTGTCTGCGAGCATGGTGTGCGCTCCATTTGATTTCGTTGTCGATATTCTATTGACTGACAATCTATTTGTCAATAAACTATAAAAATCGCAATCGAAACACACGGAGCAAACCATGAAGCCGCAGATACAAGCCTTCTTTGATGACGCCACCTGGACGGTGAGCTATGTGGTCTTCGACCAGCCCGGCGGCCATTGCGCGCTGGTGGATTCGGTACTCGACTACGACCCGAAATCAGGCAGAACCAAAACCAATTCGGCCGAACGACTGATCGAGTTCGTGCAAAGCCGCAACCTGACCGTGCAGTGGATTCTGGAAACCCACGCGCACGCAGACCACTTGTCGGCTGCCCACTACCTGCGCAAAAAGCTGGGCGGCAAGATTGCCATTGGTGCGGCGATCACCAAGGTGCAGGACGTGTTCAAAGGCGTCTTCCACCTGGAGCCAGAATTTCGCCCGGACGGCAGCCAGTTTGACCAATTGCTGCATGACGAAGAGGTGTTCCGCATTGGTCAGTTGACCGCCAAAGCGCTCGCCGTGCCAGGCCATACCCCTGCATGCATGGCCTACCAGGTGGACGATGCGGTGTTTGTGGGCGACACCTTGTTCATGCCGGATGTGGGCACTGCGCGTTGCGACTTTCCGGGGGGCAACGCGCACACGCTGTACCAGTCGATGCGCAAACTACTCAGCCTGCCGGCGCAAACGCGCCTCTTTATGTGCCATGACTACCCGCCGTCTGGACGCGAAGCCACATGGCAAACCACGGTGGCCGACCAGCGCGCGCACAACATCCACGTCCACGATGGCGTGACCGAAGAAGCGTTTGTGGAGCTGCGCACCCGGCGCGACGCCACGCTGGAGATGCCGGTGCTGATCCTGCCGTCGGTTCAGGTGAATATTCGCGCCGGCGAAATGCCCCCTGCAGAGGCCAATGGTGTGACCTATCTCAAGATCCCGGTCAATGCACTGTGACACCCTGGCTCTGGCGCAATCGCCAGATGCAGCAGATGGAACAACATCAACTGACCGCCCCGCCCTTCCACTCAAAGGATAGCCCATGAAAACTGCCCATGATCTGGTCACAGCAGCCAAGTCTCGCGTGCATGAAGTTGCGCTGGAGCACGCTGAAGAAGCGATTCGAGCTGCCGATGTGCTGATCGACGTGCGAGAGGCCGACGAGTACCAGGCCGGTCATATCCCCGGCGCCATCCACGCATCGCGAGGGGTGCTTGAATTCAAGCTCAGCAGCACGCCCGAACTCACGTCCCGCGATTTGAAAGTGGTCGTCTATTGCAAGACCAGCGGACGCGCAGCACTGGCGGCCTGTGCCATGCGCGACATGGGCTACCTGCAGGTGCAGTCCATTGCGGGGGGCTTTGATGCCTGGTTGGCAGCTGGCCTTCCTGTGGTGTCGCCTCTGGCGCCCTCGTTTGACTAACCGGATGGCGCAGCAGTTCGGCTCGCCACCTCTTGTGCAAGAAAGCCCTCCAAATCCTGGGGCGATGTCACCCAAAGGAATCACTATGAAGATCAATGTTGGAACCGTGGATCGGGTATTGCGTATCGTGGCAGGCTTGGTTCTGATCGCGCTAGCCGCCACAGGCACCGTGGGATGGTGGGGTTGGCTGGGCGCGGTTCCCTTGGCCACCGGCCTGTTTCGTTTTTGCCCCGCTTACACGCTGCTGGGCATCAACACCTGCCCCATGAACAAATAGGCAACTGAGGCACTGCCTCGCCCGTTGGCGCTGCCCCCATCTACATCTGTCAGCAAGGAATTTCGATGAGTACGTTCGACCACGCAGGGCTCATTCAAGGGATCAACGAGAGCCTGACCACATTTCGCAAAGCTCAGCCTGACACCATGCGGGGCTTTGCTCAGCTGGCGCAGGCGTCCATGGCAGACGGTACGCTAAGCAGCAAACACAAAGAGCTCATTGCCCTGGCAATCGGGGTTACCCAACGCTGCTCTGGCTGTATTGGTTTTCATGTCAAAGCGCTGCAAAAGCTGGGAGCAACACGCGCTGAGGTGGAGGAGATGCTGGGCGTGTGTATATACATGGGCGGCGGGCCCGCCCTGATGTACACGGCAGAAGCACTGAAAGCCTGGGACGACATGGCTCAGGGCGTCTGAGAGAGCCAGCCTGCCTGCGCGACAAGCCGATAGCGGGCGCGCGCTCTTTTCTTGGTGGGTACATCGCCGGTTCGTCAACGCTCAAACAGCACCTCTCACGCTGAAACAGCCACAGGTTGTAAGAAATCAGTTTACATTTTGACCAACCGTCCATCAGACTGTTGCAATCAAAGGGGGAGGTCGACATGTTCGCAATCACCACACCGTCCGCAGCACGCCTTGCAGCCCGTGTGATTAGCGGTATTGCCATCAGTACAGGTGCACTGGTTGGCACTACTGCCTATGCGCTCGACAAACCCTCCGAGCGGGTGATCCTGACCATTGGGGGCAACATCACCCAGACCAACGCGGGCCAGCAGGCGCAGTTCGACATGAAGATGCTGGAAAAGCTGCCCCAGCACACCTTCTCGACCAAGACGCCCTGGTACCCGGACGCAGTGACTTTTACCGGCCCCCTGTTGCGGGATGTGTTGGCGGCTGTCGGCGCCAAGGGCACCAATATCACGGCAGTCGCCCTGAACGACTACAAAACCGAGATTCCTTTTGACGATGCCAGTCGGCACGACGTCATCATTGCCCGGCGTATGAACAACCGCGCCATGCCGGTGCGCGAAAAGGGCCCGCTGTTCATCGTGTTCCCGTTTGACGCCAAGGCAGAGTTGCGTACCGAGCTGTACTACAACCGGGCGGCCTGGCAACTGAACGCTCTCAGAATCAAGTAACTGACACTAACTCGCCCCGGAAGCAGGCCCTCAACGCATGCTGCGCAGCAAACATATTCTGCGGCTGATCATTGCGGGCCTGATGGTGGCTTACGTCGCCATTGCCGCGGTTCAGTACCACCAATACCGCAGTGTTGAGGCGGTTATGCGCCGGGGCGATGTGAATGCGCTCTGGTCGTTTCTGCAGCTCAATGTCGAATACGAAAAACTCGACCACGCGTTGCACCAGTTCGCTCTGGACCCAGCCAGCCTGCCGCTGGATCGGCTGGAACTGCGTTATGACCTTTTTCTGAGCCGATTCAGCGCGCTGGAAAGCGGTACCGCGCGCACCCTGATGCAGGGAGAAGCCATTTACGGCAAGGCGTTGGCCGACCTGCAAAAATTTGTGGCGGCAGGCGACAACTACTTTGGCCACAGCGTAGACCCCGTCTCCACGCAAAAGAACATGCTCTTGTTGCGCGCAGAGCTGGATACTTTGCGTGAGACGGTGCAAGAGCTCTCGCTCAACGCCTCGCGTGTATCGGCATTGCTGGGCGACACACGCAATGCCGAAGTCAAGCACCAGACCCTGTTGACCACGGGGCTCACAGCGTTCCAGGCCGTGCTGACCTTTTTGCTGGCCTTTGCCATGGCGCGGCAGTTCCTCAAGCGGGAAAAGGCCAAAACCATCGCCCTGGCCGCGCAGGCAGAGCTGGTGCAGGCATTGAAGCGGAACGAAGAAGCTCTGGAGGCCAGGGTTGCCCAGCGCACTGCCGAGTTGCAGGAGCTGAATGTGGCCCTGCGCGAGCACGAAAAAGAGCTGGAGATTGCCAGAGCCAAGGCAGAGGACGCGTCCCAGATGAAGTCCGACTTCCTGGCCAACATGAGTCACGAGATCCGCACCCCCATGAACGCAGTGATTGGTATGAGCCATCTTGCCTTGGGCACCGACCTCACGCCCCGCCAGCGCGACTATGTCGAAAAAATACAGCGTTCAGGCCAGCACTTGCTTGGGTTGATCAATGACATTCTGGATTTCAGCAAGATCGAGGCGGGCAAGCTGGAAGTCGAGGTGGTTGATTTCGACCTGCGCAGCGTGCTGGATAACGTGGCCAACCTGATCGGCCAGAAGTGCTCTGGCAAGGGGCTGGAGCTGATGTTCGATGTGGACCCTGCCCTGCCCGACGATCTGCGAGGCGACCCGTTGCGGCTGGGCCAGATCCTCGTCAACTACGCCAACAACGCCGTCAAGTTCACCGACGAAGGCGAAATCATTATCCGCGTTCATGAGGCGTCCAGGGATGTGCAGGGCATACTTTTGCGCTTTGACGTGCATGACACCGGGATAGGGCTCACGCAAGAGCAGCAGTCGCGGCTGTTCCGGTCGTTCGAGCAGGCCGATACGTCCACCACGCGCAAATACGGCGGCACCGGCTTGGGCCTTGCCATATCCAAGAAGCTAGCAGGCCTGATGGGCGGCGACGTGGGCGTGCAAAGTACCCCGGGCCAAGGGAGCACGTTCTGGTTCACGGCGCGGCTGGGGTTGGGTGTGGCCCGGCAGCGTGCGCTCTTGCCCGAGCCCGACTTGCGAGGACGCCGCGTGCTGGTGGTGGACGACAGTGAACAGGCGCGGCAGATTCTGTCCGGCCTGCTCAGCAGCATGAGTTTTGTGGTCGCCACGGCCAGTTCGGGCGAAGATGCCGTAGCGCTGGCACATGCGGCCGACGCGGCGGGACGCCCCTTTGATATTGCGTTTCTCGACTGGAAGATGCCAGGCATGGACGGGTTTGAAACGCACCGCCAGCTGGCACGCCTGCCCCATCCACCGCAATCCGTGGTTGTCACCTCGCATGGTCGCGAGGATGTGTTCAAGGAACTCACCCGCGCAGGCATCGACTTGATGCTGACCAAGCCCGTCAACCCTTCTCAGCTTTTTGATACCGCCATGCGCGCGCTGGGCGGCAGCCCCGCGGCTGGCGAAACGCCGCGCGCGCATCACAGCGGCGCCACGCTGGACATGTCGGCGGTTCGCGGAGCACGGGTGCTTCTGGTGGATGACAACGACCTCAATCAGCAAGTGGGCGCCGAACTTCTCAGTGGCGCCGGCCTGGTGGTCGACGTGGCCGAAAATGGGAAGGTGGCGCTCGATATGTTGAGCCAGGCAAGCTACGACATCGTGCTGATGGACATGCAAATGCCCGTCATGGATGGCTTGACCGCAACGCGCCACCTGCGCGAAAACCCGGCGTGGGCCCGCCTGCCCGTGCTGGCCATGACCGCCAACGCCATGAGCAGCGATCGGGACCAGTGCCTGGAAGCCGGTATGAACGGGCATCTGGCCAAGCCTATCGACCCGCACGAGCTGTTTGCAAGCTTGCTGCAATGGATCGCCCCGCGCGAGACCCAAACCGCCGATGGCCAAGTGGATAGGCGGCCAACGGCAAGTGCGGGGATTGCATCGCTGAGCGAAGCGCTTCGGGACATCCCAGGGCTGAATGCGGCGTCTGGCCTCAAGCGGGTGCTGGGTAAACACAGCGCGTACGAGGGAATGCTGCGCAAGTTTGTTGCAGGGCAAGCAGCGGCGGTGCAAAACACCCGTGCAGCGCTGTCAGCAGGGCAACGGGACGACGCATTGCGGGCGATGCACACCCTCAAAGGCACAGCCGCCACCATCGGCGCCACTCCTTTGGCTGATCTTGCCCAGGCTGCGGAGCACGCCATCGGCCAAGGCGCCACGCCAGACGCTCTGGACGCACTGCTGCAACCCGTCGATGGGGCCTGCCAAATCCTGGTGACCGCACTGCAACGCGCTTTGCCGCCGGAAGACGATGGTGCAACAACCGGCAGCGCTAATGCTCCGCTGGATGCAGAGGCTGGGCGTGAACTGCTGGCACGCCTGGAGTCACTGCTCGCAGACGATGACTCCGACGCCATCGAACTCTTCAGGGATTCCTCGGTTTCTCTGAAAGCGCTCGTGGGTGACGCCCATGCAGAAATGAAGCGGGCGCTGGACGGCTACGACTTTGTGCAAGCACTGGCGGTGCTGCGTGCAGTCCAGTCCAGTCCATCCCCAACATAAACAACAAGGAGGACCCGGTTCATGAATAACCCATTGGAATTGAGCGGCAAGTGCACGGTGCTGGTCGTTGACGACACGCCAGACAACCTTTCGCTGATGAGCGATCTCCTGCGCTCGGACTACAAGGTCAAACTGGCTCCCAGCGGAGAGCGGGCGCTGCAGATCGTGGCGGGCGAAAGCAAGCCGGACCTCATCCTGCTGGACATCATGATGCCGGACATGGACGGCTATGAGGTGCTGCGCCGCCTGCAGTTCAACCCCGACACCGAAGACATTCCGGTGATCTTCTTGACCGCCATGAGCGCGGCGGAGGACGAAAGCATTGGGCTTGAGCTAGGCGCGGTGGACTACATCACCAAGCCCATCAACCCCGCCATTGTGATGGCCCGGGTGCGCAACCACCTGCAGCTCAAGCGGGCTCGCGACTATTTGGCACACCACAACAGCTTTCTGGAACAGGAGGTGGCCAACCGCACCCGCGCGCTGGCCGAACTGCAGGACGCCACGATCCGCGCCATGGCGTCTCTGGCCGAAACGCGCGACAACGAGACCGGCAACCACATCCGCCGCACACAGCACTACGTGGAGGCCCTGGCGCGCAAGCTGCAAAACCACCCGCGCTTTCGCGACGAACTCACGGAAGAAGCGATCCCGGTGATATTCAAGTCGGCCCCGCTGCACGACATTGGCAAGGTGGGCATCCCCGACCGCATCCTGCTCAAGCCGGGCAAGCTGACGCCCGAAGAGTTCGAGATCATGAAAACGCACACCACGCTGGGCCGGGACGCCATCGTGGCCGCAGAAACCGAAACCACGCAGAACAACCCATTCTTTCGCTATGCCAAGGAAATCGCCTACAGCCACCAGGAAAAGTGGGATGGATCAGGTTACCCCGAAGGGCTGGTGGGCAACACGATTCCGCTGTCGGCGCGGCTGATGGCTGTGGCCGATGTGTACGACGCGCTGATCTCCGAACGCGTGTACAAGGCCGCTTTTCCCCATGAAATGGCGGTAGAGATCATCCGCGATGGCCGAGGCAGCCACTTCGACCCCGACATGGTGGACGCCTTCCTGTCGCTGTCTGAGGAATTCCGGCGCATTGCGCAGCAGTTTGCCGATGGAGAAAACGCTCTCCTGGTTCAGCTGGACCGCCTGGCGCAGGATCTTTCCACAGACAGCGTACACATCGCCAAAACCGGCGAAGACAAAGAGGCGGGTAAGCCCGGATAAAACGACGGGGTGGCAAATGTGGCAAGGGCGCCGTGCCCGGGGAGCAGCAAAGTCGTCAGGCGCAGGCACCTGCGGGTTGTTTTATGGCCCCGCTTTCCAATGTGCTTGTGGTCTGGTGCCCCTGCAAACCCAGCTTGGCGAGCAGCTGCACGTCGGCCTGCACATCCGGGTTGCCGGTCACCAGCAGCTTGTCGCCGTAAAAAATCGAATTGGCGCCTGCCATGAAGCACAGCGCCTGCACCGCATCTCCCATTTGCTGGCGGCCTGCCGACAAGCGCACACGTGCCTTGGGCATGGTGATGCGGGCCACGGCGATCATGCGCACAAAATCGAACGGGTCGATGGGCTCGCTGTCAGCCAGGGGCGTGCCGGGCACGCGCACCAGGCTGTTGATGGGCACCGACTCGGGGTACGGCTGCAGGTTGGCCAGCTGCGCGATCAGGCCAGCGCGGTGCACCGGCGCCTCGCCCATGCCCACAATGCCGCCGCAGCACACGCTGATGCCCGCGCTGCGCACATGCTGCAAGGTGTCCAGACGGTCCTGGTAGGCGCGGGTGCTCACCACGTCGGTGTAGTACTCGGGGGCGGTGTCCAGGTTGTGGTTGTAGTAGTCCAGGCCCGCATCCTTGAGGGCCTGGGCCTGGTGCGATTCGAGCATGCCCAGGGTGGCGCAGGTCTGCAGGCCCAGGTCTTTCACCGCACCGATCAGCGCGCTGACTTTCTCAATGTCGCGGTCCTTGGGCGCACGCCAGGCGGCACCCATGCAAAACCTCGTGGCGCCTGCGTCCTTGGCGGCCTGCGCCGCGCGCACTACTTCTTCGACTTCCATGAGCTTGTCGGCCTTCACGCCGGTGTCAAACTCGGCCGCCTGCGGGCAGTAGCCGCAGTTTTCGGGGCAGCCGCCGGTCTTGACCGACAACAGCGTGGCCAGCTCAATGTCGCCCGCAGGCCAGTGCTGGCGGTGCACAGTCTGGGCTTCAAACAGCAGGTCCATCAAAGGCTTGTCGAGCAGCGCCTGGATGGCGTCGATCGTCCAAGCGTTTGCAGCCACTGGATGTGCAGCAGGAGCGCGGCGGTGCAGTTGCACGGGTTGGGCGACGGGAGATGGAGTCAAGGTGGACATGGACATGGTGTTCTTCCTTTATTGCGTCTTCCAGCAAACGGCGGGCGATTGCGCAGTGCTGTGAGGCGGGCATACGGCCCAGAACCACTGGGCTGCAGCGGTGCGCGGATTTTGAGACGAAAGCAGGCGCAAAAGTACGCCGTAGGGTCACAAAAAGTGCCAACAAAATTGCTGCGTTAACGCACGACAAATGCGCTGCCATTCACGGAAAAGATGACGGTTTTTGGGCTGCATATGCTGCTTTTTAGCTGCACCTGACAAGTTGCATTCTTCCAATGCGCGCAACGGTCGGCATTGGATGCCAACCGGGTCATAAGTTTTAAACCAGTCGTCCGACGATGCGCGGTGTTCTCGCAAGAAGTGATCAGGTGTCGTTTACCAAAGACGCTCTTTTCAACGTTGGGCCGACTCAACGGCCATTCCGTTCAGCGTTGTGACACCAACTTGGCCCACGCGCACAGAGCGGGTTTATCCAACGTGAAAAACTGGTGGACAAACATGCGTACCTGATCCGCGCTCGCCCCATCGATATGAAGATCGACTGCTTCACGGCCGAAGAGGCCAAGTACACCGGGTTTGGCCACTACCTCCAGCATCAGCAGAAATCGGCCTCCCTCTTCGCCCGATATATTGAGATAGGTGGATCGGTCGTCAGCGCGCACAAAGCCAACACAAGGGAATTGGCCCGTAACGTTTTCGGCCCGCGCCACCTCATCGCACCAGTTCTGGCCTTCCCATGCTGCTTGGGCTTGTGACACATTGTTGACGGTGAGATCAACCCGGTGGCCGTCGGCAGAAACGAAGCAGCCAGTGCAACTGAATTTCACAGAAGCTCCGCACACACCGTCTCAGCACTCAAACCCATAGTCACGCCGGTAACGGTTGGCGTCGGCCGCCGGCATGTGGTTGAACATCACGCACACGGTGTAGCTGCCCTTTTGCTTGCCATTGAGGGCATAGCCCCAGTCTGTGATGTCTGCACGGGTGAATGTCACGTCCTGCCCGTTGGCAAGGTGCTTCACATATCGCGGCTCACCCGCCAAAGTGCCCTTGAACCCCGTTTTGGTGGCCTCAAAAGGCGTGACCCAGATGTGCTCGGTGTTACCGCCGCCCGTGAACATCACCTTAATCTTGAACTCGTCAGCGCCTTTTGGCGGTTTCGCATGGACCTTCAAAAAATCATCGAGCGTGGCGCGCGCCTTGGCGATGGCTGCCTCCATCTCGGCGTCCCGCGATGAGATGTTGTAGACCTTGTTCTGAATTTTCGCGTCCTGGCCCTGGGCCAGGGTTTGGCAAGACAGGCCCGCCAGAACACAGACGGCGCTGAGGGGAAGCACTGGGAATTTCATGGGCAGTTCCATACGGCGGAGTGAAGAACCCGCGAATGTAAAGCCCAAAGGGGGCGCGAATTCCCCAGTCGCCTTGCCTGCCCCTGCTACTGCAGTAACGAGGCGCAATGATTGAAAGCAGCGATTTCGCGGACCACGCGCGCTATGTGGCTGCACGCCCTGTCTAGTCGCCGCTCAACGCTTCATGGAGCCGCTGTTTTTCAGCCCAGCTCAGCGATCACCTCAGCGGGCGCTTGCACCAGCTCAATCAACACACCCTCCCCTGCAATCGGAAATTCTTCATTGCTCTTGGGGTGCAAAAAGGTGATGTCATACCCCGCCGCTCCTTTGCGGATGCCGCCCGGTGCAAAACGCACGCCGTGGGCCGTCAACCATTCCACGGCCTTCGGCAGGTCGTCAATCCACAGGCCAATGTGATTGAGCGGCGTGGTGTGCACCGCCGGTTTTTTTTCGATGTCCAGCGGCTGCATGATGTCCACCTCCACCTTGAACGCGCCCTTGCCCATGGACAGGATGTCTTCGTCCACGTTTTCACGCTCGCTCTGGAACGTGCCGGTCTGCGTGAGGCCCAGCATGTCCACCCACAAGGTTTTCATGCGCTGCTTGTCGGTGCCGCCAATGGCGACCTGCTGGATGCCCAGGACTTTGAACGGGCGGGTGCTGGCAGTCATGTCTTTTTACTCCTGTTTTGATAGCTATCAGCGCTTTTTGGATAGGCGCTAGAGGCCAATTTGGCTTGTATTTTGTGTGTTTGCCCGCTCACACCTCTCGCAGCGCCCAGCTGCTGACCATGGCGAAATACTCGCGCAGCCAAGCGTTGTAGCGGATGTAAAGCGGCGTGGGTGCCGCCACCGGAATGGCGTGGGTAAATCCGATCTTGCGCGCGATGCGTTGAGCGCGCACGGTATGAAAGTCGCTGGTCACCACAGCCACGGCGGTGGTCAGACCAAGCCCCTGCTCATTCAGCAGAGGCAGGCTGTACTGCAGGTTCAGCTCGGTGCTCGTGCTTCGCTCCTCTTGCAGGATGCGACCGGGGGCCATGCCCTGCTCGCGCAGGTAGTTGCCCATCACCTGGCCTTCGCTCAGCGTCTCGCCAAAGTCCACGCCGCCCGACACCACCACCCAGGCCTGCGGATGGAGCGCGGCCAACTCGCGCGCCTTGTCCAGCCGGGCGCGCAGCGCAGGTGATGGTTGCCCGTTGGGCGTGCCGCTGCCAAGAACCACAATCGCTTGCACCGACGCGGTGGTTGCAGAGGCTTCAAAGCTGCGGACTTGCTGAGCCAGCCAGGCCCAGAACGCAGCCACGCTTACAACCCATGCCGCAAGCAGCAACCACCCTGCCCGCCACAACCACCTGCCCCAGCTTTTGCCGTTCAGCCAGGTCCGCACGCGGTGCCACGACACGGCCAGCAAGCACAGCGCCAAGCCCAAAGCGCCCGGTACGGTCACACCAACCATGAAAAAGCCCTGGGCCATCAACCACAGGGCGTCTGCCAACAGCACGCCCCCTGCCAGCAAGCATCCGACACGCGCCCACAATCCACCGCGCAGCTTGCGCGCAGGGGGGTGGCGGCTTACGGTGACTGCGGCAGTAACGGTTGGCACCACCGTCTCGCTCAAACGAACTCCAGAATCACCTGGTCCACGCTGAGCGATTCGCCTTTGCCTGCGGCGATCTTGCCCACCACGCCGTCTTGCGCGGCAAAGAGGATGTTCTCCATCTTCATGGCCTCAATGACCGCCAGCTTTTCACCGGCCTGCACCTTCTGCCCTGGCTGCACCGCCACATCGACCAGCAGGCCGGGCATGGGCGAGAGCAGAAACTTGGACAGGTCCGGCGGCGCCTTGAAGGGCATGAGCTTGTGCAAGCGCGCGCCCAGCGGCGACAGCACCAGCGCGTCAATCTGCGTGCCGTTGTGTGCAATGCGCAGCGCCAGCGGGTTCTTGCCTACACCGCGTTCCACCTGGGCGGTAAAGCCCTGGCCGTTGCACGCGCCCTGAACGCGAATCTGGCCCAGTGTGGCGTTGCTACTGATCTGATAGCTGGTACCGCCCACCAGTACAGCGCTAGAGCCCGATTTATCTTCAAAGTCAGACACCGTCACCTCATGGTGCTGGTTCTGCCCCTCAGCACCCAGGGTCACCACCACAAACTGCTCGCCCACCTTCACCTCGTGCCCAGCCAGCTGCCCGCTGATGCCCGAGGCGCGTGCGCGGTAGCGGCGGTTCATGAACGCAGCCAGCGCCACCAAAAACAGCGGGTCGGCGTGCGGCACGTCTTCGGCGTGGAAGCCCTTGCCGTAGTTCTCGGCGATGAAGCCGGTGTTGAAGTCGCCCGTCACAAACTTGGGGTGCGCCAGCAGCGCCGCCTGGAACGGGATGTTGCTGCTGATGCCGCGAATCACAAACCCGTTGAGCGCCGCGCGCATCTTGGCAATCGCATCGTTGCGGTCCGTGCCATGCACGATGAGCTTGGCGATCATCGAGTCGTAGTACATGGGGATCTCGCCGCCCTCGTACACGCCCGTGTCCACCCGCACGCCCAGCTTCTTGGTCGTATCGGACTGGAACATCGATTCCTCCGGCGGCTGAAAGCGCACCAGACGGCCGGTGGAAGGCAGGAAGTTGCGGAACGGGTCTTCGGCGTTGATGCGGCACTCGATGGCCCAGCCGTCGCGCTTCACATCGGCTTGCGTGAGGGGCAGCTTCTCGCCCGCCGCCACGCGGATCATCAGCTCCACGAGGTCGAGGCCGGTGATGCATTCCGTCACCGGGTGCTCCACCTGCAGGCGGGTGTTCATTTCGAGGAAGTAGAAGTCCTGGTCCTTGCCGACCACAAACTCCACCGTGCCTGCCGACTGGTACTTCACGGCCTTGGCCAGTTGCACGGCCTGCTCGCCCATGGCCTTGCGGGTGGCATCGCTGATGAAGGGCGATGGCGCCTCTTCAATCACCTTCTGGTGGCGGCGCTGGATGGAGCACTCGCGCTCGTTCAGGTAAATCACGTTGCCGTGCGAATCGCCCAGCACCTGGATCTCGATGTGGCGCGGCTCCTGCACAAACTTCTCGATAAAGATGCGGTCGTCGCCAAAGCTATTGCGGGCCTCGTTCTGGCAGCTGGCAAAGCCTTCAAACGCTTCCTTGTCGTTGAACGCCACGCGCAGGCCCTTGCCACCGCCGCCGGCCGAGGCCTTGATCATCACGGGGTAGCCAATGCCCTTGGCAATCTCGACCGCCTGCTCGGGGCCTGCAATCGCATCGTTGTAGCCTGGGATCGTGTTGACCTTGGCTTCGTTGGCCAGCTTCTTGGACGCGATCTTGTCGCCCATGGCAGCAATCGAATGCGCCTTGGGGCCAATGAAGGCAATAAGTTCGTCTTCGCAGCGCTTGGCAAAGGCTTCGTTCTCGGAGAGGAAGCCATAGCCGGGGTGCACGGCCTGGGCACCCGTTTGCTTGCAGGCGGCAATGATTTTTTCGGCTTGCAGATAACTCTCGCGGCTGGGTGCGGGGCCGATGTTGACGGCCTCGTCCGCTAGCTTGACGTGGCGGGCTTCCTTGTCGGCGTCGGAGTAGACGGCAACGGTGGCGATGCCCATTTTTTTGGCCGTTGCAATCACTCGGCAGGCGATTTCGCCACGGTTGGCGATCAGGATTTTGGTGAACATGTTGTGTCTCTTTCCAAGGGCTCTTACCCGAAACGTGTTGGGTTAGGTGCTGGCACAGCCCAGCGAAGCGGTTGGGGCTAGGCGCCGGACCGCAGGCAGTAGCTGCGCTACGACAAGGTCCGGCAACGACGTCCCAAGGGCTGTGGCAGTGCCGCTCAAAGGGGAATGTTGCCGTGCTTGCGCCAGGGGTTTTCGAGCTTCTTGTCGCGCAACATCACCAGCGACCGACAAATGCGCTTGCGCGTTTCGTGCGGCAGGATCACGTCGTCAATAAAGCCCCGCGCCCCCGCCACAAACGGGTTGGCAAAACGCTCTTTGTATTCCGCCTCGCGTGCAGCCAGCTTCACCGGGTCGTTCTTGTCTTCACGGAAGATGATTTCCACCGCGCCCTTGGCGCCCATCACCGCGATTTCGGCGTTAGGCCAGGCCAGGTTCACGTCGCCGCGCAGGTGTTTGCTGCTCATCACGTCATACGCGCCGCCGTACGCCTTGCGGGTGATGACGGTGATCTTGGGCACGGTGCACTCGGCGTACGCGTAGAGCAGCTTGGCGCCGTGTTTGATGATGCCGCCGTACTCCTGGCTGGTGCCGGGCATGAAGCCGGGCACGTCCACAAACGTGACGACCGGGATGTTGAACGCATCGCAAAAGCGCACAAAACGCGCGGCCTTGATGCTCGACTTGATATCCAGGCAGCCCGCCAGTACCAGCGGCTGGTTGGCGACGATGCCGACGGTCTGGCCTTCCATGCGGGCGAAGCCGATGACGATGTTCTTGGCGTACTCGGGCTGCAGCTCAAAGAAGTCGCCGTCGTCCACGGTTTTGACGATCAGCTCCTTCATGTCGTAGGGCTGGTTGGCGTTGGCGGGCACCAGGGTGTCCAGGCTCAGGTCCATGCGGTCGGCCGGGTCGTTGCTCTTTCGGACGGGGGCCTTTTCGCGGTTGTTGAGCGGCAGGTAGTTGTACAGGCGGCGCAGCATCATCAGCGCCTCCACGTCGTTCTCGAACGCCATGTCGGCCACACCGCTCTTGGTGGTGTGCGTCACGGCGCCGCCCAGTTCCTCGGCGGTGACTTCTTCGTGCGTCACGGTCTTGACCACCTCGGGGC
>NZ_JBKBXG010000065.1:0-29351 GCF_046314175.1 Acidovorax sp. | reverse complement strand
CCTCGGGCGGCGACACTCTTGATGATGGAGAAGTACACCCGGGTTCCGACCTTCCAGTCCATCTCCTTCGGCAAAGCGAATCGGTAGTGGCGATCTATGACGGTCGTTCCAGTGGGTTCACTGCGGCGTTTTACGGCTCTTTGATTCAGAGGCATATCTGTCCTTTGGTGGTTTTCCAGTCTGGTTCGTCAGTGCAGAAACCAGATGCACTTGACCACTGAGCCCACGGCAAGGTGACCACGCGTTTCACCTCTACCTGACCGACCAGACCAGCACACGATACCAGTCGTGGTTGCCAAAGCGTCGCAATGACACCTTCACTCTGCCAAACTTCAGGTCTACTGCGAGGCCACTTTGCATAGACGAAGTGCGCTACGCCTCGAAACTGAGTTCGAGGCAGGCGCATGCTTCTCTCCGGTTTTACCCGAGTCGATTTAAGGTCTTAATCAGGCTGGGAGCTGTCGGTTACGAATCGTCGACCTCATCGCGATACAAGCGAGGGTTGGAGGCCCATCAGCGGGCATTCACCGGGGTCAGCGATCGACCCATTGCTGACACTCTTTGGCAGAAGTCATCACCGCAGAGCGGTCGTTGAACAGCGGGTACGTGTTTGCTTCTTGCCCTGTGCTCGGAACTATTCTGATTGCAAGCGCGAAGCGCCATATGCTTACTCGAGTTCAACCTGAGGTCCGTAGCTAACTGCGTCAATGAGTTTCATCGCCTTTCGGGCCGCAGACTGGGCGGGCACTAGGTCATCATCGCGATGAATCCTAACTAACATCTCTCGGTCCTCGGGATCAGACGCCGACTCAGCCAGAAGACGCGTCCAATATCGCTTTGCCTCTTGATTGGGTAAGCCCATGACCGTTTCAAACGCTTGTCCCGCAACCAATTCGCCTTCGGAAACTCGGCGAAGGACGGCCTCGGCTTCAGGTCCAGCGTCTCGTGCCGTTCCACGATTACGCTCAATGGCTGGAGCAATAGCCTGCCGACGGGTACTAGCTTCGGCGTAGGCCGAACGCACAGTAGCCACGATCGGATTATTTAACGCAAGCACTTGCCCACGACGCAGCGCGTCAATCGCCTCAAGCGTAGGAGCCTGCTGCTGCCGAAGATGCCCCCCGCCACCGATAGCGAACGCTCGGCCCAACTGGGCGACAAGCTGCCCCAGGTCATCCACCATTGAGACCAGGAACCAGAATGGACGATTGATCCTAGGTGACGATAGCGCCGTCACGATGAACGGCCACGCCTCATGCGCCGTCAGTCGCTCGCGATTTAACTCTTGAATGAGTTGGTTGGGTCCAAAGACCCACAAGTCGAGCAGGAAGCTCTCGGGCGGCACGTCTAGATGTCCATCGTTCAGACGTCCATTCGCCGTGCCGACGTAAGCGTCGAATTGTCCGAGCACATCACCAAACGCCCGACGTAGGTGGTGGGGCGCTATTGGAAGCGCGTTCGCATCATTGGGCCGCACGGCGACCGGCAAACCCTGGCCACCAGCATTTAGCCGATGGAATCGGACTGGCGCTGCACGTTCCAGCGTCTGAAGTAAGAGGTTGATGTCATCGTTCGTTGGCGCCACAGCAGATCGGTCGAATGCGTCCAACCACTCGGGAGCTGTCGCCGGAACCTCAGGAAGTACAAGAAACAGGGACCGCAGGGCGGCGCTCCGCTCCCCCAGCGTTTCAGCTTCGATGAAGCGCCGAGCCAAGTCATCGACAATGACCTCTGTATCAAGTGTGCTTTCTGGCGAGCGAGGACGTTGTTCAAGATACGGTCGGACGCGGCTCGAACGCGCTAACAGGTCGTAAAAGACAAGCACCTTCTGCGCCTGCACCATGGCGACGGCACGCGATGGACCTTGACCTGCGTGAAGGCCCGCCGCACGTTCGCCAATAATGAGCGTGAATCCTTCTGTGGCTCTGTGGAGTTCCTGGCGGTGAGCAGCAGCGTCTAGAAGACCATAGGTCAGGAACGAAGCCCGCGGCGGAGGGGCTACCAACAGAGATCGAACGTCTTGAAGCACTTCACGCGCAGACTTGAATTGAGTCCGACTCGCCATCAACGCATCTTCGCCCAGCACCTGCACCAATATGGCGGACAGCGCTTGTTCAACCGCAACACCGATAAGCCCCGCCGACGCAGCGAATTGTGCAGCCCCAACGCGAAGCTCTTGACGTGCAGGCAATCCCAATCCGACAAATGCCAGATGCAATGCTTCCTGGCTGGCTTCAATGAGTCGGACACTGCTGGTTCGGAGATATTGCGGCATCAGAGAACTCGTATTTCTATGTTGAGTGATAGCCTAACTGAAGCAGTCACTCGCGAACTTCCCCTTGTGGTCGGGTGCGGGTGCCGCGTCGGCCACCTGCATCGACCAAAAGCGGGCGTTCAGGAGGGCACCTCCTGAGCGGCAGGTGTAGGACAAGCAATTCGGAAAGTCGTCGGGCTCGACCGGCCACAAACAGTCGTTCAGTATCGCGACGCAATACAGACACTCGGGCGACCGGAATAACCCCAGCTACTCGCCAGCCGGCTGCCGGACAGCTATCGGTCTCACGTCCCGACCGCAATATCCCTGAACCGCGAGATTTCGCCGAAGGCCAAAACGTAGGGGTTCTGCGTTGCAACGGGATAGCGGCTCACAACGAAGTGCTTGATTGCGGTAAGGCCCAACTCCCGCAAGAGCGTTTGCTCGCGCGCGCGCTCCTTCGCGAGGGCCTTCCTGTAGGCCAGGTCAAGAGAGCGGTTGTAGCGAACGAACCTCCGTACGTCGGTCTCGATCCGATTCAAGTCAACGAGGTTGTTCTTGCACTGAACGTTGTAGATCACGCCGTCGAGCGTCGCAACGACGTCGAACTCCGCGCGCTCCACTCTCTTGATCTCCGTAACGTCGAATCCTTGGGTCCGCAGAGCTGCTTTGACCGACTTCTCGAAGATGAATCCAGAGCGGATTTGATATCGACGAACGCGGTTCAGACAGACACTCTTCCAGTGGTTCGCGAATCGATTGAGCAGGGTAATCGAAGTGACTAGGTCGCCGCCGACACGCGTGAACGGCGCGTAAGTGCTGGTGTTGTCGACGTAGTCGGCGCCTTGAACGACAAGCGCCCCTATAAGGGCGTCGGGTAGCTTCTGCTCGGAACACAACTCGTCGAAGCGCTTAACTGTCAGCCGAACGAAATACTCGTCCACAACGAGAGAGAGCAAGCTGCGGATGAACGCGGCCAACTGACCAAATGACGTTTTGTGGAGGTTGAACTCCGCATACGCCGCGGCCATGAGCGCGAGATTGTTCTCCAGCTCGGCCTTGGAAAAAATCAGTCGGCGGTTTACTGAAACACGCTTCACCACGCTGAGGTCGACATCGGCCATTTCGGTGATGGCTGTTCGCTCGGGCTCCAGAAACAACGCGTCCAGTCCGTTGAAGCTGTGACTTGCCAAGATTCCCACCGCGTCGACATCTAAGGCGAAGTCCGGGTACACCAGGGCCAGCATCAGGTTGTGATGCATTGACGTTGTCCCCAGGCCGGCGGTCTCAATGAGGTAGAGGAACTGGTTGAGGCCGTCCAGTTCGTGCAGCCGCTGAGTTCCTCGGCAGACACCAGGAATCGTGTGAAGGAAAGCCAGTAGATGCCGACGGCGGGACTGTAGGTAGCCGATGGCCGTACCGACGGTTGCCAATTCCCGAGCTGCAGGCAGCTGATGCATTGCAAACGACAGGGCGATGGCTTGCAGTTGAATAAGCGTCTGCATGAGCCTCTTCGCCACCAATCGGGAGAAGCGTGACTCCAGTCCTGCTTTGATGGATGGCAGTGCCCTGAGGGCTCCGGCCATGTCCAGGAGAGCCAGTCCACCAATCTCGTCGAGGAGCGGCTCGCCACGCAGTTCTCCCGGTAGGTTGATCAGCTCTTCGATGCCACGGAAGGTCGAGAACCAGACCGCGAATGTGCTTCTTGGCTCGAAGGGCGCCAGGGACGATTCGATGCCGGCACGAGAGTGGGCCAGCGCCCGCATGGCCTCGGTCTGCGCAGCCGCTCCCGTCAATCGTTGTCCTGCCATCCGTCGGATCCCTGGGTAAGGCGCTGAATCGTTGCCCCGCGCTGTCTTGGTGTTGAAGTCGCCCAATATAGAGTAGAGCCGCCCGGGAAGTTGGCTTTCGAGCGCATCGGTCCGGCGTTGGTTGAGGTACGGCTGGGCGGCGAGCCCCAAAATGACATGTACGCTCGCTCTGCCGTTAGCCGTGGGCAGGATAGGTGTTGCATCCCAGATGGGGTGATCAGCTACTGCTGGCAAATGCCCCCCGCGAGGACCGAAACCAAGACTTCTTTCCCATATGCCCCACACCCCGACGCTCGATCCAGCCCAGGAGATCCGCATTGCGGCGGTACACCGGGGCTTCCTCTATCAGCATCTCTATGCTGCCGCGTGCCTTCTGACTTCAGAACAGACCGGCGCTACGTCCGTGGTTGTCGAGCGGGACGAAGATATCGAGCTCGTCACACCAGCGGGGCGCTGCTACATCCAGGTCAAGACGCGTAGCCAGCCGATCATGCCGGCCGACATCAACTCGACGATGGAACGATTCGATAGCCTGCGGCAAGAGCACCAGCAGGGCCGTCGGCAGGGGCGCGCAACGTGCGTGGTGGTGGTCAACCGAGCCTTAGGGCCGACATTGGCTGAACAGGTCGAGACAGGAAAGCTGGCGGGCGACGTAGAGATCCTGTGGCCAGGCCGCGTGTGTTCTGGTGACCTCGGGCAACTTCCACCGGCTTGGGCGAATATCGATGAGGCAGTCGCATGGTGCGTCGACCGAGCCACCGCAGTCCCACTTGCGATGCTGGCGCCCGACTCCCTCGTTTGGAAACTGGCCGGCCGCGTCCAGGCTGCGGCCGCCGGGGAAGCGCCCCATGCGGATCACACCTTCTTGGTCGCGGATTTCCCGTCACTGCTGGACCAGATCCTGATCCAACTGCAGGACTTCCCGGCACCGCCCGAGCAGTACCGCCCGCAGGAGAACGAACCTCAAATCGACTCGAGCTCCCGAGTCCGGATCGTTTCCGGCTTCTCGGGCGCCGGGAAGACTGCGTGGGCTTCACAGGCGGCCGCCTTGAGCAGGCACATCTGCGCGTACTTCGATTGCGCCGAGACGCCGGGGGAGGCCCTCGCCCTCTCGCTGGTGCGTGAGCTGGCCGCCAAGTTGGCCGGCGCCGGACCAGATGCGGTGCGCAAGATCTTGCTGCCGGGCGCCACTGGCGTCGAGTCACTTCGCCAGTTGGACATCTATCTCGAGCGCTTGAGGCTCTCGCCGACCGTTGTATTGGACAACGTGCATTGTGTTTCGGCTGATAGCCTCAAGCGCATGATCGATGCCACGTCGGCGCTGAAGTTCGTGCTCCTGGCGCAGCCGCTTGGGACGTTGCCCGAGATCGAAGCCCTTCTGGGATTGACGCGAGAGCCGCTGAAGGGGTGGGGTGTTGACGATGTTGCGGCGGCGGTTGTCGGTTGGGGGTGTCGAGGGGATGCGGTCACCATGGGGCGCCTGAAGATACTGACGGCTGGCATGCCTCTGTTCGTCAGGAGTGCCGTCACGATTGCTCGCGAAGAGTACTCAGGGCGCATCGACCAGATGTGCGACGCCGTCGAAGCGTTAACGAACCTGACCCAGACCGCACAAGAGGTCATCTTGGCGAAGGTGTTCTACGCATTTCACCCCGCCGCACAACAGACGATTGCGGTGCTGAGCCTGTCCGATATTGGCCTGCTACCAGCCGAGATCAACAAGCTGCTGGACGCGGCCCTTGAGATGAACGAGCAAGCGGTTGCTGGAGTGATCCGGTCACTGCGACCCGCTGGGGTGGTGGAGATCTATGGCAACAAGGAGATCCGACTGCATGACGCCATCCGTGTTGTCGGGAGCCAGCACCTGTCGGGCATGCCCGCAGAGGTCGCATCACGGGCTCGTGTTGCCCTCAAGGATCTGATGGTCATGGCGTTCAATCGTGATCGCAACACGGCGCGCTTCTCGCTCTACACGCGGCTGCTGCTGGCCACTGGGGACGTCAAGACGCTGGTGGACCTTATCGGCGAAGAGATGTTCCACGAAATGGGCGTGGCAGTAGAGGTCTGGCACGGTCTGGAGACGCTGGTCGCCAAAAACGAATCAGATCCGGAGCAGCGGTACTGGGCTCTCGATGGTCTGGTCTTCTCGGACATGAAGCTCGGGCACATGGATCGTCTGGCGCCTAGGTTGGAGGCGATGGAGCAATTAATCGATAGCGGCGCGCTCGGTGAGGAGGAAGTTCTGTCCTTCCTGATGAAGCGCATGCTCCATTTCTCGAATCAAGGTGACGAGGAGGGGGTTTGGCGCGCGATTCGCGAGCTGGACAGCCGATTGCCGGACAAGCCTGTCCACCGACGGGTTTTCCTCTACAACGCGGCAGCGGCGCTCTTTCGCCTTGAGCGCTACGAAAGCGCGATGGGCGTGGTCGATCAGGTGATCGACGAGACGTTCGCGGTTCTCGGCATTCGGCTCGAGCAGGTTGTCGGCGCGAAGCAAGCCGCGCTCTGGGCGCTCATCAACAAGCCGGGACTTGATCACGCGGACATCAAGCGACTCGCGGATGCGCTCGAACTCAAAGCCATGGTGGCCGGCAAGTTGCACGTGCTCGCGCCATTCGCGCGAATCCATGCCATGAAGTTCTACGGTATCGCCGGCGCCATCGACTCGCTGATACGTGTCGGGCAAGACCTCGCTGACGAGTTCGTCGCACGACATGATTTCGTCGGCGCGCGGGAGATTCTTGAGCAACACGTGATGCCAGTGGTCGTGGACAACCAACTGCTGAATCGACACTTGGATGTCCGTGCGCAGTACGCCGTCGTTCTGGCTTACTGCGGCTTGCACGCAGAGGCTGAGAGCGAGATGGAGCGGCTGCAGGTGTACGCGGCCGGCCTAACGCCCCAGGCCCGGATGACCCTCGCGAGCCAACGCCAACTGATCGCGCGGATCAAAGCCAATCCGCTGCAGCAGTGGCGCCCCGGAGTGCGTCCTCTGGCCATCAGACAAGACACGCCGATTTCCGCTGGAGTAAAGATCGGGCGCAATTCGCCCTGTCCCTGTGGTTCAGGCAAGAAGTTCAAGAAGTGCGGCTGTGGTCTGGCCGGATAACTGTGGCGCGCGCACGAGTGCCATCGTCAATCGCCTGACTACAACACTCCCGGTGGCGGATCACCGCTGGTTTCGCCTTCTTCAGTCCGGCCAATATCGACAGCAGGCCGTTCATGACACGGCCTCTACCGACACATACTGACAGACTGACAGTGTGCGCGCCGGGAGAACCGCCGAACAAAGTTGCACCCCACGATGGACCGCTTCCCGCGGGCGCGGAACGCCTGCTATGGGTCGATCGCTGGCGCTATCGAATGACCGCTGTGCGGCTTCCAACGCCGGCCATGTTGCAGTGCGACCTTTCAGGGTTGACCGGCAGCTCCCGCTGCATTGCCGCCGTACCTGTAAATCGAGTCTGCAAGAGCCGCAGCGCGCATCAGACCACGATCACATTGCTTCGCGCAGCGAAGCCCTGAGGATTTTGCCCACCGGCGACTTGGGCAGTTGATCGCGGAAGACGATCTGTCGCGGCACCTTGTAGGCCGTGAGCTGGGTGCGGCAGTGGCGCTCCACGTCCTCGACCGTGAGCGTGGGGTTGCGCGGCACGACGAAGGCGCGTACGGCCTCGCCGGTGGCGGCATCCTGCACACCGATGACGGCGGCCTCGGCGATGCCGGGGTGGGCGGCCAGCACGTCCTCCACCTCGTTGGGGTAGACGTTGAAGCCCGAGACCAAAATCATGTCCTTCTTGCGGTCCACGATACGGATGTAGCCACCCTCTTCCAGCTGCGCGATATCGCCCGTGTGCAGCCAGCCGTCCTTGATCGCACTGGCGCTGTCGGCCTGCGCATGCAGGTAGCCGGCCACGACCTGCGGGCCCCGCACCAGCAGCTCGCCGCGCTCGCCCTGGGGCAGGTCGCGCCCCTGATCATCCACCACGCGCACGCGGCAACCAGGCATGGGCACACCCACGGTGCCCAGGCGCGGCGTGGCCGAGGGCGGGTTGCACGAGACGATGCAGGACGTCTCTGTCATGCCATAGCCTTCGATGATGGGGCAGACCAGCGCCTGCCAGGCCTGCGCGGTCGATGTACGCAAGGCCGTGCCACCCGAAAACGCGTAGCGCAGCTTCGGTGGGCTGGCCTGGAACCAGGGCTCGGCCATCAGGCCAGCGAACAGCGTGTCCACCCCGGCGGTCCACTGCACGTCGAACTGCTCGAAGGTCTTTTGCAGGTTGGACATGGGGCGCGGGTTGGGCACCAGCAGGTTGCGCGCCCCCACCTGGAAGAACACCAGGAAGTTCACCATGAAAGCGAACACGTGGTACATGGGCAGCCCGGTGAGCATGGTCTCGCCGCGCTGGGGGCCGTCGTAGGCATCCAGAAAATCGCGCGTGATGCGCAGGGTGGCCAGGATGTTGCCGTGCGTGATCACCGCGCCCTTGCTGCGCCCGGTGGTTCCGCCCGTGTACTGATACACCGCCACGGGGTGGCTGCGGTGGTCGACAGGTGCCAGCGCCTTGCCCTGCGCCAGCGCATCGACCATGCGCGGCAGCGGCACCGCGGCGGGGTCGGCAGGCCCCGCCATCTTGGCGCGGATGGCTGAGGCCACGGGTTCCTCAAAAAAGTCCCACAGGCTGGCCGTCAACACCGGCAATCCCAACTCTTCTGCAACAGGCCGCGCCACCGGCAGGAACATGTCGCACACCAACAGCAGCCGCGCGCCGCTGTCTTCGAGCTGCAGGCGCAGCTCGCGCCCGGTGTACAGCGGGTTCACGTTGGTCACGATGACCCCGGCCTTCCACGCACCGAACACCGCGATGGGATAGTGCAGGCTGTTGGGCAACTGCAGCGCGAGCACATCGCCCACCTGCAGGCCCTGCTCGCGCACCAGCCAGACGGCGAAGGCGTCCGACAGGGCATCGATCTCGCGAAAGCTGCGCACCACGTTCGCGCCCGTGGGCAGTACGAATGTGAATGCGGGCTGGTCCCCGTGGTCCGCCGCGGCCTGCGTGGCCAGCTGCGCAGCATTGGCGGGCAGCGCCGCCAAGTCGAGCTGGTAGTTGCGCAGGGCTGGCGGGTAGGAACTCTCCCAAGGCGCGAAAGTTGGCGGTGCGGTGGTGGCGGTCATGGGCTTTGTCTCCTGTCTTTTCTTTTACGAACGCTTCAAGCCTTTGCCTTGAAGGCCGGAAGCTTGTCGCCCAGCCGCGCCCCCATCTCGGCACCCAGGGCCTGCAGGCCGCTCAAAGGGCGCACCATGACTTCGAACTCTGTTATCTGGCCTTGCTCGTTGAAGCGCACCAGGTCGATCCCCTTGAGCTGCTTGTCGCCCACGCGGGCGCTGAACTCCAGCACGATGTTCAGGCCGTCGTCGGTGGCCAGCTGGCGGTGGTAGGTGAAGTCCTCGAACACCTGGATCACCGTGGACAGGGCCAGCATCAGCGCCGGGGCCGAGGTGTAAGCCGTGTTCGCCATGGGCGAGCGGAACACCGCGTCGGGATGCACGATGGAGAGCAGGTTCGACAGGTCGCGGCTGGCCACCATGTGGTGCCAGGTGTCGAGCGAGCGGGCGACGGCGGGGTGGATGTTCTTCGGTGCTTCGGTCATGGTGTGTCTCCTGGGGATAAATCGAAAATCAGTCAGATGGATGCGGCGAGCGTCGTGCCCTGCAGGATGGCGCGCTTGGCGTCGAGTTCGGCCGCCACGTCGGCACCGCCGATGAGGTGGGAGCTCTGGCCCGCGGCCACCAGCGCGTCGTACAGCGCGCGCAGCGGCTCCTGGCCGGCGCAGACTACGATGTGGTCGACGTCGAGCACCTGGGGTGCGCCGCCATCGATGGTGATGTGCAGGCCCGCATCGTCCACGCGCTCATAGGCCACGCCCGAGCTCATGCCCACGTTGCGCGCCTTGAGCGAGGTGCGGTGGATCCAGCCCGTGGTCTTGCCCAGCTGATCGCCGACCTTGCTGCTCTTGCGCTGCAGCAGGTGCACCTGGCGCGCGGGGGCTTCCACCTGTGCAGGGCGCAGACCGCCGGCCTGGGCATAGGCGGGGTCGATGCCCCACTCCTCATTGAACTTGGCAGGTGCCAGCGCGCCGCTCTCGCCTTCGTGCGTGAGGTACTCGCCCACGTCGAAGCCGATGCCGCCCGCGCCGATGATGGCCACGCGCCGGCCCACCGGCTTCTTGTCGCGCAGAACGTCCAGGTAGCTCAGCACCTTGGGGTGGTCGATGCCTTCGATGTCCGGGGTGCGCGGCTTTATGCCTGTGGCCACCACCACCTCGTCATATCCCTGGCCCGCCAGGTCGGCCGCTTCTACTCGGGTGTTCAGGCGCACCTCCACACCGTGCAGCTCCAGCTGGCGGCGGTAGTAGCGCAGGGTTTCGTAGAACTCCTCCTTGCCCGGCACCTGCTTGGCGATGTTGAGCTGGCCGCCGATCTCGCTGCCCGCATCGAACAGCACCACTGCATGGCCGCGTTGGGCGGCCGTGACAGCAAAGCTCAGGCCGGCCGGACCGGCGCCGACCACGGCGATGCGCTTCTTGGCGGCGGTGGGGGCGATGACCAGTTCCGTCTCGTGGCATGCGCGGGGGTTGACCAGGCAACTGGTGATCTTGCCGCCGAAGGTGTGGTCCAGGCAGGCCTGGTTGCAGGCGATGCAGGTGTTGATCTCGTCGGCCCGGCCCTGGCGCGCCTTGCGCACGAAGTCGGCATCGGCCAGCAGGGGCCGCGCCATGGAGACCATGTCGGCAAAGCCCTCGGCCAGAAGGCGCTCGGCCACCTCGGGCGTGTTGATGCGGTTGGAGGTGATGAGCGGTATGCCCACCTGCCCCATCACCTGCTTTGTCACCCACGCATAGGCCGCGCGCGGCACCTTGGTGGCGATGGTGGGGATACGTGCCTCGTGCCAGCCGATGCCGGTGTTCAGGATGGTGGCGCCCGACGCCTCGATGGCCTGGGCCAACTCGATCACCTCGGCCAGCGTGGAGCCGCCCTCCACCAGGTCGAGCATGGACAGGCGGTAGATGATGATGAAGTTCGGCCCCACGCGCTCGCGCGTGCGCCGCACGATCTCCACCGGAAAGCGCATGCGGTGGGCGTAGCTGCCGCCCCAGGCGTCATCGCGGTGGTTGCTGCGCGCAGCGATGAACTCGTTGATCAGGTAGCCCTCGGAGCCCATGACCTCCACCCCGTCGTAGCCCGCGTGCTGGGCCAGCGCGGCGCAGCGCGCGAAGTCTTCGATGGTCTGCTCCACCTCATCAGCGGTGAGCGCATGCGGCACGTGGGGGTTGATGGGTGCGCGCAGCGCGCTCGGGGCCACCAGGTCGCGGTGGTAGGCATAGCGACCGAAGTGCAGGATCTGCATCGCGATCTTGCCGCCCTCAGCATGCACGGCCTGGGTCACCTTGCGGTGCTGCGCGGCCTCGTGCTCGTTGACCAGCATGGCCCCGCCCTGCATGGGCCGACCGCGCTCGTTGGGTGCAATGCCGCCCGTGACGATGAGCCCGACCTCGCCGCGCGCGCGCTCGGCATAGAAAGCTGCCATGCGCTCGAAGCCGTTGGCCACCTCCTCCAGCCCCACGTGCATGGAGCCCATGAGCACGCGGTTCTTCAGCGTGGTGAAGCCCAGGTCCAGCGGGGCATGCAGGTGTGGATAGGGGCTATTGCTGTCAGCCGGAGATTTCAGCGGGGCCGGGGCGGGTTTCAGGATGGCGTTCATCGCAGGTCTCTTTCTTTTTTATGCAACCAGTTGCACAAATATAGCCAGTATCCCGCATTTATGCAACTGGTTGCATAAACAATGAAGAACCCTCCCGATTCAGGCAAGATGGCGGCCTTTGCAGTTTCCTCCCGGCGCACCCTTTCGATGTCCCTGCCCCACGCCCTTCTCACTGCCCTTGTCGAGCACCCCTGCTCGGGCTCGGAGCTCGCCGAGCGCTTTGACAAGTCCATCGGCTACTTCTGGCACGCCACGCACCAGCAGATCTACCGCGAGTTGGCACGGCTGGAGGAAGCAGGATGGATCGAGGCTTTGCCCGCGGAGACGGGCCGCGGCCGAAAGCGCCAGTTCCGCCTGCTGCCTTCAGGTCGCAAGGAACTCCGGCGCTGGATCGCCGAGCAGCAGGACCCCACGCCCCTGCGCGACGAGCTCATGGTGCGCCTGCGCGCCGAGGCTGCGGTTGGCCCCACGGGGCTTGAGAAGGAAATCGCCCGACTGCAGGCGATGCACCAGGCCAAGCTTGACATCTACCAGCGCATTGAACGGCGCGACTTCATCGGCAAGGAGCCTAGTCGCGAACGTCGTTTGCAACACTTGGTGCTAAAGGCTGGGATTCTTCATGAGGAACTCTCGCTGGCGATTGCGAAAGAGGCTCTGGAGATTCTGGAACAGCAGTAGGCAGCTTAGGCAGTCCGAGACCAACGATCCTAGGAAGTGCCATGTCAAGTTGCTGTACGGCATCGAACATTGCCCAAGCTTCGATGTTGCTCAGGCCGGATTGGCTCGTCTTAGTCAGCTAGAAAGTTTCGTTCGAATGCAAACAGAAGTTGACGACATCCAACCCTGAACCTTCAGGCGTGGCGGCTTTAGGCTGGGTGCTGCCGTTCGTACTTGACGGCTGAACGACAGCAAAAGGCTGCGTGCGGTCGTCCAAGTTTTCTTGGTCAATGTCGACTTCCGCCGCAACCTGACCTTTATCGCAATCATCAGGGATCAACCGCTGAGACCCCAGCTAGCGCTGGGCAGCAAGATGCCTATGCCGACAATAAAAGAGTGGCTCGGGGGTCTTATACGCACCTGGTCCAGACGCGACCATATAGTCGCCCGGAATGCGACAAGTAAGCAGATTCACCCTTGATTGGGACGAATACCATGCGCAAGAAAACCGATAAAAATATCGGCCACTTCGTCGCTTCCAAGGCTGCCATCGATATGCATCCATTGGGTAATCGAGCTAACAGCGCCCATGAACCAGAACACCGCCAATTTCACGTTGCACGGGGCAATGGAACCATCCTGAACACCCCCCTCGAGCACTTTGCGCAGCTCTTGATCAAACTTTCGCCGACGCAAAGTGATTTTTTTCTGATCCGCCACAGTCATACCGGAGAAATCCTGGAGGATCGCCGGTGCGCCCATTTCATCCGTTAGCAACGAGATGTAGTTCTTAATGAAGACCGAGATCCGACCGAAACCAGTATTTTCCGAAGCGATCGCGTCTTGCAAGACGCGATCTCCCAAATGCATGGCAAGCTCGTGGCATTCGTAGACAAGTTCCTGCTTGTTCTTGAAGTAGTAGTAAAGGGCAGGCTTGGTGACGTTGAGCGTTTTTGCAATCTCGTCCAAGGAGACATTCTTGTACCCATGGCGGCCAAATGCGCGCGAAGCTTCCGCAATGACAGCTTGCTTTTTGAGCTGGTACTGCTCATCCGCGCCGCTGACCGCATTGTTCCATTTCGCGCCCTTGCCCGATCTCTTTGCAGGATCGCGTGGGCGTGACTTGGGTTTTGCCTCAATTTGCGTACTCATTGATGTTGTATTCCTTGCGGGCATTCGTATCGCTAACTGAGGCAAATGGTTTCGAACTGCTTTCGCCGGTAGGGCTGCGGAGAAAGGCCGTGCTCATCAGCCAGCCAGGATGCTGCGCGCAATGATCAACTTTTGAATGTGACTAGTGCCTTCGTAGATCTTTGTAACGCGCACATCGCGATAATAGCGCTCGACCGGGAAGTCGTTGACATACCCGTAGCCACCATGCACTTGCAGCGCCGCAGAGCAAACCTTTTCAGCCATTTCACTGGCATAGAGTTTAGCAACGGAGGCCTCCTTACTGGTTGGCAGGCCCGCATCCGTAAGACGAGCTGCATACAGCATGTACTGATGCGCCACCTCAACCTGCATGGCCATTTCCGCCAAATCAAAGCTAATGGCCTGCAGTTCGGTGAGTGGCTTGCCATAGGCCTCGCGCTCTTTGGCGTAGCGGATGGCCGCCTCCAACGCTGCACGGGCAATGCCGATGGCCAGGGCGGCGATTGCGATGCGCCCATCGGACAACAGCGATAGTGCTTTGCCATACCCGCGCCCTTCCTCGCCGATCATGTTCTGAACTGGAACACGCATGTTGTCCAGCTGAATCTGAGCCGTGTGGGCCGTGTGCTGGCCCAGCTTCCTTTCGATACGCAAGCATTGGTAGCCTGGATCTTCAGGGTCCGCGATGAACAGGCTGAAGCGGTGACGGGCACCTGGTTCCGCAGTTGCTGCCACGACGAGCGCAAAGCCCGCTTCACTGCCGTTGGAAATCCATTGTTTGCTGCCATTGATCACATAAACGTCGCCGTCCCGCTTAGCCGTGGTCCGGATGGCTGCGGTATCCGAGCCTGCATGGGGCTCTGACAATAAAAAGGCACCAATGCGCTTGCCACTGGCCAGATCCGGCAGATGGCGGGCCATCTGTTGTTCGGTTCCAAAACTACGTAACACGTGCGCAGCTGAGTTGTGGACGTGCATCATGGTGGCGAAGCCACCATCGGCCGCTGCGAATTCTTCAATAGCCAGGCAATACTCCACAAATGAAAGCCCGGAACCGCCGTGTGCTGGCGGGGCGAGCATGCCCATGAAGCCTACGTCGGCAACTGCCTTGATTTCGTCGTGTGGCCAAGCCCCCGTGCGATCACGTTCGGCGGCCGTGCTACCCACCACTTCAGTCGCGACACGCCGGGCAGACTCCCGAATAATGACTTCTTGTTCGCTCAGCAATGCATTGGAAACGATGCTCATAAACCCATCCTTGAAAACTTGGAAAACGGCTGACCCAATGCGGTCAACCCAGCCAGCGCTTGCGGCGGCGGTAATGTTTCATGTCGCGGAAACTCTTGCGCTCCCCATCGACCGTCAGGCCGAGGTAAAACTCCCGTACGTCCTCGTTGGTCTTTAGGCTGCTGGATGGTCCTTCCAGAACGATCCGCCCACTCTCCATCACATAGCCATAGTCGGCCAAGTCGAGGGCAACGCGCGTGTTTTGCTCAACGATTAGCAGCGTCAGGCCGCTCGTTTTGAGGTCATTTAACAAACCATAGACCTCATCGACCATCAACGGGGCCAGGCCGAGTGAGGGCTCGTCAATCATTACCAGTTTGGGCCTGGCCATCAGGGCTCGGCCAATCACTAGCAATTGCTGCTCCCCGCCGGACAAATAACCCGCCGTGCGACTGCGCAAGGCTGCCAGGCGCTTGATGCGGTCGTACACCTCGTCCAGCATTTCCTTGGCCTCGCTGGCGCTGCCCATGTGGCCGCCCACTACCAGGTTCTGCTCCACCGTCATGTGACGCAAAACCTTGCGCCCTTCCATGACGTGCACCAACCCTTTGCGAACGACATCGACTGGGTTCGCACCTGTGATGTCCGCATCATCAAATTTGATACTCCCCGCCGTCACACGACCATCCTCTGTCCTAACCAGGTTGGAGATGGCCTTGAGCGTGGTGCTCTTGCCAGCGCCATTGGCGCCCAGCAAGGTCACGCACTGTCCAGCGGGGACTTTGGCGGTAATGCCTTTGACAGCAAGAATGACGTCGCTGTAGAGGACTTCAACGTTGTTCAGTTCAAGCACGGGTAGCTCCAGATGATGTGGCCTGGGTCTCGGTGGCCCGAGACCCAGGCCGATTTGCAATTACCACTTGTTCAACACAGGAACCGGAACGTTCTGCTCGAGAAGTTTGTACTTTCCCTTTTCGACGGTGCCGATGTTGACGGCTGTGCCCGAGGTCGGGAACGGCGCATCATTGTTGAACTTGATATTGGGCAACAAGCCAAAGCTGCGCTCGGTAGGCATGGGGGTGGACAGCAGTGCAGCGCGAACCTCTTCGCCCGTCACACCGCCAGCACCTTTGACCTTGACAACATTTTCAACGGCACGAACCGTCAACATCGCTTGGCTCATGCCCATAATGCAGGCGGAGTTGTAGGCGGCTTGCAACTTGTATTGGCTGCGCAGTTTCTCGAAGAAGTCCCGTGCCGGTGTTGCGCCTTCGGCGGCCATGGCCATGCCATAGACCTCAAAGTTTCCATCCATTTGGCTCAGGTCACCCAGCGCTTTCCCCGACGAAAGCAACCCGTTATGAGCGCTAACCACTATCGGAATATTGGTTTTTCCAAGGCTTTGCAGGGCGCGCCGTGTCGCCACTACCGATGCTGTATTGTTGAACACCTGCAGTACCGTGGCCCCCTTGCGGACCAGGCGGCTGACCTGCTGGGTAAGGTCGGTCGGCTGTGCTTCGGTATAAATCGTTTCAACGACTTCAATGATCTTCGGATTGTCCTTAGCGAACTTCTCGACACCTTTGTGGATGTCCACGTAGGCCGGCGATACTTCCGATGAAATCACCCCCACCTTGAGAGGAACAGGCGAACCCGACTTCTTCTGCATCCACACATAAAACGCAGCCGCTTCGTGCGGGTAAGTGGCACGGGCATTGAACACCCAGTTATCACCCTTCCAAGCGAATCCATATCCTGCTGTCGACTGGACAAGAGGCACCTTGTCACTAGGCAAGCGCTGCTGCAGTGCATTGGTATCTGCACCGCCCACACCCAGAACAGCCACCGGGTTGAGCTCGGACTTGATGCCTGGCCAGAGGCTGGCCACTTGGGCGACGTCATAGCGGGTGTCGAAATCCTTGATTCGCAATGCCACGCCCTGCGCCTTACCGACCTCTTCGCTCCACCAGTCGAGTACCGCACGGCGGCATCCCGTCATATCTTTCATGATGTCTGCGAAAGGTCCGGTGAAGTCAGCCAGGCCAGCCACGTTGTAAGTAGTCTGAGCTTGTGCCATGCCGCCAAGGCACAAGGTTGACGCCAGCAAAGCGCCGCGTTGCCCCAGCTTGACCATTGCCGACAACTTTGCTCGATTCGTTTTCATAAAAATGTCTCCTTTTGTAGTAGCGCTTTGCATTGGATCAGCCCTTCCCAGCGCCTAAGGTGGCTGCAGAAAACAGGATTGCGGTCAATATGGGTAGGGCCACATGCGATAAGACCGCTTGACGATGTTCCACCGGTGCATCAGACCGCGTGGCTCAAAGATCAGAAAGGCCGCGATGACTCCACCCAGGAAAATATTCATCACTGCGAAAACAACGTCTCCGCTCAGGAAGGAAAAGTTCTCGACCAGTGAAGGGCCCACGATGGTGATCGTCTCCTGGGCAGTACGGATAACAAAAACGCCGATCAGCGCGCCCGTCACCGACCCCATGCCACCCACAATGATCATCGCGATGAACCATATCGAGTGGATCAGGGTGAACTGGTCAATCGCCACGAACCTGACGTAGTAAGCCCAGAGCCCTCCACCGATGCCCGCGTAAAACGCACCCAGCAAGAAGGCAAGTACCTTGGTGCGCACGACATTGATGCCCATCATTCCTGAGGCCACGTCGTCATCACGCACTGCCGCAAAAATTCGACCATGGCGGCTGCGTGCGACGCCGTAGGCGCCCGCAATCATGATGAAGGCCACTACCAGACACAGGTAGTAAATGCGGGTATCGGTGTTGAAAACGAACCCAAGGAACTGTGCTGGTTCCAGAGTGATGCCGTTAGATCCCCCCAGCCATTTGGCAGGCAGGTTGAGCACAAAAAAGTGGAACAAGATCTGCGCAGCAATCGTGGTCAAGGCAAGGTAAAAACCCTTTATGCGCATTGCGGTTAATCCAAACACCAGCCCAAAAAGCGCCGCGCACAGCCCGCCGATGGGCAAAGCCAGCCAGAAAGGCAGGTGGCCTTTCGTCGCTAGGAGCGCTGTTGCATACGCACCAACCCCCATGAACGCAGCTTGGCCCAAATTGATCTGACCCGCTAGACCAGTATTGATCTGCAGCCCCATGACCACCACTGCAGTAATCAGCATAGAGGTCATGATCGCCACCCAGCGGACCTCGCTGATCAGGGGCAGCGCAAACAGCGCGATAACAAACAGGCCCAATGCCACCGCCTGGCTGCGCGTGCGAATTAGTGCTTGGTCTTTGGCGAAAGAAGTCGCGAATACACCTGCGGGATCCATGCTCATACCCTCTCAATGGTTTTCCACCCGAACATGCCGGTGGGACGAATTAACAACACCACCAGCATGATGATGAAAGGAAAGACGGAGCCCAGCGCTCCCCCCACCAGGGGATCGAGATAGGCCGAAGCCAAACCCTGAATCACACCCACCAAAACACCGGCGATCAGCAACCCTGCGAGGGACTCCAACCCAGCCAGCAAGGCCACCGGCAAAGCAGCCAGGCCGATGTCGGAGCTCATCATGTTGATGGAGCGGCCACTCAAATGCACTATCGCCCCCAGTGTGGAAAGCACGGATCCCAGCACCCACGCAAAGGCAATGGAACGCTGCACCGAGATGCCCATGGACATGGCCACCTGGTGGTCTTCCGCCACGGCCGTCATGGTCAAACCAGCCCTTGTCCGGTTGAAAAACCAGGAGAGACCAACGCCGATGAAGATGGTCATAATTCCACCGTAGAGCATCGAACGGGAGACGATGAGATCGCCAACGATGATCGGATCCAGAGGAAAGATGATCGGAAAAGCACGCACCTGTGGGCCAAAAAGCACCAACACAACGCCTCGGATCAGAATCAAGAGACCGATCGTCACCATGACCATCGAGAAGACAGACTCTCCAACCAGACGGGCAAAAAATATCCGCTCAATCATGAAACCAAAAATTGCAGCACTAACGAATGCCACGGGCAATCCGACCCACAGCGGTAGACCCATCTCAATAATCGTCCACCACACCATGTAGCCGCCAAAGACCACCAACTCACCTTGTGCAAAGTTGAACACCTTTGACGCGCGATAGATCACGACGAACCCCATGGCGATCAACGCATACAGAAGCCCTGACAGCGCACCGTTTATCAGGTAATTAATAAAATCGATCATTTCCGTCCTCTGCTTCGGGCTGCGCCCAGGTGGTCTGACCCTGCGGCGTCCGTGTCATGGATGGACACCAGAGCCTCGAAATTGCCGCGCCGACCGTCCTGGTAGGTCACAGGAATATCGATACGCACGGCGTGCGAGCCGTCATATAAACCGTTGATCAGCGTGGCGTATCGCACCTCCAGGAATTCGCGCCGCAGCTTTCTCGAACGTGTTAGCTCGCCCTCGTCCGGATCAAGCTCTTTCGGAAAATTGGCGAATCGCTTGACTCGCGCATGCGCCGGCAAAAACTGGTTCACGCGGGCAATTTCCTGGCCGATCAACTCGGCGATCTCTGGCCGCTGTGACAGATCGGTGAAGGTTGAGAATCCGATCCGCTTGTCTTCTGCCCACCGCGACAGAACAGACATGTCGATATTGATGAGAGCGGCCACGAAGTCCCTTGTCTCGTCTCCCACCGTCATGATGTCCTTGATGAAGGGACTGAACCGAAGGCGTGTCTCGACGAACTGCGGCGGGAAGGTTTCGCCGCTGCGCAAGCGCTTCAAGTCCGACAACCGCTCCAGGAACACGAGCTCGCCTAGCTCCGTTTTCGTTACGGCATCGCCCGTGTAGAACCAGCCATCTTTCACCTTAGACTCTACGGAGCTCTCTCTGCGGTAGTAGCCCAGAAACGGGCTTCCGCCACGGATCTGCAGTTCGCCGTCCGCACTCAAGCGCCATTCCAATGGTGGGCCCGCCTCTGGATGCGCCTTCATCCAGTGTCCTACGGTCTCCAGATCAAATCGGTCACCCTGGTGGCATGTCAGCAACCCGGTTTCGGTGGAGCCATAGATGTTGCGCAGCGGTATACCCATGGCATGGAACATGCGAAACACATCTGGTGCCATGGTGGCACCACCGCAGCTGGCACAGCGCAGCCGGGTCAGGCCGAGCAGATCTCGCAACGGGCGCAGAACCAGTGCATTGGCGATAGGAAACAGCAACCGGTCCAGCAGGCCAACGGGTTTTCCATCCAAGCGCCCCACATTGACGGTGTGACCGATCTTCATGCCCCACTCGTAGACACCTCGTCGAATGGGTCCTGCGTCGAGCATGTGCGCCTGCACAGAGGACGCCATGCTTTCCCACTGGCGCGGAGCAAATGTCATACCTTCCACTGCCAATTCCCGAATGTTGGACAACACCTGCTCCGGGCCCTCAGGGAAGTTCACTACCATGGGCAATCCCAATCCCATGGTGATGCCATATATTTGTTCAGTGGCCCAGGATGGCGCGATGTAACTCAGGTATTCCATACCCGGCCTCACATCCATGGAATCGATCAAGCGCTGCGCGTTGTCGATTAAGAAGCGATGCGTGAGGATGACGCCCTTAGGCTGCCCCGTCGTGCCGGAAGTGTAAGAAAGAACCGCTATGTCATCGGGGGCTCCCGCATCCACTAGCGCGTCGTACATCTTTCCGTTACGTTGATGGATTTCACGCCCTTGCCGCTGCATGCCATCGAAGGTATGCAGGATGGGGTCGTTATACGACCACATCCCCGTTTCGTCCCAATACACAATGTGGCGCATCTTCAAAGTCTTGTTCCGGACATCCAGGCCCTTGTCAACCTGTTCTTGGTCCTGCGCGAACAAGATGACTGCTTCGCTGTCGTCCAGAAGATAAGCCACCTCCTCCGAAGTGAGGTCCGGGTACATGGATACAACTTTGCATCCCAGTGCATGCGCGGCATACTCGGCCCAGTAATGCTGTGGCTCATTCTCACCAATGATGGCAATGGTCTCGCCCGCTTTGACGCCCGCTTGGTGCATGCCCAGCGCAATCTCTCGAACGTTGCGCTGCACATCCGCAAAGCTGTACTCCCGCCAAATTCCGCGCTGCTTATGGCGCTGGGAAAGACGGCTGGGATTGGCATGCGCATGCTTGCGCAGCAACTGGGGAAGAGTCGCGATTTCGAGTTTCATTGGACGCCCTCTCCAAGGTAGGCTTTAAGCACAGCGGGATTAGCCTGGATTTCCTTGGGCGTTCCATCGGCGATCTTGCGTCCAAAGTCCAGCACAGCGATGCGGTCAGCTAGGTCCATCACCACACCCATGTCGTGCTCCACCAAAACAATAGGAATGCGCTTTGCCTCGCGCACATCCAGAATGAAACGTGCCAGGTCTTCCTTCTCTTCCGTATTCATACCGGCCATAGGCTCATCCATCAGCAGAATCTTCGGGTCTTGGGCCAGTGCGCGCCCCAAGTCCACGCGCTTGCGAAGCCCATAACCGAGGCTGCCCACCGGCACATGCCGGATGGATTCAATTTCAAGAAACTCAATGATTTCTTCCACTACCTCCCGATGCAAAACTTCTTCGCGCTTTGCCGGGCCGAAATGGAAAAACGACTGCACGAGATTGGCCCGCATGTGCATGTGGCGCCCCACCATCAGGTTCTCGATAACGGTCATGCCCGAAAAAATGTGCGTACCTTGAAAAGTGCGCGCCAGGCCCTGTGCCGCCACGTCGTGAACCGCCATGTCGCGCACGTTGCGCCCGGCCAGGGATATCTCGCCTTTCTTGGGGCGGTAGAACCCGCTCAGGCAGTTCATCAGAGAAGACTTTCCCGCTCCGTTCGGCCCGATGATTGCCAGCAGCTCGTCCTTGCGCACATCAATCGAAACATCATTCAGCGCCACAACTCCACCGAACTGCAGCAGCAGATTCTGGGCTGTCAGCACCACGCCTTCCCGCTGGCTTTGAATGGCTGCATTCATTGGCACCTCCACTCTGAATTCTTGGCTTTGTCCATCGAATTTCCTTCATAAGACCTTTGCAGGGTCTACGCATCCATTTGCGGGAATGCTCGCAGCGATCAATGGACCACGACTAACAACGGACACCCGCATCCAGGCTGATCGTGGTGGCATTCAAATAGGCGTTTTCCACAACGTGCCGAACCAGTCCACCGAACTCTTGTGCCTGCCCCATGCGATGAGGAAAGAGGATGACGTTGTCAATAATGTTTTGCGACACCTTCGTTGGCATGCCTGCAGACATGGCGGTCTCAAACAGACCAGGCGCCACGGCCACCACTCGGATTCCGTGTTGCGCAAGATCCCGCGCCACCGGAAGCGTCATTCCAATGACCGCCGCTTTGCTGGCGCTATATGCGGCCTGGCCCACTTGACCCTGCCACGCAGCACCAGATGACGTGTTCACGATGACCCCCCGTTCACCGTCGACATTGGGCTCGTTCTGCGACATGGCCAACGACGCATAGCGCACCACGTTGAAGGTCCCGGTCAGGTTGATGGCGATCACCCGGTTCCAAAGATCCATCGGGAATAACTCGCCCTTTGAAAGCGTCTTGCAGGGACCCAGAATTCCCGCGCAATTTACCGCCACATGCAGCGCACCAAATTCCGCCACTGCCGCGTCTACGCCAGCCTTCACACTGGCCTCGTCCGAAACATCAACCTTCTGGATTCGCACGCGCTCGCCCATCGGCAGCACCTCGCTCGCAAGGCGCTCTTCGTCCAGATCAACCGCCATGACGCTCGCTCCGGCCGCAAGCAATGCCTTGCAAGTGGCGAGCCCCAGGCCTGAAGCAGCTCCTGTGACGAAGGCAATGGTATTTTTGACATCCATACTATTTCTCTTGTCTCTTATTGAGTGCAGCGCTCAGCGCGCCAAGATGGTGATACAGGCAACAGCTTCTTCAATGCCCTCAAGACCGCCACCGTTTTCTGCCAGCGCAATCCTTGCGTCAGTCACCTGCCGCAGTCCGGCTTCCCCGCGAAGCTGAGTTACCAACTCATGGACTTGGGCAATACCGGTGGCCCCAACAGGGTGCCCCTTAGACTCCAGGCCGCCGGACGGATTAACGGGAATGCGGCCACCAATCCGGGTATCACCCCGCTCGGCAATCACACCGCCCATGCCGAACTCACAGAAACCGAGGTTTTCTGTCTGAATGATTTCACCCATGGCCGTGGCATCGTGCACCTCGGCCACCGAGATATCTGCTGGGCCAACACCCGCCAGCTCATACGCCTTGCGCGAAGCCAAAGCCGTGCAGTGGTTGGTGTAGTCGTCCTCGCTCCGGTCAGAACCGCTTTGCACCACGGCCGCCAACACCTTGATGGCACGTTTTTCATCGATGTTGAGGCGTTTGAGCGCCGAGCGTGTGCACAGGACGGCCGCTGCTGCGCCGTCAGACACAGGAGAGCACATGGGCAGGGTCAAGGGATAGGTGATCGGCGGCGCAGCAAGCACTTCCTCGATGCTGTAGGCCATCTGGTACTGCGACAGCGGGTTGTGCATGGAATGCGCATGGTTCTTGGACGACACGGCAGCCAACTGGCGCTGCGTCGTCCCGAAGGTGCGCATGTGCGATCGTGCAAACGCGGCATACACGTCCATGAAAACGCTGTACGGCCTGGGTGAGGTACTCCCCTCAGGCACAGCCACGTCGCGTCCCATCTTCATCAGCTCCGCACGGATCTCTTCTGCACGCGAGAGATCCCAGGCACTGTCAAACACCGAGAACATCTTGAGCTTGTCGGTTGAGAACATCTTCTCTGCACCAACGGCCAAAGCGACATCGCCAGCACCCGACTTGAGGTGATTGCAGGCTAGAACGAACGCCGACGAGCCGCTTGCACAAGCGTTTTCGACGTTCACCACCGGAATGCGCCCGATGCCCATTGCCCGTAGCGCAATTTGCCCACGAATCATGTGCTGGCCATCCATATGCCCTTGGGAAGTGTTGCCAAAAAAGGCGGCTTCCAGGTCTTCCTCTTGCAAACCCGCATCCGCCAAAGCAGCTGCAGTGGCCTCACGCGTGAGCGCCTTAATGTCCTTGTCCAGATGCCGACCAAAGGGCGTCATACCGACACCGACCACATAGATATCTTCCATCTTTCTTCTCCTTGGCAGGTTTCATGCAATCCATGCAACCAAAAAATTACTCTATATAAAGTTGTTTTACTTTAAAGTAAAATTAAAAAAAATTTGCTAGGGAAATCCCTTGGCAATCACATTCGCTGCTCAGCGCAGCGGCAGGAATCGCATGCCCCGCATGGTCTCAATATCGCCCTGCGCAGTCACGCCGTACAGGCCACGGGCCACGTTGTGGGGATGAGAGGCGGCTTCGGCCATGTTGAGCACCGGCGCGAAGCAACTGTCAGTGCCCTCCATCAGTGCATTCCAGTGCACACTGGGTTGCGAAGCAAAGCGCTGCGCGATCCGCGCCTTGAGAGACGGCCACGAAGACTTGTCCATCTGCTGCGCGGGATCCACATCCGTCAGCTCCAACTGCTTCAACAGCAAGGCATAGAACGGGGGCTCGATCGCACCGACCGTGATGTATCGGCCGTCGCTGCACAAGTAACGGTCGTAGAAGGGCGAGTCATGGAAGACACTGGGTTCACTGCCGTCCACGCCACCGCCTTGGCGAATCAGCTGCACAAGCGGCGACAGCATGGCCAACACATCCACGATGGCGCCGTCGACTACGCAACCCTGCCCAGTATTCCGGGCGCCAAGCAACGCCGACACCATTCCAAACCCGAGCCCAAGCGCACCGGCAGCATCCCCGACCACCGTAGGCGGAAGCATGGGGGGGTGTCCCGGCTGCTCGGTGAGCGACATCAGCCCCGTAAGAGCGACATAGTTCATGTCGTGCCCGGCTGCCTGGGCCAGCGGCCCATCCTGCCCCCAGCCTGTCATGCGTCCATACACAAGCCGCGGGTTGCGTTCACCGCATACATCGGGGCCCAGACCCAAGCGCTCCATCACACCCGGGCGGTTGCCTTCAATCACTCCGTCGCTTTGCGCGACCAACTCCAGCGCCTGCGCCTTGTCCTCCGCCCGCTTGAGATTTAACGTGACGCGCCGTTTACCACGAGACAAGAGCGCCCCGTCTTTCGGCGTTAGCTCGTCAGGCAGTGAGCCCGCACCGGGCCGCCCAACCACGGTCACGTCCGCACCCATTTGCATCAGCATGAACCCCGCCAAGGGCCCTGGGCCAATTCCCTCGAACTCAACGATCTTGATTCCAAGAAGCGGAGGCATTGGCGATCGCGTCTGAGTTTTCATCAAAAAATTCCACAAATTTAATTTTTTACTCTAAATTAAAATAATTGACTTGATAGTAATGGAAAACCCCATACCCACGAAAACCGAGGCAAAAGCAGAATCGACCCATGAACACACAAGTCACCAATGAAAGACAGATGTCGACGCCGGTTGTTATTTCAGAGGTCCGAAAAGGCAGCATGTGGATCCGCCTGAACCGGCCTGAGGCAATGAACTCACTGACCCCAGAGGTACTTCGAGGGATAGACCAGGCACTCAACGAAGCACAGAACCGGGCGGACGTGAGGTCCGTCGTCTTGACGGGCACTGGCCGGGCCTTCTGCGCAGGCGCCGACCTAAAGTACGTCAAGACACAAACGGGCGAAACTGGCACCATCGGCTTTCTGGACAGCGTTCTGGTCACCATGAACCGCATCGATCGCTTTCCAAAACCCGTGATCGCAGCCCTGAACGGCATCACCCTGGCGGGCGGACTAGAACTGGTGCTCTGCTGTGACCTCGTGCTGGCGGCACGCAGTGCCAAGATTGGCGACGCGCACGCCAACTACGGTCTACTCCCAGGCGGTGGAGGCTCGGTGCGCCTGCCACGAGTTATTGGCCCCACGCGCGCCAAGTACCTTCTATTCACGGGTGACTTCGTGGACGCAGCAGAACTGGTGGAGGCGGGCCTCGTCAACCAGGTGGTGGACGACGACCAACTCGAAAGCGCGACGCAGGCTGTGGCTGACAAGATCGCCAGCAAGAGCCCTCTGGGCCTGCGCCGCATGAAAGCGCTGATCGACGATGGCTTGCAACAGCCCCTGGACACTGCCTTACGGCTGGAGTTGCTGGCATCCGAAGTGCATGCACATAGCGCCGATCTCCACGAAGGCCTGGCCGCCTTCAACGAGAAGCGCGCCCCGCGCTTCACGGGCCACTGAGCCGGCAACGCCATGCGTACGTCCCCGACCACCAACCGATTCGAAGCGCTGCGCGCTTCGCAGCAATTCGCCTACGACCGCGCCCCCTCCATCCGCGCGGTCTATGAGCTTGCGACAATGACACCGCAAGATCTCCAAGGCCCGGCCGACCTCGCGCGACTCGCCGTCACAAGCAAGGATGCACTGCTTGAGAAGCAGCGCCAGTCACCGCCATTCGGTGGGTTTCTGGCGGCCGACGACGCATCCATCCGTCGGGTCTTTGTCTCACCGGGCCCCGTCTACGAACCCCAGTTGTTCGACGACGACACTGGCCACGGTTTTTCGCATGCATTCCGTCAGGCAGGCATCGGCCCGGGTGACCGCGTTCTCAACACATGGTCCTACCATCTTGTGCCAGCCGGCCTTTTGCTGGATGCGGGCATTGCCGCTACCGGAGCAACGCTCATCCCCTGCGGACCCGGCGGCGCCGAACAACAGGCGCAGCTCATCATGGAACTGGGCATCACCTGCATTTGCGCCTCCACATCCTTCTTCGTGACCTTGGTCGAAACGCTTGAGCGCATGGGCTACGACCTGCCTTCTCAATGGAAGGTCCGCTCCGCAATGCTGGGGGGCGAACTGGGTGACTGGATGGGCAAGCGCCGCAGGCTGGAGGAGAAGTACGCCATCCGCACGTTCTCAGCCTACGCCACCGGCGACTTCGGGCTGATTGCCTACGAGGAACCAGGACAAGTGGGCTACACGGTTCAGCCTGACCGGCTTGTCCAGATCTGCGACCCCCGCACCGGCGCTCCCCTTCCCCTGGGCGAACCAGGTCAAATAGTGGTCACCACGCTGGACAGCGGCTGGCCCCTGGTCCGCTTTGGCACAGGCGATGTGGCGCAAGCGCTGACCCATTCACCGGATGGTCTCGTCGAACGCATCAGCATGTTGCAAGGCCGAGTGGGCCAAGGTGTCAAAGTGCGCGAAATTTTCATCTATCCACGCAACGTGGAAGAACTGCTCATCCGGCTCCCTGCTATCGAACGTGCCCAGGTCATCGTTGGAAAACAACAGCATCGGGAAACCGCGACCTTGCGCGCAGTACTGACGCCAGGGGCCTCTCAGGACGCCACACAAAGTGACTTGATGGAAGTATTCAGGCAACTGACCCGCCTGAAGCTCGACTCAGTCGAGTGGCTAGTCCAGGAAGATATGCCCACTGACGCCCCCTTGTTGGTTGACAACAAGCATTGAAATCCTAAAAAGCGTTTGGTCTGATGCACCAGGTGGCTACACCGTCGCTCACCCCATGAAACGATAGTAATGATTGATCCCGCAGCCAATGCACTGACCTACCCATTCGAGCCACCAACACCACGCCACTGGGTCGAGGTCGCCCCTGGTGTGCGCTGGATCCGGCTGTCCATGCCATTCCGGCTCGACCACATCAATGTATGGGCCATAGACACCCATGATGGCTGGGTACTGGTAGATACCGGCCTGAACACCCCCGACACCGTTGCCGACTGGCTGGCCCTCATGGCGCAGGGGCCGCTGGCACGGCCGCTCCAAGGCGTGTACGCCACACACATGCACCCCGACCACATCGGCCTAGCTGGTTGGTTCACGCGTCGCGTTGGTGTGCCGCTGCACATGAGCCGCCTGGAATACCTGACCTGCCGCGTGATGCATGCCGACACTAACCGCGAGGCCCCGCCCGACGGCGTGCTCTTCAATAGGCGCGCCGGCTGGTCGGAGGCAGCCATTGAAAGCTACCGCAGCCGATTCGGCAGCTTTGGCAAACATATCCACGCTCTGCCCGAGAGCTACCGACGCTTGCAGGACGGCGATCACGTCCAGTTGGGTAAGCATGACTGGCGGATCATCACCACCGGCGGCCACTCACCAGAACATGCTTCTCTGTACTGCCCCGATTTGAAGCTACTGATCGCCGGCGATCAGGTACTGCCGAAGATTTCGTCGAATGTGTCGGTGTTCGCCAGCGAGCCACAGGCCAATCCGCTGAAGGAGTGGTATGGGGCGCTCGACAAGCTGATGAGGGATGTTCCCAACGATGTGTTGGTCCTCCCCTCTCACAACGAGCCCTTTTATGGACTGCATGAACGCCTTGAATCGCTCAGGTTGGGTCAAAATAGTGCTCTGGAGCGGCTGCGTCAGTCACTGTCTACCGGACCTCAACGGATCGTCGATGCGTTCGCTGCCCTCTTTAAGCGCGCCATCGGAGAGCAGGATCCGCAGCAACTGAGCCTGGCAACAGGTGAGGCCGTTGCTTGCATGAACTTTCTCATTGCACAGGGCACCGTAGAGTTCATGATGGACGAAAACGGGGTCGCGTGGCACTCAAAAAAGCTTGAAGGCGCTGTCGCCGAGGTCAAACGTTCTCCACGTGCCAACTTTGACTGACCCCGTCTCGATGGGGCGATAGCTATGGCGTCTGCTCTGAAGTCACCCTGCAATCCGCATGAATGCTGAGGCTTCTTGTGTATGCTCATCTCACGCTCACTGGGCGTACATCATGCTTAGCATGCATCGGCGTTCATCGCAGTCGCCAGGAGGCTGCTCGTAAACGGCCGCTATGAACCGCCCCGGGATTTAGGAACTCGTTTGGAGTCCGTTCAATGACTGCTTCGTGGCGAGTAGCGTGAGTCCGGCCACCGGTTGCCACCGTCCGCAACCGCTGCAGAGCGGCTCTACGATCTGGCTGCTTCAGGCTGGTTGCAGCCACACAGGTTCGCCGACCGATCAACGGCTTTGACCTGGGTCGCCACGTTGCCCGCGCCCGCCGTCACCGTGGTGGTCGGTCCGCCCTTGATCGATCTGCTCTTCGACCAACCTGCCGCCACCGACGCCAATTTGGTGTTCGGGGCCAACTACATCGCCCCGCGCGACGATGTGACGTTGTGGGCCACATTGCCGCTGCCGGTCGACTCGATCAAATCCCCGGTTGCAGCTCCACACGCACTTCGCTCGTTTTGCCGGCCCGTTCCACTGACAAGATCACCACATCGCCGACCTTTCTGTCGTCTAGCTGCTCGAGCAGCTTAGCCACATCGTCCGTCGCCTTGCCATCAACACCAATGATGCGGTCGCCGGGCACGATGCCTTGCGGCGTGACTTCGACACCCGCGAGGCCGGCCTTGTGCGCTGCCGAACCAGGGGTAACACGCAGCACGAACACGCCCTTGCTTCCAGTCAGCGCCAGCAGGCGCTGATTGAGCTGTTCGTCCACCTCAATGCCCAGCGCCGGACGGATGTACTTACCGGTCTTGATGAGTTGCGGGACTACGCGC
>NZ_JBKBXG010000064.1:0-29522 GCF_046314175.1 Acidovorax sp. | reverse complement strand
TGGCCTTGCGGTCCTTGAGCACCACTTCGACGGCCTGGTCGTACATGGGGTCCTTCTCACCCCCGTCGCCGCCGCCCTCCCCTGACAGATCACCGTCGCCATCCACAGTTCCGCCTTCGAGCACGCCCTCTATGTAGTCCGGCTCCCCTTGTTGCTTGAGGTAACTGACGACACGGTGTACTTCTTCGTCCGACACAAAGGCGCCGTGCACCCGTATTGGCAGGCCCGTGCCGCTGGCCATGTAGAGCATGTCGCCCATGCCCAGCAGGGCCTCGGCGCCCATCTGGTCGAGGATGGTGCGGCTATCGATCTTGGAACCCACCGAGAACGCAATGCGGGTGGGAATGTTGGCCTTGATCAGGCCGGTGATCACATCGACGCTGGGGCGCTGCGTGGCCAGGATCAGGTGGATGCCCGCCGCACGCGCCTTTTGCGCCAGGCGGGCGATCAGCTCTTCGATCTTCTTGCCCACCACCATCATCAGGTCGGCCAGCTCGTCGATGATGACCACGATGTGCGGCAGACGCTGCAGCGGCTCGGGCTCTTCGGGCGTCAGGCTGAAGGGGTTGTAGATGAACTCCTCGCGCGCCTTGGCTTCATCGATCTTGACGTTGTAGCCCGCGAGGTTGCGCACGCCCAGCTTGGACATGAGCTTGTAGCGCCGCTCCATCTCGGCCACGCACCAGTTCAGGCCGTGCGCCGCCTGCTTCATGTCGGTGACCACGGGCGCCAGCAGGTGCGGAATGCCCTCGTAGACCGACATTTCCAGCATCTTGGGGTCGATCATCAGGAGGCGCACATCGCGCGCCTCGGCCTTGTACAGCAGCGAAAGGATCATGGCATTGATCCCCACCGACTTGCCCGAGCCGGTGGTACCGGCCACCAGCACGTGCGGCATCTTCGCCAGATCGGCCACCACCGGGTTGCCCACGATGTCCTTGCCCAGGCCCATGGTGAGCATGCTCTTGGCCTCGTGATACACCTGCGAACCTAGGATTTCGGACAGGCGAATCGACTGGCGCTTGGCGTTGGGCAGCTCCAGCGCCATGAAGTTCTTGCCGGGGATGGTCTCCACAACGCGGATCGACACCAGGCTGAGCGAGCGCGCCAGGTCCTTGGCCAGGCCCACGATCTGCGAGCCCTTCACGCCGGTGGCAGGCTCGATTTCGTAGCGCGTGATCACCGGGCCGGGCATGGCGGCCACGACGCGCACTTCCACGCCAAAGTCCTTGAGCTTTTTTTCGATGAGGCGGCTGGTCATCTCCAGCGTCTCGGGGGCCACGGTTTCCTGGCGCTGCAGGGGGCCATCGAGCAGATCCACCAGCGGGAGCTTGCTGTCGGGCATCTCGGTGAACAACGGCTTCTGGCGCTCCTTCACCACGCGGGTGCTCTGCGGCACGTCCACCAGCACAGGCTCGATGATCTGGATGGGCTGGGGGTGGTGCACTTCGCTCTCGGTGCGTTCTTCGAGCACCACCACTTCGCGCTCGCGGGCGGCCTTGCGGCCCACGGCCACGTCCTTGGCCACCTCGCGCTGGGCCAGACGGGATCGCACGAGCGTATCGATGCGACCGCCCAGAAACTCAGCCACATGGCCCCACGAAAAGCGAAAGACCAGCGCCGCGCCCAGCACCGTCAGCACAATGGCCAACAACCCGGAACCCGTAAAGCCCAGCCATTTGACGCTGGCGGGCCCCATCACGTAGCCCAGCACACCGCCCGCATGCCCCGGCAAAAATGATTCAAACCGGTACATGCGCGACCATTCCAGCGCGGTGCTGGAACACATCAACACCACAAGACCGAGCCAGAAGACGGACCGGCGCGCCATCGGGCTTGCAGCACCCGCCAGGGTCTCCCCACCCCGCATCCAGCGCGCCAGCGACGACACCCAGGCGCGCGCCCCGGCAGCCACGCACCACCACACGGAGAAACCCAGCGCAAAGTAGCTGCCATCGGCCAGCCAGGCACCAAACCGCCCCGCCCAGTTCGCCACCATGCGGGAATCACTGGCCCCCGAGGTGGACCAGGCCGCATCCTGAGCGGAGTAGCTGACCAGCGCCAGCAACCAGAAAACCAGGGCCAGCAAGCCCACGATCAGGCCGATTTCATGGCCAAACCGGGCAGCGCCCGTGCGGGGCGGCGACTTGGCCGCAGCAGATGCGTTCAGGGTATTGAGGGAATAGGTCATAAGCGTGCCGGCGGAGCTTACCGCAAGCTTTGCGGGGTATGGCGCTCAGGCTGAAGCGCGACTAACCCAAAGCGCTCAACCGGTCCTTGAGCACCGTTGCGCCATTGGGCAGGGCTTCGATGAAACCGCGCTCCTCCAGGTCTTTCATCACCCGGCTGACCATTTCGCGGGAGGCGCCCACCATCTTGGCCAGGTCCTGGCGGGATATTTTTTCCTTGATGACGAGCTGACCCTGGGCGTCTGGAATGGCGAAGTCCAGCAGCGCGTGGGCGACGCGGCCATAGACGTCCAGCAGTGCCAGCGACTCGATTTTGCGGTCGGCGTGGCGCAGGCGCTTGACCAGCCCCCGCATTACCACCAGCGACATGGACGCGTTTTCTGTGAGGCAGCGGGCAAACTCCGCGCGCCCGAGCATCAGCACATCGGTCTGCACCTCGGCACGCACCGTTGCCGAATGCGGTTCGTTGTCGATGATGCTCATCTCGCCCAGATAGTCGCCTGGAGCCAGGTTGGCCAGGATCACCTCGCGCCCCCGGCTGTCCGACGTCATCACCCTTGCGCGGCCCGTGAGCAGTATGAACAGAGCGTTGGACTTTTGCCCCTGCTCCACCAGCGCCTGGCCACGCTTGAAGCGCTGCTTGATCACGGCCCCACTGATCACTTCGGCCTGGGCAACCGTGAGAAGCGAGAACAGGGGCACCCGGCGCAGCAGATCCAGGTTGGACAACATCGTCGACATGAAAACTCCTCCTCTAGGAGCGACCCGACCGGAGCCGCACGGGTTGTGCAAGGGGTATCAATGGGTTCTTACAATCGCCGTGATTGAAAATGAGGCCGCTCGCGGGAGCGGTGCACGGTTGATACTCGCCAGTTCAACCCCCAGTTTCCCCAACAGCGCCGCATGTAGCGGGCGCAAAACACAGGCTTTTATCATGTCCACCACCCAACACGCGAAAGTTCTGATTCTTGGCTCGGGCCCTGCGGGCTACACGGCGGCTGTCTATGCCGCCCGGGCCAACCTGAACCCGGTGCTTATCACCGGCATGGCCCAGGGCGGCCAGCTGATGACCACCACCGAAGTGGACAACTGGCCTGCCGACGTGCATGGTGTGCAGGGCCCGGACCTGATGCAGCGTTTTCTGGAGCACGCCGAGCGCTTCAAGACACAGATCATCTTCGACCACATCAACAAGGTCGATTTCAGCAAGCGCCCCTTCACACTCACAGGCGACAGCGGCACCTACACCTGCGACGCGCTAATTCTGGCCACCGGTGCATCGGCCAAGTATCTGGGTCTGCCGTCGGAAGAGGCGTTCATGGGCAAGGGCGTGTCCGGCTGCGCCACCTGCGATGGATTCTTCTACCGTGAGCAGGATGTGTGCGTGGTCGGCGGCGGCAATACGGCGGTGGAAGAGGCCCTGTACCTGTCTAACATCGCCCGCAAGGTCACGCTGGTACACCGCCGCGACAAGTTCAAGGCCGAGCCCATCCTGGTGGACAAGCTCAACGACAAGGTCGCAGCCGGCAAGATCGAACTCAAGCTGTTCAACACGCTGGATGAAGTGCTCGGCGACAACACCGGCGTGACCGGCATCCGCATCAAGAGCACCAAGGACGGCAGCACCGAAGACATCAAGCTGCAAGGATGCTTCATCGCCATTGGCCACGCGCCCAACACCGAGATCTTCCAGGGCCAGCTGGAGATGGAAAACGGCTACATCATCACGCAGGGCGGGCTCAAGGGTTTTGCCACCCAGACCAGCGTGCCGGGCGTGTTTGCTGCAGGTGACGTGCAGGACCATGTGTACCGCCAGGCCATCACCAGCGCAGGCACCGGATGCATGGCAGCGCTGGACGCGCAGCGCTTCCTGGAACAAGAGTCTTGATCAAAAATTGGGCTGCAGGCTATAATCTGCGGCTTTGCTGAATTCGGCCCGTTTTTGCGGTCCTTTCGAAACAGGCAAATCAATCGGGTTACCGCCACCCTTTCTGGCGAGGTGAGGCCGCAAGCCAACCTGGGCAAACAAGCCCAGGGCCCAGCGAACGGCCGTTAAAAGTATCGGAGTGTCCTCATGGCACGCGTCTGCGAAGTAACGGGCAAGAAGCCCATGACTGGGAACAATGTTTCCCACGCCAACAACAAAACCAAGCGCCGGTTCCTGCCGAACCTGAAATCCCGCCTTTTCTGGGTCGAGACCGAAAACCGCTGGGTGCGCCTGCGTGTTTCGAGCGCTGCCCTGCGTTTGATCGACAAGAACGGTATCGACTCGGTGCTCGCAGATCTGCGCGCACGTGGTCAGGCTTAAGGAGAAGCACCATGGCAAGCAAAGGCGGACGCGACAAGATCAAGCTGGAATCCACTGCGGGTACCGGTCACTTCTACACTACGACCAAGAACAAGAAGACCATGCCCGAGAAAATGCTGATCATGAAATTTGATCCAAAAGCTCGCAAGCATGTGGAATACAAGGAAATGAAACTGAAGTAATTCAGGGTCTCTCCTCAAAAAAGCCGCCCGGCCTCAGCCTGGCGGCTTTTTTTATTGGCCCAGCTCCGGGTGGGACAGCCGTTCATCGCGTTGCCCTCGGAAACGCACCCCGCAACTTCGCTGATGGAACCAGACCTCGCCAGATACTTGCGATCCCCGCTGGGGCGTAAAAAAAAGCCGCTGCAGGCCCATGGCCTGCAGCGGCTTTTACTGGATACAAACAAGTCTGGACGAACCGGCGCTTCAGGCCCTTGCGGCGCGCAGGCTGATCGAGAAGTCGCGCAGCGTAGCAATGCCACTGTCTTCGGCGCGGCGGCACCATGCCTGCAGATCAGCCGTGAGCTGTTCTCGCGATTGCGAGGTGTTGAGCCACAGCTGGCGCAGTTCCTCGCGCATGGTCACCATCTTGTCGAGCACCGGATATGCTGCACGGGCCTGCGCCAATTGCGGCAGGGCCAAAGCGGGCACCTTTTCAGCGTCACGGTGCAACCAGCGCTTGGCGGCCTTGAGTACCGAGACATCGGCTTGGCGCGCCTGCAATGCGGCGATTTCTTCCTTGCACGCCTGGCGAACACCCCGCGCATAGCCCGCCATCACTTCGTAACGGTTAGCAATCAGCGCCTCCAGTGTCTTTTCATCTGCTACAGGCTTCACATCGCCCAATTGCAGTTTAGGTGGCACCTTCTTGACGGTGGCCCACCCGATTTTCTTCATCAAGCTGATGTAAGCCCAGCCGATGTCGAACTCGTACGGCTTCACAGAGAACTTGGCAGCCGTGGGATACGTGTGGTGGTTGTTGTGCAGCTCTTCACCACCAATGATGATGCCCCACGGCGACAAATTGGTGCTGGCGTCCTGCGCCTCGAAGTTGCGGTAGCCCCAGTAGTGCCCCACCCCATTGACCACGCCCGCAGCCCAAAAGGGAATCCAGAGCATCTGCACCGCCCACACGGCGGCACCCAAGGCGCCAAACAGAGCGAGATTCAGGATCAGCATCAGGCCCACGCCCTGCCAGCCATAGCGGGTGTAGACATTGCGCTCCATCCAGTCATCAGGCGTGCCGTGGCCGAACTTCTTGATCGTTTCAAGGTTCTTGGACTCGGCACGGTACAACTCTGCGCCGCGCCACATCACAGTGTCCAGGCCCCGGGTCTGCGGGCTGTGGGGGTCATCCACGGTTTCGCACTTGGCGTGATGTTTGCGGTGGATGGCCACCCATTCCTTGGTGACCATGCCCGTGCCCAACCACAGCCAGAAGCGGAAGAAATGCGAGGGGATGGCGTGCAAATCCAGCGAGCGGTGCGCCTGCGCGCGGTGCAGAAAAATCGTGACCGCTGCAATGGTGATGTGGGTGGTCGCCAGGGTGTACAAAATCACCTGCCACCAAGCCAGGTTCCACAACCCATGGCCTAGCCAGTCAATGGTGGCGTTCAACACAGCCCAATCGGGTAACAACATATTCGACAAGCCTAACTACACAAAAACGCTGCTTCACAAGAAGAGCAGATGTTTTATTCTAGAGTGGGCACCCCGCCAGGGGCTGCAGGGGTATCCACAGTATTTACGCTGGTTTAGCCGCTTTAAACCACCAACTCAGCCCTTTTTGGACCAGACCGCGGCAAAAAAACCATCCGTCTGGTGAACATGGGGCCAAAGACGCAGATAAACAGTGCCCGATTCGCCGCCGCTGCACAGGCTTTGGGCGCCGTGGACCTTGAGCTGGTCCAGCACCTCTCCCGCATCGAGCAGTTCAAAGTCGGGATGGGCTGCGCTGAAAGCCTCTGCAATCGCCTCGTTTTCCTGCGGCAGGATGCTGCACGTGGCATACACTAGGCGGCCGCCCGGCTTGAGCAAGCGCGCAGCGCTATCCAGGATCGCGGTCTGCTTGGCGACCAGCTCTTCCACCGCCTTGGGCGACTGGCGCCATTTGAGGTCCGGATTACGGCGGAGCGTCCCCAGCCCCGAACATGGCGCGTCCACCAGCACACGGTCGATCTTGCCGGCCAGGCGCTTGACGCGGTCATCGCGCTCATGGGCAATGGCCGCGGGGTGCACGTTCGACAGGCCACTGCGGGCCAAGCGGGGTTTCAGGGCGTCCAGGCGGTGTGCCGACACATCAAACGCATACAGGCGCCCCGTGCTGCGCATGGTGGCGCCAATGGCCAGCGTCTTGCCGCCTGCACCGGCGCAAAAATCCACCACCATCTCGCCGCGCTTGGCATCGAGCAGCAACGCCAGCAGCTGAGATCCTTCGTCTTGCACCTCAATCGCGCCACGCGTGAACGCATCCAGTTTGGTCAGCGCAGGCTTGTCGTCAATGCGCAGACCCCAGGGCGAATACGGGGTGGGGCTGGCTTTGATGCCGGCTTTGGCCAGCTCCTTCTGCACATCGGCGCGCTTGTCCTTGAGCGCGTTGACGCGCAAATCAAGCGGTGCGCTCTGGGCCAGGCTTTCCACCAGCGGCCAGAAGCCTTCACCCAGCTGGTCCTTCAGGGGCTTGACCAACCATTCGGGCAGGTTGTGGCGGTGGCGCTCCATCAGGTCGTCGACCGTGACGGCATCGCACTGGTCCAGCCAGTTCTTTTCCTGATCCGTCAGCGCACCCTTGAGGAAATCACGCGGGCCATAAAAGCCCAAGATGGCAAGACGGCGTTCCTTGGGGCCCGAGCCCGAGGGCGCCATGTGGTCAAACAACAGCTTTTTGCGCAGCACGGTGTAGACCGTTTCGGCCAGCGTGGCTCGCTCGCGGGGCCCCAGGCCCCGGTTGTCGCGGAAAAATCGGGACACCACCGCGTCGGCAGGGTGTTCAAACGTAAGGGTGAGCCTGACCAATTCAGCGCAGGCGTCGAGAAGAACTTTGGGATGCATCCCCGTATTGTCCACCCCCTGAGCCGCTTCGCATCATCCCCCGAAGGGGGACGCCACCGGTGGCCTGGCGAAGCCAGTTCCACGGAGGCACTGGACTGGGCCCGCGCCAGTCTCCACCATCGTGTGCAACTCACCGTGCAGACGCGAAAGGGACGAGCAAAAGTTGGCAATCAACGGGTATAGATCGGATCGAACGCATAGCGCTGGATTTCCTTGAGCGTGGGCGATTCGCCCGCCCACAGCGCCAGCGCGGGGCCGGAAAGGCTCAGATTGCGCTCCAGGGAGCGGCACAGGTGGTAGCGGCTTTCATCATCCATCCCTGGCAGATCCACAAATATCAGGTACGCCCGGCGCTGCGGATGTTCGCGCAGGTTTTTGCGCACCAGCCAGCAACGGGCAAGAGGCGCACAGCGGGCAAGTTCCGATTGCAGTTCGGCCAACTCAAAAGGGCTCAGGTCGTGCCGCGTGATCTGGCTGAAGAACGAACTGCCTGACAGCTCTTCCCAGGCGCGCTCTTCAGACTCCTGCGCGCGCTCCAGCCGCTTGCGCCACTGCTTGAAGGCGGCCGCGTCGTGGTCCATGCCCATGCGCGGGGTTTCCAGCTCGGCCAGTGCGGTGCGCGCGGCCCAGTAGCGGTCGTTGCTGCCCGCCTCCCACACCCGGTGCAGCAGCAGCAACTTGCCTTCGCGGTCGTCCTCGGCCAGAGACGGCACCAGCCCACACAGTGCGGGGGCGTAATCGGGGCTGCGCTCCAGCGCCAACTCGTACAGCGCACGCACGTTCACTCGGGGGTCGAGATGGCGCTTGAGCCGCGCCAGTTCCACCAGATCGGCCGCACTGGCTTGGGCCGTCGAGGCGTCCAAAGCTTCGGCACGTGCGCGCACGCGGCCCAGCCATGCGTGGTGCTGCTTCCAATGTGTGGCGTTGTCGCGGCACCATTGTTTGTCAAAGTGCTTCACCCACCGTTTGGCCTCGTCGCCCAACAAGGCCAAGGCATTGCCACGGGACCAGTCAGGCAACGTGGGGGTGGCATCCAGCGCTTCGATGCGATCGCGCAGGCCGGGGTGGGTGTCCTCCACGCTGCTCAGTCGCTTGAGCGCCTGGCGCAGCGCGTCGTTGGCAAATGAGGCATCCGGGGCCTGCGCCAGATAACGGCGCATGCTGCGATAGGGCCCCACCGGCAGCGGATTTCCCGCGGCGACGCACCAGTGGTTGCCCCAAAACTCGGCCTGAAGCGATGCACCCCGGATTTCGATCTCGGCCAGTGCGGCGGCGGTCACATCGCGGCCCAGCAGCTTGCCCGCGATGCGGTCGGCCTCGTACTCATCTTGGCGCGCCAGCGCAAAGGTCTTGGCCGAAAAGCGCGGAAAGTACCAGCGCATGAATGCCTGCGTGGCAGCCGCCACCGGGCCCTCGTCGTCGGTCAGGCTGTGGTTCAGCCGCATCCACGACAGGCGTGTGCGGTAGATCCAGGCGGCAAACCGGCCGTGGTCACCGCGCAGGTGACCATATTCATGCGCCAGCACGGCCAGAAAACGCGGCCTGTCCAACGCCATCAGCAAAGGCAGGCCAATGCTCAGGTGGTTAACGGCGCCACCCAACAGGCCGTACTTGGGAAGCTGCTGGATGCTGGCATTGAACTCGTCGTTCAGCGTGACCTTGTGGATCGGAGGGCCCTTGATCTTGCGGCGGATGCGCTCCAGTGCCTCAAAAAGCTCGGGCGCCTCCAGCGCCGTGATCTCTACGCCCTCCGGAGCGTCGAACCGCACCCACAGCGCCCGCAGGCTGACCCACAGCAAGCCTGCAGCCCCGAGCAGCAGCCACACCATGGCGAAGCGAAACTTACCCTGCAATATCTGCGGAACCACCCACAGCAAAATACCCGCAGCGAGACCCAGGCAACCCAGCACCCAGGCATAACCCAGCGCCGCAAACGCGGCCACGCTGCGGCGATACGCACGGCTGTTGTCGGCACTGGCATGCTCGCTCATGCGCACCAGGTGCACAAAATCTGCCTGATCCACGGGCTTCCCTCGCTCTTGATTGACTGTTTTTATCAACCGCCATCGTAACCACTCACACGCCACACCCGCCACCATGACCGACGACGACCTGCCCGCACTCATTTGCACACCGCCCGGCCTGTACCGCCACTACAAGGGAATGCTCTACGAGGTGATCGACACCGTACGCCACAGCGAGACGCTGGAGCCCATGACGCTGTACCGCGCGCTGTATGGCCGGCGGGGCTTGTGGGTACGACCCGCCGCCATGTTTCTCGAAGACGTCAACGTGGACGGACAGACGCGCCCCCGTTTTGAGCGGTGTGGTGATGTCACTGACGAAAAAATCAATGAAAACGGACTCTAGCGCTTATCCATAAAGCGCTAATAGCTACATATTAGATAGCAAAATACTGCCGCATGCAGTGACCGATCAAAGCGCCTGGATCAGCGTCCGCACCGCGCGCGGATAGATCACGTGCTCCTGGGTCAGTACGCGCGCAGCTAATGTCTCTGCGGTGTCACCCGGCAGCACTGGCACCACCGCTTGGTCCAGGATGGGGCCCACATCCAGCTCGGCCGTGACCTGGTGCACCGTCACGCCGGCGAACTTGCAGCCTGCATCAATGGCTCGCTGGTGGGTGTGCAGCCCCGTAAAAGCGGGTAGCAACGAGGGGTGAATATTGATGAGCCGCCCGGCGTAATGCGCCACAAACCCAGGCGTCAGAATGCGCATGAACCCGGCCAGCACCACCAGGGCGGGCTGGTGGCGGTCGATGGTCGCGGCCAGTTCGGTGTCAAACGCCTCGCGGCTCGCGAAGGCCTTGTGGTCCAGCGCCTCGGCGGCAATGCCCTGCTCGCGTGCAAACACCAACCCGGCGGCGTCTGGCTTATTGCTGATGACGGCCGCCACGCGGGCGCCGTAGCCCTGCTCCCAGCGCTCCTGTTGTGCGGTACGCACGATGGTGGCCATGTTGGAGCCGCCGCCAGAGATCAGAATGACGATGTTCTTGACGTTGTTCTTCATATTTGCCCCGGATTATCCCAGCCATGCCTTTTGATCCCGCCACCCGCCCCCTCACCCCCCACGAAGCCCGCGTGCTCGCTACGTTGATGGAAAAAGCCCGCACCGTGCCCGACAGCTACCCCATGTCGCTCAACGGCCTGCTGACCGGCTGCAACCAAAAGACCAGCCGCGACCCGGTGATGAACCTGAGCGACGCCGAGGCCCAGGAGGCGCTGGATTCTCTCAAGCTGCTGACCCTGGCGTTTGAGAGCAGCGGCAACCGCACCACACGCTGGGAGCACAACTTCCAGCGCGGCGTGGGTGTGCCGGAGCAATCGGCCGTGCTGCTGGGGCTCTTGATGCTGCGCGGGCCGCAGACGGCGGGCGAGCTGCGCATCAACTCGGAACGTTGGTACCGGTTTGCCGATATCTCATCGGTCGAGGGCTTTCTGGACGAACTGCAGGAACGCAGCGCCGAAAAAGGCGGCCCGCTGGTGGTGCAGCTGCCCCGCGCACCGGGCGCACGCGAGCAGCGCTGGGCGCATTTGATGTGTGGGCCGGTAGACACCACCGCCATCCATGCGGCGACCGGGAGCACGGCAGCGGCCCCATCACCTGCCCTGCAGGCCCGCGTGGACGCCCTGGAGACCGAAGTGGCCACCCTCCGAAATACCGTGCAGCGGCTGTGCACCGAGCTGGGCATTTCCCCTGACTTCAGTCCAATGTCGCCACCCGGACAGGAATAAAACGAACGACCGTGCTACAAATGCGACAACATTAGGAGACGCACCGCATGGATCTCGCATTCACCCCCGAAGAGCAGGCCTTTCGCGAAGAAGTTCGCGCATGGGTTCACGCCAACCTCCCCAAGGAAATTTCGCACAAGGTGCACAACGCCCTGCGCCTGACCCGTGCAGACATGCAGGGCTGGGCCAAGATCCTGGGCAAAAAAGGCTGGCTGGGTTTTGGCTGGCCCACAGAGTTTGGCGGCCCCGGCTGGACGGCCGTGCAAAAGCACCTGTTTGAAGAAGAATGCGCCCTGGCCGGTGCACCGCGCATCGTGCCGTTCGGCCCGGTGATGGTGGCCCCGGTGATCATGGCGTTTGGCAATGCCGAACAGCAAAAGCGCTTCTTGCCTGGCATCGCCAGCGGCGAAGTCTGGTGGAGCCAGGGCTACAGCGAACCCGGATCGGGTTCTGACCTGGCCAGCGTCAAGACCCGCGCCGAGCGCGTGGGCGACAAATACATCGTCAACGGCCAAAAGACCTGGACCACCCTGGGACAGCATGGCGACTGGATGTTCAACCTGGTGCGCACCAGCACCGAGGGCAAGCCCCAGACCGGCATCTCCTTCTTGCTGCTGGACATGAAGTCAAAGGGCGTCACCGTGCGCCCCATCAAGCTGCTGGACGGCGAGTGCGAAGTGAATGAGGTTTTCTTCGACAACGTCGAAGTGCCCGCCGAGAACCTGATCGGCGAAGAGAACAAGGGCTGGACCTACGCCAAACACCTGCTGAGCCACGAGCGCACCAACATCGCTGACGTGAATCGCAGCAAGCGCGAGCTGGAGCGCCTCAAACGCATCGCCAAGACCGAAGGCGTGTGGGACGACCAACGTTTCCGTGACCAGATCGCCTTGCTGGAAGTGGACATCGTGGCACTCGAAATGATGGTGCTGCGCGTGTTGTCGGCCGAGAAAACCGGCAAAAACTCGCTCGACATTGCCGGCCTGCTCAAGATCAAGGGCAGCGAAATCCAGCAGCGTTATGCCGAGCTGATGATGCTGGCCGCTGGCCCCTTTGCCATGCCTTTCATCGAAGAGGCCATGGAGGCTGGCTGGCAAGGCGACTTCCCGGGCGGCGTCACTGCCAACGCGCCGCTGGCGTCCACCTACTTCAACCTGCGCAAGACCACCATCTACGGCGGCAGCAACGAAGTGCAACGCAACATCGTCGCGCAGACCGTTCTGGGCTGACGCCCAGTATGGTCCGCGCCTTGCGCGACAGGACTGCTCCCCCGCGCCCCCTCCGGGAGGGGGTTCCCGATAGAGCTACGCTGGTTGTTGAGGGCGCCACGGCGCCACAACCAGCACAAGGAGAGACACATGGATTTCGATTTTTCTGACGACCAGGAACAACTGCGCGATGCCGTGCGCAAGTGGGTGGACAAGGGCTACACCTTTGAACGGCGCCGCACCGCCGTGGCCGCCGGAGGTTTTGACCGCGCCGCCTGGAACGAGTTGGCCGAGCTGGGCCTGACGGCCCTCACCGTGCCCGAAGCCCACGATGGCATGGGCCAGGGCGCCATCGATGCCATGGTGGTGGCCGAGGAACTGGGCCGTGGCATGGTGCTGGAGCCCATTGCCCAGGCGTTCATGGCCAGCAGCGTGCTGTCGCACTGCGCACCGGCCGACGTGCAATCGGCCTGGCTGCCCCGCGTGGCCAGCGGCGAAGCCCTGGTGGTGCTGGCCCAGCAGGAGCGCAAGGCGCGGTACCGCCTGGACATTTGCGAGGCAAAAGCGGCCTCAGCGCAATCGGGTCATACGGTAACAGCTATCAAAAGCGTAGTGGCTGCCGGTGACAAGGCCGATGCGTTCATCGTACCTGCGCAGCTGGACGGCCAAATCGCCCTCTTCCTGGTCGAGCGCACCGCCAGCGGCGTGACCACGCAGGGCTACGTCACGCAAGACGGCAGCCGCGCCGCCGAGCTGAAGTTCACCAACGCCCCCGCCACGCTCATCACCACCGACGGCCTGGCCGCGCTGGAGCTGGCCGTGGACACCGGCATTGCAGCTACTTGCGCCGAAGCCGTGGGCGTGATGGACAAGACCGTGGCCATCACGGTGGAATACATGAACCAGCGCAAGCAGTTTGGCGTGTTCATTGCCAGCTTCCAGGCGCTACGCCACCGGGTTGCCGACATGAAGATGCAGCTGGAGCTGGCCCGCTCGATGAGCTACTACGCCAGCCTCAAGCTGGGCGCCCCCGCCGCCGAACGCCGCGCCGCCATGGCCCGCGCCAAGGTGCAACTGGGCCAGTCCATGCGTTTTGTGGGCCAGCAGGCCGTGCAGTTGCATGGCGGCATCGGTGTGACGGACGAATACATCGTGAGCCACTACTTCAAGAAGCTCACGCAACTGGAAATGACCTTTGGCGACACGCTGCACCACCTGGGTGAAGTGTCTGCCCGCATGCAGGACACCGCCGGCGTGTTTGCCTGACGCGGCCGTGTAACGCGCGCGTGCCATGCTCGTGGATTCACCGGTCCACGGGCATTTTTTCTTTTTGGAGACACCCTCATGAACAACAAATTCTGGTTGCAACGCCGATCCCTGCTGCTGGCCACCGCCGCAGCCGCCACCCTTGCCCTGGCAGGGTGTGCCACGCGCAGCCCCGGCTTGGCCGAGGCCCCGCCCATCGTGTTTGTGCATGGCAACGGTGACACCGCCGCGCTGTGGCAGACCACCGTGTGGCGGTTCGAATCCAACGGCTGGCCACGCGAGCGCCTGCATGCCATCGACGTGCCCTACCCGCTCTCGCGCGATGACGATGCCAAGCCCCAACCAGGCCGCACCTCGACATCGGAGCATATGGCGTACCTCAAGGCCGAGGTGGACAAGGTGCTCAAGGCCACCGGTGCCAGCCAGGTCGTGCTGGTGGGCAACTCGCGCGGGGGCAACGCCATCCGCAACTACATCTACAACGGCGGCGGTGACAAGACGGTGAGCCATGCCATTCTGGGTGGCACGCCCAACCACGGCGTGTGGGCCATTCCCGGTTTCCGCGAAGGCAACGAGTTCTCGGGCACCGGCCCGTTCCTCACCGCCCTGAACACCCCCAAGAACGCCGCAGGCGATGAAGTGAGCGGCCCCGTCAAGTGGATGACCATCCGCTCAGACAACAACGACAAGTTTGCGCAGCCCGATGGCCTGTGGATCGGCCAAAAAGGCAAACCCACCTACGTGACCGCAGCGGGCCCCGAGTTGAAAGGCGCTACCAACGTGGTGATCCCGCGCATCGACCACCGCGAGACCTCGTACTCGCCCGTCGCGTTCGAAGCCACCTACCGATTCATCACGGGCAAGGCGCCGCAGGTCACCACCATCGCTGCTGAAAAGCAGGTCGTGCTGAACGGCAAGGTCACCGGCCTGGGCGTAGACCCGACCGACCCCAAGACCGGCAACTTCAGCAACAACCTGCCCCTTGCAGGCGCACAACTGGAGGTGTACGCCACCAACCCAGCCACCGGCGCCCGCACAGGCAATGCCTTGGTGCGCAAGACCGTGGGCGCTGATGGTCAATGGGGTCCGCTGGCAGTGCCTACCGGCTCGCCCGTCGAGTTCGTGATCACCGCACCCGGCTATGCCACCACCCATATCTACCGCAGCGGCTTCCCGCGCAGCAGCAACCTGATCCACCTGCGCGCAGAGCGCATGGCCGATGCCGACAAAGGCGCCGACAGCGTTGTGACCCTGACCCGCCCGCGCGGCTATCTGGACCCAGCGCGCGACAAGATGCTGCTGGATGGCGCGGCGCCCGTTGGGGTACCTGCAGGTGCTGGCGCCGCCAGCACCAAGATCAAGCCCACCGGCGGCGTGCGCCCCATTGCGGCAGAGTTCAACGGAGAGCGCGTAACCGGCCAGACTTGGCCTGCGGCACAAGGGCGGGTGGTGATGCTGGAGATCAGCCAGTAATCGGTTCGAACGCAGGCCGCCACGGCCTGCGTCATCAAGCCCCCGGAGCTTGCGGCTGCCAGAAAGCTGCGGACATCCCGGGGTCAGTTCAGTGCTTGTGCCCGCTGTGGTCTGCGTTCTGGGCCCGCTGGTGGTCGTCCACCACGTTCACCGTCACCCCATTGGGCAGCAGCATGTCGCCCGGACGCTGCCCCGCAGCGCAGGCGCCCAGCCACCGCCCTTCGAAGACCATGCGTCCTGTGTTGTGCAGCGGCGTCTTGGGGAATTTGGCCTGGAAGCTGCCGTGGTAGGCAGACTGCAGGTCTCCCAGCAACTGCATCTGTGTATCCACGCGGTTGTCGTGCACATAGCAGACCGTGCTGATGTCATGACCCGCCTCAGCGCCCTTTCCGCGCCGACGGACCTTGCGCTCGTGGCAATCCTCCTGCCCCGGAACAATCGACATCAGCATGACTGGCTCTGACGCAGCACTGGTGCACTGGCGCACCGTGACGGGCTGCGGCGAAGCACGCCCGGCGCGCTTGAGCACCAGATCGTCGCTCCGCACCAGCACTTCCCACAGGCCGTCCTTGCGCGCCGGCAGCGCAGGCTGCCGGGATTCCCTGGGTACGTTGGCAGCCTTGGCTGACGGGTGCTTCGCACCGGCATGCGGCGCCTCGTGGGCTGCGCCCGGTGCGCTCCACGCCAGCAAACACAGTGCAAGAACGCCTTCTGGATACCGCATTTTTTGCTCCGGAAAATTCAAAAACCATAGCTACAAGCGCTTTACCAACAAGCGCTAGAGGCCAATTTCATTAAAAACACCAGCGGAACCTTAAGGCGCCGCTGGCTGCAGGAGACAGGGCGCTGATGGTGCCCTGAGTTCACACGCTGTTGGTTCCCGATCAGAACATCCGGCGGCGGCGCATGGCCACCATGCACAGCGCGATCAGAGCCGACATGATGATCAGGCCCCACTCGCTGAGCGTGGGAATGGAATGCGGATTGGCGGCCGCAGCCACAGCAGCGAAGCTGAACACCATGGCGCAGTTGGCCGTCACATTGGGCACCGTATAGGTGGTGTTGGTGGCGTCAAAGCTGCCGCCTGTGCAGGTGCTTGCCGCATCGGCTGCGCCCGCACGGCTCAAGGTGAACACCGCGGAGTCGCCGCTCGCCACATTTTGCGTGGCGCCTACCGTCACCGATCCTGGACCTGGAGATGCGCCGCTGACCGTGCCTGTCACCGTATACGAGGCGATGAAGGCAAAGGTGACATTGCAGCTGGCGTTGATCGGCGTGATGGTGTATTCCGTGCGATCTGCGTTCCACGAACCCACGCCGGGCGCGCAGGTGTGGGTGGGGTTACCAGCTGCGAAGCCCGAGTTGGGTACCACACGCCAGGTCGCCGAACCACCGGGCGTCACTGTCTTGGCGCCGCCAATGATGGAGCCGCCCGCTGGGGCATTTGGCGTTGCAGTGACCACGCCGCCTGCGTTGGTGAAGGTCACATCCACGGTGCAGTTGGCTGTGACCGTGCCCGTGGTGTAGGTGTTGCCCACATAGGTGCCTGCAGGGCAGGTGCCACCGAAAACAGGGGCAAAGCCGGCGTTGGGCACCACGTTGATGGACGTGGTACTGCCCGATGCCACCGGCACGGTGGTTCCGCCGGGGGGCGTCACCGTTCCGCCCACGCCCGCGGTGACGGACACATCCAGCGGCACAGAGAACGCGGCAGTCACACTGCGCGTCTGGTCCATCGTCACCAGACAAGGTTGCGCAGTGCCCGAGCACACGCCGCCGGACCAGCCGGAGAAAATGGAGCCAGCAGGCGCGTTCGCATACAGCGCCACCTGAGATCCGGAGGGGAACTGCCTGTTATCGGTGCACTGCGTGCCCGCAGCGGTCTTGTCGCAGACGATGCCAGGCAGGACGGAGGTGACCCGGCCGATCCCGTCGCCCAGTGTATTGACGGTCAACGGCTGCAAGGCAGGGCCTGCGCTCATCGAATGGGCACTGGTGTTGTTGCTGGAGTCGGGGTCGACAATGGTGGCGTTGGCCGCCGGGAGGTTCACGCTGACCGGATAGACGATGGAGCGGGAACCGCCGGAACAGGAGTCCACGGTGGCAGCCACGGTGAAAACCATCTGCTCTCCAGTGGCCCAGGGCGTTGTTGTTGTGCCCGCAATAGAGCCAGAACCCGTGGTCGCAGGACATGCAAGTGCGCCTGTCGCTGTACAAGTCCAGCTCCCCACCGTAAGACCGGCAGGCACGCTGTTGCCAATGGTCACCCCAACGGGCGCCGTATCAGGCCCGTCGTTGCCCACTGTCACGGTGTACGTGGTGCCGGAGCCGCAGGTCTGCGAAGACGACGGATTGCTCACAGCAACCTTGAGGTCTGCACGGTCCAGCGTCGTCAGGGTGGATTTGACCAGCGGCCCCAACAGAGGGGGCGAACTGGCCGACTGGATGTAGTAGTTGCCGTGATTGAGCGTGGGCGCCCGGGCGGTGTCGGGCACGATCCACTTCAGCTCGATGTCACCCACATTGCCGGGGTTGAGCGTGCCTACGTTGCAGGTGACCACATCGATGGAGTCTAGCGAACTGTCGGCATGGGGCGGATTGATGGTTTGCGTGATGGAGCAACCCGCTGGCAGCGTTCCGGGCTCCACCCGCAGGTTCTGCTGGCGGTTGAGCACCTGACCGCTGCCGTTTCGCTCATCTTGGTCCTGCGGAGACCGGATGATGATCTGGCTGTTGGGCATGGGCGCTTCGCCGCCATTGCTGTAGTGGAAGTTGTAGGTGACGGTACGCTGACCGGCCGGAGGCACAGCAGGCGGCGTTGCAGGCGCATTGGCACCGGCATCCGAACGCACAACATACTCCGGAGCTGTGGCGGTTACGAACGGGCCGGGCAATGTGGTCAGCCCCTGGCCCGAATCCACGTACACCAGTCCACCGTGGCCGCTCTGCCCGCAGCCGCCGCTGACGATGATGACCTCCACCTGGTCACCCACGTCCAGCACGCCAGCGCCGGGGGACACATCCACCGCCTGCCAGTTGGTGAACTGGTAATTGCCCACCGCCTGCCACGCCACGCCGGTCTGGTTGGCAAAGTTGAAGGTGTAAAAGAGCTGGGTGCCCTTCGTCACGTTTTTCACTTCGACAAAAAAGTACGGCTGCTGATTGCCAGGGTGCGTGGGTGCATCCAGCACCGGTGCCACCGCAAAGCGCACATGCACCTTGCCATCGGCAGGATCAATGTCGCCCACCCCCATGGTGGCTGTCTGGCGAATCTGTGCGCCACGGTACTGTGTGCGTCCGTCGCCCACGCGGGCGCTCTTGTTGCCAAACAGTGGTGTTGTCAGCGCACCGCCGGTGTTGGCAGCCACCGTGCTGCCAACCACCGCAGACTGGCCGGGATCTGCAGCCACCCACGGGATCGTTCCGAGGTCTTCGAACTTGGTGGGAGGAAACACCGGAATCGTGTTCGCCACGCGCAGGGGCGAAACCGTCCAGCCCGTCCAGTCCTGCTCAAAGCTGCCGTTCTGGAATTCGGCATGCGCTAAGGGTGCTGCCAGCAGCACCGCAGCGAGCGCCCAGGCGGCTCTGATGGATCTCCCTAAACCCTTTGTTTTCACGCAATTTCCCTTCATCTTTATGTTGTTGCCTGCACCATTTCAGGCGCACACCGCCCTAGCAACGGACCGGCGATCCATCGCCACGAAACTGTGCTTTGTGGGGGGGGTAGTGACTGGCATGGACACCCGCGCGGGGCGCCCTGCTGCCAGCACGCTTCATGGAACGAAAACAAGCCCCTTGCCAAACACGGCACGCACCGGCAAGGCCGTGCCTGTGGTGTCCATGGTCTTGCGACGCAGCCGAGTCAGTTGGGACTCGATGCGATGAAAACCGTCTTCGGCCTCGTCGGCGCCCATGGCTTCCGTCAGGGTCTGCTTGGTGACCATCGCTCCCGGCGTCACCATGAGGCAGCCCAACAACTCCAGCTCGCGGCTGGTCAGATCGACAGAACTTTGATTGGGGGCGACAAGCCGCGACGCGGCTTGGTCCAGGCGCCAGGGCGCCAGGGCGCCCCCCTGCGCTGCGCGTGGCGTCAGGTAGCGAAGTTGTGATCGGATGCCTGCCGTCAACTCCTGCATGTCCACTGGCTTGACGAAATACTGCAGCGCGCCAGCGTCCAGCCCTGCAATGCGGCTGTCCAGATCGGCTCTGGCGGTCATGAGGACAGTGGGCACGCCCTGGGCGGCCAGCCGGGTCACCAGGCTCAGCCCGTCTTCACCCGGTAGGCCTATGTCCACCACCACCAGGTCGGCGCGATCCCGTAGCAGTCGAACGTAGAAGTCCTCCGCAGAGTCGGCTCCCCACGCCTTGAAACCGGAGCATTCAAGGTATCGACACACATTTCCGCGAATGTCTTCGTCGTCCTCCACGACGGAGATGATGAACTTAGGGGGCATGAAAATAGAGAACCGGACGGCGGGGGAGGGAACGTTTTGATACAGACTATTCTCTCAGCGCCCCCAAGAGCCAGCCATGCACAACAACTCACGAATACTCACTTTACAGTCGCCTCACTGGTGGATGCGGCGACTGCAAAGCACCTTGCTGCTCTGTATGGCGCTGCTGGCGCCGGTCGCTACCGCACAGCACATCCCGCAAATGCTGGGTTGGGACATTCCGATGCATCGGCTGGACGACCGCAGCGGGACGCTGACACCCGAGGCGGTGATGGCAGACGGGCAACCCGATGCCCACTGGCACACCATGGACCACGCACTAAACGCGGGCTACCTCGGGCAGGTGGTGTGGCTCCGGTTCACGGTACCGCAGGCAGCCTCCAAGAATGAAGCGTCCTGGCTGCTGGGTGAACCCACCTATCTCGATTCCGTGGTGCTGTACCAGCGCGACGAAGCCGCTGGGGTCTGGGTCGCGCAGCGAAGCGGAGACCACATTCATGCCCACGAAAAACCCCCGGTACGGCAGCATCTGTTTCGTCTGGAGCCTGGAAAGTCGGCCCTGCTCCGCATTGAGACCACCAGCGCCATGCAGTTCAAGGGCGAATTTTTTCCAAGCGCCCAAGCACTGGGCGCCCGGCTAGCAGCCACCGAGAGAGGCATGGGGTTGTACTTCGGTGCCATGGCTGCCTTGCTGCTGGCAATCTGGTCCGCTGCAGGCATATTCCGCACCTACAACCTCTATGCGCTCGCCGTGCTGGGCACGGTCGGGGCGCTGCATGTGTTCAATGTGCGCGGCTATGCCAGTTTGTGGGCACCGGAATCATGGACAGTCTGGACAAGCCACGCGGTGGGTGTCGGAGCCTTCGGCCTGGCGGCCACCGCGGCCTGGCAAATACGGGAACAGCTGACACGCAGTACCCAATATCAACGGGCAGACCGGGTTCTGCTTGCGCTGGTCGCAATCAACCTTCTGGGCATTGCGAGCGTGCCGCTAGGGTTCTATACCTCGGTGGCTTGGGTCAATCTTGTGTCGATGGTCAGCAGCAACATCATCACTGTGGCGCTTTGTTTGAACGCCATGCGCCAGCGCCGCGCCCAACATGCATTGCTGCTGACGGCCTACGCAGTCCATCTTTTTGGGGGAATACCGGCAACAGCCGTCATGACCGGTGCGGTGCGCTGGAATCTTGATATCACAAGCTTTTGGCAGTTTCAGATTCTCATCTTCACCAGTCTGATTGCCAGTGCCGTGTTCATTGGCCTGGTGTTGCGCTACCGCCAGGCAGAAGTTTCCAAGGACAAGGCGATAGAGCGCCTGGCGCAGTCGGAACATGCGCTGGAGGACAGAATTGAGCAACGCACGCGAGAGCTGTCACGGGCCCAGAAATGGCTGAATCAGGCGCTAGACAGCGAGAGGGACCTGCGGAACGAACAGCGGCAGTTCTTCCAAATGATCAGCCACGAATTTCGCACCCCTTTGGCCGTCGTCGACAGTGCGGCCGCCGAGCAGCAGAACTTCCCGTCCCCGGACCTTGCAACCCAGACGGATCGGGCGAAACAGATTCGCAGGGCCTGCCGAAGGCTGACTTCCCTGGTGGACAGCTGCCTCATCAGTGAACGCCTGGATTCCTCGGGTTTCACGATGCATGCCGCACCTGCCAACGTGGTGGCATTGCTGGAGCATGCAGCACAGCTGGTGCACTGGTCACCTCGGCACCAACTGCACCTCTTTACGGAATTGGCCCCCACGGAATGGGTGTGCGACCAGACGCTGGTGCGCATTGCCTTGTCCAACCTGGTGGACAACGCCGTGAAGTACGCGTCCGAAGGAGAAATCTTCATGGCTGCGCAAAAGAACGACGCGGGCCTGCTGGAAATATCTGTTGCAGACGAAGGCTCGGGCATGTCTCTGGAGGTGATGAGCCGCATCTTCCAGCAGTTTGAACAGGGCGAACGCACTGACCAGGCCAAGGGGTTCGGTTTAGGGCTGTGGGTCAGCCGCCGTGTGGCGAAGCTGCACGGCGGCGATATCACGGTGAAGTCGCAGCGCGGGCATGGGGCGTGTTTTACGCTGACCCTGGCGCCCCAACGCCTGAGCACTTGAACGCCCGCGGTAGCACCTGAGCCGGGGATTTATTGGCTTTCGAGGCCCCCGCTCGACTTTGTTGCCAGCAGACGATGTTGCGACCTCCTGTGCAGAAAGCGGTGCGCATCTCGACCTCGTGCCAGCGTCCAAGGGCATGTTGAAACGCGCGCAAGCAGCGTGCCAGAGGGGGCGTCTGCGAATCCGGGATAATCTGCTGCTCCATCTTTACAGCATCTGACTCGCCGAGCCAGGCAGACCGCGCAGCGGTCCATTTGCAAACATCCAGCACCCATGAGCGCTACAGCGACTGACCCCAACCTCAAGCACCTGACCAAGGCCCGTGAACAGATCGCCAAGGGCGACCTCAAGAACGCTGCCCTCACGCTCAACCAGGCCAACGCCTTGTGGCCGCAAGACCCCCGCGTCTTCATGCTGGGCGGCCTGTTGGCCGAAAAGGCGGGCAATGTGAAAGGCGCCTTTGAAGCGCTACGCAAATCGGTGTCATTGGCGCCGGACTGGGGCCCTGGCTTGCTGGAGCTGGCCTTGCTTCTGGCCCGCCAGAACCAGTTCAAGGAAGCCGTTGAAACCGCAGAGAAAGTGGCCGCGCTCGAACCCAAGAACCTTCAGGTGCTTGCAGGCGTGATAGACATCGCACACCGTGCAGGGCACACAGAAATGGCCATCCGCCACCTGCGCCGTGGCCTGGAACTGGTCCCCGGTGACCAGTCGCTGCGCCGCCTGCTGGCCAAGGACTTGAGCGAGCAAGGCAAGCACGACGAATCCATTGCCGAGTGGGATGCGCTGGTTCAGCAGTTTCCGTCGGACCCGCAGTCTCTGGTGGGACGCGTGCAGGCCTGCATCGCCGCAGGCAAGCCCCAGGATGCGCGCGAGAACACTGCCGCGCTGCTGGGCCTGGCCCCCGCCGACGCGGTGTACCAGTACTACGCCCAGCTTGCCGCTGGCGAAACCCCCGCACAACAGCCCGCAGAGCTGACACGCCCGCTTTTTGACAGCATGGCGGAGTTTTATGACCTGCATATGGTTCGCAGCCTGAAGTACCAGTTGCCCAAGCAGGTGGGCGACAAGATCCTCGCGCGCCACCCCGACAAGAAGATCAACGTGCTGGACCTGGGCTGCGGCACCGGTCTGCTCGGCGTCTGCCTGGGCCGCCTGGACGGCGCGCTGGTGGGCGTGGACCCGTCGATGAAGATGATCGAGCAGGCAGCCCGGCACAACGTGTATGACCGCTTCCACACCGTCAACCTGCACGACGCCCTGCGCGAGACGCCCGATGCTCTGTATCAGGTCATTGCCGCGCTGGATGTGTTCATCTACGCTGGCGACGTGGCGCAGGCGATTCCCAACGCGCACCGGGTTCTTGCGGCGGGCGGCATGATGGTCTTTTCGTTTGAAACCGCTCCTGATCAAGGTGCAGATCTGGTGCTGCAACCTTCCGGCCGTTACGCCCACAAGCGCAGCCATGTGCAGGCACTGTGCGAGGCAGCAGGGTTTGCCTCAGTGGCGATAGAGGACACCGTGCTGCGCGAAGAAAATCACCAGCCCGTGAACGGGTTCGTGGTTACGGCGTACAAGGCTGCCTGACCTCTCGGAAGCTTGCCCCGCTGGCCCGCATCAGCGGGCGGCGGGCATCACGCCAAAAGGCGTGACGACTTCGGCACGTGCGCCATCAAAAACTCCATCTGGTCCGCCAGAATCCGCCGGTTGCGCAGGATGAAGTCTTCCCACAGGCTGGGCACATAGGGGGCGTAAAGTAGCGGCATGTGTGCCTGCTCCGGGGTTCGCGGCCCCTTGCGGTGGTTGCAGGGGCGGCAGGCCGTGACGACGTTCATCCAGTGGTCCTGCCCATTGCGGGCGAAGGGCACGATATGTTCGCGTGTCAGGTCTTCTTCATGAAAATGCCCGCCGCAGTAGGCGCACACATTGCGGTCGCGTGCAAAGAGCTTGCTGTTGGTCAGGCCAGGCTTGAGATCAAACGGGTTGATGCTGGGCACACCCTTGGTGCCGATGATGCTGTTGACGACAATCACCGATTGCTCGCCTGTGATTGCATTGTGCCCACCCCGGAACCGGGCGATCTGGCCGCCGGATTCCCAGCGCACCTCGCCCGCAGCGTAATGAATGACCGCTTGTTCGAGCGAAATCCACGATTGGGGCAGCCCTTGGGCCGACAGCTTCAAGACCTTCAAAACACGCCTCCTGGAACAAAAGTACACAAGGATTCGGAACGCAGATGTCTCGCGGGCAGCCCTGCGCTGGACCAACCGTAGGTCACAATATACTCTGTTTTCATGACAAATTAGCGTATTGCGCTTGATACACCTGCGCATGTTGCTATCAAAAAGATAACAAGCCGATGAAGATCTTTCGCGGATTCAACCACCCTGGTGTTGCCAGTGCCTGCGCGCTGACGATTGGCAACTTCGATGGCGTACACCGGGGCCACCAGGCCATGCTGGCCCTGCTGAACAGCGAGGCCGCACACCGGGGCGTGGAGAGCTGCGTGCTGACGTTCGAGCCCCATCCGCGCGACTACTTTGCCGGCGCCCACAACAAGCCCGACCTCGCGCCCGCACGCATCGGCACCCTGCGCGACAAGCTGACCGAGCTGGCACGCTGTGGCGTGCAGCAGACGGTGGTGCTGCCCTTTGACGCGAAACTGGCCGCGCAATCCCCCGACGCGTTTATCGACGAAGTTCTGGTGCGCGGCCTGGGCGCACGGTATGTCCTGGTGGGCGACGACTTCCGCTTTGGCCGACAGCGCGCGGGCGACTACTCGATGCTGGACACGGCGGGGCAAGCCAAGGGCTTTGACGTAGCCCGCATGAACAGTTATGAGGTGCACGGTCTGCGGGTCTCCAGCTCAGCCGTGCGCCAGGCGCTGGCGGCGGGCGATATGGAAGCCGCTGCGCGCCTGCTGGGCCGGCCTTACACCATCAGCGGCCATGTAGTGCACGGCCGCAAGTTGGGGCGAGAACTGGGAGCCACCGCGGCCGGTGCCGGCAACGGCTTTCGCACGCTCAATTTGCGTTTTGCGCACTGGAAGCCCGCCGCCAGCGGCATATTTGCCGTGCTGGTGCATGGGCTTGGCGACACCCCGCTGCCCGGTGTGGCCAACCTGGGAGTACGCCCTTCGCTGGACCCGAGTGATGTCAACGGTGGCCGCGTGCTGCTGGAGACCCATTGCCTGCAGTGGCCTACCGATCTGGGCCCAGAAGGGGCGTACGGTAAAATTGTCCGGGTGGAACTACTGCACAAACTGCACGACGAGCTGAAATACGACGGTCTGGATGCCCTGACGGTGGGCATCGCCAAAGACTGCGCCGACGCGCGTGCGTACTTTGCCTCGGCCAAGGCGCCCAACCACACCGAGACCCGGCGCCAGACCACCCGCGACCGAATTTGAGGGGGGCTGTTTTTCGCAGCGCCCGCCAGGCGGGCCCGTCATCCTTCGCGCTCCCACCCCGTTCTTGCTCCGGGCCTTGCCCCGGAAAGCCCCGTTTTTAAGGCTCCCTCATGTCCGACGACAACGCCAGCACCCCCTCCGCAGCCCAAGCTGCGGCCACAGCCACGGACTACCGCAGCACCCTGAACCTGCCCGATACCCCCTTCCCCATGCGCGGCGACCTGCCCAAGCGCGAGCCGGGCTGGGTCAAGGACTGGGAGGACAAAGGCATCTACAAGCGCCTGCGCGACGCCCGCCGTGGCGCGCCCAAGTTCATCTTGCACGACGGCCCACCCTACGCCAACGGCCAGATCCACATGGGCCACGCGGTCAACAAGATCCTGAAGGACATGATCACCAAGGCGCGCCAGCTCGAAGGCTTTGACGCGCTGTACGTACCGGGCTGGGACTGCCACGGCCTGCCCATCGAAAACGCCATCGAGAAGAAACACGGCCGCAACCTCTCCCGCGACGACATGCAGGCCAAAAGCCGTGCGTTTGCCACTGAGCAGATCGCGCAGCAGATGGTGGATTTCAAACGCCTGGGCGTGCTGGGCGAATGGGACAACCCTTACAAGACCATGAACCCCGCCAACGAGGCCGGTGAAATCCGCGCCTTCAAGCGTGTGATGGAACGCGGCTTTGTGTACCGCGGCCTCAAGCCTGTGTACTGGTGCTTCGACTGCGGATCGTCGTTAGCCGAGTTCGAGATCGAATACCAGGACAAGAAGAGCACCACGCTGGACGTGGCCTTCAAGTCGCACGACCCTGCCAATCTGGCAGCGGCTTTCGACCTGCCTGCGCTGACCAAAGAAGCCTTCGTGGTCATCTGGACCACCACTGCCTGGACCATCCCCGCAAACCAGGCTCTGAACCTGAACCCCGAAATCACCTACGCGCTGGTGGACACGGGCGAGCGCATCATCTTGGTGGCAGAGCCGCTGGTGGCCTCGTGCCTGGAGCGCTACGGCCTGACCGGCACTGTGATCGCCACCACGCTGGGCAAAAACCTGGGCGGCCTGGAGTTTGAGCACCCGCTCTACGACGTGAAGAGCGAAGACGGCAGCCAAGGCTACAAGCGCCTGTCGCCCGTGTACCTGGCCGACTACGCCACGGCCGACGATGGCACGGGTATCGTGCACTCGTCCCCCGCCTACGGGCTGGAGGATTTCAACTCCTGCGTGTCCCACGGCATGGCGCTGGACGACATCCTGAACCCCGTGCAGGGCAACGGCGCGTACGCAGCCGACTTCCCGCTGTTTGGCGGCCAGCACATCTGGAAGGCCGTGCCCGTGATCATCGAAGCGCTGCGCAATGCAGGCCGACTGATGACCACCAAGGACATCACGCACAGCTACCCGCACTGCTGGCGCCACAAGACGCCGGTGATCTACCGCGCGGCGGCCCAGTGGTTCATCCGCATGGACGAAGGCGAGGGCGTGTTCACTAAAGCAGGCATGAAGCCCGCCAAGACGCTACGCCAGATCGCGCTGGACGCCATCGAGCACACGAGCTTCTACCCCGAAAACGGCAAGACCCGCCTGCACGACATGATCGCCGGGCGACCAGACTGGTGCATCTCGCGCCAGCGCAGCTGGGGCGTGCCTATCCCGTTCTTTTTGCACAAGGATTCGGGCGAACTGCACCCGCGCACCATGGAAATCATGGACCAGGCGGCGGACATCGTGGAAAAGGGCGGTATCGAGGCCTGGAGCCGGGTGACGGTGGAAGAAATCCTGGGTGCCGAGGACGCACCCCACTACACCAAGAGCACCGACATCCTGGAGGTGTGGTTTGACTCTGGCTCCACCTTCAGCCACGTGCTGCGCGGCACGCACCCCAACGTGCACCACGACACCGGGCCCGAGGCCGACCTGTACCTGGAAGGCCACGACCAGCACCGCGGCTGGTTTCACAGCTCGCTGCTCTTGGCATCAGCACTGGAAGGCCGCGCGCCCTACCGCGGCCTGCTGACCCACGGTTTCACCGTGGACAGCCAGGGCCGCAAGATGAGCAAGTCGCTGGGCAACGGCATCGACCCGCAGGAGATCAACAAGAAGCTGGGCGCCGAGATCATCCGCCTGTGGGTGGCCGCCAGTGACTACTCTGGCGACATCGCGGGGGACGAGAAGATCCTGGCGCGCGTCGTGGACGCCTACCGCCGCATCCGCAACACGCTGCGCTTCTTGCTGGCCAACGTGAGCGACTTCGACCCCAAGGCAGACGCAGTTCCATTCGACCAGATGCTGGAGATCGACCGCTACGCCCTAACGCGCGCGGCCGAGTTCCAGGCCACCGTGCTGGCCCACTACAAGGTGTATGAGTTCCACCCCGTGGTGGCCAAGCTGCAGCTGTACTGCTCGGAAGACCTGGGTGGCTTCTACCTGGACGTGCTGAAAGACCGCCTGTACACCACGGCGCCCAAGAGCCTGGCGCGCCGCAGTGCGCAGACTGCGCTGTACAGCATCACGCACGGCATGCTGCGCTGGATGGCGCCGTTCCTGTCGTTCACGGCCGAAGAGGCATGGAAGGTGTTTGGCAGCTCGGACTCGATCTTTTTGGAGACCTATGGCTCCATCGCCGGTGCCGACGAAGGCCTGCTGGCTAAGTGGGCACGCCTGCGCGAGATCCGTGATGTGGTGAACAAGGAGATCGAGGGCTTGCGCGCCGATGGCCAGGTGGGCTCGTCCCTGCAGGCCGCAGTGGTGCTGACGGCTGCACCTGAAGACCATGCGCTGCTGGCAAGCCTGGGCGACGACCTGAAGTTCGTGTTCATCACATCTGCTATTGAATTAGTAGCTGGTAGCGCTTTGCAGATAAGCGTCAAGGCCAGTTCTGATGCCAAATGCGAGCGTTGCTGGCACTACCGCAGCGATGTGGGCCACGATGCGGCCCACCCCACCATCTGCGGCCGGTGCACCAGCAACCTGCACGGTGCGGGCGAACAACGGGTGTTTGCATAAATGGCGCGCTCGTCCTCTTCTTCGTTCGGGAGCCAAAGCGCAAGCATGTGGCCCTGGCTGGCTTGGGCGGCGGTCATTCTGGTCGCCGACCAGGTCACTAAAACCCTCATCCTGGAGAACTACCGGTTGGGTGACTCCACGTTCATCACCAGCTTCTTCAATATCGTGCGGGCGCACAACACGGGTGCGGCGTTTTCGTTCCTGTCGGACGCGGGCGGGTGGCAGCGCTGGCTGTTCACCGGCATCGGCGCGGTGGCCACGATTTTTATCGTATGGCAACTGCGCGCCCATCCGGGGCAAAAGCTGTTCTGCTTTTCGCTGGCCAGCATTCTGGGTGGCGCCATCGGCAATGTGGTGGACCGGTTGATGCACGGCTATGTGGTGGACTTTCTGGACTTCCATGTGAGAGGCTGGCACTTTCCGGCATTCAACGTGGCGGACTCAGCCATCACGCTGGGGGCGGTGTGTTTGATTCTGGATGAGCTGCTGCGCGTGCGGCGCGAGCGCTGACGCCACCGGCATCCCGCCCCCGCATCCCTTGCAACAGCCCGCCCCGTGCGGGCTGTTTGCTTTGTAGCGCCGCGCGGTTTCTTTTGTGTGCCCTGTCATGCGCATGTCACGGCCAGCGGTTGCAATGTAAACGTTTACATCAAACGTATTGCACCAAACTGCCATGAGCATTCTGGAAGTCGCCCGCGAGGCCGGTGTGTCGGTTGCCACCGTGTCGCGCGTTTTCAACCTGCCCGACAAAGTGGCCCCCGCCACGCGCGAGCATGTGGAGAACATCGCCCGCACCCTGGGCTATCTGCCCAACGCCAGCGCGCGCACCTTGCGCACCCAGCGCAGCCGCGTGCTGGGTGTGGTGCTGCCCACGCTCACCAACCCCGTGTTTGCAGAATGCCTGGAGGGCATTGCCCAAGCCGCCGTGGCGGGTGGCTACGCCATCTTGCCGTTCACCACCGACTACCGCCTGGACCAGGAAGACCGCGCGGTGAACCTGCTGCTGGCGGGCAACGTGGACGGCATGATCCTGGTGGTTTCGAACCCCGCCACTGCCACCGCGTTGCAGCGGCTGGCCGAGGTGGGCCTGCCCTATGTGCTGGCCTACAACCAGCATCCCGACCACCCCTGCGTGTCGGTGAACAGCGAGCTGGCTGTGGCCGACGTGGTGACCCATCTGGCCACCCTGGGGCACCGCCGCATCGCCATGGTCAGCGGGCTGCTCAGCGCCTCTGACCGCGCGCAACAACGCTGCCGGGGCTACGCGCGCGGCATGGAGCAGGCAGGCCTGCGGGCCCAGCCTGTGT
>NZ_JBKBXG010000063.1:0-29784 GCF_046314175.1 Acidovorax sp. | reverse complement strand
AGTCTTCCACCACCGTGCCCAGGGTGCGGGCCAGCTCGCTCTGGTTCACATCGTGCTGGTACTGGCCCACGCCAATGCTCTTGGGGTCGATCTTCACCAGCTCGGCCAGCGGGTCTTGCAGGCGGCGGGCGATAGAGGCTGCGCCGCGCAGGCTCACGTCCACATCGGGCATCTCTTGCGATGCGTATTCACTGGCGGAGTAGACGGAGGCACCCGCCTCGCTCACCACCACTTTTTCGATGGCACGGTCAACCTTGGCCGCCAGCTTGATGAGGTCGGCGGCCAACTTGTCGGTTTCACGGCTGGCCGTGCCGTTGCCAATGGCAATCAGGTTCACGCCATGTTTTTCAGCCAGCTTGGCCAAGGTGTGCAGCGAGCCTTCCCAGTCGCGGCGCGGCTCGTGTGGGTACACCGTGGCCGTCTCCACCAGCTTGCCCGTGGCGTCCACCACGGCCACCTTCACGCCGGTTCGGATGCCGGGGTCCAGCCCCATCACCACGCGGGGGCCCGCAGGCGCGGCCAGCAGCAGGTCGCGCAGGTTGTCGGCAAAAACCTTGATGGCCACCTTCTCGGCATCGTCGCGCAGGCGGGCGAACAGGTCGCGCTCGGTCGACAGGCTGAGCTTCACACGCCAGGTCCAGGCCACGCACTTGCGAATGAGGTCGTCGGCCTTGCGTGCCTGATGGCTCCAGCCCAGGTGCAGGGCGATCTTGCCTTCGGCAATGCTCGGCTTGCCGGGCTCTGGTTCGACAGGCAGCACCAGCTTGGCTTCGAGAATTTCGAGGCCTCGGCCGCGGAACACCGCCAGCGCGCGGTGCGAAGGCACGCGTCCAATGGGCTCGTCGTACTCGAAATAGTCGCGAAACTTGGAAACCTCGGGGTCGTTCTCGTTTTTTCCTTCGACCTTCTTGCTGCGCAGCAGGCCTTCTGCCCAGAGCCATTCGCGCAGGCTTTGCACCAGGGCCGGGTCTTCGGCCCAGCGCTCGCTCAGGATGTCGCGCACGCCGTCCAGTACTGCTGGCACGGTCGAAAAGTCAGCGCCCGGTTTGCCGTCATCCAGCACCTCGGGGGGCTTTGTGAAGGCTGCAGCTTCGTTGGCCGGGTCCAGCGTGGGGTCGGCAAACAGCTTGTCGGCCAGCGGCTCGATGCCGAACTCGCGGGCGATCTGGCCCTTGGTGCGGCGCTTCTGCTTGAAGGGCAGGTAGATATCTTCCAGCTCTTGTTTGGTGGGCGCGGCAGCAATAGCGGCGCGCAGTGCGTCGGTCAACTTGCCCTGCTCGTCAATGCTCTTGAGCACCGCAGCGCGGCGGTCGTCCAGCTCACGCAGGTACGCAAGGCGCGCTTCCAGCTCACGCAGCTGAATGTCATCCAGCCCGTTCGTCACTTCCTTGCGGTAACGCGCGATGAACGGCACCGTAGCGCCGCCATCCAGCAGCTCGACCGCTGCGCGTACCTGTTGTTCACTAACCCTGATTTCTGCGGCCAACTGCCGGATGATCTGCTGCATGTGTGGGCAAACTCTCTGAGACTTAAGTCAACCAAACGAACAAAAAAGCGAAGCGCGCGAGTTTGCCACAGGCACTCTTGGTAACAACCCGGGGCACACAGCCGCTGAAGTCGGCACGCAAAAGTGCGGCGCTGTCTAGAATGTTCCAGCCGTCAAGACCGCCCTGCCCTCGCCTGTCCCTCCGTTCATGCAGCCCCTTCCCTTCCCCATCCGCACAGAATGCCCGCCCGGCGCCTGTGTCTGCGACCGGGACGCCCTGCTGCAGTCGCCTGACGGCGACACGCGCATCCTGCAGCTCACCCAGGTAGAAGAGAAAAAGCTGCTGCAGCGGCTGGAGAACATTGCCAGCCTCTCTGACCTGCGCCGCGTGCAGGACCGCATGCAGCAGCAACTGGGCATCGGCTTGACCATTGCCCCCAGCCCCAACGAGGTGCGCACACTGCGCGGTATCACCATCCTGGTCCATGAGCAGCGTGGCCTGTGCCGCAAAACGCGCCAGGCCATCCCCGCCGCCATCAAGAAGGGCATGGACCAGCGGCCAGAGATTACCTACGAGCTGCTCAACGAAGGCGGCTTGTTTGGGGATTCGTAAACACGTGCTGCAGTCCTCGCGCTGCGCCTGAGGCCCCGCGGATTGCGCTACGCTCCTCGCCGAAACTGGTCCGCTTTTACTTTTCACTGGTCACCCCGGGGTCCCCATGGCCGCTGAATCAGGCACCGAACTCGTCAAAGTCGTCGCACTGCTGGCGGTGTTGTCGCTGCGCTGGCTGATGCCGCCCGAGCCTGCGCGGGACATGAACGGTGTGGATGCCGCCAGCGGCCTCAAGGGCACGGTGCTCATCATGGGCTTCGAGCCGGTTTGCGCAGATTGCCAGCCAGTTGCTGTTGGCGCGCGGTGTCGACATCGCCATCTTCGAGAACGACACCGACACGATCCGTGCGGCCGCGAAGCTTGGCTTCAAGGTGCGCTACGGCGATGGCACACGGCCAGATGTGCTGCACGCCAGCGGCGCCCACCACGCCAAGTCCGTTCTGGTGTGCACGGACGATGCCAAGACGACCACGCACATCGTCGAACTACTCAACAACGAGCGCCCACTGATCCCCGTGCTCACACGCGCGCACGACCGGCAGCACGCGATCGAGCTGTTGCGCCTGGGGCTGGACTATCAGATGCGCGAGACGTTTGAGTCGGCCATGAGCGTTGGCATGCAGGCGCTTGAATCCTTGGGTGTGGATGCCGATGAAGTGGCCGATGTGGCCAATAGCAACCGCGCACGCGACGCCGACCGCCTGCAGCTGGAGCTGGCCGACAACAAGGACGGCGCCCGCCAGTTCTTCTGGGGTAAAAAGTGGATTAAAACCCCGCTGACACAAACCCAGCGCACTGCGCAGGCGCTCCATGAGGAAGTGGCCGACGCTATTGAGCACCAAGAGTAGACAAAGCCAGCGCCAATGTAGCCCGATGCTGCATATGAGTAGCTGCCAAAGCTGTAACGGATGCTGGAAATCGTTTACCGCAGACTACCTTCTCTTAATTTTCGGAAAAATAAGTGCAATTAGGAACAGCCCAATTCCGCACGCCATTGAGAAATAAAGTTCTGTGACTTCAGGACTAAACATCATGGAGTAGGCGGGGCTATCATATTCAGCCGGGTAATTAAAAATCGAATCAATACTTATTATAAAACTAAGCAGCGCACACGCTCCTAACACGAGACGAGAGTATGGAAAACCAAAAATCAAACAAATAAGCAATAGACCGATTCCCACGCAAGTAATAGCCAGCGCCAATCGCTGAACCCCAAAAGCACCAAAATGCTGGCTTGTCACGTCATGAACAAATCCCCAAGCCATCCAGCCGAAAACCGCCAAAGTCGCAGAAGAAATAAGCACAAAAACCTTCACCAGTTTTTTCATGTCATATCTCAAGACTTATAGGCTTAGGAAGGTTTTTCGTATAGATGTCAGAGAAAATTATAAAATCTCCACCTCGTCCATGCCTTTCCCGCCACTTTCTAAATTGCGCATTTTCGACAAAACTCATTCCTAAATTAAACAAAGAAGCAGATGCCCCTTCACGCCCCCAGTAGCCCAGAGGTTCATCCTCAGTATTGAAATCATAACTATCGCGCACATAAAAGTGCAAATTTTTGATTGTCACTTTATGCGTCTTCCCAGCATTACTTTGCCCCTTCTCCAGCGGCTCCACCGAGCCACCAACGGCCACATGCATTGTAAATGCTGCCAAAGCGCAATCCAAAGGATCAACGCCACCCACGTAAGGCACACCAATTGAATTCAAGTGCGCAGTCTCATGCAATATCAAGGCATTACTGGATACTCCAATATTTTCCTTATTGGCCGTCAGAAAATGTTGACGCTGCAAAACTCTTCTAATTTCATCCAACGCTTTGGGCGTAGAGAGACGACTATTTTCCAGAGTGCCTATTGCGATATTTGCTCGTGTAAACCGGCGAACCCACTCCATCTTGACAATCGATGAGTCGACATGCTGAGTGGGCACCCCCAAGAAGTTCATGTCACCTTTCCGCCAATTTTCGGGCAACACAAAGCGCGGGGACAAAAACCACCGCTTCATGAGCGCCGCTCCAACTGCGGCCTGCATCTTCCTCTCCATGATTTCAGGAATTTCAACCAATTGAAATTGATTGAAACACGCATCATTTCTAGATGCGCTAAAAGAAGCCTCAGTCGATATTACTCTCGAGACACTAGTATAAGAAGTTCTTAGGCCCTCAAAAGCCTCCCGCTTGGCTGACTGTGATAATTCTCAGACGCTATTTGTATTCATTTGATAATTTACTATCCAGCAGAAGTGCAGATACTAGACCAAGAACAAATATTGCCATTCGCTTTTTTGTTACAAGAAGAAGGAGGCTTGAGGTAGCGAAGCACCTAGCACGCCAGCAATTAAGACTAACTGTGATCCACCACGAAGAGGCAACGTACTAATCCTTATCCCATGCAAGATGATCTGTTCGATAGCACGACGCCGCTCACATCGGCTTCGCCTTCTGCCCCGGCGTCCGTTATTCCACCTACGCGCACGAAGAGCGCCGCCGTCACTGCGCAACCGCAGGATGAGGCCGTGCACGCATTGGCCCGCAGCCTGCCACCTACGCTGCGCCTGGGTACCTCCAGCTGGACCTATCCGGGCTGGCACGGGCTTGTGTGGGAGGGTGAGCATTCCGACACGCAACTGTCCAAGCAAGGCCTGGCGGTGTATGCCCAGCACCCGCTGATGCGCGCGGTGAGCATTGACCGCAGCTTCTACCGCCCGCTCACGGTCAGCCAGTACGAGCGCTATGCCTCGCAGGTGCCGGATGATTTCCGGTTTGTAGTGAAGGCGCCCAGTGTGGTCACCGATGCCCTGGTGCGCAGCGAAGACGGGCGCGGTCGCCAACCCAACCCGGCCTTTTTGAGCCCCGACCTTGCGCGCAGCGAGTGCGTGGAGCCTGCCTTGCAGGGCCTCGCGCACAAGCTGGGCGCGCTGGTGTTCCAGCTCAGCCCCCTGCCCCTGGCGCAGTTGGACCGCATGCCGCTGCTGCTGGACCGCCTGCGCACCATGCTGCTGGCTTTGCCCGCGCTGGCACCGCTCGCGCCCGACGGTGTGGTTGCCGTGGAGGTGCGCGACCCCGAATGGCTGACGCCCGACTTTGCTGCCGTACTGCGTGAATGCGGAGCCACCTACTGCCTGGGCCTGCACGCCAAGATGCCACCGCTGCAGCAACAGCTGCCCGTGCTGCGCGCGCTGTGGCCCGGCCCGCTGGTCTGCCGCTGGAACCTGAACCCGGTGCATGGCCCGTATGGCTATGAAGACGCGGAACGCCTGTATGAGCCCTACAACCGCCTGCACCACCCAGACCTGCCAACCCGCGTGGAGCTTGCCAGCGTGATTGCAGGCATGACCCGGCGCGGGCAGAACGCCTTCGTGACCATTAGCAACCACGCCGAAGGCTCTGCACCCCTGACGGTGCGGGGCGTGGCGGAAGAAGTGGCTGCGGCGATGCTGGCCACAACAAGCCGCTGAGCTGAGAGTGAACCCGACGTGCCCCGCTTCAAGTGCTTGCGCTGAGGTTGCCCACACAGCAGAAAGCCAGGCACCGCCAAATACTCACTTATTGATAGCTGCCAGCGCTTATCCATCAAGCGCTAGAGGCACTTTTCACTCATATTTTTTGCGGAACACTGCCTGCGCAGGCTAGGCATGCACCAGCGCGCCGCGCTTGCCGCCCAGCGTGATCCACGCCAGCGCCACGCCCACCAGTGCACCCGTGGCCATGCCAATCACCATGGGCAGTGGCTTGCCCGTGGCAAACAGGCCAACCACACCCATGGCCAGGGCGCCGCTCAGCATCTGCAGCGTGCCCAGCAGGGCCGACGCCGTGCCGGCGATGGCCCCGTGCTTCTCCAGCGCCAGCACCGAGGTGGTGGGTATTACCAGCCCCATCAGCGCGCTGGCCACAAAGTACATGCTGATCAGCACAGCCAGGTCGTCACCGCCCAGCAGGTAATACAGCAGCAACGACACCATCACCGCGCCGGACGCCGTGGCCGCCGCTATAACCACCCGCACCATGCCAAACCGCTCGCCCAGCGTGGCGGTGAACTGGGAGGCACCGATGAACGCCGCTGCGTTGACCCCGAATGCCAGGCTGTACTGCGTGGGCGTGAGCCCGTAGTGGTTGATGAGCACAAAAGGCGAGCCCGCCAGGTACACAAAAAACCCGGCCATGGCACAGCCGCCAATGAAAACCAGCCCCAGGTAGTGCCAGTCGCGCAGCAGCAGCGCATAGGCGCGCAGGGCGCCACCCAGGCTGCTTTCCACGCGTTGCGATGCCGGCCGGGTCTCCTGCAGGCCGCCGTACACCAGCGCCAGGCCCGCCACCGCCGCCACGGCCACCACCCAGAACACGCCGCGCCAGCCGGTCAGCGCAATCACCCCGCTGCCCGCCAGCGGCGCCAGAATGGGCGACACGCTGAATACCAGCATCAGCAGCGACATCAGCCGCGCAGCATCGGTGCCGGTGTGCAGGTCGCGCACCACCGCACGCGGTATGGCCATGCCCGCCGCCGCACCCAGGCCTTGCAAAAAGCGCAGCGCCACGAGCGTTTCGATGTCGGTGGCCAGCGCGCAGCCCACGCTGGTCAGCGTGAACAAGGCAAGTCCAAAGTACAGCGGAGGCTTGCGGCCCACCATGTCAGAGACGGGGCCGTAGAACAACTGCCCCACCCCCAGCGCCACAAAGAACGCCGTCAGACTCCACTGCACAGCGCCCACCGACGCCCCCAGGTTGGCGCCAATGTCTGGCAGTGCGGGCAAGTACATGTCGATGGCAAACGGACCGATGGCCGAAAGCAGGCCCAGGATGAGGGCCATTTTGAGGAAGCGGGAGAAATGCATAGCCGCCCATTGTCACCATTTCGGTGGACAGGTTTGGGGTAAACCCTATATAGGCTGGATAACAGCGTACGCGTTGGGCGGCGGCCTGGTGAGCCCGCGCCACACCCGGTACCTCAGTCGGGCGCCAACTCTATGCGGTTGCGCCCGCCCTGCTTGGCGCGGTACATGGCGCGGTCGGCGCGGCGCACCAGCTCTTCGGGGGCCTGGTCGCGCTGGGGCACCACCGTGGCCACGCCAAAGCTCACGGTCACGATGCCAAAGGGAGCGCCCTCGTGGGGCAGCGCCATCGCCTGGATGGCGTGCTGGATCTGGTGCGCCACGTCCATGGCGGCCTGCGCGTCCGACGCGGGCAGCAGCACCACAAACTCTTCACCCCCAAAGCGCGCCACCAGGTCGCCCTCGCGGCGTCCGCCGGTCTGCGCCAGGGTCAGGGCCAGCGTCTGCAGGCACTTGTCTCCGGCCAGATGGCCGTAGTGGTCATTGAAGTGCTTGAACACATCCACGTCCAGCATGATCAGCGACAGCGGCGTTTGCCCCCGCTGGGCGCGGGCCCATTCGTGCGCCAGGGTCTGGTCAAAGTGGCGGCGGTTGGCAATTCCGGTCAGCCCATCGGTGTTGCTGATCAACTGCAGTTGCTGGTTGGCCAAGGCCAGCGCCTGGGTGCGTTCTTCGACCAGCGCCTGCAGTTCCCGGTTGCGCTCCTTCAGCTGGTCTACCGGGTACACCTCCCCCTCGCGGGCAATGCCAAAGGGGATCGAAATGCTGCTGTGGGCAATCTTCCAGTCGTCGCCCTCGCGGCAAAACACCAGCACCAGGCGCGCTGTTTCGCGCGCAAACAGTGCGTCGGGAATGGGCAGGCGAATATGAAAAAACGCGGTGACGGCCACCACGTCATCACTCAGATCCTGGGGAAAGAGGTCCACCACGTCGATGCCGATGCGGCCGGTGACCTGGGCGAAGTCCTGCAGCGTCACATCCACCCACTCGCTGCGGCTCTTGACGAGCTGGTCGCTGCTACCCGCAAAGCCACTGAAATTCTCGCTGAACCGCGTGATTAGCCGCGCATCCCGTGCGGCATACATCTCGATGTACTCATCGAACAACAGACGAATCAGACGCTGGCGTTCCGGTGACATGGGCGGTTTCCTCTGGAGCAGCAGTGGGGTAGTAGTGCGCGCCACCTGCCAAGCACGTGGCGGCCGGGCGCTCTGATGAATGTAGCACTCCAAGCCCGTGCTGTGTGGTTCATCGGGCGTCGCGGGGCCGCATCACGATGGCCCGGCAAGTGCAATGCTCCCCTGCGAGGGCCGCGGCGCAGCGAAGTCATCGGCCGGATAGCCGCAGCGATGCACGGCCTGTAGCTATGTGCGCTACCAGACGGAGAGCCCCGCCGCAAACCTTCAGACTGCGTGATGAGTATGGGCTTGTTCTGATGACGGCACGTTTGCCCCCACTATCCCAATAGCAGCACAAGGACCAGCGTATGGGCATGAAGCAGCGGCAGTTCCTTTTCGGCAAGACGCTCACCACGACGTGGCCCAGTGCCACGCAGATTCAGCACTGGAACCAGGTTCTGCGAAACCTTCGTGCACGGCTGGTCAACCAGGAGTTTTCGACTGGCGTGCAGCGTGATGAAGATACGCACTTCTCGCAATCCAAGCCATGGCAGGACTTCAGCGTGAGCGAATGTGTGGCGGCGCTTGATGAAATGCACATGGCTCTGCAGCGTGAAACCGCGCAGCGGCAGGAGCTGGAGCGGGCCTTTCAAACATCCCAAACCGCGCTGGTGCAGGCTGAAACCGATCTGGACCGCGTGCGCGGTGGCGAGCGCCGTGCACGCCATCTGGCTTTGCACGATGAGCTGACCTCCTTGCCCAACCGGCGTCATCTTCTGGAGCAACTGGGCGAGACGCTGGCACACCGGGCGCCCGACAGCCCAGGGCTCTCGGTTTTGTACCTCGACCTGGACGCCTTCAAGGCCGTGAACGACACCTATGGCCACGGCGTGGGTGACAAGGTGCTGCGTATCACCGCTGCGCGGCTGCGTGGCGCGGTACGCCAGGGCGACACGGTGGTGCGCCTGGGCGGTGACGAGTTCGTGTGCCTGCTGCAGGACGTGGCCGACGAGACACCATTGCGCCACCTGTGTGACAAGCTGATGCAAGCTGTATCTGCCCCAATGAAGATCGGGGTGCTGCAGTTGCTGGTGCGACCGAGCATTGGAATTGCGATCTGCCCGCAGCATGGCATTACCGCCGACGAATTACTGGCTTGCGCCGATGCGGCGATGTACGCGGCAAAGCGTGATGGTTGCGGTTTTGCTTTTCACAGCGCTGCCAGCGGCGGCGATCTGCGAAACAAGGGGGCTGCGTAGAAGTTACATGCTCATGCGTGCGGTTACGTACAGATGATTTCTTCGCAACGTGGAACAGTACATATAACGGGTCTGCTCTGTGCGGGCCTGCTTCCTGAGGGCCTGATCCATGACGCATGACCACACTCCCCGCCCATTGCCTCGCGCCACATTCGGCGTCCTGGCCATCGCTTTTCTCGCGTCACTGCTATTGCTGCAAAGCTGCAAGCGTGCCGACGGGATGACCACCTGGACACCGGTCAGCCCCACACCCGTGGTGTATCTGGAGGACAGCGTGCTGACCTCGCGGGTCAAGGCTGCGCTGCTGCTGTCACCGGTGGTGCGCAGCATCAACATCGGTGTGGAGTCCCACCAGGGTGTCGTGCTGCTCAGCGGCATGGCAGCAGACCCCACCCAGCTGGATCTGGCCGTGTTTGTTGCGCTGAACGTACCCGGCGTGACCAAGGTGGACAGCTTCATGTTCTCAACCGGAATTGCCCCGGCAACCGGCAGTAGCAGCGGCATCAGCAGTGCCGACCCGCCCGCCCCCCAGCTGCTGCAGCGCCAGCGCGAGCGAGACCGCGCGCCCCACCCCTTGCCAGCTGCCTCGAATAGACCAAGGGCAGCGGAGCCCTCGACCTTAGCGCGCGTAGACAACGTGCATCCCATGGCTCCGCAATCGGTGCTTCGTCGTTGGATGCGGCTGACCTATGGCACTCTGGGGCTCAGCAGCATCCAGGATGAACTGCAGATCAAACAGTAGCCCATGCAGGACTGAGAGGCTGAGACTCAAACCTTGGCTTTCATCAAGCGGTTGTGGATTTCCTTGTCGGCGACATAACAACTGCAAGCCTGGTTTTCTAGCGCGGCGCGGTTGAGCACCGTCAGCTCACCGCGGTGGTAGGCAATCAGGCCAGTGTCCTGAAAATGGCTGGCTGCCTCGGTGACGCCCACGCGGCGCACACCCAGCATCAGCGCCATGAATTCTTGCGTGACATGAAAGCTCTTGGTGCGCGACCGGTCTTCGCTCATCAACAACCAGCGTGCCAGGCGCGGGGCAATAGCGTGATACCGCTGGCAGGCAGATGCAAGGGTCTGCTGGTGCAGGCGCGCCAGCAGGCAGGCCTGCACCAGCTTTTGCAATGCAGGGATCGCCTCAATCTGCGCACGCAGCTGCGCCGCGTTAATGCGCCAGCTAGAGCCAGCCCCCTGCACCAGTGCGCGCCATGGGGTGGCGGCCGCTCCCAAAATCAGCTCGGACCCGAGCATGGACTCCACGCCCACCATGCCCACTTCCAGCGGCGGGTGGCTATCCACATCAATCACCAGCGACAAAAAACCCTCATTCGGGAAATGTGCGTAGGCCAAAGGTTTGCCGCGCGCACTCAGCTCCGCCGACAGCACCAACTCAAAAGGCTCGCAATGCGCCAGCAACTGCCTGCGGGCTGCGGGCGGGAGTTGATGGATGATTTGGTTTTCAAGCGGTTGCATCGAGAGGCTTCACTGGTCAGCCCGCACCACTCAAAGAAGTGGTGTCATGGCGAGTGCACCAAGCGCCGGGCCGGTACACGTCTGCGCTCAGTGTGGGCGCACAACAGTACCCTGACTGTGTGCCACCGCACACAGTCACCAACAGGCGCGGCTAACTGGCCGTGCACGGGGGCAACAACCGGTCGTATTCCTTCTTCACCACCTCGTAGCACTCACAGGTGCGGCCTTCAAGGCCCACGCGGTCGAGCACGTTGATATGCCCGCGGGCATATCGGATAAGGCCTGCTTTTTGCAGCTTGAGTGCAGCCTCGGTCACGCCTTCGCGGCGTACGCCCAGCATGTTGGCAATCAGCTCCTGCGTCATCACCAACTCGTCGCCATGCAGCCTGTCCAGGCTGAGCAGCAGCCAGCGGCACAGTTGCTGGTCCAGCGAATGGTGGCGGTTGCACACGGCGGTCTGCGCCATCTGGGTGATGAGCGCCTGCGTGTAGCGCAGCAACAGGTGCACCACAGGACCCGAGCGGGCGAACTCTTCCTTCATGACATCGGCACGCATGCGAAAGCCAGTGCCTGCGCTTTGCACCACCGCCCGACTGGGCGTGGAGCCGCCTCCCATAAAAATCGAAATGCCCACCAAGCCTTCAAATCCAACCACCGCAATCTCGGCCGACGCGCCATCTTCCAGCACATACAACAGGGAGACGATCGCGGTGGTGGGGAAGTACACATAAGGCATCGTGGCCCCGGACTCATACAGCACCTGCCCCAACGCCAGGTCAATAGGCTCCAGCTGCGGCAACCAGCGCTCTAACTCAGTCGCAGGCAAGGAGGCCAAAAGATGGTTCTGCAGGGGGGATGACTTCAATTTTTTGATGGGAATGCCTGAAGTTAAGCGGCAGACATCCTATACAAAAGATGCCGCCGCGTTGCGTCCGTACCAGTATGCAAAGGTGCGCGCCGGGTGGTCTGTACGGTACCGAACATACACACTTTTACCTAACCTGCACTTACAAAGCGCGTTCAATGTCTGGGTCAGTGCCTGTCGGAGAGATGCCAATAGGCACAACAAAGCAGGAATCCACCGAAATGTCCGCCCATCGAAGCCGTTGGCCAACGTGCAGCCAACTGGCGCCAGCGACAACCTTGTCCGGCCTGCGGTTTGACTCCCACTCACTGGCCGCCATGCGCACCAGGATGAACCGCAGCGTGCACCCTGCCCGCGTCAGGCTGATCTCTGCGCCGGGCCAGTGCGATGGCAGACAGGGCGTAAAGAACAGCTCATGGGCACTCATCTGCAAGCCCACAATCGACTCTACCGCTGCGCGGTGCAGCCACCCTGCCGCCCCGGTGTACCAGCTCCAGCCGCCGCGCCCCACGTAGGGTGGTTGGCTGTAAGTGTCGGCCGCCATCACATAGGGCTCCACGCCATACGACGGTCCCCACTCGGCATGCTGCGCACGGTGTGCGGGGCTCAGATAGGTGAAGTAGCGGTACGGCACGTCGCCCAAGGCCTCCGCATCGCCTCCGCCGGCCTGTTGAGACGCTTGTACCGCCAGTGCTGCTGCAGCCATCAGCGCCCAGACACCACCATGCGCATATTGCCCCCCGTTTTCGCGCACGCCGGGCGGATAGGCCTGGATGTAGCCCGCGCTGGGCGCCGCGTGGCGCAATGCCGGGGCCAGCAGTTGAATCAGCCCTGCCTCGGCGTTGACAAGGTGCTCCTCCACAGCAGCCATCGCCAACTGCTGGCGTTCAGGGCTTGCCACGCCCGACAGAACGGCCCAGGCCTGCGCAATAAGGTCAATACGCCCCTCGTGGCGGGTATGCGTGCCCAAGGGGGTGCCGTCGTCAAAAAAGGCGCGCTTGTACCAGTCGCCGTCCCAGGCCTCGGTGGCCAGCGCAGCACGCCAGCCGTTCAGCGCGGTATACCAGCGTTGCACACGGGCCAGGTCGCCTTGCTGGCGAGCCAGGGGTATCCAGTCGATGACGATGGCGCACAAGAACCACGCCAGCCACACCGATTCCCCACGGCCGCCATCGCCCACGCGGTTCATGCCATCGTTCCAGTCGCCACCGCCCATCAGGGGCAGACCGTGGACACCCGTGCGCAGGCTGTGGTCGATGGCGCGCGCTGCGTGCTCGTACACACTGGCGGTGACCGCACTGGTGCGAGGCGTTTCATACACGTCTTCTGCCCCCTCGGGGATCGAAGAACCTTCCAGAAACGGGACCAGCTCGTTGAGCAATGCACTGTCTGCCGTGCGCTGCAGGTAGTGCGCGCACGCAAAAGGTAGCCAAAGCAGGTCGTCTGAAAAATGCGTTCGCACCCCGGCACCGCCCGGGCTGTGCCACCAGTGCTGCACGTCGCCGGCCTCGAACTGGCGTGATGCGCACAGCACGATCTGCGCGCGCAAGGCGCCAGGTTGCGCCCACGTGAGAGCCATGGTGTCCTGTAACTGGTCCCGGTACCCCGTGGCACCACCCGCCTGGTAAAAGCCTGCCTTGGCATACAGCCGCGAAGCCACGGTCTGGTACAGCAACCAGCGATTGACCATCACATCGAACAAAGGGTCTGGCGTGGTGACCTGTGTAGCGCTCAGCAACGCATTCCACTGGGCTATGGTGGCGGCTTCGCGCGCGCCTGCCGCCACACCCAATGCGCCGACCATCAGCTTGCGTGCAGCCGCTTCGGTAGGTGCGTACCCCATCAGGTACACGCGCTCAAACGATGCACCCGCTCGCAGCGTCACCATGCGGGACATGGCCGCGCAGGGGTCCAGTCCGAAGCCGCTGCGTTGCGCCATCTGCAATGGCAGCACCAGGTCGCCTCTGGCATCAAAAAATTCGCGGCGGTCGCAAGTCCAGTCCAGGCTCTCGTTGGTACGGTCATCCGTTCCTGGCCCGGCCGATGACTCGCAAAAGAAAGCCGTGCCACCTCCAAATCCGGCGGCTTCCTCCGTCTGTGTACACAGCAGGCCCAGCAGCCGACCATCGGGCATCGGCGCAAAACAGGGCGCCGTCGCCAGCGTGGCGCGGTCACCGCGTTTTTCGCCCATCATCCATTCCACCATGCCCACCAGGCGCAGGTGTGCGCGCCGCCCGCCCAGGTTGCGCACCACCACATGCACTTGCTTGATAGCGGTGACAGGGTCTACACACCAGCGCACAACCACCTCCAGCGCACCGCGGCGGTGGCTGATGGTGGTAGTGCCCTGTGCGTGCTGCACACGGTAGACCGCATCACCTGCGCCCCAGGCTGATGGCGCAAGGCTCCACACGTCGCGCGTGCGGCGGTCTTGCAGCAGCAGCCATTCGGTGGGCGGATCCGCCACCGGGTCGTTGGACCACGCCGTGAGCTGGTTGAGACGACTGTTCAAAGCCCAGGTATTGCCTGCCCCGGTCTCCGACACCTGTGCGCCCATGTGGGGGTTCGCCAGCACATTGACCCATGGCTTGGGGGGACGCAAACCAGTGGCTACGTCAAACTCGAAAGTCCCTGTACCGGGCGCAAAGCTGCCCTCGGACGCAAGTACCCGTGTACTGCTCTGGTGCGTGCGCACCTCATCAGTAGCCCCCCCGCGCCAGGGCGTCAGCGTCGCTGCGCTTTGCTCTGCGACCCAGGCCTTGACCTGGTGCATTAGGGGATGACCGTCCGCCTGAAGGGTGATGCGTGCCAGGCTGGCAAAAGTACCCAGCTGGTTGACGGAAAGCTCGTCCAATCGCAGCACGTGAAAGCCGGTGACGGCCGGGCCAGAATGGGTCTGCAGATCGGTGTCGTGGTGTTCGCGCAGCAGGGTCAGTTCGCGCTGCAGGGGCATCTCGTACGAGTGAGCCTCAGTGCTCAACACCACCATGTCACACGACACGCCACCGCGCGCCCATTCGCGCAAGGCCTGCGCCATGGTGCGCAGCAGGCCCACACCCTGGGGCGGCCCAGCCACCACCAGCACCAGGGGTCGATCACCCGAAATACCCAGCTGCCACAACGCTCTCCGGTCGCACACGCGATGGGGTGCAAGCGGCGTGGCCAGCATGCCCGCGTTAAACCCATCTAGCTTGGGCAGCGTCATGACCAGCGCTGTCGTCAAGGCCTGCAACGCTGGCAAATAGTCGCGGTGGGGGCGATGCGATGCCCACTGAATGCTGGCCAGCGTGGCCGACATCGCCGATGCCCGCTCCAGATAGGTAGGTTGGCGGTACTTGTCGATGATGGCCGACAGCGTGCCAGGGTCTTGCGACGCCGCCGTGGCGAAAATGACGCAAGCCTGGGCGCCAGGCGCGATGCGCAGCATGACCCCCAGTGCGGCCACTGGGTCCAGCCCAGTGTCCAGCGTGGTTTGCACACCGGGCGCACGATTGAGCGCGGCCAGGGGCTGCGCGGGGGTGTGGTTGCGCCCCAGCCAAAGCCGTCGATCGGTCTGGCAGCGCAGTCCCAGCACCTGACCTTCGGCGTCGGCCACAAAATGCGCAGCCTGCAGCGTGGCTTCGGTCTGTAGACGCGGCGTGCGCACAAACCGCAGGGCCTGCTGCGCTGGGAGCCATTCGGCCTGCACAAACAAGTTGGAAAACGCAGGGTGCGCCTCATCGGCCGCATGGGTAGCCAGTGTGATGTCCAGCGCCGAAATCAGCTCCAGCTCGACCACCTCGTCGCCCAGGTTGCTTATCACCACCTTGCGCAGCTCAATGTCGTCTTCAGGGCTGACCCACACGGTGGTGTGCGCCTTGAGCCCGGGCCACAGCGCGTCAAAACACACGCGGTCGGTGTGAAAGATGCTGTGGTACACCGCCCGGGCGTCTGGCGCCGGATGGCTGGTGATGGACACCGGCACGCTGGAATCTGCCTGGCGCACATACAGGAAGCTGCCTTGCGCATCGCGCAGCGCGTCATCGCGCCAGCGGCTGATGCCGGTTTGATGCCAGCGGCTCCAGCCTGCGCCATTGGCGCGCAAGGTCACGCTGTAGCGCCCGTTACTGAGCAGGTGCGTAGGTTCCAGCGCCTGGGCGCCGGGCACCACCGGGCGCACATGGCCGGGGGTCTTTTGCTGGCGCGCGTGCGGCAGCAGCCGGGGCGGCGTAACTACCAGCGCGGGCAGTTCGCGCGGGGCGCGTTCCTGCAGCAGGGGCAGCATGGCCTCGATGCGCGCGTGGGCCACACCCCAGCGCTGTGCCACGCCGCCCAGCAGCACATTGGCCAGCGCCACGATGGTCATGCCCTGGTGATGGGCCATGTACGTGCTGACCCGCGTGAATTTTTCACCGTGGGTCTGGCGCTCGCGGGTGAAGTCTAGCGCCTCATAAAAGCCATAGCGCCCGCGTGCTGACAGACGCGCCAGTGCGCGGAAGTTGGCGCAAGCCGCACCCACATCGACCTGGGTTGCCAGGGCCGTGGCATACGGCGCTATCACCAGCTCACCCACGGGCGCACGGCGCAGGGCCAAACGGGGCACACCCTGGGGAGCGTACTGATAGGCCAGCGTGTGATCGCGTCCTGCGTAAGCACACTCGGATATTCCCCACGGAACGCTCCCCTCCAACCCCATGTCGAGTTTCACACGCTGCACAAACGCCATGTGCTCATGCAGGGCCGAGCGCCCTGCTTCGCTCAGCGCACTGTCGTAGGGCTCTGCCATCACCAGCGTGGGCATGAGGTACTCGAACATCGAGCCCGACCACGACCGCAGCACCGCATGAAAGCCATTGGCAAAAAACGGGCGCCCCAGCGCTGGCCAATGCCGCATAGGCAGATCACCTTTGGCCATTGCAAAAAGACTGGTGGTGCGCGACTCGGACGCCAGCAGGTCATAAAACGAAGCGTCAAGCTGCTGGTCGTCCAGCCGGTAGCCGATGTGCAGCAGGTGCCGCTTGGGGTGGTACAGAAAGCGGAAATCCGCCTGCCACGCGAGGGCGTCAAAGGCTTCGGCAAGTGCCATCAGGCGATCACTGGCAACTGCAGCGCCCCCTTGCAGCGCAGCCACGGCATCGCGGTCTGCTGATTGCAACGTGGTCAGGTGGTCGGCCAGCAGCCACAGTAGTTCATCCCGCTCCGTGGGCGGGGTATGAACGACGGCCGGGTTGTGCGGTAGCGCCATCTGGCGCAATTCGTCTTGCGCCTGCACAAGCAGCGCACGGAACGCAGCGGCATCTTCCAACTGGTCGGCAGAAGGTGGGCGCATGCCCAGCAGGCGACTGAGCGCCGGGTGGGGCACCCGGCCCGTTGCGCCCTGCGCAAGCAAACCCAACCGCGGTTGCAGTCGCGCAAGCGATGTGCGCGTGGCCAGTGCACCCGCTTGCGGGTCCAATGGTTGCCGGGCCAAGGCACAACACGCCTGCGACACTGCCACCAGATGGGCGCACAGGTTGCCGCTGTCAACCGTCGACACATAGCGCGGGTGCAGTGGCAGCGCCGTTTCGGTGTCGTACCAGTTCAAAAAATGCCCCCGGTAGCGCTCCATGGTGCGCAAGGTGGCCAGTGTGGCTTCCATCCGGTCCAGCAGATCCTGGGTGCCGATCCAGCCAAACTGGCGTGCGCACGCCGTGCTCAGCAGATACAGCCCGATGTTGGTGGGCGATGTGCGGCGCGCCAGCATTTCGTACGGGGCGGTTTGCAGGTTGTCGGGCGGTAGGTGGTGGTTCTGCGCGTCTACACAGCGTTCAAACAACCGCCAGGTGTCGCGCGCCACGCCCTCCAGCAGCACGCGGTCTTGCGTTGCCAAGGGTTGCGTATCGGCGCCGCGCCGGGTGAGGTTGGCGCACCACACCAGCAGTGGCGCCAGCGCCCACAGCACCAGCACGGGCCAGGCAGTTGTCAGTAGCCTCCAGGCGCCCCCCTCCGGGCTCTGCCCAAAACCCCACAGCGCCAAAGCGCAGGCCACCGCCAGCACAGGCGCAATCACGTGCCGCCGCAGCGTAGCGCGCAGGCTGGCGCTCAGGGCGTTCTGCGCAGCCTCGGCCGTGGTCCATTCCAGCAGACGCCGACGGCTTACGACCTGCCGGTGCACGGTGCGCACCACGGCATCGCCCAGCAGCCATGCCTGCTGCGGCAGCAGCGCCAGATGCCACACACCCGTGGCAAGCGCCCGCAAAAGATCGACCGATGCCTCGTGCACAAAACGCACGCCCACCTGTCCCCACCGGCTGGGCACCCAGCCTGCCAGCGCGCCCATCAGGGGTGCGGCTGTGTACGCTGCCACCACCACGGCCAAGGTGGTCGTCAAAGGCAAACCGACCCCCATAAAAGCCAGCACCGTCAGCAATAGCGAAGCCGGGGCCACCAACGAGCGGCGCAGGTTGTCCAGCAGCTTCCAGCGGTGGATGGGGCCGATGCCCCAGCGGTGGGCGTGGCGCAGAAACGGCCACAACTGCCAGTCCCCCCGCGTCCAGCGGTGCAGACGCGAAGCTGCGGTGTCGCTGTGATCGGGCTCGGCCTCCACCAGCGTCACGTCGCTCACCACTGCGCAGCGCGCCAATGCGCCTTCCAATAGATCGTGGCTGAGCACCTGGTCTTCGGGCAGGCGCCCCCCCAGAACCGCGTGCACGGTAGCCACATGCAGCAGGCCCTTGCCGGTAAAGCTGCCTTCGGCAAAAAAGTCCTGGTAGACGTCGGACGTCATGGCGCTGTAGGGGTCCAGCCCCTGCTGGCCCGCAAACAGCCACTGCCATAGCGACGTCGTAGCGTGCACGGGCAGCGGGGCCAGTACACGCGGCTGCAAGATGCCGTAGCCCTGCACCACGCGCTGGCCGCTGGCATCCAGACGGGGCTGGTTCTCGGGGTGCTCGGCCACGCCCACCAGGCTGCGCAGGCGGCCGGGGGGCAACTGGGTGTCGCTGTCCAGCGTCAGAACATACCGCGTGTTCGGCGCCAGCTGCGACAGGTTGCCCAGTTCACAGAATGCGCCCAGCTCGCCCGTGGCCAGCGTGGCCACCAGTTGCTCAAGTTTGCCGCGCTTTCGCTCCCAGCCAATCCATTGCTGCTGGGTGCGGCTGAACATGCGGGCGCGGTGCAGCAACACAAAACGCAGCGGCGCGCCCGCATCGACCGGGTGCTGCGCGTTCAGCGCCTGCATCAGGTGCTGCGCATGGGCCAGCAAAGCGGCGTCGTCAGGCAGGTCGGCCGTGTGGGCATCGACTCCGTCCGTCAGCAGTGCAAATTGCGCGTGCGGCTCGGGGTTGGCGAGGTAGTGCAGGTGCAACCGGTGCACCAGCCGTGTGACCGTGCCTGTGCTGCTGAGCATGGCAGGTATCGCCACCAGGGTGCGCGCGCTGGGCGGGATGCCTGCAGGAAACAGGTAGCGCGGCATATAGGTGGGTTTGACCGATTCGCCAATGAGGCGGTTGACCACAGCCACCACAATTTCCGACAGCGGCAACAACAGCAGCGCCGCCACCAGACCCAAGCCCAGCCCCTGCAACGCATCTGCGTTACGCCCTGACAAGGTGCCCCACAGCGGCACCATCAGCCACGCCAGCAAACCCAGGGTGCCGACCAGCAACGCGCCCAGATACAAAGGAACGCGCGACAACGCAGCGGCAGATCGCCAGACTGCCACTGCGTCAGCCGTGTGGCGCCGAGCGCCCAAGGTTTGCTCCAGCTGCGCACGTCCTGCTCCCTGCAACCAGTACCCAGCCAATGCAGCCGCTTCTGTGGCGCCGGTCATCAGTGCCAGCAGAGCCTGGGCCACCGCCGCTTCGCCTTGCCCACTTCGGGAAGACAGGCGTTCTATGCCATGCAGCGTGGTGTTGCGGGTGGCTTCGTCTTCGGCCAAAAAAACGGGCGACTGCAGCATCACGCGCAGCACCAGGCTTGTCTGGCAAACGATGTCGGACCAATCGGCCGCGCCAATCAGCCGCAACGCGGTCACGGCATTGCCCATGCTGAGCTGGTCAGCGGCCTGGTCGATCTGCTGACGGGTTTGCAGCGCGACCAGGTCGGGCACCGCCGTCTGCAGCCACAGCTGCACCGGCAGCACGGCCTGGGCATGCCCACCCGGTACGCGTCGCCCCGCTGTCGCCTGCGCCAGATGCACCAGAAACACAGCCCCCACACCGCGCCGGTCCATGGCCGCCCACGCAGCGTCCAGCATCGGTGCAGTGAGGTCCTTGCAGCGGGCGGCACACAGGCTGGCCAGTTCTTGCGCGGCCTTGTGGCTGGCCAGGCGCTCCGCCAGACGCCGCAGGTTTTCAATCAACACCACCCGCAGCGTTGTGGGCAGCGCCCACAGCTCACCCTGGGTCAGTTCGCGCTCGCTCTGGTAGGCATTGAGAAAATGCGCGAGCAGCGATTCGTCAAACGCACTGTCGGTATGCGCCACAAACGACCACGCCAGCCCGTACACACGCGGCAACCCTGCGAGGGGCGCGTTCTGCAACAGGGGCAGCGAGCGGTAGTAGCGCGGCGGGAGCCCGGCTCGGATCTCCTTGAGCTGGCTTTCGATGAGGTGAAAGTTATCAAACAGCCATTCGGCCGCCGGGCTGATGGAGTGTTCGTCGTGCGGCGCGTCAAAGATGTACTGGTAGGAGGTGCGCAGGGCGCGGATGTTGCTCTGCAGCCGCGGGTAAAACGTGGTGCTGCCGAACGGCGCCTTGCCTGCGTCATGCGATGCGCCCAGATGACGGCCATGTTCCTCAAACCGCGTTATGCCAAAAACTTCTGCGCGCAGCGGCTCCAGCACCTGGCCCGCCCGGGCGTCCAGCATGCGGTCAATGGCAGCGGGTATCCATGGCCACTGCGTGCGCAATCCCATCCGCGCCACGCCTAAACGACCAGCGATACAGCACCCACCACCAACGTGATCAACAGCGCCACCGTCACCACATGGTTGGCCACCAGGGCTTGCAGCAGACCCGCACCCGCCACAAAGCTGTCGAAGGGCCCGCGCAACGCGCCGCAATGCGCAAGGTGGTCACCCAGCGTGGACAGCTCCACCAACGACATATCGGCAGGCTGCCCCGCGCAGGAGGTGTTCCATGCAGAGCAAATAAGGGTTGAAGAGGACATGGAGCTCCTTGTACAAGTGAACTGCGCGGCTGACGAACAGCTACGCTCTAATGTTCTTGTACAAGCGGCCCACGCACACCGTCTGTTCGCTAGCGAACGCAATGCACGGATTGCAAACAGTCCTTACGCTTTGCTGCAACCGGGCCTACCCGAAGAGCGGCAACGTTCCACCCATGACGGCGCCTTCAATCTCCAGCATGCGCAGCTTGGTGGCCGCACCGCCGCCCGCAGAAAACCCGCCGGCCTTGCCCCCTGCCGCCAGCACACGGTGGCATGGCACCACAGGGGCAAAAGGGTTCAGCCCCAGGGCCTGCCCCACTGCCCGCGACAGTCCTTTGCCGCCCAATTGCTCGGCCAACTCGCCATAGGTGCGCGTGGTGCCAGGGGCTATGGCCCGGGCCAGTGCATAGACCTGCTGGTGAAACGGAGAGATGCGCGACATGTCCAGCGGCACCTCGCGCAGGTCGAGTGAATGGCCGGTCAACAGCGCCTGCACGCCGTCGATGGCGTTGCGCACGGTGGGGGGCGGGTCTGCAAAGTTGGCACACGGCACGAGCAGCCCCCGCAGCAAACGCACTTGCGTGGCTGCCGCATCCACCTCGGGCAGCTGCACCGCCACAATGCCGCCCGGCCCCCAGGCAATGCCACAGGTGCCGATGGCGGTGTCGAACAGCGCATGGCCATGGGCCGAAGCGCTGTCAGATGCGGGGTGGGCCGATGCGGCAAGCAAGGTCAATTACTACTAATTTTATAGCTACTAGCGCTTATTGGATAAGCGCTAGAGGCCATTTTCACTCACATTTTTCACCGCACTGTCCGCCCTGTCCGATAAGGCCGTCAATCCGCCCGCAGCGCGGTGCGCAGCTGCGCCCCCAGTTCAGGCTTGGCTGCAAACGGATCGGTGGGATTGCGGCCCATCATCACGTCTTCCATGCGCGTCTGCACCGAGGCCAGGGCCTTGGGGTGGCTATAGATGTAGAACTGGCCCTGGGCCGCCGCATCGAACACCTTTTGCGCCACCTCGGCCGCAGTCACCTTGCCGCTGCCCACAGCCTTGTCGCTCATGGCCTGGCCGATGAGCTGGCTCTTGGTGGGCTTGTCCACCGCCATGTCCTGCGGCCGGTTGCGGTGGCTCTGGCTGATGCCGGTGGGCACAAAGAAGGGGCAGAGCACGCTGGCGCTGACCTGGTCCGTGACCAGCGACAAGTCCTGGTACAGCGTCTCCGACAGGCTGACCACTGCGTGTTTGCTCACGTTGTAGATGCCCATGTTGGGCGCATTCAGTAGGCCGGCCATGCTGGCGGTGTTGACGATGTGGCCCCGCCACGCCGGGTCGGCCTTGGCTGCTGCCAGCATCATGGGGGTGAACAGCCGCACGCCGTGCACCACGCCCCACAGGTTCACGCCCAGCACCCATTCCCAGTCCTTGACCGAGTTCTCCCACACCAGGCCACCTGCGCCCACGCCCGCGTTGTTGAACACCAGGTGCGGTGCGCCAAAGCGCTGCTGCACGTCGGCAGCCAGTTGCTCCATCTGCGCGGCGTTGGATACATCCACCTTGCGGGCCAGCACCTGTGCGCCTGCAGCCTGCATCTCGGCAGTGGCAGCGTCGAGCGCGTCCTGCTGCACATCCACCAGCACCAGGTTCATGCCCAGGCGGGCGCCAATGCGCGCGCATTCCAGGCCAAAGCCCGAGCCTGCGCCGGTGAGGACGGCAGTTTTGCCAGCAAAGTTGTCGATCATGTTTTTGTCTCCTTGAATTGAACGGTGGATTGTTTTAATTTTCTTGCTTGCGCCAACAACGACGTTTCAACCGTTTGCCCTGAGCCTGTCTAAAGGCTTCTTACGGGGCGCGCCTCAGCTTGGACAGGCTCAGCCCGACCGGGCGGGGTGGCGAAAGCTGCGGTGCGGCCGCTCAGGGCGCAGCCTGTCGCAGCACGTACCCGATGCGTGGGAAGTGCACATGCACCGTTCCGGCACGCGGGTCGTTGCGGCGCAGTGTGTAGCGGGTGCGGGTGGCGGCGATCAGCTCGCCTTCTGTCGGTTCGGTGCCAAACGTTTCGGCAGCAATCGTGACCTGGCTGCCCAGCGGGATGCCATGCTCATCCTGAAAAACGTCGTCCATCAGGGGCAAGGGGTCGAGGCCTGCGGCCACGGTGATGGCGTCCTGGGCGCTGAACTTCTCCATGCGGCCATGGCCCAGCGCGGCAATGCGGTCCATCCACTCCAGCACGGCGGGGGTGTTGGTGAAGATGTCCGCCATCACCGGCACACACTGGCGCGTGAACCACAACGGGTGGTAGGCCGCAAAGTCGGCGAGACAGGGCTCGGCGCCGAAAAGAAAATCATGCTCTTCGGCCATATGGGCGATGCGGCGCAGGTACGAGCGGTAGGCGGCGGTGGCGTCGGCCGGGCGCAGACGCTGCATGCCCGAACTCATCTCGCGGCGGTCTTCGCCAAACACTTGCGCAGCGGCAGGCGGCAGGTTGGCAAACAACACCGCAGCACCCTTGGGCTGCAGGTTGTAGGCCATGGCAGCCCAGAACAGCGTGGTGTCGGCCCATTGCGCAAATACGCGGGCCACCCCTTTGAGGTGGGGCGGGTACAGCACCGGCTCAGGCTGCTCGTGCTCAAGCACGTCGCAAATCAGGGCCGAGTCACAGTAGATGTCGGCGCCAATCTGCAAAAACGGCGTCTTGCGGTAGCCGCCGGTCAGCGCCACCACATCCGGCTTGGGCATGACGCTGGGGATGATCACGGACTTCCAGGCCAGTTGCTTGAAGCCGAGCGCAGCGCGGATTTTTTCGGAGAACGGCGACGAGGGATAGTGGTGCAGGATGAGATGGGACATGGGTTACTCCTCGGAAGATTTACGACGTGCCCGCTGGGGCTGACACTGGTGACAACGTGTGATCCTGGCGCAGCCAAAGCCAGCGCCCCCCGCGCAAGGGCCGCCCCGCCGCGCTGGGGGCGTCCCCCTCCCGACTCACGCAGTGAGTCGAGAGAGGGGGAAGGCGCGAAGCGCCTCAGGGGGAGCTTCATGTCGGCAGCGCGCGGGCCAAGATGGCGTCAAGGTTCACACCCGCGCCCAGCGTGCCAAAGCTGTAGCCCCAGTCGCCGGAGAGGCGCGAGTCGCAAAACGCGCGGAACACGGCGCCGGGCGCACTGCGCAGCAGCAGGGACGCCTGCACGGCCAGCGCCACGTCCTGCGCGAGGCGCCGGGCCTCTGCCTCGGTGGTCATGGCGTCCACGCGCAGAGGCAGCGCGCCGGCCAGACGGTCCAGCGCCGGGTGGGCGCCGCGTGCGGGGGCCAGGGCGGCGGCCAGGGCGGCGGCTGTGTCGGCGCGGCGCACAGCGCGCATCAAATCCAGCGCCATGATGTTGCCCGCGCCCTCCCAGATGGAGTTAAGCGGCATCTCGCGGTAGATGCGGGCCATCACGCCTTCGCCGCCCTCCTCCACATAGCCGTTGCCGCCCAGGCATTCCATGGCCTCTTGCGCAAACGCGCTGCCGCGCTTGCAGACCCAGAACTTGGCCACGGGCGTGAGCAGGCGGGCCATGATGGCCTCGTGTTCGCTCTTTTCTTTGTGGTCAAAAGCACTCGCAAGCCTTATGGACAGTGCGGTAGCCGCTTCACTTTCGAGAGCAAGGTCGGCCAGCACGTTGCGCATGAGCGGCTGGTCGATGAGTTTTTTGCCAAAGGCCGAGCGCTGGCGCGTGTGGTGCAGCGCGATGCTGAGCGCCTGCCGCATGAGTCCGCTGGTGCCCAAAGCGCAGTCCAGCCGGGTCATGGTGCCCATCTCCAGAATCTGCGCCACGCCCCGGCACTCTTCGCCCACGCGCCAGGCTAGGGCGTCGATGAACTCGACCTCGGAACTGGCGTTGGCGTGGTTGCCCAGCTTGTCTTTCAGGCGCTGGATGCGGATGGTATTCACCGTGTCATCCGGCAGCACGCGCGGCAAGAAGAAACAGGTGAGCCCGCCGGGCGCCTGCGCCAGGATCAGGAAGGCGTCGCACATGGGAGCCGAGAAGAACCATTTGTGGCCGGTGATGCGGTAGCGTGCGCCCCAGGCATCGTCGCCATCAGGCACAGCCTGTGTGGTGTTGGCCCGCACGTCCGATCCGCCCTGCTTCTCGGTCATGCCCATGCCCATGGTGAGCGCGGATTTTTGTGAGAACAGCGCCAGGCGTTGGTCGTACTGCGTGCTGGCCAGGCCTTTGCTCCAGTCGGCCCACACCGCAGCGTTGCCACGCAGCGCTGGCGTGACCGCATAGCTCATGGACACGGGGCACAGCACCGACGGCTCGGCCTCAGTGAACAGCATGAAGCCTGCCGCTCGCTCGATGTGGGCGTGGCCCGTGTCCTCGCGCGACCACGGCGTGGCGTGCAGGCCGTGGCGCAGGGCGGCGCCCATCAGAGCGTGGTAGCTGGGGTGGAACTCCACCACATCGGTGCGGTGGCCAAAGCGGTCGTGCGTGCGCAGTTGGGGCTTGTGCACATTCGCCAGGCGCGCGTGGGCCTGCATCTCGGCCGACCCCATCTCTGCCCCCAGCGCCGTGAGGCCCGCCAACGGCAGGTTGGAAGCGTGCAGGCGCAGCGCGTCCTGCAAGGGTGGGTTGGTGGTGAACAGGTTCACATCCGCCCAGGGGGTGCTCTGATTGAACACGTCGTGCGTGCGTGCCGGGTTGGCGGTGGGGGCTGTTGCCGTGGTCATGGGGGGCTCCACAACATCTCGACATGGGGAATGTCGTCTTCCAGGTACTCGTCCGACACCGCCACAAAACCCAGGCTGCCATAAAAGCCCTGCAGATGGGCCTGCGCGCTGATGCGGATGCCCTGTCCGGGAAACGCCTGGCGGCAGCGGGCGATGCCTTCCTGCATCAACGCCCGGCCGGTGCCGTTGCCACGCGCCTCCTTGGCGGTAACCACGCGGCCGATGGAGGGTTCGGGGTAGTTCACGCCCGGGTCCGCAACGCGCAAGCAGGCCTGCGCGATACCCGCCTCGTCATAGCCCAGCAAGTGGTACGACCGCTTGTCTGCCCCATCCGGGTCCTGGTAAGGGCCCTGCTCCAGGATGAACACCTTGCAACGCAGCGCCAGCGCGTCGTGCAGCGCGTGCACCCCCAGGTCGTCGAACCGGGCCCAGGTCCAGCGCAGCGTGGGTGGCACGGCGCTCATCGTCAGATCAGCTTGACAAGCTGCTTGCCGAAGTTTTTGCCCTTGAGCAGGCCCAGGAACGCTTCAGGCGCAGCGGCAATGCCTTCGGCAATGGTCTCGCGGGGGCGCAGCTTGCCGGTGCCGACCAGCGTGCCCAGCTCTTTCAGCGCTTCGGGCCACACTTCCATGTGTTCGCTCACGATGAAGCCTTCGACCTTCATGCGGTTGATCAGCATCAGCGCGGGATTGGACATGGGCATCGGAGCGCCATCGTATCCGGCGATCATCCCGCACAGGGCCATGCGGCTGAAGGCGTTCATGCGCAGCATCACGGCGTCCATGATCCAGCCGCCCACGTTCTCAAAGTAGCCGTCGATGCCGTTCGGGCAGGCTTCCTTCAAGGCCTTGGACATAGCCTTCACATCGTTGTGTTCCTTGTAGTCGATGCAGGCGTCAAAGCCCAACTCTTCCACCGCGTATTTGCACTTCTCTGCCCCACCCGCAATACCTACGGCACGGCAGCCACGGGCCTTGGCCAAGGCGGCAAAGGCACTGCCTACCGCACCGGTCGCTGCGCTCACCACCACGGTGTCGCCTTCCTTGGGCGCAATGATCTTCACGAGGCCGTACCAGGCTGTCACGCCCGGCATGCCCACGGCGCCCAGGTAGTGCGACAACGGCACATGGGTGGTGTCCACCTTGCGCAGCGCGCCCACGGCATTGCCGTCGATCACGCTGTACTCCTGCCAACCGCCCATGCCCACCACTTTGTCGCCCACGGCGTACTTGGGGTGGCGGCTCTCGGCCACCTCGCCTACCGTGCCGCCGATCATGACTTCGCCCAGGCCTTGCGACGCGGCGTAGCTCTTGCTCTCGTTCATGCGGCCGCGCATGTAGGGGTCCAGGCTCAGAAAGTGGTGGCGCACCAGCACTTCACCGTCCTTGAGTGCTGGCGTGTCAGTGGCCACCAGCTTGAAATTGCTGGCCACGGCTTCACCCTGGGGGCGGTTGTCGAGAACGATTTGTTGATTGCGTGGCATGTAAGGCTCCTTCAGAATGTCTACTACTATGAATTCAATAGCTGCTAGCGCTTATCCATCAAGCGCTAGAGGCCAATTTGGCTTGAAAATTAACTCAATCGGTGGAAATGACCTTGAGGTCATTCACATTGCGCCCATCCACCGGCAGGCGCCGCACGTACTTGAACGTGCCGGTGGCGTGGCTGCACACCTTGCCTTGCGCGTCGTACACCGTGCCTTCGGTAAATGCCATGGTGGCCGTGCGGTGGATAAGCCGCCCCTTGGCCACCAGCGGCCCTCGCGACGCCTGCATGAAGCTGGTCTTCATCTCGATGGTCACCACACCCATGTCCGGCGTATCGCTGCGCGCGGCCGTGGCCATGGTCACGTCCAGCAGCGTCATCGACGCACCGCCGTGGGTCACGTCAAAGGAGTTCAGGTGCTCGGGCTTGGCTTCGTAGCGCAGCTCGGACTCGCCGCCCTCCATGCGATGCAACGTAAAGCCAAGGTGGCTGACAAAAGGGATCTCGACGCCGAATTTCAGCAAGGGCAACTCCGGTATTCAGAACAAAAACGCGAGCATAGCGAACGGCGCCCGCCCCTGCCGCCGCTGTTGACTAGCCGCCCGTGACGATGCTCACACCGCCGTCGACGGCGAGCCACTGGCCCGTGATGTGCTTGCCTGCGTCCGACGCGTACAACGCGCACAAGCCCTTCAGATCTTCGTCATCGCCCAGGCGGCCCAGAGGGGCGTGCGCGGCCAGTGCTTCCTCGCCCATGGCCTTGAGCGTACCCACCGTCATCTTGCTGGGGAAGAAGCCCGGGCAGATGGCGTTGACGCGGATGTTGTACGCGCCCCATTCAGCGGCCAGTGCGCGGGTGAAGTTGATCACCGCACCCTTGGAGGTGTTGTAAGCAATGGTGTTCATGCCCTTGGGGTTGCCGCCCAGGCCTGCGATGGACGCCACATTGATGATGCTGCCGCTGCGCCGCGCGATCATGCTGTGTTTGGCGATGTGCTGGCTCAGGATGAAGTAGCCGCGCACGTTGAGGTTCATCACCTTGTCCCACGCGTCCACCGGGTGGTCTTCGGCCGGGGCGCCCCAGGCGGCGCCTGCGTTGTTGACCAGGATGTCCACGGGGCCCATGCGCTCCAGGGTTTCGTCGGCCAAGCGGCGGATGTCGGCCTCATTGGCGCAGTCGGCTGCTATCCAGCGCGCGTCAATGCCAGCAGCCTGCAGGTCGGCAGCGGCCTCTTCCAGGTCAGACGCCTTGCGCGAGCTGAGCATGATCTTGGCGCCCGCCTCGCCCAGCGCATGCGCCAGCTGCAGGCCCAGGCCGCGCGAGCCGCCGGTGACCAGCGCGGTCTTGCCGGTCAGGTCAAACAGTTGTTGGATGGTGCGTGTCATTGTGTGTCTCCTTCTGTTCTGGATGGATGGTGGGATCACTGGTGGTGCGCCCCCACGCAAAGAATGATTGTGCGATGCAACGCGGGGCCATTGTGTCGCCCCCGCGTCGGTCGCGGTTTCAGTGGTCGTGGTCGCTCTGCAGCCGGGCTCGCACGCCAATCAGCACCACGCCCGCCACGGCTACCACACCGCCTACCACCATCAGCACCCAGCCCGTGGTGTGGTCGGTGCGCTGGGTGGCAATGCCCAGCACCAGCGCCAGCAGGCCGCCGTAAATCAGTGCCCAGATGATCTTGTGCAGGCGCTGCAACTTTTGTGCGCTGGCCATCAGAACGCATCCTCTGGAAAGGCGGCGCAGGTTGCATCACGTGCACTGACCACCTGCAGCCACGCGCCAATCTTGGGTAGCTCGTAGTTAAAGAAAAATTGCATGGCACCCATGCGGCCCACGCTAGCGGGTTTCGCCTGTGCGCCATCAGCCTGCAAGGTGGCCAGCGCCACGTCCAGCCACACCCAGGCCAGTACCGTGTGGCCAAAGGCCTGCATGTAGGGCACAGCGTTGGCCAGCGCGTCCTGGGGTTGCCCAGTGGCCCACGCAGCCTTGGTGGCGGCGCCAATCTGCTGCAGCGCACTGCCCAACGCGTTGGCGTGCGCGGCCAGCGATGGCACCTGGATGGCGCGCTCGATGGTGGCGTTGATGCGGCCAGCCAGCAGTTGCAACCCCCGCCCGCCTTCCATCAGCACCTTGCGGCCCAGCAGGTCCATGGCCTGGATGCCGTGCGTGCCTTCGTGGATCATGTTCAGGCGGTTGTCGCGCCAGTATTGCTCCACCGGAAAGTCGCGCGTGTAGCCGTAGCCGCCATGGATCTGGATGGCCAGGCTGTTGGCCTCCAGGCACCACTCGCTGGGCCAGCTTTTGGCGATGGGGGTCAGCACCTCCAGCAGCAGGCGGGCTTCGTCAGCCGCTGCGGCATCGCCCGTGGCCTGCTCGTCCACCAGGCGCGCGCAGAACAGGTTGAGCGCCAGGGCGCCTTCGCCATACGACTTTTGCGCCAGCAGCATGCGCTTGACGTCCGCGTGCTCAATGATGCGCACCTGGGGCTGGGCGACGTCCTTGACCACGGCAGCGGCGGCAGCGGTGTCTTTAGGACCCTGCACCGGACGGCCCTGGGGGCGGTTCTTGGCGTAGTCCAGGCTGGCGTAGTAGCCTGCCAAGCCCAGCATGGTGGCCGCCATGCCAATGCCGATGCGCGCCTCGTTCATCATGTGGAACATGCAGTGCAGCCCCTTGCCCGCTTGCCCCACGAGGTAGCCCACCGCACCTGCCTCGCCATCCACGGGATACTTGCCTTCGCCAAAGTTCAGCAGCGTGTTGGTGGTGCCGCGCCAGCCGAGCTTGTGGTTCAGGCCCGCCAGCGCCACGTC
>NZ_JBKBXG010000062.1:0-30645 GCF_046314175.1 Acidovorax sp. | reverse complement strand
TTGCTTTCACTCTTGTCCAGCAGGCGCAGCACGGCGCGTTCGCCATGGGCGCTGGGCAGGGTGGACACGCGCACGTCGATGGCGCGGGTGCCCAGGCGCAGGCTGATGCGGCCGTCCTGCGGCAGGCGTTTCTCACTGATATCGAGGTCGGCCATGATTTTGAGGCGCGAGATCAGTGCCGCATGCAGCGCGCGGTTGGGCTGCACCACTTCGCGCAGCGAGCCATCCACCCGAAACCGCACGCTGGAATGGCGCTCGTACGGCTCGATGTGAATGTCGCTCGCGCCGTCGCGCGCGGCCTGCGTGAGCAGGGCGTTAAGCATGCGGATGATGGGTGCGTCGCCTGCAGATTCCAGCAAATCCTCGACGGCAGGCAGCTCCTGCATCATGCGCGACAGGTCGGCATCGCTTTCGACTTCGCTCACCACCGTGGCAGCGCTCGATTCGCTGTGTGAATAAGCGGCGCTGATGCGCTGGGCCAGGCCAGATGCATCCAGGGGCTGCATTTGCTGAACGGGGTGCTTGCGCAGCACTTCGGACAGCGCGCCCGCGTCGGGGTTGGGGCCGTGCCACAGTACCAGCTGGTGGCCGTCGTCCTCCAGCAGCAGCTGGGCGGTGCGGGCAAAGGCGTAGGGCAGGGGGTGGCGCATGGGTGGCGGGTCCCTCAGAGCACGCGGGTGCCAGCTACCACCGCAGCGGCCATCCGCATGACAGGGTCTGCGTCGGTGGGTGCTTTGCTCAGCGGTACGCCCGAGCTGTTGGGCGGCATGGACGTGGGCACAAGTTGCTGCATCGGCTGCGGCGGCACGGGTGTGGACACGGCGGGGGCCGCGGGTTGTTGCGGGACCAGTTGCTGCGCCGGTTGCGCAGATGGTGCGGGCGCTGGCCTGGCGGGCAGGGCAGGCAACACGGGCGCGCCAGACACTGAATTCATCATGACGCTGGGGGCTGGCTGCGTGACCTGCTGCAGTGCACGGATGGCTTCATAGCGGTCCAGCATCAGGGCCTCGCTGGTGGCGTTGTCGCGCACCACGATGGGGCGCAGAAACACCATGAGATTGGTCTTGTTGCGGGTGCGGTTTTCGCTGCGGAACAGGCCCCCCACCACGGGCAGGTCGCCCATCAGCGGCACCTTGTCCTGGCCTTGGGAGTAGCTGTCTTCCAGTAGGCCGCCAATCACGATGATGCTGCCGTCGTCCACCACCACGTTCGATTCAATGGAGCGCTTGCTGGTGGTCGGGCCGTTGGCATTGGTGATGGTGGCAGGGTCGATCTTGGAGATCTCCTGGTAAATCGCCATCTTCACGGTGCCGTTTTCGCTGATCTGGGGGCGCACCTTGAGCATCAGACCTACGTCCTTGCGCTCCACAGTGTTGAAGGGGTTGACGGTGTTGCCGTTGCCAGAGTTGGCATACGAGCCAGTCACGAACGGTACGTTGTTGCCGATGATGATCTTGGCCTCTTCGTTGTCCAGTGTCATCAGATTGGGGGTGGAGAGCACGTTGGCGTCGCCGCTGTTTTGCAGAAAGTTGGCGAGGGCCCCCAGGTAATACTGCCCGTTGATGCGCGGCGCCAGCCCCAGGTTCAGTCCATTGCCCAGGCCGGCGGCTGCCGTACCGATGGATGTGGCGTTGCCCGAAGCGATCGCTGCCGTGAGACCCAGGATGTTGGCGCCCGCTTGGCCAGAGTTGGTACCAATGACCCCCACCGTGCCATCGCCCTGTTTGCCCAGAATGCCCTGCCACTGAATCCCGAACTCGGCCAGTTTGTTGGCCGAAACTTCGACGATCAGGCTTTCGACCAGCACCTGCGCGCGGCGTCCGTCCAGTTTGTCGATCACGGCACGCAGTTGGCGGTACACCGGCTCGGGGGCAGAAATGATCAGCGAGTTGGTGGTAGGGTCGGCCTGAATCTGCCCGCCGGTGGAAGGCTGGTTGTTGTTGGTGCTGCTGGTGCCCATGCTGCTGCTACCGCTGCCCAGGCCCATGTTGCTGCTGGTGCCGGACGTGCCGTTGCTCGACAGACCGCCGCCCGTGCTGAGGCCTGTGTTGGTGGGAGTGCTGCTGGTGCCGCCCGCGCTGGAGGCGCCACCGCCATTGCTGCTGCCACCCATGGCCGCCATGGCTGCGCGCAGGGTGGTGGCCAGCTTGGTGGCGTCGGCGTTTTTCAGGTAGACCACATGGATGTTGCCGTTGGCGGCACTGCTGCCGGGCACGGGCGCCTGGTCCAGCTGGGCCACCAGCGCGCGCACCTGGGACACGCGGGCCGGGTTGGCGGCACGCAGGATCAGGGAGTTGCTGCGGGGCTCGGCGATCAAGGTGGTTTTGAAAGATGTGTCGGCCTGGCCTGGCACGGCGGAGGGTGCGCCGTTGCCATTGCCACTGCCGCCGTCGATGAGGCGCGCCACCAAGGGCGCCAAGTCGGTCGCCACGGCGTTGCGTAGCGGAATCACCTCCACATCGCTGGCGTTGGACACATCCATGGCCGCCACGATGCGCGCCAGGCGCTGCAGGTTGTCGGCATAGTCGGTGATCACCAGCGAGTTGTTGCCGGGGTTCACGTTGATGGTGTTGTTGGGGCTGATCAGCGGGCGCAGCACCGGCACCAGATTGGCCGCGCTTTCAAAGTTGAGTTTGAAGATCTGCGTGACGATCTGCCCGCCCGCAGGTGCGCTGCCCGAGCTGCCCTGCACCACGCTCACGCTGCCGCCCTGCAGCTTGGCGTCGGCCTCGGGCACCACCTTGTACAACCCGGCCGATTCGACCACGGTGAAGCCCTGCAGCCGCAATGCCGCCAAAAACTGCTGGAAGGCAGCGGCCGGGGGCACGGCGCGTTCGGTAACCAGGTTAACCTGGCCCTTGACCCGTGGGTCCACCACCACGTTGCGGCCGGTGATGGTGGCCATGGTGCGGGCTACGGCTTCGATCTCGGCGTTGGCAAAGTTCAGCGTGACGGGCTCGCTTTGGCGCACGCTGCCCATGCCGGTGCGTGTGTCAATGGCTGTTTGGGCATGAATTTGGCTGCTAGCGCTTGCCAGTAAAGCGCTGGCAGCTATTGTTTTAAGAGTAAAGCGCAGGTGTGGCGAAAACAAGAAAGTCATAGAACTAACCCACGGTGATGATGGAGCGGGCGCCGCTGCGCCGTCCGATGATGTTCAGAAGATTGGACAGCGCTGCCTCGCGCTCAGGGCTGGCACTGGCCTCGCCCGCAAACCGCAGGCGATTGCCGACCCACTGGCCGGTGCCGCTCAGTTGCAGGTGCCCGTCGAGCGTGCTGAGTGCCAGCGTGGGCACATCGCCTCCTTGCAGCACCAGCCGATAGCTGCCCATGGGGCGCAGGGTGGACAGGCGCGACGACATGGCCCGCGCATCCAGCTGCGCCTGGCCTGTCAGCACCATGCGGCCCGCCGCCCAGGTGGCTTCCAGGCCCTGTGTCTGCAGGGCCAGCTGGCCTTGGGGTTGCAAGGTGTTCCATGGCGTGCCCAGGCCGGTCAGCAGCGCTGCGGGCCATTGGCTCTGGCCGTCGGCCACCGTCACGCGCATGCCAGCCCATCGTGCGAACACACGCGCCTGCAGCGGCGCGGGGGTGCAGCACGCTGCGTTCAACTGCGCGCGCACGCCGGTCCATGTGGGGTGCAACTGCCAGTCCACACGCCCGGGCAGCGCGGCGCGGTCCTGGCTGGCGGCACCACCGGTCAGCACCAGTTGGGCAGAGCCAGTCCACACCGTGCCACGCACTTGCTGCAGCAGCACCTGCCCACTGGTAGCCCGGGCAACCGCCTGCGCCAGCCAGTGTGCGGGTGCAAACACCACCACGGCAGGCAACACCCCCAACACGGCGCCCGCCCAAGCCCAACCCCACGCCGTGCGTGGCATGGAGGCGCCGGGCGCACGCGCGGGGCTGCGGGCTGGGTTGCGTGTGCGGGTGTTGAGTGCCACTGGGGACGTATACGAATAAGGGGCGAGAACGGCGGGCTGCTTCAGCGCGCGGTTGGCAAAACCAGCACCAGCGTGCCATCCCAACGGGGCATGGCGGCCACCGGGTTGCCCAGTGTGATGGGCGCTGCGGCGTTGGGTGCCGTGGCTGCCGCTGTGCTGCGTGCCAGGCGCGCTTCGACCGGCGTGGCGCGCGCGTTGCTGCGGGCCTGCGCCAGCCACTGGGCCAGTGCGTCGGCCGGTGCGCCCTTCAGGGTGACCGTGGCGCGGTCGCCCACCACATTGAGCTGTGCCGTGGCCCCAAGGCGCTGGGTGAGCGCGGTGCGCAATGCGCCCACAGCGTCGCCGGGGGTGCTGCGGGGTGCCGCTTGCAGTTGCTGGGCCTCGGTTTGCAGGCTTTGCATGCGCTGCAACTGGGTGTCGAGCGCGGCGTGGCGTGCCGGTGCGGCCCGCAGCGTGGCCAGGGCTGGCGCCAGCGCCACCCACCACAGCAATGCCAGAGCGATGAGGCCACCGGCGGCCAGCACCAGGTTCTGCTCGCGCGGGGCCATGGCCTGCCAGCGTGCCTTCAGTGCAGTGTTGCGTGTCATGGTGTTCATGGGGCGCCCTCGGCCACTTGCAGCAGCAGGCTGCCATCGTCCAGCCGCACGCGGTAGCCCGCGGCCTGCAGGCGCGCAGCGAGCGCGGGTTCCTCGTCAGCGCCCAGCGTTACGCCGCGCAGGCGCAGTTCGCCGGGGGTGTATTCAATGCCCGTGGGCTGCTGGCCCGGGGGCAGCGCGGTGCCTGCTGCAGCCAGCAGGGGCTCCAGGTCCCGCGCCGATACGCTGCCAGCGGCTTGCCTGAGCAGGGCCAGTTCGCGCTCCATCTGCACGGGGGCGTCCACCACCACCTTCACCTGCGGAAAGGTCTGGGTCAGCGCATTGCGCACGCCCGCCTGCTTGGCGGCCAGCGCCTGCTGTTCTTGCCAGGCCCAGGCGTTCAGCCCCACCAGATGGGCGACCACCAGCAACCCCGCACCCCACCGCGCAGCGCGCCATTGGGGGGCATACAGGGCCGCGCTGAGCGCACTGCCTGCCTTGCGCAGGGCGCGCGTGCGGCCAGTGCTGGCCAGGTCAAACTGCGCCAGGTCCCAGTCGCCGCGCGCGGCGTCCAGCGCGCGCTGGCTGGTGGTGTGCAGCACCACCCGTTGGCCTTGCTGGCCCAGTGTGCGTTCGGCCAGCGCGGCCACGGCGGGCTCTGCGCGTACTACAAGGGCGTTGTCTTCGTCGTTGGCGGCGTTGGTGGCGAGCACACCTGCGCGCGCCAGGGTCAGCGCCATGTTGGTCAGTGGCAGTACGGCCACGCCTTGCTCTGTACCTTGGCCTGTGAGCACCACATAGGCTTCTTCGGGCGTGCCCAGCGCACACAGCTCGGGGTTGCCGCTGGCGGTGGGGCCGGGGGCAAATTCGGGCACCACGCGGGACACACGGCGGCCTGCAGCCTCCAGCGCCTGCAGGTTCTCGCGCAGCCAGGCGCGGTCGCACACGGCCACCCACACGGGGCTACCCGCTTGCGCGCCGGGCTGGATGGCAAAGTGCAGTTGGGCCGCATCGTCCAACACGCGGTCTTCCAGCAAGCCCTCCAACACCGACCGCAGGCGCGGCGTCTGCTGTCCCGCACCCAAGGGCAGACCCGGCGGAAGCGACACCCGCTGCCACGACAGCGCACGCGCAGGCACCACGGCCACCACCTCCCCCCCCGGGCGCGTGGGCTCGGGCAGCAGTGCCGCAGGGGCGGTGGCGTGGCGAAGTGCGGTGTGGCCGTCCGCCGTCAGCGTGTAGCTGTACTCGGTGGCGGGCCCTGGACGGGCGGGCGGCAAAAAAAGGATCAGGGTGCTCATGGACGGGTTTTGCAGGCCATTTTAGGGGGAGGTCGTGACCGTTCGGTGGGGCAGGGGACTGGGTGGGCAGGGGTATCCCGCCTCAGCGCTGCATCTCGGAGGCGGGCTGCGTGGTCTCGCGGTCAAAAGCACCGCGTTCGCGCCATAGCGTGGTGACGTCTCTGCCTTGTTTGCGCACGAGCGAACGCTCGTCCACGATCGCGTCCCCCAGGCGCAAGCGGCCTCGTACTTCGAAATAGGAAGATCCAATGGAAAAGGAATCTGTGTTGATTACATCTGGCGTGGCACCGATGAGGTCTCTCGCCTCACTGAGTTCGCGAAAGTGCTTGGCCTCGCGGGCCTGCACAATTTTTTGAGCGCTTGCCATGTCTATTCCTTCAATGGCAGCCATCAAAACGTCAACGCCTGCCGTGTTCAGATTGACGGGAGTCCTGATCGGAAGCAGAGCCACGTGGGGGGTCAGCTTGGCTACCGTTGACGGGGACAAGCCCAGCCATCCCAGTTGTGACACGGTGGGCGGCATCAATGGCGCGGCGCTGCCATCACTTGCAGCAGACGCCTGCGCTTGACGTATCCCTTCGACCAGCAGCCCCAATTCTTGCGATGGCAGACCCAGGCGCTCGAACAGTCTGGTGAACTGTCGCAAGGCCACCGGCCGCACCTGGCCGCCCTCCACCAAGTTGGTGATATTGAGTCGTGCCTGCATGTCGGTGATTTGCCCCGACAAAAAAGCCTCGGTGGTGTCCGTGCTCGCATCGTCCACCTGCGACACGTTGCCCTCCGCCGCCAGAAATGTCGACAGACGTGCCTCCTGCAGCGGCACGGCCCACGGCTCGGCCAGGTGGTCGGGGCCGCCCGTGCCCCCGTCCTCGCGCAGGATCAACCGCGACCAGTCCAGCGCACCAATCAAAATCCAGGCCGACTGCACCTGGCCGCGCTCAGCCGTTTCGACCTCCACCGCGCGCCACTGTTGCCACATGGCCGACGCGGCAAACGTGGCCACCAGCGTGACGGTGAGCATGGCCATGAGCAGCGCCGCGCCGACCTGGGCGCGCGAGCGTGTGGGCCCGGTTCGCCGCCGGGCCGCCCCAAGGCGAAACGCGGCCCCAGGCACCAGCGAAGCGCAGGGCGAACCTGCTGTTGGGGGCAGGGAGCGACACGCAGTGCGCGAGCGTGGGGGCCATTTCGTCATGACCGTCCTCCACCAAGGACCGGCTTGATCCAGTCGCGGGTCAGTTGCCCGGCCAGTGCCTGGCCGGGCGGCAGGGTGATTTGCAGTCGCACGCCGTCAGGGATGGCGGCGGCCGCATCGCCGGGTGTGGTGCCGGTGCTGGACTGCGGGTTGGACCACGCACCGCCCCGGTAATAAAAAATCTGCCATTCGGTGAGTGGCAGCAGCGTGACCTCAAAGCGCCGCTCGGCGTCTCCAGGTGTGCGTGCCCACTGGGCCGCCAGTTGCCAGGCCTCCTGCCACTCGGCCCGGGTGCGGACGGGGGGCGACTGCCAGCGCATCCACTGGCCCGCGCCCTGCGTGTTATTGCGGCGCGTCCACGCCACCACCAGGGCGCCTTCATCAGGCACCGCGCTGCTGCGGCGCGTCATGCGCAGCACCTGGCCGTCCCAGTCCAGTGGCGTGGTGTTGGCAATGGGCATCAGCGCGTCCAGGTCCGTGCCCCACTGGCCCATCGCCGCCTGCAGCACCAGCATTTCATCGGCGCGCTGGCGCGTCTGCTCTTGCGCCCGCACCATGCCATCGAGCCCGCGCCAGCTCAAAATGGCAATCAGCGCCATCACGCCAATGGCGACCAGCAGTTCGATGAGCGTGAAGCCGCGCGCGCCCCTGGCGTACGAAACCGGCGCGGCGCCATCGCGAGGACAGCCAGAAAGGGCCGCCCCGCAGCAAAGGCTGTCGTCCCCCTGGGGGGAAGGCGCGAAGCGACTCAGGGGGGGCATCAATACCTTCCAATGATGGTCGAGATGCGCAAGATAGAGCTCTCGCCATCCAGCACCTGCGCGTCGATGCGCCGAAAACTGGGGTTGGGCGTGGGCCGCACGATCATCGCGACGGTGAGTTGCCGCCCCGCCTGCTCGCAGGTCACGGTGCTATCGCCCACGCTGGGCATCTGGCGCGACAGCCGGGCCTTGACCAGTTCGTTCTCGGCACACAACTGGGCCAGCACGATGTCGCTTTGCCGCAGCGCGTTGCGCGTGAGTGCGGTGGTGGCCTGCAAGCCCGCCATCAGCGCAATCGCCACAATGGCCAGCGCCACCAGCACCTCGACCAGCGTGAAACCGCGCTGCCGCTTGGGGGGGCTATGGGTCACTGCACCGACTCCACCGAAAACGGCCGCACGCCGTCGGTGGCAATGCGCAGTGTGCGGTCCGGGTGCGCTTGGTGCGTGATTAGCACCTGCTGCGGGCCGATCAGCGGCTCGGGCCCCAGCTGCAGCACGGCGGCCTGCCCGCGCACGGTGGTGCCCGCATCCAGCCACTGGTTGGGCAACGCGGCCTGCGCGCTGGGCGGCAAACCTTCAAACCGAAAACCCTGCGGCAGAGACCGCCAGCGCACTGGCAAGCCCCCGGCCCGCGACTGCGCACGCGCCGACTCCAGCAACGCCGCCAGCCGGGCCGCTTCACGCTCCAGCTGGGTTTGCCCACTGTCACGCATCGCAATCCCCACCCCGGCCGTGGCCAGCGCGATGATGCTGATGACCACCAGCAGTTCAAGGAGGGTGAAGCCGCGTGAACGGTTCATGGGCTTGTGCGACGCGAACTTGCAACGTTCGCTGCGCCTCCAGAAGGCATGCGGCTGCAGCGCCTGGCCGCCCCAAGCAAGGCCCGGCCCCCTTGGGGGGCAGGGAGCGACACGCAGTGCGCGACCGTGGGGGCCAACGGTTTCGCCGCCGGGCCGCCCCAAGGCGAAACGCAGCCCCCTTGGGGGGCAGGGAGCGACACGCAGTGCGCGACCGTGGGGGCCACGTGTTACTGCCAGCTACCGATATCTGCGTCCTTGCCTTCACCGCCGGACTGCCCATCTGCTCCGAAAGACATCACGTCGATCTCGCCCTTGATGCCAGGGCTCAGGTATTGATAAGGACGGCCCCACGGGTCGTTGGGCAGCTTCTCCAGGTACAGCTTCCAGTTGTTGGGTACAGGGCCTGACGTGGGCTTGGTGATGAGCGACTGCAGGCCTTGCTCTGCCGTGGGGTAGCGCTGGTTGTCCAGGCGGTACAGCTTGAGCGCCTGCATGATGTTGGTGATGTCGGTGCGGGCGGCGGTGCTGCGGGCGTCGTCCGCGCGGTCCAGCACGTTGGGCACGATGAGGGCGGCCAGCACGCCGATGATGACCAGCACCACCATCAACTCGATGAGGGTGAAGCCCCGGGCAACATTCTTTGCCAGGCGGTGGCGGGCGGAGCGCATGAGGAGGGGAAGGGAAGTCGTGTTCACTGCAGGCGGTCTCTCGGATGGTCGAATCGCGTGAATCATAATCCCCGCATGGTGACCAATTCACACAGCAAATGGGGCGTACGCCTGGGGACTCTGGCCTTATGGGCCGCAGCGGGCGCCAGCGTGGTCTTCTGGGGCATGCGCCTGTCGGCTCCCGCCGCGGGCACAGCGGCTCCCGTGGCGCTGACAGGGCCTGCCGCGCCGGACGCCCAGGCCCTGGCGCGTTTGCTGGGCGCCGTGCCTGCGGCGCCCGGGGCGGCACCGGCCGCGCCGGTCGCGTCGTTGGCCAGCCGGTTCTCATTGATCGGTGTGTTGTCGGGCCGCCGCAGCGGTGGCGGCGCCGCGCTGATTGCGGTGGACGGCAAGCCCGCCAAGCCGTTCCGCCTGGGGGCGGAGGTTGATGAGGGGCTGGTGCTGCAGGCGCTGAGCCCGCGCCAGGCGCAACTGGGCGGCAGCCTGGACGGGCCTGCCACGCTGACCCTGGACATGCCGCTCAAGAACTGACCGGGCTTCCGGTCAGACTGCGGATCTCCCATTCGCCCCACGCCGGGGCTGCCACCGGCCATTCATCGGGCCGGGGCATGGCGTCTTCAGCCCTTCTGTCGGGGGCTTGTAGCCAGGCCACGCAGCGCGCCACACCGGCATGGGTGATCCACACCACATCCTGCGTCGTCTCCGTCGCCTCTGCGGTGAACAGTCGCTGCGCATCCTGCAGCGCCAGCGACACGCGGGCGAGCACGGCGCTCATGCTTTCACCACCCCCAGGCGCGTGGTGTGCGAAGTCGGCGGTCCAGGCGTCGATGGCCGGCTTACCGATGTCGTCCCAGGTTCGGCCTTCCCAAGCGCCAAAGTCCATCTCGCGCAGTCGCGCGTCGGGTTTTGATGCCAAATCAGGCCTTAGCGCTTGCAGATCAAGCGCGAGTAGCTCACATCTTTGTAGCGTGGAGTGAAACACCTGCGCCCCCGGCGGCAGGGTGGCCGCCAGGCGCTCTGCCGCCGCGCGGGTGGCCGCTGGGTCGGCCAACACATCCAGCGCGCCGTAGCAGGTGCCGGGTACCACCTGGGGCTGCGCGTGGCGCACCAGCCACAGCCGCGCGCTCGCTGTGTTTGCGTTCACAGCCACCGCAGGGCCAGCGCCGCGCCCAGATAGAACCCGATCTCGCTCGCCTGCTGCGTGGCGCCCAGGCAGTCGCCGGTAAAACCTTGCAGTCGGCGCGCAAACCAGCGCGCCATCCAGGCCGCAGCCAGCGCGCTGCACACCATGGATGCTATCAAATAAATAGCTGACTGCGCTTGCCAGACAAGCGCTAACGGCATAAAACACCATAAGAGTGCCGCCACCAGCGCCCCGCCCGAGATCTGGTCCGCCAGCGGCTTGCTTTTGGACCGGGCCGTGTCCCCCACATGCGGCAGGTTGCGCACGATCAGCAGCGGCCAAAAGCGCGACAGCACATGCGCCCCCACCAGCCCTGCCACCGCGGCCAGCAGGCTGTGCACGCCCAGCAGCGCCAGCAGGCTGACCTTGGCCAGCAGTGCCAGCACCAGCGCCATCGCACCAAAGGCGCCGACGCGTGAATCCTTCATGATGTCCAGCGCCCGTTCGCGGTCGTAGCTGCCGCCCAGCCCGTCGGCCACATCGGCCAGGCCGTCTTCGTGAAAGCCGCCGGTCATCAAGACGGTGGCAATGGTGCAGAACACGGCCGCCACGGCTGGGGCCAGCGGATTGGGTGCCAACGCCCAAAACATTGCTGCATAAACACCCGCCGCGAGCAACGCCGCCAGCCAGCCAATCCCCGGAAAGTGCGCCGCACTGGCGCGCAGCATGGCGGGGCTGTAGCCCACCCACGCCGCCAGCCGCCCCGTGATCGGTATGCGCGTGAAGAACTGCACGGCCAGCAGATAGTGGCGCAGGGCTTGCATGGGCGGGCGGTTGCTATGTCAGATTTGAAAGCTGCCAGCGCTTATTGGATAAGCGCTAGAGGCCAATTTGGCTAATATTCTTGTTACTTGGACCGCAGGAATAGCCGGTAGGCCGGGTTCAGCGTCTCTTCCACATACGGATAGCCCAACGTGGCCAGGAAGGCGTCGAACGTGGCGGCGTCTTCTGCCGGTACCTGCATGCCGACGAGGATGCGGCCGTAGTCGGCGCCCTGGTTGCGGTAGTGAAACAGGCTGATGTTCCAGGTCGGCTGCATTAGGCTTAAAAACTTGAGCAGCGCGCCTGGCCGCTCAGGGAAGGTAAAGCGCATCAACCGCTCGTCCTGCGCCAGTGCCGAATGGCCGCCCACCAGGTGGCGCAGGTGTTCCTTGGCGAGTTCGTCGTGGGTCAGGTCCAGCGATTCAAAGCCGTGGCGGCTGAAGTTTTGGGCGATCTCTTGCGACTCGCCTTTGCCCTGCGTGGTCAGCCCCACAAATACATGGGCCTGCGCTGCATCGCTGATGCGGTAGTTGAACTCGGTCACGTTGCGCGGGCCACCAGGCAGATCGCCCACCACCTCGCAAAAGCGGCGGAAGCTGCCACGTTCTTCGGGGATGGTCACGGCCAGCAGGGCCTCGCGCTCTTCGCCCACCTCGGCGCGCTCGGCCACAAAGCGCAGGCGGTCGAAGTTCATGTTGGCGCCGCACAGGATGGCCGCGTACGTCTCGCCTTGGGTCTTGTGCGTGGCTACATATTGTTTGATGGCAGCCACGGCCAGCGCCCCTGCGGGCTCGACGATGCTGCGCGTGTCCACAAAGATGTCCTTGATGGCGGCGCAGACGGCGTCGGTGTCCACCGTGATGAACTCGTCCACCAAACCGCTGTGGGTGATGCGGAAGGTTTCCTCTCCCACCAGCTTGACGGCGGTGCCGTCCGAGAACAGACCCACGTCGGCCAGCGTGACGCGCTCGTGCGCCTTGACGGACTGGATCATGGCGTCCGAGTCGTTCATCTGCACGCCAATGATCTTGATCTCGGGGCGCACAGCCTTGATGTAGTTGGCCACGCCCGAGATGAGCCCGCCGCCGCCAATGGCCACAAACACGGCATCGAGCTGGTTGCTGCCCAGGCTTTGCAGCTGGCGCAGTATCTCCATGGCGATAGTGCCCTGGCCCGCAATCACGTCCGGGTCGTCAAACGGGTGCACAAAGGTCAGGCCCTGCTCCTTTTCGAGCCGGACCGAGTGGCCATAGGCGTCGGAGTAGCTGTCGCCAAACAGCACCACCTCGCCGCCCAGGGTTTTGACAGCGTCAATCTTGAGCTGCGGCGTGGTGGTGGGCATCACGATGACGGCGCGGGCGCCCAGCTTGTTCGCGCTCATGGCCACGCCCTGGGCGTGGTTGCCGGCCGATGCGCAGATCACACCGCGTGCGAGTTGCTCGGGGGTCAGGTGCGCCATCTTGTTATAGGCGCCGCGCAGCTTGAAGCTGAACACGGGCTGCTGGTCCTCGCGCTTGAGCAGCACTTTGTTTTGTAAGCGGCGGCTCAGGTTCTTGGCGGGCTCCAGCGCCGACTCCACCGCCACGTCGTACACGCGGGCGGTCAGGATTTTTTTGAGGTAGTCGGCGGGAGTGAGGTGCTGGGTCATGACGGGAGCAAGGTGGAAGCCGCCGCAGCGCTGGTGGCGGGGGCCCACATCATAGGGGGTGGGTTTTCGGGGGCTGCAGACCGGTTGAAGGAGCGCGTACTCGTACTGTGCGCTGGGCAAAAAAAAGCCCCGGGCCGTAAGGCCTGGGGCTGAATCCATCCTTTGAGGAGATGGAGGAGACAATCGGTGCGGGGCAAAAGCGAAAACGTGTGTCTTGGGCTGTTTGCCATCTGCTTCGTCATTCACCGAAAAAGCAGCGCATGAGCCGAAGTTTAGCGCTTGTCTTGTTGCGTTGCAGCAAAATTCACATCAAATTGAATTCGCCGGGCGGTTCCGTGCGAAAAAAACCACGCGTCATCAAGGAGAAACATCAATGGAATGCACAGTCAGCTGGACGGGCGGCTCTGGAACACGGTCTGGCATGGGTTTTGTCGCCGAAACCGGCAGCGGTCACGTCCTGACCATGGACGGCGCCCCGGACGCCACCAACCCCTCCAACGGCGGTCAGAACCTGGCCCCTCGGCCCATGGAGACCGTGCTGGCCGGCACAGGTGGCTGCACGGCGTATGACGTGGTGCTGATCCTCAAGCGCGGTCGCCACGACGTGCGGGGTTGTAGTGTGAAACTGACCACCGAGCGGGCCGAAACCGACCCCAAGGTGTTTACCAAGATCCACATGCATTTCACGGTCACGGGCAAGGGTATTGCGCCCGCAGCGGTAGAGCGCGCCATTGCCATGAGCCACGACAAATATTGCTCGGCCAGCATCATGCTGGGCAAAACGGCCGACATCACAACCGGTTTTGAGGTGCAGGAGGCCTGACGCAGTCAGTTTGTTGTGTCAGATGTAGTGCGCTGTGGTGGTCATCACCTTCGCGGCAGCGCGCATCGCGGCGCGGGCCGGGGCGGGCAGCTCCAGCGCTCCGGATGCGCGGGCCTGGGCGGCGTGCCGCTCTTCATCCGCTTTCATGCGGGTCACCACGGCCCGCGACGCCAGATCTCGCTCAGGCAAGCGTTGTAGGTGACTCTGCAGGTGCGCTGCGACCTGGTTTTCTGTCTCTGCGACAAATCCCAGGCTGGTGCGGTCGCTGACCTTGGCTGCGACGATGCCCAGCGCAAACGCGCCTGCAAACCACAGCGGGTTGAGCAGGCTGGGCCTAGCGCCCAGCGCATCCAGGCGCTGTTGCGTCCACGCCAGGTGATCGGTTTCTTCGCGTGCGGCCTCCTGCAGGTGGGCGCGCAGCTGCGGGTCGCGGGTCACGGCGGCCTGGGCACTGTAAAGGGCCTGCGCGCACACTTCTCCTACGTGGTTCACGCGCATGAGAGCTCCGGCTATTCTCTTTTCGGCAGGACTCAGTGAAGCTTCCGCGATCCCTTGTGCTGGCGTCACTTCAGAGGCCCTGGGAGTAGCAAATAACGTTCGCAAAGCGTTGTCGGCAGCGGTTAACAGAGTGTCCATGAGAGCCTTCGATATAGCAGGGGTTGTGCAACACAAATTGCACTTGGACACAAATAAATCAAGATCGGCATTCGGTCGCAACAGCAGCAAGTCCTGATTTTGCCTGCTCTCCGTGAAATGTTGCAACACTGCAACGGATTTCCCCTTTCGGGCGGTTTGTGGGTGAATTCCTTTGCGAAACCGGGCGGGCTCTGGTGCAATAGATGCAACTTCCCCACCAGGAGGTTGGCCCGGGGAACCGGCGGGACTTTGCAGGTGCTTGGCACGCTAGCCCCCCGTACCGGCGCCCTATGTTTAACCTTGGAGTAACTCGCAATGAAAAAATCCCTGATTGCCCTGGCTGTGCTGGCTGCTTCCGGCGCTGCAATGGCTCAATCTTCCGTGACCCTGTTCGGTATCGTCGATGCGACGTACGCTTACGGTAACGGCAGCGTCGCTAACCGTTCGCAACTGACGAACTCCGGCTACAACAGCAGCCGTCTGGGTTTCCGCGGCGTTGAAGATCTGGGTGGCGGCATGTCCGCTTCTTTCTGGCTCGAAGCTGGCGTGAACAACGACAACGGCACTGGTGGCGTCACCAACACCAACAACCAAGCAGCTACCAGCACTGGCGGCGGCCTGACCTTCAACCGTCGTTCGACGGTTAGCCTGAACGGCGGCTTCGGTGAAGTGCGTCTGGGCCGTGACTACACGCCCCAATTCTGGAACCTGACTGTGTTCGATCCGTTCGGCACGAACGGTGTTGGCACGACCCAAACCCAGAACTCCAATCTGGGTGGCCCAACCAACGTGCGCGCTTCGAACTCCATCGGCTACTTCCTGCCTAAGATGGGCGGCTTCTACGGCCAAGCACAGTACTACATGGGTGAAAACCTGAGCAACACTGCCAACAAGAAGGACGGCAACGGCCTGGCCCTGCGTGTTGGTTACGCCAACGGCCCTATCAACGTGGCTCTGGCTCTGTCTGAAACCAAGTTCCTGTCTGGCGACATCCAGTCTATCAACCTGGGCGGCCAGTACGACCTGGGCGTGGCCAAGATCATGGCTCACTACAACCAAGACGATATCGACGGCGGCGCAGACGGTAAGGGCTTCCTGATCGGTGGTCTGATCCCCATGGGCGCTGGCGAAATCCGTGTGGCTTACTCCACGTACGAAGTTAACACCGCAGGCCCTGACCCACGTTCGAACAAGATCGCTCTGGGCTACGTGCACAACCTGTCGAAGCGTACTGCTCTGTACACGACGGTTGCTCGCGTTGGCAACAAGAACGGTGCAGCTTCTGCACTGAACGGTTCCGTGACTGCTGCTGGCCGCAACTCCACCGGCTACGACATCGGTATCCGTCACAGCTTCTAATATTGAGGCTGGCTTTTGGCCAGTGTCGGTATCTAGCTCATAAAAAGCCGCCCTCGGGCGGCTTTTTTACGTTTGAAGTGTTGGGCGGTGGTCTAGGGGTGGATGACGGGTGTATTGGGATGCCCGGAGGGCTGAGTGGGTTTTCGCTTTGCTGGTTGGCAGTAGTGCCTGCTCAATGTATTTCGTGGTGCAATTTTCTGGCATCACTCTTGCTTAATAGATCGCTTGAAAAGGCTTTATAGGCCCTTCAGTGCGCCCGGGATTCAGGGATTTCCCGTTGGCTATAGAGCAACTTTTACTGCATAGTAAAACTTTTATTTAAGAGGGTTCCATGAAGCTCAAATACCGTCTTTTGTCGGTGGCTGCTGCCGCTGCGCTGTTGGCGTCTCCAGCGCTGCAGGCTAAGCCATTCAAATGGGCAAGTCAGGGAGAGATTTCGACTTGGGATATTCATTCCCAGAACAATGCACTGCAAAACGGCATTCATGCCAATGTGTATGAGAGCCTGGTTTACTACAACAGCAAGACGTTCGATGTGGAGCCTGTTCTCGCAACCGCGTGGAAGGAAGTCAGCCCCACACAGGTGCGTTTTACGCTGCGCCAAGGGGTGAAGTTCCACGATGGTTCTCCGTTCACCGCCGATGATGCTGTGTATTCGCTGCAGCGCGCCATGGCCAAGACCTCGAACTTCACGCCTTACGTGCAAGGCATCAGCAAAATCGTAAAGGTTGATGCACAAACCATCGACGTCATGCTGTCCGCGCCCAACCCCGTGCTGCTGCGCCAGATGACTGAGCTGCGCATGATGAGCAAGGCTTGGGCAGAAAAGAACAAGTCGGTGGAGCCCAAGGACATCAAGGGTGCCGACGAGAATTTTGCGCACCGCAATGCCATGGGTACAGGCCCATACACGCTCGATTCGTGGCAGCCTGATGTGAAGATGACGTTCAAGCGCAACCCCAATTGGTGGGGAAAGATGGACGGCAACGTGACGGAAATCGTTTATACCCCCATCAAGTCGAATGCCACGCGCATTGCGGCCTTGATTTCGGGTGAGGTGGACATGGTGCTGGACCCGACGCCTCAGGACTTGGGCCGCCTGCGCGCCAGCCCTGATCTGAAGGTGATCGACGGCATTGAAAACCGCACCATCTTCCTGGGCATGGACCAGTTCCGTGAAGAGCTGCCTGGCTCCAACATCAAGGGCAAGAACCCGCTCAAGGATGTGCGTGTGCGCAAGGCCCTGTATCAGGCCATTGATGCGGACACCATTTCGCGCACCATCATGCGCGGCCTGGGCAAGCCGACCGGTACCCTGGTTGCGCCCCAGGTGGCGGGCTACACCGAAGCGGTCGGCAAGCGCTTCCCCTACAGCGTTGAGGCTTCTAAAAAGCTGCTGGCCGAGGCGGGCTACCCTGATGGTTTTGAAGTGGACTTTGCCTGCCCCAACAATCGCTACATCAACGACGAAGCGATTTGCCAGGCGGTTACGGCCATGTGGTCGCGTGTGGGGGTGAAGGCCAAGCTGCGTACATTGCCTTTGGTCAACTACTTCCCGATGATTCAGCGCTACGAAGCCAGCATCTACATGCTGGGCTGGGGTGTGCCAACGTTTGACGCGTTGTACAGCCTCCAGTCGCTGGTGCGTACGGTGGGCCAGGGTGGTGACGGCAACTACAACGTGGGCCGCTACAGCAACCAGCGCATGGACTACTTGGTGGATCGCATCAAGGCAGAAACCGATGCACCGGTGCGCGCGCGCATGCTGACGGAAGCACTGCAGTTGTCCAACGACACGGTGTCGCACATTCCTTTGCACGACCAGGTCATCCCATGGGCTGTGAAGAAGAACATTGAGTTGACTCACCGCGCAGATAACCGCGTGGACATGCGTACAGTCAAGGTGAACTGATTTATCCTCGATACATAGAGAGCAAGGGCCATTCGGCCCTTGCTCTCTTTGGTTTAGTTTGACGACGTTTTGCCAACCAGCGCTCTGGTCACCATAAGTGGCTGTGGCGTTCCCATCGAACACTCACTCGACTCTCCGATGCTTGCCTTTATATTGCGCCGCCTGATACAGGCTGTGATTGTCATGATCACGGTGGCCTTCATCTCCTTCATGCTGTTCCAGTACGTGGGAGATCCTGTGGTGTTCTTGCTTGGCCAGGATGCCACTCCCGAACAGATTCGTGAATTGCGCGCTTCGCTCGGTCTCGATAAACCGTTTTTTATTCAGTTCTGGCACTTTCTGGCAAATGCCGCTCAGGGCGAGTTTGGCCTGAGTCTGCGCCAAGGCGCCAAAGTGTCTCGTCTTATTGCCGAACGTTTCCCTGCGACGCTGGAACTGGCGTTGGTCGCTGCTTTCCTGGCGCTGGCGATTGGTGTGCCAATGGGTGTCTACGCTGCACTCAAGCGTGGCACCTTCAGCAGCCAGTTGTTCATGACGCTGTCTTTGCTGGGTGTGTCGCTGCCGACCTTCCTGATCGGCATTTTGCTGATCCTGGTGTTCGCAGTGACACTGGGCTGGTTTCCTAGCTTTGGCCGTGGTGAGGTGGTGCAGATGGGCTGGTGGAGCACTGGTCTTCTCAAAGCAAAAGGCTGGCACCACATCACGCTGCCAGCTATCACTTTGGCCATCTTCCAGCTCACGCTGATCATGCGGCTGGTGCGCGCAGAGATGTTGGAGGTGCTGCGCACCGACTACATCAAGTTTGCCCGTGCCCGTGGCCTGTCCAACCGCGCCATCCACTTTGGCCATGCGCTCAAGAACACACTGGTGCCTGTGATGACCATTACCGGTCTGCAGCTGGGTGGCCTGATCGCTTTCGCCATCATCACTGAGACGGTGTTCCAGTGGCCGGGCATGGGTCTGCTGTTCATCCAGGCCGTGACGTTTGCCGACATCCCAGTGATGGCCGCCTACCTGTGCTTGATCGCCCTGATTTTTGTAGTGATCAATCTGGTGGTGGATCTGTTGTACTTTGCTGTTGATCCGCGCCTGCGCGTGGGGAAGGCAGGAGGCCACTGATGCAAGGCCCCCGCCTCAAAGCCGGTGGCCGGGCGTTTGCGCACATCGCGCAATACCACCCCGAGCTGACCGCGCTGCGCCGGGACCTGCATGCCCACCCCGAACTGGGCTTCGAAGAGATCTATACCAGCAACCGGGTGAAAGAAGCCCTGAAGCTTTGCGGTGTGGACGAAATCCATGACGGCATCGGTCGCACCGGTGTGGTGGGCGTGGTACGCGGTCGCAGCACATCCAGCGGCAGCATGGTGGGCCTGCGGGCCGACATGGATGCCTTGCCACTGACCGAGCACAACGACTTTTCCTGGAAGTCTTGCAAGCAAGGGTTGATGCACGGCTGTGGCCATGACGGGCATACCGCCATGCTGGTGGGTGCGGCGCGCTACCTGGCCGAGACCCGCAACTTTGACGGCACTGCAGTGCTGGTGTTCCAGCCCGGCGAAGAAGGCTTTGCGGGCGCCCGCGTCATGATGGAAGACGGCCTGTTTGACCGGTTTCCGGTGCAGTCCATCTACGCCATGCACAACTGGCCTGCGATGAAGCCCGGCACGGTGGGGATCAACCCCGGGCCAATGATGGCCGCGGCAGACCGCTTCACCATCGAGATCACGGGCCGCGGAGGCCATGGCGCCCATGCCTACCAGACGGTGGATGTGGTGGTTGTGGCGGCGCACATCATCACGGCCGCGCAAAGCATTGTTTCGCGCAACGTCCGCCCCATCGAAAGTGCCGTGGTCAGCATCTGCGCCATGCAGGCGGGCGATCTGGGGGCCTTCAGCGTGCTGCCCGGTTCTGCCACGCTGGTGGGCACGGTGCGCACGTTCGACCCGATCGTGCAGGAGATGGTGGAGCAGCGCCTCAAAGAGCTGTGCAACGCTATCGCGCTGGGGTTTGGTGCCACGGCCTTGGTGCACTACGAGCGCATCTACCCCGCCACGATCAACAGCGAGAGTGAGGCCATTTTCGCGGGCGACGTGGCCGAGTCTCTGCTGGGCGCGGACCACGTGGTGCGTGATCTGGAGCCCAGCATGGGCGCCGAAGATTTCTCGTTCATGCTGCAGACCAAGCCTGGCGCGTACCTGCGCATTGGGCAGGGCACTGGTAGTAGCGGCAGTGCGTTGCACAACAGCCGCTATGACTTCAATGACGACATCCTGCCCTTGGGCTCTGCGTTGCATGCCAGTCTGATCGAGCAGGCCATGCCTCTGGCGATGCCCTGAAGCATTCAGTTTTTACGCCGCTTCTATTCATTTGACACATTCCGGAAGTCCGACACTTTCGCAACCCTATCCACTACCAGGAGATTTCCATGAAATTCCAGAAAAAAGTTGCTGTGACCGCACTGTTTGCCGCGCTGACAGCGACAAGCTTGGTGGTCAACGCGCAGACCATCCGCATCGCCAACCAGGGCGACGCGCTGTCGATGGACCCGCACTCGCTCAACGAATCGCTGCAGCTGAGCGTCACTGGCAACGTCTACGAACCCCTGGTGGGCCGCAACAAGGACCTGAGCCTGGCCCCTGCGTTGGCCACGGCCTGGAAGCAAACCGCACCTACCGTGTGGCGCTTCGAACTGCGCAAGGGAGTGCAGTTCCATGACGGCACGCCGTTCACTGCGGACGACGTGATTTTCAGCTTCGGCCGCATGAAGGGCGAGGGGTCTGACCTTCGTGCCACCAACAGCGACGTCAAGGTCGTACGCAAGATCGACGACCACACCGTAGAAATCGAAACGAACGCACCACAGCCCATCCTGCCCGACGTGATCACCACCTCGTACATGATGAGCAAGAAGTGGTGCGAGACCAACCAGGCCGTGGTGCCCGTCGACCGCCGCAAGGGCATCGAGAACGCCGCGTCTTTCCGCGCCAATGGCACCGGCCCTTTCCGCCTGCGTGAGCGCCAGCCCAACGTGCGCTCGGTGTTTGTGCGCAATGGCGCCTACTGGGGCAAGATCGAAGGCAACGCGACCGAAATCGTTTTCACCCCCATCAGCAACGATGCCACCCGTGTGGCTGCGCTTCTGTCCGGCGAAGTGGACGTGATGGAGCCCGTGCCTGTGCAGGACATTGACCGTGTCAACACCAGTGCCAACACCCGCGCCGTGACCGGCCCCGAGCTGCGCACCATCTTCCTGGGCATGGACCAAAAGCGCGACGAGCTGCTGTACTCCAACGTCAAGGGCAAGAACCCCTTCAAGGACAAGCGCGTTCGCCAGGCTTTCTACCAGGCCATCGACATCGACGGCATCAAGCGCACGGTGATGCGTGGTGCATCTAATCCATCGGCATTGATGGTGGGCCCAGGCATCAATGGCTTCGAAGCCTCCGCCAAGCGTCTGCCGTACGACGTGGAGGCCGCCAAGAAGCTCATGGCCGATGCCGGATACCCCAACGGCTTTGAAGTGTCCATGAACTGCCCGAACGACCGTTATGTGAACGACGGCCGTATCTGCCAGACCGTGGCGGCCAACCTCTCGCGTATCAACGTCAAGATCAACCTGCAGGCAGAAACCAAGGGCACGTACTTCCCCAAGGTGCTGCGCCGCGACACCAGCTTCTACATGCTGGGCTGGACGCCCACCACGTACGACGCGCACAACGCACTCAATGCTCTGATGATCTGCCCCGAAGACAAGGGCGGTGCGGGCCAGTTCAATCTGGGCGCCTATTGCAACCCCAAGCTGGACGAGCTGACCAAGCAAATCCTGGTGGAGACGGACAAGGCCAAGCGCGACACGATGATCAAGGAAGCGTTCGACCTTCACAGCTCCGACATCGGCCATCTGCCGCTGCACCAGCAAGCGCTGGCCTGGGGTGTCAGCAAGAAGGTGAAGCTGGTGCAAATGGCCGACAACTTCATGCCGTTCAAGTGGATGAGCATCGAAAAGTAAGCCAACAGGAGACGAGAGAGTTCGGACAACAAATAGAAGTTGAAGTACGAAGGTACGACATAGCTATCGCTAATTGACAGCCTATGGACAACGCGCGGCCGCTACCCGGGCCGTGCGTCTGTTGCATGTTTACTGGTTTCCCCACAATGAAAACTACCCTTGCCCGCTGGTTTGACAGCGACGTTGGCTACAGCTTCCGCACATCGCCCATGGCGATGGTCGCGGCTGCCATTGCCCTGATTTGCGTGTTCTGTTCGCTATTTGCCGGATGGGTTGCGCCGCACAACCCTTTTGATCTGGCCACGCTGGAACTCAGCGACGCGCGACTTCCGCCTGCCTGGATCGCCGAAGGCTCCATGAAGTACCCCCTGGGCACTGACGACCAGGGCCGCGACATCCTTTCTGCGCTCATCTACGGTGCGCGCATCTCCCTCGTGGTGGGCCTCGCTTCGGTGGTGCTCTCCGTGGTGGTGGGTGTGGCGTTTGGTCTGCTGGCGGGCTTTCGCGGCGGCTGGATCGATGCCGTGCTCATGCGCCTGTGCGACGTGATGCTGTCCTTCCCCGCCATCCTGGTGGCCTTGCTGATTGCCGGTGTTGGCCGCGCGCTGTTCCCCAACGCGCACGAGTCCCTGGCCTTTGGCGTGCTGATCATCTCCATCTCGTTGACCGGCTGGGTGCAGTACGCACGCACGGTGCGCGGCTCCACCCTGGTAGAGCGCAACAAGGAATACGTGCAGGCCGCCCGCGTGACGGGTGTCTCGCCCCTGCGCATCATGCGCAAGCACGTGCTGCCCAACGTGATGGGCCCCGTCATGGTGCTGGCCACCATTCAGGTGGCCACGGCCATCATCACCGAAGCCACGCTGTCCTTCCTGGGCGTGGGCGCACCGCCCACATCGCCCTCATTGGGCACGCTGATCCGCATCGGCAACGACTACCTGTTCTCCGGCGAATGGTGGATCACCGTGTTCCCCGGCGCCATGCTGGTGCTGATTGCTCTTTCCGTGAACCTGCTGGGCGACTGGCTGCGTGACGCCCTTAATCCTCGCCTGCGTTGACTGGCATTCGCAGTATTTTTGAAGCAGGCACACATCCCATGTCTCTCCTAGAAGTCAAAAACCTCGTTGTCGAATTCCCGAGCCGTCGCGGTACCCTGCGCGCCCTGGACGACATTTCCTTCTCCATCGCACCCGGCGAGATCCTGGGCGTGGTGGGGGAGTCCGGCGCGGGCAAGTCGCTCACGGGCGCCGCCATCATCGGCCTGCTGGAACCACCGGGCCGCGTGGCCTCGGGCCAGATCCTGCTGGAAGGCCAGCGCATCGACAACCTTAACAATGATGAGATGCGCCACATTCGTGGTCGCCGCATCGGCGCGATCTTCCAAGACCCGCTGACCTCGCTGAACCCGCTGTACACCGTGGGCCGCCAGCTCACCGAAACCATCCTGGCCCACTTGCCAGTCACGCAAGAAGAGGCGCGCCAGCGAGCCATTGCGCTGCTGCAGGACACAGGCATACCGGCTGCCGCTGAGCGGGTGGATCATTACCCGCACCAGTTCTCTGGCGGCATGCGCCAGCGTGTGGTGATTGCCCTGGCCCTGGCGGCCGAGCCCAAGCTCATCGTGGCCGATGAGCCCACCACGGCGCTCGACGTGTCCATCCAGGCGCAGATCATCACGCTGCTGAAAAACATCTGCAAATCGCGCGGTGCGGCCGTGATGCTGATCACCCACGACATGGGCGTGATCGCCGAAACCTGTGATCGCGTGGCCGTGCTGTATGCCGGGCGCGTGGCCGAGATCGGCCCCGTGCATGACGTCATCAACAAGCCGTCGCACCCGTACACCAGCGGGCTCATGGCCTCCATCCCCGACATGACGGTGGACCGTGAACGCCTGAACCAGATCGACGGAGCCATGCCCCGCCTGAACGCCATCCCCAAGGGCTGCGCCTACAACCCGCGCTGCCCCCAGACTTTTGACCGCTGCATGACCGACCGCCCCGACCTGATGGACGCCGGCTCCACCCGCGCCGCCTGCTGGCTGCACGCTGGCGCCACAACAAAAACCGGGGTGGCTGCATGAGCGCCGTACCCACTCCACGCGCAACCGCTGCCGGCAGCAGCAAGGCCCTGGTCCAGGCGCACGACCTGGCCAAGACCTTTGACGTCTCGGCCCCCTGGCTCAACCGCGTGATCGAGCGCAAGCCCCGCACGCTGCTGCATGCGGTGGACGGCGTGAGCTTCGAGATCGAAAAAGGCAAGACGCTGGCCCTGGTGGGCGAGTCTGGCTGCGGCAAAAGCACCGTGGCGCGCCTGCTGGTGGGTTTGTACGAGCCCACGCGCGGCGGCCTCACGTTTGACAACCAGGATGCGCACGCCGCTTTCAAGGGCAACGACGCCAAGGCCATGCGCCGCCGCATCCAGATGATCTTCCAGGACCCGTATGCCAGCCTGAATCCCCGCTGGCTGGTCGAAGACATCATTGGCGAGCCGCTCAAGGAACACGGCCTCATCACCGACAAGGCCGAGCTGAAACAACGCGTGGGCGAGCTGCTCAAGTCCGTGGGCCTGTCGCCGCTGGACATGGTCAAGTACCCACACCAATTCTCCGGCGGCCAACGCCAGCGCATCTCCATTGCGCGCGCCCTGGCCACCGAGCCCGAGTTCCTAGTGTGCGACGAGCCCACCAGTGCGCTGGACGTATCGGTGCAGGCCCAGGTGCTCAACATCATGAAGGACCTGCAGCGCGAGCGGCAGCTCACCTACCTGTTCATCAGCCACAACCTGGCCGTGGTGCGCCACGTCAGCGACCAGGTCGGAGTGATGTACCTGGGCCGCCTGGTGGAATTGGCCGACAAGCACACGCTGTTTGACACCCCGCGCCACCCCTACACCCGCATGCTGCTCGATGCCATCCCCAAGATGCACGACACCGGCAAGGCGCGTACGCCCGTGCAGGGCGAGGTGCCCAACCCGTTGAACCCGCCGCCCGGCTGCGCCTTCAACCCGCGCTGCCCGCACGTGAACGACCGCTGCCGCGCAGAGCGACCGAAGTTGCTCAACATTGGCGGCATCCGCATCGCGTGCCACGCGGTCGAAGAAGGTCGGATTTAAGGTTTGCTCCTAAAAATATAGCTGCTAGCGCTTGCTGGATAAGCGCTAGAGGTCTATTTGGCTCATATTTTTGCCCTGCAGCCTGCTCGTGAGTTCATCAGAGTGGGGGTAAGCGGCCCATTCGCGGACACCGGCACAGGCTCCTTTCGGGAGCCTGTGGCGTTTTTGTGGCACTACGCCGCGCTTTGTTTTTCATCCCCCTGTCACGCAGCCTCACCACCATGCAGGCTTTTGCGAAACAACAGTCACAGGGGCCAAACATGAATATCGGTTTGTGGGAAACGAACGCGCGCCGCGCGCGTGTGGGGTTGCTGGCGCTGGCGGTAGCCAGCGCATTGGCAGCGTGCGGCGGGTCTGACAGCGGTGAGCAAGGCAAGCCGCTGGAGCTGACCATCCTGCACATCAATGACCACCACTCCACGCTGGAATCCAAGTCCAAAACCCTCAAGCTGTCTGCGGGTGGCGCTGCTGCAGTGGATGTGGCCGTGGACGCCGGTGGGTTTCCGCGCGTGACGGCGGCGATTGCCGAGCTGGCTGCCAAATCTCCCAATGTGCTCAAACTGCACGCAGGCGATGCGCTGACCGGCACGCTGTACTTCAACCGCGCAGGGGCCGACGGCGAGGCCGACGCGGCGATGATCAATACCGTGTGTTTTGATGCGTTCACGCTGGGCAACCACGAATTCGACAAGGGCGACACGGGCCTCAAGGGCTTTCTGGACCTGATGCGAAAAGGCACCTGCAAGACGCCGATTCTCAGCGCCAATGTGCAGTTTGGCCCCGCCTCGGCGCTCAATGCCACACGGTCTCCGGGTTACGTCAGCCCCTCGACGGTGGTCGAGCGTGATGGGCAAAAGATCGGCATCGTCGGCCTGACCATTGCGCAAAAGACCAAGGCGTCGTCCAGCCCCGACCCGGACACCACCTTTCAGGACGAAACCGTGGCCGCGCAGCGCGAGATCGACGCGCTGCGCGCCAAGGGCATCGACAAGGTCATCGTACTCAGCCACATTGGCTACGAGTACGACAAACAAGTGGCTGCGCGCCTGTCGGGCGTGGACGTGGTGGTGGGTGGCGACTCGCACACCCTGCTGGGCCCCAACACGCTGACCACCGCAGGCGTCGGCTCGCCCGCAGGCGCGTACCCCACGCGCGTCACCGACAAGGATGGCAAGCCCGTGTGTGTGGTTCAGGCGTGGGAATACGCGCAGGTGGTGGGTGAACTCAAGGTCAGCTTCAACGCCCAGGGCGAAGTCACGCAGTGCGCCGGCACGCCGCATGTACTGATTGGCGACAACTTCACCATCGGCGGCAAGGCTGCGACAGATGCCGAAAAGACGGCACTGAAGGCCAGCGCAGTGGCCACCGGTGTGTTGCGTGTTACCGCACCTTCGCCGGCCGCAACCACGACGCTGCAGCCCTTCAAAGACCGCGTGGCCGTGTTCAACAAGACGCAGGTGGCCGTGGTGCCGAAGGAACTGTGCTCGCGCCGTGTGCCCGGCGGTGTGGGATCGGTGGACTACAGCCGCTCCAGTGCGGCCTGCAATGCCGAAGGCAGCGTCAGCCTGCGCGGCGGCGACATCCAGCAACTGGTGGCCCAGGCGTACCTGGATGTGGCCAACGAAAAATACGGCGGTGCCGACATCACCCTGCAAAGCGGCGGTGGCGTTCGCATCCCGCTGCAAGGCACCGTGACGGCTGCGCAGGTGATCCAGGTGCTGCCGTTCGGCAACATGCTGTTCCGCCTGGACATCACTGGCCAAGAGGTCAAGGGCATGCTGGAAGACGGGTTGGAGGCAACCTACGGCACGGGTGGATCCACGGGGCCATACCCTTACACCGCAGGTCTGCGCTACGACGTGAACGCCAAGGCTGCGTTTGGCCAGCGCGTGACCAACATCGAAGCGCGCAACCCCACGACGGGCGCGTGGGGCGCGCTGGATGTGGGCAAGACCTACAAGCTGTTTGTGCTGAGCTTCAATGCCACCGGCGGGGACGGCTACAAGACCTTGGCCGCCGTGCCCGCAACGCGGCGTCTGGACATTGGCGTGCTGGATGCGGATGTGTTCTTCAGCTACATCGAAAAGCAGAGCAAGGACGCAGCCACAGGTCTGCCGGTGTTGAACCGGCTGCCGACGGAGCTGTACAGCACGCGCAGTTTCATGGGGCCCAACTGACGGCCCGTAGGACGTTCGCAGTCTTGCTCTGCGGCTTGGGTCGGCTTGTCTGCTTGCGCTGACCTGCCTTTGGACATTGCAACCCGTTCAGGCTGAGCCTGAACGGCGCGGGGTTCAACGAGCGGTCTCAGCCTCTCAGTCCGAGGGCACTGAGGCCGATCCCGCAGCCACTGCATCGCTGCCTTGCCCCGCCTGCGGCAGCGCCCGCCCCAGCAGGTACTCGATACATGTGCGCACCGCGCGCGTCTGGTGTCGGTCGGGCATGTACAGCATGAACATCTGCGTACCAAAAATGCTCAGCCGCCAGTCGTCCAGCGTGGTCAGCACCTCACCGCTGGTCACGGCGTCCTGCACCACGTAGTCGGGCACCAGCCCCACACCCAGCCCGGCCAGGATGCCCTGACGCAAAAATGGAAAGTGCTCTGAAATGATGGTGGGCTCCAGCAGCACTTCCTGCCGTGCATCGCCGCGGTAGCCGCGCAGGCGCAGCTGCTTGCCCACCACGCCCGAGGTGATCACCGGCGCGGCCTGCAGCGCGTCAAAGCTCTCTGGCAGGCCCTGCGCCTCTGCGTAGGCGCGGGATGCGCAGGCGATGTAGCGCACGCTGCCCAGGTCGCGGGCCACCAGCGTGGGTGGCGGCTCGGGCATCACGCGGATGGCGATGTCCACCTCATCGCGAATCAGGTCGTCCACCCGGTTTTCAAAGCGCACATCCAGCACGATGCCAGGGTACAGCCGCTTGAAGTCAATCAACCAGTCCGACATCACCATCTGCCCATAGCCGCTGGGCACGCTCAGGCCCACGCGGCCCTGCAGACCCCGGCCCAGCGTGGCAATGGTTTCGCGCGCAGCCAGCATTTCGTTCTGAATGGCGCGGCCGTGCGCGTACAGGCGCAGGCCCACCTCGGTGGGCTCCACCCGGCGCGTGGTGCGGCGCACCAGCTGCACACCCACCGACTTTTCCAGCTGATGCAGGTGGTAGCTCACGTTGGCCCGCGTCATCTTCAGGTTGCGGGCGGCCTGGCTGAGGTTGCCTGCATCGAGGATGTCGACCAGCACGGTGAGGGAAGTGAGTTCCATGGCGGAGCGTGAAAGGGCCGGTTTGCGGTGGTTTGTCAAAAATGCTTTGACAGTCTGTCAATAGGCTATGTAATTGTCAAGATAACTTCACGCATCAACAATCACCTGGTCGTCAACAGGCACAGCCATTACCAGGAGACTTCCCCGCATGGGCGCAGCCGTTCCCGCATCTTCCGTTGTCACTACCGCGTTGCATGGCGATGTTCTGGTCGTCACCATCGACAACCCGCCCGTCAACGCCCTGGGCGCCGCCGTGCGCCAGGGCCTGCTCGCTGCCATTCAGCAGGCGCAGGCCGATGCTGACGTGGCGGCCGTGCTGCTGGTTGGCGCAGGCAAGGCCTTCATTGCCGGGGCGGATATCCGTGAATTTGGAAAGCCCCCCGTGGCCCCACTGCTGCCCGAGGTCTGCCGCGCCATCGAAGGGTGCGACAAGCCCGTGGTCGCCGTGCTGCACGGCGCGGCCCTGGGCGGTGGGCTGGAGGTGGCGCTGTCGGCCCACTACCGCCTGGCACTGCCTGCGGCCACGCTGGGCTTGCCCGAAGTGAACCTGGGCCTGCTGCCCGGTTCGGGCGGTACGCAGCGTGCCCCGCGCCTGATGGGGGTGCAGGCCGCCACGGCCATCATGCTCAGCGGCCAGCCGCTCAAAGCCAAGGCAGCATTGGACGCAGGGCTGGCCGACAAGCTGGTGGAAGACACCGACCCGCTGGCCGCAGGCCTGGCCTACGTGCGCGAGCTGCTGGCAGCCCAGGCCCCCGTGCGCCGCACGCGCGACCTGACCATCGCTGAACCACAGGCCGCGCTGGCCTGGCTGGACGAACAGAAGACCGAGACTGCCAAAAAGTCGCGCGGCCTGTTCTCACCCCTCAAGATCATCGAATGCGTGCAGGCTGCCGTGCAACTGCCGTTTGACGAAGGCATGGCGCGCGAACGTGCGCTGTTCATGGAATGCCTGGACAGTCCGCAGCGCGCCGGGCTGATCCACGCCTTTTTTGCCGAGCGCGAAGTGGTCAAGGTGCCCGAAGCCCAGGCCGCGCAGCCACGCCCGGTGGGCAGCATTGCCGTCATCGGCGGCGGAACCATGGGCGCGGGCATTGCCGTGGCGGCGCTGGATGCGGGCCTGCCGGTGACCATGATCGAGCGCGACGCCGAGTCCATCGCCCGCGGTCGCGCCAATGTGGAAAAGGTCTACAACGGCCTGGTGGCCAAGGGCCGCATGACCGAAGCTGCCCAGGCCGCCGTGATGGCGCGCTACACCGGCAGCACCGACTACGCCGACATCGCCAATGTTGATCTGGTGATCGAGGCGGTATTTGAAGACATCGAGGTGAAAAAGGCTGTGTTCCGCGAGCTGGACCGCGTGTGCAAGAGCGGTGCCGTGCTGGCCACCAACACGTCTTACCTCGACATCGACGCGATTGCCGCCGCCACCAGCCGCCCGCAGGATGTGGTGGGCCTGCACTTCTTCAGCCCCGCCAACATCATGAAGCTGCTGGAGATCGTGGTGCCCGCCAAGGTGGCGCCCGACGTGGTGGCCACGGCGTTTGAGCTGGCCAAGAAGCTCAAAAAGGTGCCCGTGCGCGCCGGCGTGTGCGATGGCTTCATCGGCAACCGCATCCTGGCCGTGTACAAGCAGGCGGCCGACTACCTGCTGGAAGACGGTGCCAGCCCGTATGAGATCGACGCGGCGGTGCGCGGCTTTGGCTTTGCCATGGGCCCGTTCCAGGTGACGGACCTCGCCGGTGGCGATATCGGCTGGGCCACGCGCAAGCGCCGCGCCGCAACCCGCGACCCCCTGGCCCGCTACGTGGAAATTGCCGACCGCATCTGCGAGCGCGGCTGGTTCGGCCAGAAGACCGGGCGCGGCTTCTATCTGTATCCGGACGGCGCCCGGGTGGGCCAGCCCGACCCGGAAGTGCTGGCCCTCGTGGACGCAGAGCGCGCCAAGAAAGGCGTCACGCCCCGCAGCTTCAGCGCCGACGAGATCATGCGCCGCTACATGGCCGCCATGGTCAACGAAGGCGCCAAGGTGGTGGCCGAAGGCATTGCCCTGCGCCCGCTGGATGTGGACGTGACCTTTGTGGCGGGGTACGGCTTTCCGCGCCACCGGGGTGGCCCGATGAAGTGGGCCGACATGACGGGCCTCCCCAAGGTGCTGGCGGACATCCGCGAGTTTGCCAAGGAAGACCCGCTGTTCTGGCAGCCCGCGCCGCTGCTCGAAAAGCTGGTGGCCGAGGGGCGCAACTTCGACAGCCTGAACAAGGCTGGCTGAAGACGGCCGTGCGCAGTGCACAGCGCCGAGCGCGCTGTACATCGCGCTGCATCAGTTTTGAATCAAGTTTTGGGTCGAATTGGCCTCTAGCGCACTATATATAAGCGCTAAAAGCTATAAATTTAGGAGCAAATAATGCGTGAAGCCGTCATCGTTTCCACCGCCCGCACCCCGCTGACCAAGTCGCACCGGGGCGAGTTCAATGCCACCCCCGGCCCGCAGCTGGCGGCCTTTTCCGTCAAGGCGGCGGTGGAGCGCTCGGGCATCGAGCCGGAACTGATCGAAGACCTGGTGATGGGCTGCGGCTACCCCGAAGGCATCACGGGTAAGAACATTGGTCGTCAGACGGCACTGCGCGCCGGCTTGCCGCTGTCGGTGGCGGGCATGGTGGCCAGCCGGTTTTGCGCATCGGGTCTGCAGTCGGTGGCGATTGCCG
>NZ_JBKBXG010000061.1:0-32000 GCF_046314175.1 Acidovorax sp. | reverse complement strand
GCTTGAGTCACGCTCGTAAATCTCGATTTAAAAAACTAACTGCAAACGACGAACGTTTCGCACTCGCTGCTTAATTGCCAGTGAGCCTTGCAACAGTTGGCCGATGGGCTGGGCAAGGGGGCTCTGAGTAATCAGTGCCTCCCGGCTGCAAGGATAATTACATGGGCTGGTCCTGATCCGGGTACCTTGGATTGGGGCAAGAAAATAGGGTACTGGCGGCCGGTGTAGCGTGCGACTGCGCGGCAACGGTGGCGAGACTTAAATCAGACCGCTAAACATGTAGATCTGCCCGGTAAAGGCTTGCGGACGCGGGTTCAATTCCCGCCAGCTCCACCACCATAACGTCCAAGGGCGTTCACCAACATCCGGTGAACGCCCTTTTTCTTTGGGGAATAAGTGACTGCAGCGAATGAATATGGCAGTCGCTACGGTACGTCTCTGGCAAATCGGCGGATCAACCTATAGGCTCCCGATTTCGTCCCGTTGCTCCAGCCCCGGGATTGCGCGCCCTCCGCGGCAATGGCTTGGGCAAGGTGGATTGCCCCGCCTGCGTGGCTCCAAATGTCCATTTCGCAATGACATTTGCTTGCAAATTACCTTCAAAGTCGGGCTCGGCCATGCCCATCGAGTATTTCGGCTCCCGCCTTGGGTGCGCCACCTCAAAAAGCCTTGTGCTAGGTCACTGGCTTGGGATTCACCACATTGCGTGCCCGGGGCGCACTCCGCCGTATTGCGCAATATTCACTGTGGCGTTGGCAGATCGAATCATCTGTTCGCTGAGCCTAAGTGAGCAACGTGGCACCGCGATTCAGTCCTACAAATTGATGCGCTGCGCCTGAACCCTATTTGCCGAGTCTCGAAAATACCATGAGCCATCCGTAATACTGGCCATGCCAGTCGAAAGGCAAAAATGAGTACTTGGTACAAATTGGCTCTTGGCAACGACGAACAGGCGTTTGTGCCTACTCTGCGCATCCAGCAGATGTTCATGTCCAAATTTTTGATGTGCCCGCCAGGCTCTGGACGTGCGCTGTTCTCGTGTTACGACAAGGAAAACGACAGCCTTTGCCTGTATTTCTCCCCTGCAGCCGCAGACACCGCGCAGCGCGTTTGCGCAGAGCCTTGCGATCCGCCGAAAGCTTTGGACTGCATTGGCCTTCTGGCGGGCGAGGGTGATGCACTGGGCATCGAGCCGAAAGAGTTGGCAAAAGCTACTTGATGTCCCGAGTCGAATGAGTGAACAGCCGCGGGAGGCGTGACCATGTACTACCTTGACCAATCAAAGCATTTACTGACTGACTGGCCAGATCCCCCTTCGTTACAAATGGGTCAATTGGTCGGTATGGGCCCACAACGGCAGCACGCGGACAGTTTTGATCGGTCAGAGGCTTATCCGGGCGACCGGCATGGCATCGACCGAGAGACGCAATTTGCGGATGACTCTCCTCCGGAGGTCCAGGCACTGGGGTAAGACAGAGTTCGTCCCTTGCTGGGATACCCGCGACGGTATGTCACCCCGCATCGCACATGAGCGCATCCGCTACGGTCCGGCCTCTGCGCTTGATAGAAACGAGATGGAGAGCGCCGCCGCCATCCGTGAGTGGATTGACGACGCCAACAACATTCATGGGGCCGAGCTGTAAACAAGTCTCTTGGCATGACTGCGTTTTCGCGCTTGCATGGCTTTTGGTGCATCGACGACGTGTCGGAGGACCCGATGCGTGTGTGCGCCCCGCACCCAGCGTGGTGTTGCACGCCATCCGGCACTTAAGACTGCGTTTTTTCGGCCAGGGCGGCGTTGCAAATCCTCGCGATACCTGCGGGTATCGCTGTGGTTTGCGCCTTGCCTTAACCAAAAATCCATCAGTTTTAAATGTGTCGTCAAGCATGCAACACCACACTAGCAAACCGGCTGTTGGTGCTGTCTGATGCGCTGGGGTGAGTCTCAAACCAGCATGCCTTACTATCTGCTGCCTGGATACAAAGTGAAATAAACCGAAACTACGTCGAGACGACGCGCCGCCCCCTGCCGGGCACCATCAGGGTCATGTTCAACACCGTCCTCGAAAGGACTGCATCATGAAACCCTGGATCAAGAAAACCCTCATGGGCTTGTTTGGCGCCTCCATCGCAGTGGGCGGCTTAACGGCATGTTCCAGCAGCCACCACCATCGCGGCCCCATGAGCGCCGAAAAAATGTCGGAGGTGCGCGGCAAGGTGGTGGAGCGGGTCAGCAGCAAGCTGAACCTCAATGATGCGCAAAAGCAAAAGCTCAACGCGCTCGCAGACAAGATGGAAGCCCAGCGTACGGCTTTCATGGGCAAGGCGACCGATCCACGGGCCGAGATGCAGGCTATTGTGTCGGGCGACAAATTTGACCGCGCGCGCGCGCAAACGCTGCTTGAAGAGAAGACCCGGGCCGTGCGAACCAACAGCCCAGAGGTCATCAACGCGCTGGCCGACTTTTATGACAGCCTGAACTCCGAGCAGCAGCAGAAGGTGCGCGATCTGATGCAGCGACGCAAGGGCTGGACGGGCCGCGTTTAGTCCGGGTGGGCCCTTCCATGTCTCCTACGCTCGAACCCATTCATCGCCTCGCCCAGGGCGTGCGCCAACACGGCCCCGCGCTGCTGTCTGGCATGGACGACCCCCATGACGAGCTCATGTCGCTGGTCTGGGGGCCGCGCTTTGACCGCGAGCATGCGCTGGGGCTGTTGGCCCGCCAGCCTGCGGCTGCAGGGCATACCTTGCCCGCCCTGCTGGCGGCAGCCGACCACTTTGATGCGCTTCACCCTCCCGCCCAGGGCCGCTTGCGCAAGCTGATCGTGCGTCACCGTGCATTGCGTGCGGCTGGCGCAGCGGGCAGGGCGCAATGCCTGGCGAACGGGGTCAACGCCTGACGGTGTAAGAATTGCTCATGCACCGCATTTTGCTCATCGACGACGACGACCAGCTGGGGCCGCCACTGGCCACTTATTTCAAGCGCTTCGAGCTGGAACTGGTTCACGCCCTGAAACCCAGTGACGGGCTGGCCCGGCTGGGGGCGGGTGGTTTTGATGCCGCCATTCTGGATGTCATGCTCCCAGAGATGGATGGTTTTGAGCTGTGCCGCACCATTCGCAAGCAAGGTGATCTGCCCATCGTGATGCTCACCGCCCGCGGCGAGGTGATGGACCGCGTGGTAGGGCTGGAGCTGGGCGCGGACGACTACCTGCCCAAGCCCTTTGAGCCCCGTGAACTGGTGGCCCGGCTGCAGACGGTGTTGCGCCGACGCCGTGCGCCGGGGCCTGGCGATGCTGCGGTGTCATTGCAGTTTGAGGGCCTCGTCATCGACGCCGCGCGCCGCAGTGTGCAGCGCCATGGCGTGGCGGTGGAGCTGACGGGCACCGAGTTTGACCTGCTGCATTTGCTGGCGCGCGAGCCGGGCAAGGTGTTCAGCCGCGACGACATCCTGAACCAGCTGCGCGGCCATGAGGCCGAGTTGTACACCCGTGCGGTGGATATTGTGGTGAGCCGCCTGCGCAAGAAGCTGGAGCCGCTGGACTGCATCAAGACACTGCGCAACGCGGGCTATTCGCTGGCTTTGCGCAAGGCGGCGCCATGAAATTGTCGCGCGTTGCGCACGGAGCCGACGAACACGACTGCCCATGGCACCGCCGCGCGCGCAATGCGGTGGGGTATTCGCTGCGCATCCGGCTGGTGCTGGTGTTCATGGCGCTGGCCGTGACGGTGGCGGTAACTTTCATGGGCGGTGTGCAGAAGGCGGTGTCGGTGGGCTGGCGCGAGGCCGCGCGGCCGCTGCTGATGGACTATGTAGATCGCCTGACCGCCGAGATCGGCAACCCTCCCAGTGTCGAGCGCGCGCAGGCCGTTGCCAACCGCCTGCCGCTGACGCTGCGCATAGAAGGCCCGCAGGTTAACTGGGCGTCGCACCCTGACCATCCTCACCCGGACTGGATGAGCGACAAGATCCACAAAGACACCCATTGGGGTGGCGACGACAACGGCCCCCGGCTTTTGCAGCGCACCACTGCGGACGGCCACGCTATTGAGTTCAGGTTGAACGCACTGTCCTGGGACAAGCGCCCCCGCATAGCGTGGGGCATGCTCACCGTTTTGCTGCTGCTAACTGCCCTGGCGTTCGTGTACGTGCGCCACCTGCTGCGCCCGCTGGACGACATTCGCAGCGGCGCGCAACGTTTTGGCGACGGCAATTTTGCCCAGCCCATTCCGGTGCGGAATGCGCACCGGCCCGACGAACTGGGGCACCTGGCCGCCACCATCAACACCATGGGTGATGACATCCATCAGATGCTGGAAGCCAAGCGTGCCTTGCTGCTGGCCATGAGCCATGAGCTGCGCAGCCCGCTGACCCGTGCACGCCTGAACACCGAGCTGCTGCCCGAAACCGCCGACGTACAGGCCCAGCGACTGGCCTTGCTTCGGGACCTGGGTGAGATGGCAGGGCTCATCACCGACCTGCTGGAAAGCGAACGCCTGGCCGGTCGGCACGCGGCGCTGCACCGTGAGCCGACCGACATCGAAGACCTGGCCCGTGAGGTGATAGCTGATCTGCAGGCGCGCCACGCAGGCGCTGCCCTGATTGCCGTGCATGCGGCGCAGGCGCTGCCGGAGGTCCGGCTTGACCGGTCGCGCCTGCGCCTGCTGTTGCGCAACCTGCTGGACAACAGCCTGCGCCACAGCGACGCCAACGCACCGCCGCCTGAACTGCATTTGCGATTGGTGGATGGCGTGGTCGAGATCGAAGTGCGCGACCACGGCCCGGGTGTTCCGCCCGAGCACCTGCCGCATCTGGCCCAAGCGTTCTATCGGCCCGACACCGCCCGCCAGCGCGCCACCGGGGGCGTGGGACTGGGCCTGTATCTTTGCCGCTTGGTCGCGCAGGCGCACGACGGCCAGTTGCTGATGCGCAATGCAGAGCCTGGCTTATCGGTCACGGTGCGGCTTCCAGTCGTGGAATAGCAAAGGCGCCAACACCAAGCGCTGTTGCACCATCTGCCGATGGACGCTTCATGCCTCCTGTCAGGGGATGTCTGGCGCCCCGCAATGGTGCACTGTGATCCTGCCGGTTAGCACAGTCTTTGCGCAGTGGCGCATGGGCGTTTTCAGAAAAAATATGAGTCAAATTGGCCTCTACCGCTTATCTATAAAGCGCTGAAAGCTATAAAAATAATAGCAATCTCGGTTTGCACCTGCCGCGCACCGGGCGAAGATCAGCTGGCCTCGTTCTTGCTCAATCAGAGCACCTCGCCGCATGAACAGAACTTTCTAGCGTTTACCCTGTATATACAGGTATGCTTGAACTGTCATCATGGCGACCGGGCCGCGGGTGCGGACCGGGTGTGGGAACCAGGTACTTTCTTCAAACAGGAGCAGATGATGACTCGATCGGTTGTGAAATGGACGTCGATGGCAGCGGCAATGGCATGCGTATTGGGTATGGCCGCACCGGCCCAGGCGCAAGACACCAAAATCGTGCTGGGCATGTCCGGCTGGACGGGCTTTGCGCCGCTCACGCTGGCCGACAAGGCGGGCATCTTCAAGAAGAACGGCCTGGATGTGGAGATCAAGATGATCCCGCAGAAGGACCGCCACCTGGCCCTGGCCTCCAAGTCCATCCAGTGCGCAGCCACCACGGTCGAGACGCACGTCGCCTGGAACGCCAACGGCGTTCCCATCGTGCAGATCTTTCAGATGGACAAGTCCTACGGTGCCGACGGCATCGCGGTGCGCGGCAACATCAATAGCTTTGCGGACTTGAAGGGCAAGACGATTGGTGTGGACGCCCCCGGCACGGCGCCGTACTTCGGTCTGGCCTGGATGCTGAGCAAGAACGGCATGAGCCTCAAGGATGTGAAGACCACCACGCTGTCGCCGCAGGCGTCTGCGCAGGCCTTTGTGGCGGGCCAGAACGACGCTGCCATGACGTACGAGCCGTATCTTTCCACCGTGCGCGACAACCCCGCCGCTGGCAAAATTTTGGCCACCACGCTCGACTACCCGATGGTGATGGACACCGTAGGCTGCGACCCCACCTGGCTCAAGGCCAATGCCAAGGCCGCACAGGCGCTGACCAATTCGTACTTCCAGGCGCTGGACATGATCAAGGCCGACCCCACCAAGTCCAACGAAATCATGGGCGCCGCCGTCAAACAGACGGGCGAGCAGTTTGCAAAGTCGTCGTCCTTTTTGCGCTGGCAAGACAAGGCCGCCAACCAGAAGTTCTTTGCAGGCGAGCTGCAGGCATTCATGAAAGACGCCACGGCCATCCTGCTGGAGGCCGGCATCATTCGCAAGGCGAATGCAGACTTGGCCGTGACGTTTGACGCGAGCTTCATCAAGTAAAAACCGGAAGAAGAACGCGCCATGTCTGCCGTGCAACCCTTGTCCGCTACCGTTCCAAAAGCCACCGTGCGCCACCGTTCACTTGCTCCACTGGAGCCCGTGAGCGCCCGTGCCAGATGGATGCTGGGCTTTGGTTTTTTTGTGTTGTTTGTGCTGGTGTGGGCGTTTTTCACGCTGGGTGGCTACGTGTCACCCACGTTTTTGGCCAGCCCCGTCACCATGGCCAAGGAGGGCTGGCTGCTGTTTGCAGAGTACGGCTTTCACAAGGACATCGGCATGACGGTGTGGCGCGTGTTTGGCGGCTTCATCCTGGCCGCCGTGGTGGCCGTGCCGCTGGGTATTGCCATGGGTGCCTACAAAGGCATCGAGGCATTTTTTGAGCCCTTCATTTCATTCTGCCGGTATCTGCCAGCCTCGGCCTTTATCCCGCTCTTGATCCTGTGGGCCGGTATCGGCGAGGCGCAGAAGATCCTGGTCATCTTCATCGGCTCGGTCTTTCAGATCACGCTGATGGTGGCAGTCACGGTGGGCAGCGCGCGGCGCGACCTGGTGGAGGCTGCCTACACGCTGGGCGCAGGCCACAAGGGCATCGTCACGCGGGTGCTGATCCCCGGTGCTGCGCCCGACATTGCCGAGACCCTGCGTCTGGTGCTGGGCTGGGCCTGGACGTATGTGATCGTGGCTGAGCTGATCGGTTCGTCATCGGGCATCGGCCACATGATCACCGACAGCCAGTCGTTGCTCAACACCGGCCAGATCATCTTCGGCATCATCATCATCGGCCTCATCGGGCTGGTGTCCGACTTCGCCTTCAAGGCGCTCAACCACCGTCTGTTTGCCTGGAGTTTTGTGCGATGAGCCGCGTTTCCATACAAGCCGTTTCGCGTGTCTTCGAGACCGCCAAGGGCCAGCGCACACAGGCGCTGCTGCCGGTCGACTTTGAAGTGCAAGACAACGATTTCGTCACCATCCTAGGCCCCTCGGGCTGTGGCAAGTCCACGCTGCTGCGCATCGTGGCGGGGCTGGACCATGCCACCAGCGGCCGCGTGCTGCTGGACGGCGCACCGGTCGAAGGCCCCGGCGCCGAGCGTGGCATGGTGTTCCAGAGCTACACGCTGTTCCCCTGGCTCACCATCGAGCAGAACATCCGCTTTGGCCTGCGCGAGCGCGGTATGCCCGAGGCGCAGCAGAAAGAGCGTGCCGACTACTTCATCGCCAAGGTGGGTTTGCGCGGCTTCGAGCAGCACTTTCCCAAGCAGCTGTCGGGCGGCATGCAGCAGCGCACCGCCATTGCGCGCGCGCTGGCCAACGACCCCAAGATTTTGCTGATGGACGAGCCCTTTGGAGCGCTCGACAACCAGACCCGTGTGCTCATGCAAGAGCTGCTGCTCGGCATCTGGGAGGCAGAGCGCAAGACCGTGCTCTTTGTCACCCACGACATCGACGAAGCCATCTTCATGGCCAACCGTGTGGCCGTGTTCAGCGCCCGGCCCGGCCGGATCAAGACCGAGCTGGCGGTTGACCTGCCGCACCCACGCCATTACACGATCAAGACCAGCCCCGAGTTCATGGATCTGAAGGCGCGCTTGACGGAAGAGATCCGTGCCGAGTCCATGGCGGCCGATCTGCACTGATCTGACTGCAAAAAAACCATGAGCGCCCGTCCTTCCCGCCGCCCCGCCGCTGCGCCGCGCAGCGTCCGCCCCGCCGCCGCGTCCAATGCAGTTGCAGGCACGGCGGCGCCTGCGCAGGCCATGGCGCTCTACGAGCAGGTCAAGGACCACATCTCGCGCAAGATCCAGGAAGGCATCTGGCGCGCCGGAGACCGCCTGCCGTCGGAGAACGAGCTGGTCACCCAGTTCGGCATCTCGCGCATGACAGTAAATCGCGCACTGCGCGAGCTGGTGGAGCAGGGCCGCATCGTGCGCGTGGCTGGTGTGGGCAGCTTTGTGGCCGAAGACAAGCCGCAATCTACGCTGCTGCAGATCGCCAACCTGGCTAGCGAGATCCGCCAACGCGGCCATGACTATCGCTGCGACGTGTTGGCGGTAGAACGTATTTCGGCCACGCTGGATATCGCAGCGGCGCTGGACCTGCGCACGGGCGAGTCGGTGTTCCACTCGTTGTGCATCCACCGAGAGGACGGCCTGCCGGTGCAGCTGGAAGACCGCCACGTGAACCCACGTCAGGTGCCGCAGTTTGCAGCGCAGGACTTCACGCAACTGCAACCCTCGGAGTATCTGGTGCGCAACGTGCCCTTCGACCAGATCGAACATGTGGTCGATGCCGTCATGCCTACCGCCGAGCAGGCCGCGTTGCTGGAGATGTCTCCGCTGGAGCCGTGTCTGCTGCTGACCCGCCGCACTTGGTCGCGCGGCGTGCCGATCACTGTGGTGCGTTGTCTTCACCCCGCCACCCGCTACCGTTTGGGCAGCCGCTTCCGAGCAGACGGCAATCCCGTCGCCGGTTGATTTTTTTGTCAGAAACGCTTTTTCGTTCGCTTGTACCTACTTGTATATACAGGATAGACACCATGACCTCTACCTTCGCATCCCCGATCACCCTGCACCCCGGTCGCGTCACGCTCGCACAGCTGCGTAGCATCTACGCGGCACCCGCGCAGTTGTCGCTCGACCCATCAGCCCGCGCGCTCATGTTGGCGTCCCTGGCCACGGTGCAGCGCATCGTCGATGAAGACCAGGTGGTTTACGGCATCAACACCGGCTTTGGCAAGCTGGCCAGCACCAAGATCGCCCACGAGCGCCTGGCCGAGCTGCAGCGCAACCTGGTGCTGTCGCACAGCGTGGGCACGGGCGATGCACTGGCGGACGATGTGGTGCGCCTCATCCTCGCAACCAAAGCCATCAGTCTGGCGCGCGGGCACTCGGGCATCCGCCCAGAGATCGTGGATGCGCTGCTGGCCATGGCCAATGCCAACGTGCTTCCTGTCATTCCGGCCAAGGGCTCGGTAGGCGCGTCGGGTGACCTGGCGCCGCTGGCGCACTTGGCCTGCGTGCTGATCGGCGAAGGGCAGGCCAAAGTGAATGGCACGGTGGTGTCAGGGGCGGAGGCCATGCGCTCCATCGGTTTGCCGCCTTTTGTACTGTGCCCCAAAGAAGGTCTCGCGCTGCTCAACGGCACGCAGGTGTCCACGTCGCTCGCGCTGGCCGGGCTGTTTGGTGCCGAGAACGTTTTCGCCGCCGCGCTGGTGGCAGGCTGCCTGTCGCTCGAAGCCATCAAGGGCTCGGTCAAGCCGTTTGATGCGCGCATCCACGAGGCGCGTGGCCAGGCAGGGCAGATCGCTGTGGCGGCCGCCGTGCGCGCGCTGCTCGACGGCAGTGCCATCGACCCCTCGCACCCCAACTGCGGCCGTGTGCAGGACCCGTACTCCATCCGCTGCGTGCCACAGGTGATGGGCGCGTGCCTCGATAACCTGCACCATGCTGCACGCGTGCTGACCATCGAGGCGAATGCGGCGTCCGACAACCCGCTCGTCTTTGACAACGGCGACGTGATCTCCGGCGGCAACTTTCACGCCGAGCCCGTGGCATTTGTGGCCGACATCATCGCCCTGGCCGTGGCAGAGATCGGCGCCATCTCCGAGCGCCGCCTGTCGTTGCTGCTGGACCCGGGCCTCTCGGGCCTGCCCGCCTTCCTGATCCGCGACAGTGGCGTGAACTCCGGTTTCATGATCGCCCAGGTCACCGCCGCCGCGCTGGCGGCCGAGAATCAGTGCCTTGCCAACCCCAGCAGCGTGACCAGCCTGCCCACATCGGCCAACCAGGAAGACCATGTCTCCATGGCCACGTACGGCGCTCGTCGTCTGGGCGACATGGTGCGCAACGCGGCCGTGATGGTCGGGATCGAGGCCATGGCCGCAGCGCAGGGCATGGAGTTCGACCGCGCCCTCAACTCATCGCCTCTGGTGGAAGAGCAATTCGCTGCCATCCGCCAGCGTGTGGCCTACCTGGAGCAAGACCGCTTCCTCGCCACCGACATCGAAGCCATGCGCGAATGGGCCATGCAGACGGCGTGGCCTGCGCCGCTGCTGCAGTGCCTGCCCAGCCACGCCTGATCTTTCTCATTCAACCCCATTGATTCACAGGAGCCCACCATGAACGCCAACGACGCCATCATTGCTGCCGCAGCTTCCGCCTCGACCGACCCCCGCCACGACGCCAGCCGCGTGATCCGCGCCCCGCGCGGCAACCAGCTCACCTGCAAGAGCTGGCTCACCGAAGCGGCCTACCGCATGATCCAGAACAACCTGGACACCGAAGTGGCTGAGCGCCCGCAAGACCTGGTGGTGTACGGCGGCATCGGCCGCGCCGCGCGCAACTGGGAGTGCTATGACCAAATTTTGGCCTCGCTCAAGGACCTGAACGACGACGAAACCCTGCTCATCCAGTCCGGCAAGCCTGTGGGCGTGTTCAAGACCCACACCAACGCTCCGCGCGTGCTGCTGGCCAACTCCAACCTGGTGCCCAAGTGGGCCAACTGGGAACACTTCAGCGAGCTGGACCAGAAGGGCCTGTTCATGTACGGCCAGATGACGGCCGGCAGCTGGATCTACATTGGCACGCAGGGCATCGTGCAGGGCACGTACGAGACCTTTGCCGAGGCGGGTCGCAAGCACTTTGGTGGCTCGCTGGAGGGGCGCTGGATTCTGACCGCTGGCTTGGGCGGCATGGGCGGCGCGCAGCCGCTGGCCGCCACATTCGCGGGCGCGGTGTCGCTCAACATCGAATGCCAGCAAAGCAGCATCGACTTCCGACTGCGCACGCGCTATGTGGACAAGCAGGCGCGCGACATCGACCACGCGTTTGAACTCATCCAGCAGCACACTGCGGCCAAGGAAGCCGTGTCGATCGCGCTGCTGGGTAATGCTGCCGAAGTCCTGCCTGAGCTGGTGCGTCGCGCCCGGGCTGGAGGCCTCAAGCCCGACCTGGTCACCGACCAGACGTCCGCCCACGATCTCGTCAACGGCTACCTGCCCGCCGGCTGGACGGTCGCGCAGTGGCGCGCCGCCCAGCAGGATGTGACGCAGCACGAGGTTTTGAAGAAGGCAGCGGCCCAATCGTGCGCAGTGCATGTGCAGGCCATGCTCGACTTCCAGCACATGGGCAGCCCGGTGGTGGACTACGGCAACAACATCCGTCAGGTGGCGTTCGACGAAGGCGTGAAGGACGCGTTTGACTTCCCCGGCTTCGTGCCCGCGTACATCCGCCCGCTGTTTTGCGAGGGCAAGGGCCCGTTCCGCTGGGTGGCGCTGTCGGGCGACCCGGAAGACATCCGCAAGACCGACGCCAAGATCAAGGAACTGTTCCCCGAGAACAAGCATGTGCACCGCTGGCTCGACATGGCCAGCGAGCGCATCGCCTTCCAGGGCTTGCCCGCGCGCATTTGCTGGCTGGGCCTGGGCGAGCGTCACATCGCCGGCCTGGCCTTCAACGAGATGGTGAAAAGCGGCGAGCTGAAGGCCCCCATCGTCATCGGCCGTGACCACCTGGACACCGGCAGCGTGGCCAGCCCCAACCGCGAGACCGAAGCCATGAAGGACGGCACAGACGCCGTGAGCGACTGGCCGCTGCTGAACGCGCTGCTCAACACCGCAGGCGGCGCCACCTGGGTCAGCCTGCACCACGGCGGCGGCGTAGGCATGGGCTACTCGCAACACTCGGGCATGGTCATCGTGGCCGATGGCACCGACGACGCGGCCGAGCGCCTGGCGCGTGTGCTGGTCAACGACTGCGGCTCCGGCGTGATGCGCCATGCAGATGCGGGCTACGAATTGGCGGTGGAAACCGCCAAGAAGCAGGGCCTGAAGCTGCCCATGGTGAAGTGAGCTGGCGCGTGCTGTGGAGAAAACCATGACGACGCCCACCACCACCAACACCACCACCGAAGCCCTGCGGCAACGTGTTGCACAGCGCGTGACTGCAGACGACATCGCCCGCTTTGACCGCGACGGCGCGCTGTGCATCAAGCAGCTGCTAACGCCCGACGAAGTCGCGTTGCTGCGGGACGGCATCGACGCCAACCTGGCCGCGCCCAGCCCGCGCGCCAAGGTAGCGAGCCGCCCCGATGACCCGGGTCGCTTTTTTGAGGACTTCTGCAACTGGCAGGACATCCCCCAGTTCGGCCAGTTCGTGCACGAAACACCGCTGGCGCTGGCCGCACAGCGCCTCATGCAGTCGCGCACCGTGCGGCTGTACCACGACCATGTGCTGGTCAAGGAGCCCGGCACGCGCCAGCGCACGCCGTGGCACCAGGACCAGCCGTACTACAACATCGAGGGCACGCAGAACATCAGCATGTGGATTCCGGTGGACCCGGTGTCACGCGCGGCCACGCTCGAATTCGTGGCGGGTTCACACAAGGGCCCATGGCTCATGCCGCGCACCTTCATGGACAACGAGGCCAAGTGGTTCCCTGAAGGCAGCCTGCAGGACCTGCCGGATGTCGAGGCCGACCGCGATGCCTTCCCCATCGTCGGCTGGGAGATCGAGCCCGGCGACGTGGTGTGTTTTCACATGCTCACGCTGCATGCGGCGGGCGGGGTGGAAGGGCCTGATCGTCGCCGCGTGTTTTCGGTGCGGTTCTTGGGTGACGACACGCGCCATGCGCCCCGGCCGTGGAAGACTTCGCCCGAGTTTCCGGGCCTGGCCGATGTGTTGCCTGCGGGCTCTGAGATGAACCACCCGCTGTTCCCGATGCTGGTGGCCGGTGAACCCATGGCAGGTGACCATGCTGCGTGAGTGCCTGGGTGTGCTGGAATTTTTTGATCTGGCTGCGGCCCCGCGCGTCCCCTGGAAAAACGGCGGTGGCAGCACGCAAGAGCTGGTCTGCTGGCCCCCCGGTGCAGGCATGGACGGGTTTGAATGGCGCGTGAGTGTGGCCACCATTGCCACACCCGGGCCGTTCTCGGCCTTCCCGGGCGTGGACCGCCAGATCATGCTGCTGTCGGGCGATGGCGTGCATCTGAGCAGCGGCGCCGGTGGGTGGGAGCACACGCTCGACCAACCTGGCGCGCCTTTTAGTTTTGCGGGCGAGGCGCCAGTGGACTGCCGCATGCTCGGTGGCGCATCGACCGATTTCAACCTGATGGTGCGCCGCGGCTCTTGGCGCGGTGCGCTGCAGGTGGTGGGCGATGCGCAGTCGCTGAACGGTATTGCTGCGGGACTGTGCATGGTGTTGCAAGGCACCTGGCGCTGGAGCGACGGCGCATCGACCCGCACACTGACAGCCGGGCAGGGCCTGTGGTGGCTGAATGACGAACACGATGACGAGGGCCGACGGGTAGAGCCCGTGGATGGCGCGTTCTCCGCCGGATGCAAGGACCAGCCCGCGACACTGGCGTGGATTGCCATTGAGCCAGCTCTTTGAATCTGTTGAACGGCCGCGCCCCTGAAAATATGAGTCAAATTGGCCTCTAGCGCTCTACTATAAAGCGTTAGTAGCTATTAATTTCGAAGCATTGAACCCATGAACATACAAGCAGCCACAGGAACACAGATGCGTGACGATCACCCCCCGTTTTTGTCGGCACCCAGCGCAGACGGCGTGTGGGCTGGCCTGCGGCCTGTGGCCGAATTGACGTTGGCTGATCTGACCGTGCCTGCGGGCGAGCTGGCGTGCGTGGTGGTGCAGGGCGGCTTGGTCCGCTGGGTGGGGCCGCAGGCGCAGCTGCCTGATTCTCTCCACACCTTGCCGCGCTTTGATGCGCGTGGCGCGCTCGCGACCCCCGGGCTGGTGGATTGCCACACCCACCTGGTCTACGGCGGGCAACGCGCCAACGAGTTCGCCATGCGGCTGGCGGGCGCCAACTATGAGGAGGTGGCCAAGGCGGGCGGCGGCATTGTGTCGTCGGTCAAGGCCACCCGCGAAGCGTCAGAGGACGAACTCTTCGCACTGGCTGCGCCGCGCCTGAAGGCCTTGCTGGCAGAGGGCGTGTGCGCCATCGAGATCAAATCGGGGTATGGCCTTGCAGTGGCCCATGAACGCAAGCAGCTGCGCGTGGCCCGCCGCCTGGGTGAGGCCTTTGGCGTGACGGTCCGCACCACTTTCCTCGGCGCACACGCGCTGCCACCCGAGTACACCGGGCGCAGCCAGGATTACACAGACCTGGTCTGCAACCAGATGCTGCCCGCGCTGGCCGCCGAAGGCCTGGTGGATGCGGTCGATGTGTTCTGTGAGCGCATCGCCTTCACGCTGGCCGAGACAAGCCAAGTGTTCCAGGCCGCGCAACGGCTTGGCATCCCCGTCAAGTTGCATGCAGAGCAGCTATCTGACATGGGTGGTGCCGCTCTGGCTGCGCGCTACGGCGCGCTGTCGTGCGACCACATCGAGCATTTGTCAGCCGAAGGCATTGCAGCGATGAAGGCCGCAGGAACCGTGGCTGTGCTGCTGCCCGGCGCGTACTACACGTTGCGTGACACGCACCTGCCGCCCATTCAGGCGCTGCGTGAGGCGGGCGTGCCCATGGCGGTGTCTACCGACCACAACCCCGGCACATCGCCTGCGCTCAGCCTGCTGCTGATGGCCAACATGGCCTGTACGCTGTTCCGCCTGACGGTGCCCGAGGCGCTAGCGGGCATCACCACCCATGCAGCGCGCGCGCTGGGGCTGCAGGACTCGCAGGGGCTCATCGCGTCGGGGCGGCCCGCCAATTTTGTGCTGTGGCCGGTAGGCGAAGCGGCTGAGCTGGCCTACTGGTTTGGGCACAAGCCTGCCTGCACTATCGTGCGCCAGGGCCGTGTGGCTGCTGATGGCCTTGGAGCCACGGCACAAGGAGACCACCATGGCGCTTGATCACAACGTACAGCGCAGTCTGTTTGCTGCCGACGCGCTGCTGCCCACCGGCTGGGCGCGCAATGTGTTGGTGCAGTGGGATGGGGCAGGGCGCATTTTTGCCGTGACTGCGGACGCCACCGCGCCGCAAGGTACGCCGGTGGCGCCCGGCCCGCTGTTGCCTGGCATGCCCAACCTGCACTCGCATGCGTTCCAGCGCGCGTTTGCGGGCTTGACCGAATACCGGGCGGAGAGCGAGGACAGCTTTTGGAGCTGGCGCAACCTGATGTACCGTTTTGCGGCGCGCATCACACCCGAATCGCTGGAGGCCATCGCGACATGGCTCTATGTGGAGATGCTGGAGGCGGGCTACACGTCGGTGTGCGAGTTCCACTATGTGCACCACGACCAGGACGGCACACCCTATGCCGACGACGCCACACTGTCGCAGGCGCTGCTGCGCGCCGCGCAGAGCGCGGGTATCGGCATCACGCTGCTGCCCGTGCTGTACCAGACCAGTGGCTTTGGCGCCAGGCCGCCACGTGCCGACCAGGCGCGGTTCATTCGCAGCACCGACAACATGCTCTCATTATTAGAGCGCCTTGCGCCCGTCACACAAGCGCAAGGGGCTGTTTTGGGTCTTGCTCCGCACTCGCTGCGTGCCGTGCCCCCCGACAGCCTGACCGCTGCCGTGCAGGGCCTCACCGCCTTGAACCCGCAGGCGCCCATCCACATCCACATTGCCGAGCAAACGCAGGAGGTGGACGACTGCATTGCCTGGAGCGGGCAGCGCCCCGTGCAGTGGTTGCTGGACCATGCGCCAGTGGACAAACGCTGGTGCCTGGTGCACGCCACGCACATGACGCCGGATGAATACGCTGCCGGAGCCCGCACGGGCGCGGTTGCGGGTATTTGCCCGACGACAGAAGCGAATCTGGGCGACGGCATTTTCGACATGCCGCTGTGGTTGCAGCATGGCGGCCGCTGGGGTGTGGGCTCGGACAGCCATGCGTGTGTGAATGCCGCCGAAGAGTTGCTGATGCTGGAATACACCCAGCGACTGTCGCTCCGCCAGCGCAATGTGCTGGCCACTGCAACGCAGCCTGACGTCGCAACCGCCATGACCTTGCAGGCCGTCGCAGGCGGGGCGCAGGCCGCAGGGCGCGCCGTGGGCGGTATTGCAGTGGGCCAGCTGGCCGACATGGTGGCCCTGAACGCGCAGCATGTGGCGCTGCGCGACCTGCCTGCGCACAGCATGCTCTCGTCCCACGTGTTCGGCAGTCACCGTACCTCGGCCATCGACAGCTTGTGGGTGGCGGGTGTGCGCCGCGTGTCGGGCGGCCGGCACGCGCTGCACGAATCCGCTGCCCAGGCCTTTGTGGCGGCCCGGTCTGCCACCATCGCGCCAAACTGAGACTGTCTTTGATTTATTTCTGAACTCGCCATGACCGATACCGCACCACCCCCGTTTGTCTTTCACCAAGGCACGCAGCCGCTGCTGATCTCCATGCCCCACGCTGGCACCTATGTGCCCCCGGCGCTGGTGGCGCGCTTTACCGACGAAGCCCGCCAGGTGCCTGACACCGACTGGCACATGGACCGGCTGTATGCGTTTGCCAAAGACATGGGTGCCTCCATGCTGGTGGCCACCCATTCGCGTTACGTGGTCGATCTGAACCGCCCGCCAGACGGCGCCAGTCTGTACCCCGGCCAGAGCGTCACCGGCCTGTGCCCGGTCGATACCTTTGACGACACGCCCATCTACGCTAACGGCGACGTGCCCGATGACGCCGAAATTGCTGCACGGCGTGACGCGGTATGGGCCCCCTACCACGCACAACTGCGCGCCGAGCTGGACCGCATCCGCGCCCAGCATGGTGTGGCGGTGTTGTGGGATGCGCATTCGATCCGTTCGGTGCTGCCGCGTTTCTTTGAAGGCAAGTTGCCTGACCTGAATCTGGGCACGGCCAATGGCGAAAGTTGCGACCCTGCGCTGGCACAGGAACTGCTGACCCTTGCCAAGGAAGCCAGCGGCTACACGGCCGTGCTCAATGGCCGCTTCAAAGGTGGTCACATCACGCGCCACTATGGCCAGCCGGGGCAGGGCGTGCATGCCATTCAGCTCGAAATGACACAGTGCAGCTACATGCAGGAGGCCTTGCCGTTTGACTATCTGCCCGAGGTTGCGGTGCGCGTGCAGCCGCATCTGAAACGCATGTTGACTGCGGCTCTGGCGTTCGCCACGCTGTCATCAAAGGCTTGAGCGGGCGCAACCTTTTGGTGTATCGCTCTCACTGTTGCCGGAGCTTCGGTGCTACCATGGCCCGGCGGTCCGCACCAGGCCGCTGAGCGTGCTCCCTGCAGGCTCACCCAAGCGGAAGGAGCCGCACCCCATGGATCCATCCGCTTATTACTACATGCCCCATTTCAAGCCTGGCGCTTCCGTCCAGTGGAAGCAGCAGCGCGAAACGGTCAGCCACGTGGTCATCCGCCGCAATGCGCTGATGATCTACTTAGTGGGCAATGACACTGCGGTGCATCCCGATACCCTGCAGCTGGCACCCACTGCGTTCCAGCTAACGCGCGTCCCCGATCGCGTCTGATGGGCTGTTGAGGAGCAGGGCGCTTATCCTCGCTTTATGCGTCGCAAGGTTGCGGCACTCAGTCAGACCGCCGCGCGTTGCGCCATAGCCTCGCCCAGCTGAATGGCCCGCATCGGCGCCCACTGCGGGTTGAACTGCAGAGGCCCTTGAGGAAACAGCATCACCACCGTGGAGCCGAGCAAGAAGCGGCCCATCTCCTGGCCCTGCTGCAGGTTGACCTGGCCTTTGGTGTAGTCCCACTGGCGCAGCGTGCCCGTTCGTGGAGGGTTGACCTGCCCATGCCACACCGTCGCCATGCTGCCCACGATGGTGGCGCCCACCAGTACCAGTACAAAAGGCCCCTGGGCCGACTCAAAAAAGCACACCACGCGCTCATTGCGCGCAAACAGGCCAGGCACGCCGCGTGCCGTGGTGGGGTTGACCGAAAACAGGTCGCCTGGCACATGCACCATGCGCGTCAGCTCGCCTGCGCAGGGCATGTGGATGCGGTGGTAGTCGCGCGGGCTCAGGTACAGCGTGGCGAAGTGGCCGTTGTCAAACCGCGCAGCAGCGGTTGCATCACCGCCCACCAGGGCTGTGGTCGAGTAGCTGTGGCCCTTGGCCTGAAAGATTTGGTCTTTGGCGATGGGGCCAAACTGGCTGATCGCACCATCCACGGGGCAGATCAGGTCTGCCGCCGCCAGCGGGCGGGCTCCGGGTTTCAACGCACGCGTGAAGAAGTCGTTGAACGATGCGTAGCTGGTGATGTCGGGGTTGGCCGCCTCGGCCATATTGACGTTGTAGCGGTCTACAAACCGGCGGATCACGGCGGTAGTCAGTCCGCCAAGCTGGGCTGACGCAAACTTGCCCGCCGCCGCGGTGAGTGCGCGTTTGGGGAGAACGTATTGGGGTAGTACTGCAAAGCGGTCGGACAAGACGTTCTTCCTGTGTCAATGGGGCTGAAGCGGTTGATTCTACCGACGGGCTTGCAGCCAGACTCCGCCGTAGGTTGAGGGGCGCATTGCGGGTCTGCGCCGCCCAGGCGCCGGGCCCTTAAAGCCTGCAAAAACATATTTGGTAAATATTTATTTTTATCAAATATGTTGATTTTTTTGTTTCAAAGAATTACATTCTGGTCGTCAAAGGCACACCCGTTCGAAAGTCGGGGTCGCAAAGCCACCGGTCTACATCCGCATTGTGCGGACACGACAGCGGGGTTGCCACCCAGTCACGTTGCTACAAAGCAGTGACATAGCGCGAGTGCGCGGCGGCAACCTGTTCGCAGTGCGCGCGGCTCCATCTTCATGGCGTGTGAATTGAATTTCGCATTTCATGGGGAAAATATGTCATATAAATCATTGAAAGCTTTTTTTGCACCGGCGTACCGTTGCACGCGCTGGGCTGTTTGGGCCTCCATCCCGCTCGCCGTGATCGCCTGCGGTGGATCGGAAGACGCTGAGATAACGGAGGAAGTTGCGTCCAGCACGATGACGCTGCAACTCGAATCAGAGTTTCTGCCCGATGAAGCGTCCAACCTTCTGGTGCAGCCGCTGTTTCACGTTGCACCGGTTGTTCTGACCCCGCCGGATGATTCGGATGTGCTGGACGCAAATGCTTCCGGAACCCTTTCGCCCAAATTTCAGCCAGTGCGAGATGAGTTGCGGGCGTTATCCACGCGCCGCCTGACATCCTCCATGCTGGACGACGCGCATCTCAAAGCAACCCAGGGTATTGTTTCGATCTCCAAGGACATTGGCGTGGCGCCCCTTGCGGGCTCTGGGGTTGTAACCACCTATTCGGTGGCGCAGGTACGAGCGGCCTATGGGTTCAGCCCCTTGCCGGCTGTGGGCTCCAAGCCAGCAGGTACGCAGGCCGCTTTGCTGGGGGCGGGGCAGACGATTTACATCGTGAACGCTATGCACAACCCGAACGTCGCTGCAGAGCTGGCGTCCTTTAACCAGAAATTTGGCTTGCCAACTTGTACGACCAAAGTCTTGCCACCCAATACCGCCCTTCCTATTGCGCCAGCCTCTGCGTCTGCAGGGTGCGAACTGTTGGTGGCCTATAGCTCTGCGTCCGGTGCCATCACGGCGACCGCCCCCGCCTACGAAGCTGGCTGGGCGACTGAAATTGCCCTGGATGTGCAGTGGGCGCACGCCATCGCGCCCCTGGCACGTATTGTCCTGATCGAAGCACCGAATGCTTCGGTCAATAGTCTGCTGGCGGCGATACGGCTGGCCAATTCGATGGGTCCCGGTGTCGTGTCCATGAGTTTCGGGGGGCAAGAGGGCGCCTGGACCGGTTCTGTAGATTCAGCCTTCTCTGCTGCCGGCATGACTTACTTGGCCGCCACGGGTGATTCCGGAGCCACGGTGAACTGGCCTTCTGTTTCACCCAACGTCATCGCCGTGGGCGGCACGACGCTGACGTATGCAGGCACAGGCACACGCAGCGAAGTGAGTTGGTCGGGCACTGGGGGTGGCCCCAGCGCTTTTGTGGCGACACCTCCATACCAGAAGTCGTCGCTCCCCGGGGTGGGGGCCGTGGCGCGTCGCACAGTCGCGGATGTTGCCATGAATGCCGATCCTGCCACAGGGCACTATGTGGCGGTCATGTCTCCAGGTAGCAGTGCCGTGCGCTGGATCAGCGCGGGTGGCACCAGTCTTTCTTCCCCCATGTGGGCGGGTCTGATGGCCGTGGCGAATGCAAGTCGGCTGCAGTCGGGCAAGCCGTTGATGGGGGCCGCACAGCCGTTGCTGTATGGCCAGATTGGTGCAATACCGACCAACTATGCCAGTGGTTTTGCGGATATCCGGTTGGGCAACCACGGTGCCTGCGCAAACTGCTCTGCCCGGGTGGGGTACGACCAGCTGACCGGTCTGGGCACGCCGAACGCCAGCGCATTGGTCTCCTTGCTCTCGGGCGCATCGGTGCCTGCTGCTGCTCCCGTGGTCACACCCGCGAATATTAGTGGCACCGTGGGAACTGCTCTGACATTCACGGCAGCGGTGAATGCCGCCAATCCTGTAACGCTGAGCTTGGCGGGTGCGCCCTCAGGGATGTCGATCAGTGCAGCCGGTGTCGTTTCGTGGCCTAGCCCCATTGCTGGCGCGTACGCTGTCACGGTAGTCGCCAAAGACACAAAAACAGCACTTGTCGGGCAGGGGGTTTACACCATCAGTGTGGCAGCGCCCGCGGCTCCCGCTGCACCCGTGGTCGAGAGCATCAGCATTGCGGGTCGACCCGGCGTTGCGCTGAGCTTCAAAGCGAATGTGAAGTCTGCCAACCCCGTCTCTTACGCGCTCGCAGGGGCTCCCTCGGGCATGCTCGTTGGGTCAGACGGTGTGGTGAGCTGGGGTAAGCCGGTGGCTGGCAGCTACAGCGTGACTTTGACCGCCAGGGACACAAAGACCGGGCTCACAGGCAAGGGCGTTTACACAGTGAAAATAGCTGCAGCTGGCCCTGTCATCAGCGCTGCCGCCATGGTGGGTGTGGCCGGCAAGCCCTTGTCAGGTGCCATCACAATTTCATCGCCTGGCGCAACGTCCCTGTCGGTGTCCATCGCGGGCGTGCCATTGGGAATGGGATTTTCGATAGCGGGTACGACCATCACCGCAAGATGGCCCAAACCAGTGACTGGTAGCTATAAGTTGCTGGTCACAGCCAGGGATTCGGCGGGGCTTTCCGCTCAATTGGCCATACCCGTGACGATCACCGCCCAATAATCCGGAGCCTCTGAGGCGCTAACAAGATCGCAGCCTCCAGGCGTATCAGGGGCTGCGATTCCGAGAACCCCAAGAATCTCAGACGCCCAGGTACTGCTCCAGCAACCGGGGTTGCGCGTGCAGGGCGTCCGAACTGCCCTCAAACACCACCTGGCCCTTGACCAGAATGATGTTGCGGTCGGTGATCTGGGTGACGTGTTTCCAGTTCTTGTCCACGATCACGCTGCTGATTCCGCTCTCCTTGATCAGGCTGCAGATGCGCCAGATCTCGCGGGCAATCAGCGGGGCCAAGCCTTCAGTGGCTTCGTCGAGGATGAGTACGTCCGGGTTGGTCATCAGCGCGCGTCCAATGGTCAGCATCTGCTGCTCGCCACCGCTGAGCTGCTGGCCGCCGTGGCCAAGACGTTCTTTCAGGCGAGGAAAAGTTTCTAGCACGCGGTCATAGGTCCAGTCGCGCTGGCCGCGTGTGCCTGCGCGGGCTGCCATCTGCAGATTCTCGACCACGCTGAGGTTGCCGAAGATGCCGCGGCCTTCGGGCACATAGGCGATGCCCAGCCTGGCCACCTCGAATGGCGGCTTGCCGGTCATGTTGCGGCCTGCCACGGTCACGCTGCCAGAGCGTGGTTTGACCAGTCCCATCAGCGACTTGAGCAAGGTGCTTTTGCCCATGCCGTTGCGGCCCATGAGGCCGATGGTCTCGCCTTGGCCTACGGTGAAGTCCACCCCGTGCAGGATGTGGCTGCTGCCGTAGAAGGTGTGGATGCCCTTTGCATCAATCCATGGAGTGGTCATCTCAGTGGTCCTCCCCCAGGTAGGCGGCTTGTACCGTGGCGTCGGCGCGCACCTCAGGCGGTGTGCCATGTGCGATCACTTCGCCGTTGACCATCACGGTGAGGTGGTCGGCCAGTGCAAAAACGGCGTCCATGTCGTGCTCTACCAGCATGATGGCGTGAGCGGGCTTGAGGCGCAGCAGCAGCTTGACCATGCGTTCGGCCTCCGCCACGCCCATGCCCGCCAGGGGTTCGTCGAGCAGCAGCACCTGAGGCTCGGTGGCCAGTGTCATCGCGATCTCCAGCTGGCGCTGCTCGCCGTGGCTCATGGCACCTGCAATCGCAGTGCGCCGGTCTTTCAAGCCAGAAAGCTCGATAGCACTCTCCAGTCGTGCGTTGGTAGCTCTGTTTTTGATAGTGTCCTTGCGCGTATCCTGCCACCACCGCAACGGGTTCCAGGGTTGCTGTGCGTCGCGCGACTGGGCTGCCAGGCGCACGTTCTCATGCACCGTGAGCGGCAAAAAGATGTTGGTCTTTTGGTAGCTGCGGCCCAGGCCCTGGCGCGAGATGCGTTCGGGCGCCCAGCCGGTGACTTCGGTCGCACCGAGTTGTACGTGGCCCGATGTGGGCACAAGGTCGCCTGAGAGAAGGTTGGTCAGCGTGGATTTGCCTGCGCCGTTCGGACCGATCACCGCATGGATCCGCCCTCGCCACAGGTCTACCGACACGCCGTTGACAGCGGCGAGACCCCCAAAGCGCTTGGTGAGCTGGCGCGCAGAGAGCAACACATCAGCCATGGAGGTCATCCTCCGTGGCTTTGGCAACCCGGCGCTGCCCCAGCATTCCCAGCAGCCCCCGGGGCGCTGCCACCACTACCAGTACGATGAACCCACCCATCAGCAGCTGCCAGTGCTTGGTGATGTCCTTGAACACGTGCAGCAGGTATTCGAATGCAAAGGCGCCCACAATGGCCCCGGCAAAGTTGCCCATGCCGCCCAGGATCACCATCATGATGGCGTGCGCGCTCATGTGAAAGCCCATCAGCTCGGGGTTCACGTAGCCCGTCTGCGCGCCCCACAGGTAACCTGCCAGGCCCGCCAGGGCCCCTGCCACGGTGAACGCCGTGAGCTTGTAGCCGCGTGTGCCAAAGCCCATGGCGCGCATTCGGTGTTCGTTGATTCGGATGCCCGACAGCGCCCGGCCCAGCGGACTCCATAGCAGGCGCCGCAGCAGCGCATAGACCAGCACCACCAGCGCCAGCGTGAAGTAGTAGAAGGTCTTGCGGCCCTCCAGGTCGAACAGCAGCCAGCCGAAAACCGAGGCGTCAGGCCGGAAGTTGATGTACAGCCCGTCCGAGCCACCAAGCACCTTGTTGTCGAAAAACAGATAGAACACCATCTGCGCAAACGCCATGGTGACCATGATGAAGTAGATGCCGTGGGTGCGCACCACAAAGAAGCCGATGACAAGTGCCACCAGCCCCGAGCCCGCCACCGCGAGCGGCAGTGACCACCACAGGCTGACCGGTGTGTCTGCAGGTGTGAGAAAGGCGAGGGCGTAGCCCGCCACGCCAAAGTAGGCGGCGTGCCCCAAAGAGACGAGGCCGGTGACGCCTTGCAGCAGGTCCAGGCTCATCGCGAAGATCGCCATGATCATCATCCGTGTGACCATCTGCACATAGAAATCGCTGCCCACCACGGGGAACAGCAGCAATGCAGTCAGCCCCAGAGCGAGCGCGAACTGCACGCTGCGCGGCAGCACTTCGATATTGGCGCGGGGGGTGCTCATGAGCTGCCGCCGGGCCGCCCCAAGGCAGCAAAGGCCCCCTTGGGGGGCAGCGAAATACACGAAGTGATGAGCGTGGGGGTAATCATTGTTTAAAAAGACCTTCTGGTTTCCACAACAACACGGCCGCCATGAGCATGTACACCAGCATGCCGGACACGGAGGGAAGCAGCACCTTGCCAAAGGTGTCCACCAGTCCCACTAGAAGCGCTGAAATGAGCGCGCCGCGCACAGATCCGATGCCGCCAATCACCACCACCACAAAACACATGATCAGCACGGATGAGCCCATGTTGGGGTACACGCTGGACACCGGTGCGGCCACCATGCCCGCCACAGCGGCCAGGCCCACGCCCAGCGCAAACACGGTGGCGTGGATCAGCTTGATGTTCACGCCGAGGGATTCGGCCATGTCGCGGTTGAACGCGCCTGCGCGGATCTTCATGCCCAGCCGGGTCTTGGAGATCAGCAGATACAAACCCAGGGCCAGGGCAATACACACCGCAGAGATGAACAGCCGGTAGGCGGGGTAGGAGAGGTTGTCCGTCAGCCGGATCGACCACTCGAGCATGGGAGGGATCGCAACACCGTGCACGTCGTCGCCCCACAAGATGGAGCGCAGTTCTTCAAAGATATAGATAAGGCCAAAGGTCAGTAGCACTTGATCGAGGTGGTCGCGGTGATAGAAGTGGCGGAACAGCAGCCATTCCAGCGCCAGGCCAAACACCACGGCGATGGCGGCGCCGCCCAAGATGGCCAGCGTGAGGCTGCCAAAGTAGGCAGAGAGCGAATACGCAAGGTACGCACCCAGCATGTAAAAGCTGCCGTGCGCCAGATTCACCACGCCCATGATCCCGAAGATCAGCGTAAGCCCCGCCGCCAACATGAACAGCAGGAGACCGTATTGCACGCTGTTGAGCAACTGGATCAGAAAAGTGGCGAAGTCCATGGCGTGAGTGTGAACAGTTCAGGCGACGCGGCGTGTTGCCAGCAGCAGGGTGCCCATGAGCGCAAACAAGCCACCACAAACGCGGTTGAACCAACGCATACGGGTGCCGGAGCGCAGCACGGGTGCAAGACGGGCTACGCCCAACGCACACAAGCTGAGTACCGAGAATTCGAACGCCACAAAGGTGCTGGCCAGCACGGCAAATTGCGGAGCCCAGTCGGCGGCAGGGTTCAGAAACTGGGGAAAGAAAGCAGTAAAAAACAGCAGCGCCTTGGGGTTACTGCCTCCCACGATGAGGCCTTGCACGTACAGCTTGAACGATGGGGTTGTGGGCTGCGCTGCTGCAGCACCCGGCGGGGGCAATTGATCAAACACTGTGGCCCGACTGCGAAAAGTCTTGATTCCGAGCCAGATGAGATAGGCCGCACCTGCCGCCTTGAGGACCCAGAAAGCAGTTTCAGAGGCCGCCAGCAGCGCCCCCAGCCCCAGCGCGGACAACAGCATGGTGCCGAGCACTGCGGTCACGCTGCCAGCGGCGGCTGCCATGGCTTTTCGCGGCCCATGCTGCAAAGCGTGAGTCATGCACATCAGCATGGTGGGGCCAGGCGACAGAACCAAAAGGGCCACTGCGGCAAGGTAAAGCAGGTAGGAACTGAGCGACATGGGAAGAGGATAAGAACGGAGGTGGCCGCAATGTCCGGGCGCACGAAAGACCCGCCCATCACCAAGGCAGGCTGTTTGTCCATTGTGTCAAAAGCGCAGCTGCTGTTTGCGCTGACGCCCTGACTGAGTCCGACGTTCGCGGCGCGCCCGACTTGGGCTGGCGAGCGTCAGGCCATGCGGCACCCTGCGCCGCTGTCGGCCAAAGCTTTGGCAGCGATGCCAATGACCTTATTTTCCTTGTTCTCGACCTGGCGCAGGTAGATGTCCTGCACAGGGTTGTGCGACTTGCTCATCGTCCACTTGCCGCGGGGACTGTCGATGACCGCGCTTTCGAGGGCCTTGTAGAGCGCAGGCTTGGCAGACATGTCGCCTTTGACCGCGTTGGCTCCTTGTACCAGCAGCAAACCCGTGTCGTAACCCTGCACGGCATACACGTCAGGCTGGCTACGGAAAGCCTTGGCGTATTCGAGCCGGAACTGCTTGTTGCGCGGCGTGTCCAGCGAGTCGCTGTAGTGCATTGTGGTGATGATGCCGTCGGCCGCTGGGCCCGCGGCCTCCAGCACGCCCTCGGTCAGGAAGCCGGAGCCGTACAGCGGGATCTTGTCCTTGAGGCCGGCCGCTGCGTAGTCACGGATGAACTTGGCAGCACCGCCACCGGCGAAGAAGCAGGCCACGGCGTCCGGCTTGAGGGCGGCGATCTCGGTCAGCAGTGCCTGAAACTCGACGTTGGGGAAAGGCAGTCCGAGCTCTTTGATGATGGTGCCGCCAGCGGCCGTGTAGCTTTGCTTGAACCCTTCAAAGGCTTCGTCGCCTGCGGCGTACTTCCAGGTGATCCAGACGGCCTTCTTGTGTCCCTTGTCGACCATGGCTTTACCGAGTGCCAGGGTGGGTTGGGAATTGCTGAACGACGTGCGAAACACGTTGGGTGCGCACAAGGCGCGGGTCGCCGCGTGTACACCCGCGTTGGGAATCAGGCTGAGCACGCCTGTATCGCGCGCCACCTTCTGGATACCCATCTGAACACCGGAGTGCACCGTGCCGATCAGTACATCGACTTTGTCGCGCTGCACCAGTTTGCTGGCGTTTTCTACGCCCTTGCTGGGCTCGGATTCGTCGTCCACCTTGAACCATTCGATCTCGCGCCCGCCCAGCTTGCCGCCTTGCTGGTCAATCGCGAGGCGTACACCGTTTTCAATGGCCACACCCAGCTGCGCGAACGTGCCCGTGTAGGGGAGCATGAAACCCACGCGCACTTTGCCGCTTTGCGCACGCACTACGGAAGGGAGCAACAGGCCTGTGGAAGCGGCGCCGACGAGGGCTGCGCTGCGGCTGATGACGAGGCGGCGAGTGGTCATGGGGAAAGGTTCCTTTGTTTAGGCTTAAAGTAATTTACTCCAAGCACTCAGTGGTGAAAACCTATGGCTTACCCGTACCGCAGGGGGCAAAGAACCGATCAGGGGACGCGACTCCGACGCAAAAATGGCGCGATCTGAATCCACTAGCGGGTGTAAAAACAGGCGAAACCTTGGCATGGATGGGTGAAATATTGCAATGCATTAAAGTGCATTTTCCATTTTTTTATGCAGTATAGATCATGTATTTCTGCGCTGGTGCAACTCTTTCATCCTTGCTCGTAGGTAGTTTCCAGAGCTCACCGTTTCGCGTATAGCTACTCTGCAAATGAGCGGGACCTTGTGATCGCCCATGCAAAATGGCGAATTACCGCCACTCTCGGAGCGAGCGGTGTCTTGCCAATTGCCTATGCCCCATTCATCCTCATCCGCCTCATCACCCTCTTTGTCATTTAAGGCGGGGGTGACTCGGTGGCTGCGACATTTCTGGCCAGCCCCTTTGGGCATCGACGGGCGCGAGCGGTTGCGTTTTATCCTGGGGGCAATGGCGGGCGTACTGCTGACGGCATTGCTCAGTCGCTGGTTGGCCGGCGACGGCGGTACAGGCCCGTGGATGGTGGCTTCGCTGGGCGCCAGCGCGGTGCTGGTTTTTGGCATGCCATCGAGCCCGTTGGCCCAACCGTGGCCGGTCCTGGGTGGAAGCACGTTGTCGGCGTTGGTGGGGGCGGGGTGTGCAGCGTGGGTCCCAGACCCTGCGATGGCAGGGGCGCTTGCGGTGGGGCTGGCGATTGCTCTTATGGTGCCTTTGCGCTGCCTGCACCCACCCGGCGGCGCCATGGCGCTCTACATGGTGCTGAATGCGGGAGATGGCTGGCGCCTGGCGGCGTTTCCCATCCTGTTGAACGTTCTGATCCTGCTGCTCGCTGCGGTCGTCTACAACACGCTGACAGGCCGCAGGTATCCGCATCCACAGCGCATACAGGCGGGCGGTGACATTGCCGCTGGTGCTTTCACGTCTGCCGATGTGGACGCCGCGCTCTCCCACTACAACCAAGTTCTGGATGTGAGCCGGGCCGATCTGGAAGGGCTGTTGCACCTGGCAGGGCGTGCCGCGTTCCAGCGAACACTGGGCGACTTGCGCTGCGCAGACATCATGTCAAAGCCTCCGGTGGCCGTGGAGGCGGGCGTTTCTCTCAAAGATGCGTGGGCGTTGATGCGGGTCGAGCGAATCAAGGCACTGCCCGTGGTGAATGCACAGCGGCTGGTCATTGGCATCGTCACCGTCGCGGACTTCATGCGACTGGCAAACCTTGATTTGCACGAAGGGCTGGGGCAGCGTTTGCGCACGTTGGTCAAGGGCCGCAGTGGACAACCTTCGTCCGTGGGAGAAATAATGTCCCATCCCGTCCAGACGGCCCATGTGGCACAGCACGCCATGGATTTGGTGCCGCTGTTTTCGCAAGGCGGGCACCACCACATTCCCATCGTTGACGCAGGGGCGCAGCTCGTCGGTGTGATCACCCAGACGGACCTTGTGCGTACGCTGGCCATCACTGTTCAAGAACGTGAGGATGACGGTTTCGCTGACCCCCTTGCGACGCAGTCTCCCTTCGTCGCACCCGCCAAAGCTGGGCCATAGGCAAAACCGGGGACATCGCGGTACAATCGATAGGCTATGCACAGTGCTAAACGCCTGTCCATTGAAGCCGTCTCCCCGGCCCTCTGCCTGATCTGCGCCCCGGGTGCAGCGACTCCCACCGCCCACAATGCACCGTGTGTCGAGCATCGACTGCGGCTTGGTTGCCGTGGCGGATGCACCAGCGTTCAGGCGTCGATCACAGAATATTTGTTTTGAAGAGATAGAACATGGCCAAAGAAGAATTGATTGAAATGCAGGGCTCTGTCACAGAAGTCTTGCCCGACTCGCGCTTTCGCGTCACGCTCGACAACGGCCATCAACTGATTGCCTACACCGGCGGAAAAATGCGCAAGCACCACATCCGCATCTTGGCGGGAGACAAAGTGTCGCTGGAAATGTCGCCTTACGACCTCTCCAAAGGACGCATTACCTTCCGCCATCTGGCTGGTCGTGGTCCAGGCCCATCGAGCCGTTGATCCACCTGTATTTTTCAGCCCTGCAGGGCTGACCCATGTCTTGTTGTTCGTCTGCTAGAGCGCCACTTGTCCAGCGTGGTTGCGGTTCTGTAATTGGTTGTTGGTGTGACACTTTAAAAAATTTTCAAAAAGTGCTCATCGAACCTAAAAACAGAAGTTTGGCAGGTTAGAATACGAGCTGTCGGAGCGTAGCGCAGCCTGGTAGCGCATCTGCTTTGGGAGCAGAGGGTCGCGAGTTCGAATCCCGCCGCTCCGACCAATGTTTGAAGGCCTTGCAGCAAATGCTGCAAGGCCTTTTTTCTTGTTTGCGCGTTATGCGTGCGCAGAGGAGACTCGCAGAAACTCCGTACGATGCGGTCTGTCGTTTCGGGCCTGCGCCCGTTGATCTTCCTGGCTGGTCCCGCAATGAACCGCTCATCGCCCAACGTTTCCCCGCCCTCCGGTATGTCGCCTATGCCTTGGTCTGCCCCTGCGCCCATGGGAGTCAGCCGCTACGACACTGTGGACGCGTTGCGTGGACTGGCTATGGTGTGGATGACAGTGTTCCATTTCTGCTTTGACCTGAGCCATTTTGGGTTCTGGCCGCAGAACTTTCGTTCCGACCCCTTCTGGACAACGCAGCGCACCTTCATCGTGAGCCTGTTTCTTTTTTGCGCGGGCCTGGGGCAGGCCATCGCTCTGCATCAGGGGCAGGGCTGGGATCGGTTTGGACGGCGCTGGGCGCAGATCGTAGTTTGCGCCCTCTTGGTCACCGCGGGGTCTTTCGTGATGTTCCCGCAGAGTTTTATCCATTTTGGTGTTCTGCACGGCATGGCAGTCACGCTGTTGATTGCGCGATGCACTGCGGCGTGGGGCACCTGGCTTTGGTTGGCTGGGCTCATCGCCTTGGCGCTTCCGCCGTTGTTGGGGCATCTCTTGACGGGTGCCTGGGCAGACGTCGCCCCCATGTTCAATGGCCGCGCACTTAACTGGCTGGGCTTGGTGTCGCGTAAGCCGTTTACCGAAGACTATGTGCCTGTGTTGCCGTGGCTTGGTGTGCTCTGGTGGGGCCTTGCGTTGGGACAATGGACACTCGCGCATCGCAGGCAGTGGATGTTGATTCCCGTGCCACGAATTCTTCGGCCGTTGGCAACGCTGGGCCGGTGGAGTCTCAGCTATTACATGCTCCACCAGCCCGTGATGATTGGGTTGCTGATGGTGGTGGTTTGGGCGGCGGGACGCTAAGGTGATGAATGTCGCTCTGCGTCAGCAGGGCTTCGTGCGCTGCGGACACAAGGCGCCCATAAAAAAACGCGACCTTGGTCGCGTTTTTTTGGTTCGCATCCAATCGGATGCGAGTGCTGGCTGGACTTATTGGATCTTCGCTTTTGCGCGCAGATCTTCCTGGAACTTCACCAACTTTTGCTGCTGCAACTGCTCTGACACTTGGGGCTTGACTTCTTCCAGCTTGGGCAGTTGCGCTTCACGCACGTCATCCAGGCGGATGATGTGATATCCGAACTGGCTCTTCACGGGCGTTTCGGTCATCTTGCCTTTTTCGAGCTTCACCATGGCGTCACTGAACTCGCCCACATAGTTGGCAGGAGCTGCCCAGTCCAAGTCACCGCCCTTGGCGCCAGAGCCTGGGTCCTTAGACTGCTTCTTGGCGATGTCTTCAAACTTGGCGCCCTTGTTGATGGAGGCGACGATAGCCTTGGCTTCGTCTTCCTTTTCCACCAGGATGTGGCTGGCCTTGTATTCCTTGCCACTGTTTGCCGCGACGAACTTGTCGTATTCAGCCTTGATGTCCGCATCAGTGACCGGGTTCTTCTTTTGATAGTCGGCGAAGAGTTCGCGGATCAAAATGGTCTGGCGGGCCAGCTCCATCTGGGCCTTGTAGTCTGCCGATGCTTCCAGACCGCGCTTTTGCGCTTCCTGCATGAAGATCTCACGGGCAATGACTTCTTCCTTGATCTGGCCTTCGATTTCAGGCGTCACGGGGCGGCCGGAGCGTTCCACCTGCTTCTTGAGCACTTCAAGCCGCTCTTTGGGCACGGCCTTGCCATTCACGATGGCGAGGTTCTGGGCGGACACGGGCAGGGCCATCGTGCCCAGCACGGCAGCGGCCACGAGGCCGGACAGGAGCTGTTTCTTCATGCGAAATCCAAAAATTGAAGGGTTGGTTGCCAGCTGAGATCTGGCAGATAGTGACATGGGGGCCAGTTCAGAGAACTTCAATGGCGAGGGCGTGGACGCCTTGGTCAATAAATTCTTGCAGCGCATCATACACAAGGCGATGTTTGGCGACTCTTGTGCGGCCGGTAAACAAAGGTGACGAAATGCGTACCCTGAAATGGGTGCCAAAACCCGTGCCATTGGCACCCACGTGGCCCGCGTGGGCCGCGCTTTCGTCGATGACTTCCACATGGCTCATCGAGAGCCGCGCGATCAGGGTTTGCTGCATCTGTTGTGCGAGAGGGGTCATGGCTGCTTGTCTCACGCGGCGGGCTCGTCACCCTTGAGGTGCGGCGCAATGTATAGACCCTGGGCCACCAAGAAAACCAGCGGAAAGGCGTAGCCCCAGAGTTTGAAGTCCACCCACGCTTCGGTGCTGAAGTTCATGACCACGTAGGCGTTGACGACAGACATGAACGCGCAATACACGATCCAGGCCATATTCAGGCGCAGCCACACCGCGTCAGGCAGTTCGAGCTGGCTGCCCAGCAGCATCTTTAGAAAGTTCTTCTTCATCGCCCACAGCGCTATCGCCAGCGCCAGCGACATGGCTCCATACAGCACGGTCGGTTTCCACTTGATGAAGCGGTCGTCCTGCAGCACCAGCGTGAGCGTGCCGAACAGCAGGATCAGCACCAGGGTGACCTTGTGCATGGTCTGCAGGCGCCGGTCGATGGCGTAGATCAGCG
>NZ_JBKBXG010000060.1:0-33007 GCF_046314175.1 Acidovorax sp. | reverse complement strand
GTTCCGGGCGCTTACGTGAAAGTCACCACAGCATGTCTGCTTCTCAAGGCAAGCGCCGCTTTGCGCGCATCGATCGCCTCCCTCCCTACGTCTTCAACATCACGGCCGAGCTGAAACTCGCCGCCCGCCGCCGCGGCGAAGACATCATCGACATGAGCATGGGCAACCCCGACGGGGCCACGCCACCGCACATCGTCGCCAAGCTCACCGAAGTGGCCCAGCGGCCCGACACCCACGGCTACAGCGCCAGCAAAGGCATCCCGCGCCTGCGCCGCGCCATCAGCCACTGGTACAAAGACCGCTACGCGGTAGACATCAACCCTGACACCGAGGCCATCGTCACCATCGGCTCCAAAGAAGGCCTGGCCCACCTGATGCTGGCCACGCTGGACCGGGGCGACACCGTGCTGGTGCCCGACCCAAGCTACCCCATCCACATCTACGGCGCGGTGATTGCCGGGGCCGACATCCGCAGCGTGCCCGTGGCGCCCGATGTGGACTTTTTTGCCGAGTTAGAGAAAGCCATCCGCGGCAGCTACCCCAAGCCCAAGATGATGATCTTCGGCTTCCCGAGCAACCCCACCGCTCAGTGCGTGGAGCTGAGCTTCTTTGAGCGCGTGATCGCCCTGGCCAAGAAGCACGACATCCTGGTGGTGCACGACCTGGCCTATGCCGACATCGTGTACGACGGCTACCGTGCCCCCAGCATCATGGAAGTGCCCGGCGCCAAGGATGTGGCGGTGGAGTTTTTCACCCTGAGCAAAAGCTACAACATGGCCGGCTGGCGCATCGGTTTCATGGTGGGCAACCCCGACCTGGTGGCGGCGCTCGCCCGCATCAAGAGCTATCACGACTACGGCACCTTCACGCCCCTGCAAGTGGCGGCGATTGCCGCACTGGAAGGCGACCAGCAGTGCGTGAAAGACATCGCCGCCCATTACCAGCGCCGCCGCGACGTGCTCTACAAGGGCCTCACCGAAGCGGGCTGGGCCGTGGACTGCCCCAAGGCCAGCATGTACATCTGGGCCCGCATCCCCGAGCCGTACCGCGCGCTGGGCTCGCTGGAGTTTGCGCGGCAGCTGCTGGACAAGGCCAAGGTGTGTGTGTCTCCGGGCATTGGGTTTGGTGACCAGGGGGACGAGTACGTGCGGTTTGCACTGATTGAGAACGAGGCGCGGATTCGGCAGGCGGTGCGGGGGATTCGCGCCATGTTCAAGGCAGATGGGTTGTTGAAGGTGCCTGCAGCAGCCGCCTCCTGAACGGAGATCGCACATCGAATGACGGTTGGATCATTGCTGCTAGAAAAAGCTCTGCGGAATTCGTTGGGGCTTGCTGGTGTTTGCGAGTGGTGATCCGTCTCTTGTGATGCTTTTATCTCAGTGGCGCAATCGGTGTTGTTCGGGCGTTTCTGCTGCTCGGTTGCCCTGTGAGTTCATCGAGCTAGCACGGAGTAGTTTTCTTGATGGTGGTTTCCATAGCCCTGAGCAGGACACCAAAACGCTGCGCGTTTTCGGGAATGTGGTTAACCATAAAAAACTCAGCGAAATAGCCTTGCGCAATCTGCGGCCGGTTCTTAACGAGCTGTCTTTTTGTCTCCCCGAGGGTCAATGTGGTGCCCTCACTTCTTGACTTGCGAAAGATGCGCATAGCCGCTGCTTTCAGCTCTTTGGGATGCGCTGCGTTCGTCAAATACTCCAGCATCAATTCCTCGAACCAGCCTTCCGCAGAAACAAACACCATTTGCCCACGTTCAAGCTTGTCTTTGTTCATTGTGGCCAAGGCCAGATCCAAGTCCTGCGAGTGAATGATTTCGCGATAGAAGCTCCTGAATCTGTTCAATAGATCGCTCGGTGAGAGGTCTTTCGAGGGGCCAAGCAACGCGTAACAAGGCGCGCCCCTGCGCAATGACACTCCTGAGATACAGCTCACGCCAAAGCACGCAGAAACAGATAGAAGCAGGTTGAATCCGCTGGCTCGATTTAACGGAATCAGCGCATCGCATATTTCCCGCCAGTGGATTTTTCCTCCCCGGAAGTGAAGCCCGAAATCGTCTTCTCCGTGAGCCTCTATGTGGACGATCGGGCGCAGACCTTCCCGATCAGCCTGCGTCGCTAGATTCGCTATGACAGACCGGAATTCGCTCGGGGTCGCAACGTCCACATGCGACACAGAAATTGGCGTCTGCAAATCTGCAAGTTGGCCGTCTAGGTAGCCCGCCAGTTCTCTGCCGGTTTGAAATTCTCGGGGCGGCAAGGATTCGATGATGGCGATGTGATTGACCCGAAAAGTGTGCGCTGAAGCTTTGTCAGTGTCCATTCTTGAAATGTAGATGGACTTTGGCATAACGCATGGGTGGGGCTACATCGCCCAAATCCTCGGCGCTTCCCCCTCCAGCCCCCACAACACCTCCCGCCAAGCCACCCGCACCGCCTTGAGCAGTTTCATCGCAGGCTCCACCTGCGGCGCCAGAACGCGCACCACCACCATTTGTGCATTCGGGCTGGTAGCGCCTGCGGTGGCTTTGAGTGAATGGGCGTCCATCACAGCCCGCGCGGCGTCCAGTGCTGCATCGCGCCGCGTTCGGTCCAGCGGTGTGCCTGCGGCAAAGAACAGGCTGGCCACACAGCGGTGCCCGGCCAGGCCCAGCGGGCTTTGCATGAGGCGGTGGTCTGCCGCGTTGATGGCGCCGCGCTCCAGCCACAGGCCGGGCACCTCGAGGTGTTGTACAAATCGGCCCGTTTCAAAGGGCTGATTCGCGTGGGGCAGGCCCAGGGCGGTCACGTCCCAGCCCATGCATTCGGCGCTGGGGGCAAGGTTCAGCGTGAGATGGTTATCGGCGTTGCAGGCGTTGTAGCAAAGCGCCTCCAGCGGCAACCATTCCAGGCGGGCGCCTTCTGCCACCGACAGGCGGGTGCGCTGCAGGGCCAGTTCGCCGGTGGATCGGTAAAAGCGTGTGGCGCCCGGTGTGGTGAGCAGGCCGTGCGCGCCGGGTGCCACGGTGGCGGTGATGTCCAGCGTGTCGCCGCCCACCAGGCCGCCGGGGGGATGCACCATCACGTTGTGGCAGATGGCGTCGCCTTCTGGGTACAGGCTTTGCAGGATGCGCAGCGGGCCGTTGTGCTCAAAGCGGGCCACGGTGCGGGCGTTTTCACGGCTGTAGTCCAGTTGCAGGCGTGCGTGCCAGGGCATGGGTGAGAATCCGTTTGCTACTAAATGAATAGCTGATTATGCCCTTTGGATAAGCGCTAGGGGCTATTTTGACCAAGAATTGGTGGGGGTTGGGAGGGTTGTTGGCTCCCTCGCCCCTTGTGGGCGAGGGTGGGGCAGAGGGGGCATCCACGTCGCTGGGGGCGGTTGCCCCCTCTCCCCGGCCCTCCCCCGCGAGGGGGGAGGGAGTGATACCGGGGGGCGCAGCGTGCGTGAGGCTGGGTCTACGCTGTTTGGGGCTCCGGGTCTGCAGAGGTTGTTGCTGGCGTTGCTGCAATCGTTGCCTTTGCGGGCGGCACCCAGCTGCGCAGTTTGCCGGGGTTGAGCAAGCCCTGCGGGTCAAAGCGCTGCTTGGTGCTGACCACGGCGGGGTCCAGGTTGTTTTGTTTGCCGTCTTCCACGATGTACACGTGCGGGTTGTTGATCTGCACGCCGTGGTCGCGGTAGATTTGCATGATCTGGTTCAGGCGCTCTTCGGTGGTGTACCTGATGATCTGCAGGCCGCTGCAGTTGAAAGCGCCTTCTTTGGTGCGCAGGAACTCCAGGTGCATCATCACTTCGCCGCCGAGCGCGGCCTCCAGCGCCTTGACTTGTTTGAGGCGGTGCATGGGATTGAAGCCGCTCTGGATATAGGTGAGGCCCTTGTCCACCTTCAGCGCGTGCAGGGTGGTGTGGTTCCAGGTGTATTCCAGCAGTGTCTTGTGGCTGCTGGCCACTTCGTCGGCGGTCTTGCAGTAGGTAACGCTGCCACCGTGTTGCGCCACCATGTCGCGCATGCCGGCTTCAGAGTGCGGAGCCACCAGCACCAGCACGGCGTGGTGGTCGGCGGGCAGGTGCTCTGCCAGGCTGGTGAAGTATTGCGGGATGGGCGCGGCCAGAAAGCACACCTCTTTTTTCTCTAGCCCCGGTGCGCTGCCAAAGCGGTCGGCAAACTCCAGGGCGGCGTCAAACTTGTCGAAGGTGGCGATGCATTCGGTCCATTCCACGGCGGGGGTCAGGGCCACCTCCAGCTCCAGCACGATGCCGTTGGTGCCGTAGGTGTGGTGCAGCACCATGGCCTCGGGGCCGCGCAGTTCGATGATCTGGGGCTCGGCCTCCACCGTCATGGCGCGCACGGCCAGCACGTTGCCGGGTGCTGCCAGCGGTCCGTGGTTGATGGACCCTGCGCCGCCAAAGCCGCCGCCAAACAGCCCGCCGAGTGTGGCGCTGCGGTAGGTGCTGGGCAGCCAGCGCAGCTCTTGCCCGTGGGGTTTGGCCTGCGTGTCAAAGTCTGCCAGGCGGATGCCCGCCTGCGCGTGGCCCACGCTGCCGCGCACCCAGCCAAAGGCGTTGTAGCCCGACAGGTCCAGGATCACGCCGCCGTGCAGCGGCGTGCTTTGCCCATAGTTGCCGGTGCCGCTGCCGCGCACGGTGATGGGGATGCCCGCACTGGCGCAGGCGGACACCACCTGGCGGATTTCTTCTTCGGTGCGTGGGCGCACCGCGATGTCGCCGCGCTTGCCCGCCAGGTCACGCTTGAGCACGGGGCTGAACCAGGCAAAGTCCTGCGACAGGCGGCCTACGCGCAGCGGGTCGGCGATCCAGTCCAGATCGGGCAGCAGGTCGGGCAGTTGGTGGGCGGTGGTGGCTGTGGTCATGTCGGTATCTCCTGGGGGCCGATGGGGCCGTTTTGGGGCGAAAGGGGGCCTGCACCGCGCAACCGGAGGGTTGTGCGCGGTGTGGTGTCGAAAGGGTTGAGGTCAGTCCTGTGAGTTTTCGCTGGCGTGCCAGCCGCCCAGCGCCAGGCGCGTGAGCCATGCCATCAGCACAAACAGCGCCACGCCCGTCAGCGAGATCAGCAGCAGCGCGGCAAACATGCGCGGGATGTTGAGCTGAAAGCCCGCTTGCAGGATCTGGTAGGCCAGCCCCGCGCCCTGGCCGCCGGTGCCCGCAACAAACTCAGCCACCACGGCACCGATGAGCGCCAGGCCGCTGGAGATGCGCAACCCGCCAAAGAAGTACGGCAGCGCACTCGGTATGCGCAGGCGCAGCAGGGTCTGCAGCCGCGTGGCGCGGTTGAGCTGGAAGTAGCTTTGCAGGTCGGGTTCCACACTGCGCAGGCCCAGTGTGGTGTTGCTGATGATGGGGAACAGGGCCACCAGCGCGGCGCAGATCACCATGGAGGCCATCGGGTCCTTCACCCAGATGATGATGAGCGGTGCCACGGCCACGATGGGCGTGACCTGCAGCAGCACGGCGTAGGGGAACAGCGCGGTCTCGATGCGTTTGCTCTGCACGAACAAAAACGAGATCAGCACCCCCGCCACGGTGGCCACCACAAAGGCCAGCACCGTGATCTTGACGGTGACCCACAGCGACCCACCCAACGCAGCCCAGTCGGTGAACAGCGTCTTCATCATCAGGATGGGCGAGGGCACGAGGTAGGGCGGTAGCTCCAGCCCCGTGACCAGGCCTTGCCACAGCGCCACCAGCACCATGCCGACGAGCAGGGGGTACACCACGCGTTGCACGCGGGGCTGGGCCATGAGCGGCCGGCGCGCAGGTGCTGGCTTGGGTTGCACGGCTATGGCGGTTGTGGGGCTACGCGCGTGGTGTGCAGTGCGCGGCGCAAGGGTTGCTGGTGCCGGGGCTGCAATCGGCGGCGTCACGGGGGCGGATGGAAAGGGGGTGCTCATGTCAGGGCCTCTTCAGTGTCTGCGCTCGCGCGCAGCAGGCTGTCTTGCAGCTGCTTGGCGTAGCGGCTGAACTCGGGCGACACCATGAAGTCGGCCGTGCGGGGGTAGGGCGCGTCGATGTGGAACTCTTCCACCACGCGGCCTGGGCGCGCAGCCATCATGACCACGCGGCTGGAGAGGAACACGGCCTCGTGGATGGAGTGGGTCACAAAGATCACGGTGAGTTTTTTCTTGCGCCACAGGTCCAGCAGATCGGCGTCGAGCTTGTGGCGCGTGATTTCGTCCAGCGCACCGAAGGGCTCGTCCATCAGCAGCAGATCGGGCTGGGTGACCAGGCCACGCGCAATGGACACGCGCATCTGCATGCCGCCTGAGAGCGCGCGGGGCAGGGCTTTGGCGAATTTCGACAACCCCACCAGTGCCAGTGCTTCGGTCACGCGGGCATTGGCTTCCTGGCGCGGCACGCCGGCCAGGTCCAGCGGCAGGCGCACGTTGGTCAACACACTGGCCCACGGCATCAGCGTGGGCGACTGAAACACGAAGGCCATCTTGTGGGCGCAGGAGTGCAGCTCCGCCACCGGCCGACGCCACAGCAACAGGCGGCCGTCGGTGGGCTCCAGCAGGCCCGCCACCATTTTCAGGAGCGTGCTTTTGCCGCAGCCCGAAGGGCCCAGCAAGGTGACGAACTCGCCTTCCTCAATGGTCAGGTCCACGGGCAGCAGCGCCTGGGTGCCGTTGGGGTAGGTCTTTTCGGCGGAGAGCACCTCCACGGCGGGCGTGGAATAGATGGCTGGCGTCGGGGTGTGCGCCTGCGGCGGAGAGTCAGCGGGGTGTGTCATGTTCGCCTTTCGATGGATGCAGCCGTTGGGTGGGGTGCGGCGGCTGTGTCAGGGCTGGGGTGGCAGCGGGAGCGCGTGTGATCCACCGGGTTTCACCCCACCCATCGCTCGGGCTGAGCTTGTCGATGCCTTGCGCGGCGCTTCGACAGGCTCAGCGAGAACGGTTGGGGGTGCGTTGATGGCAGCGAATGGATCGAATCAAGGAAGAACCTTGAGGTCCTTCACAAACGCCGTGGTGTACGTGTCAGCCAGCTTGACTTTGGCGGGGTCGATCAGCTTGGTCTCCACCAGAAAGTCGTAGCTCGCCTTGGCGCGGGTGTCGGTCATGATGCCGATGCCCATGGTGGCGGCGTCGCCGCCCGTGGCCATGCCCAGTTCCTTGAGCTTTGCCACGCTGTACGCCAACTGCTCATCGGTCATGTTGGGGTTGTCCTTCTTGATGAGCGCGTTGGCGGGAGCCGGGTCGTTCAGGTAGCTCTTCCATCCTTCCATCGACGCCTTGACGAACGAGGCCACGGCGGCGCTGCGGTCCTTCACCGTCTTTTCCATGCACGAAATGGTGGTGGCATACGCGGGGTAGCCCTGGTCGCTGAACATCAGCGTGTTCGCCTTGACGCCGGCCTTGGCAATGGCAAACGGCTCGGAAGTCAGGTAGCCCTGCTGGGCCGTGTTCTTGTCGGCCACAAAGGGCTGGATGTTGAAGGTGTAGGGGCGGGTCTGCGAATCAGTGAAGCCATACTTGGCCTTCAGCCAGGGCCAGTAGCCGCGCTGCGCCGCCGAGGCAATCAGGATGGTCTTGCCCTTGAGGTCTTCAAACTTCTTCACGTCTTCGTGCGCGATGAGCACCTGCGGGTCTTTCTGGAACACCGCCGCCACGTTGACCACGGGCACACCGCCTTCACGCATCTGGATCATCTGCAGGTCGCTCGACCCCATTACACATTCGGCCTGGCCTGCGGCCATCATCTGCACGATGTTGACCTGCGGGCCGCCCATCTTGATGGTCACATCCAGGCCGTACTTCTTGTACAGGCCCGTAGCCACCGCCTGGTAGAAGCCGCCGTGCTCGGCCTGCGCGTACCAGTTGGTCATGTACGTGAACTTTTCCTGCGCGTGCGCGGTGCCCGACATGGTGCCGATGGCACCAACAGCGAGCAGGGCGGCTGCACCAAGTTTGGAAAGGCGAGAGGTGGTCTTCATCATGGCAGTTCTCCGGTAAGGTGGTGGAGGGTGAACGAAGGGGCAACGAGGGGAAAAGCGAAAGGGAAACGAGCGGGTATGTAGCTGCGTTCGCAGGTTTCAGGCCAGTGCGGATGAGTGCTCGACGTGGCCGGTGTGGTTGGCGCGGCCCCAGGTGGGCTCGGGGCGGACGGCCCACTGCAGCTTGTGCAGCTCGGTGATGGCGGCAGCCCAGCTCACGGCCAGCGAATCGAGGATGGCGTGGCCCTGCTCGGCCGTAGCGGGCAGCGGGTCGCCAATGATTCCGCTGGGGCCAAAGTCGCGCGCGCTCCACGCACAGGCCGGGCGGCCGTCGGGCGAGAGCAGGGGCGAGTCAAAAACGGGCGGGTAGTTGACCACCGCGCGCTCCATGTGCACGGTGTCGGGTGCCAGGGCCAGCATCAGCGCGGTCTCGGCGTGGCCCGCGTGCATGGCCAGCTTCTTTTCCTTGTCCGACAGGTATTGGCCTGCCACGTGTGGCACGCGCCAGGTGAAGCTGGGCACCACGATGAAGTCGCCATGGCGCAGGCGCAGCTCGCGCGCGCACATCTCCATCACCTGCGGCTGGCCGCCGTGGCCGTTGACGAACAGCAGCTTGCGAAAGCCCGCGCGGTACACCGACTCGCCTACCTCGTTCATGGTGGCCAGCAGGGTCTCGCCGCTCAGGGTGATGGTGCCCGGAAAGTGCAGGTGCTCCTCGGACTTGCCGTAGGTGATGGGCGCCATCGCAAACGCTGGAACGTCGGCGGGCAGACGCGCCAGCGCATGGCCCACCACGCCTGCGCTGATGACGGTGTCTACCGCACACGGCAGGTGCGGGCCGTGCTGCTCGGTGGCGCCTGTGGGCAGCACGATGACAGTGTTCTCCTTGTCTGGCAGGTCGACGATCTCGGTCCAGCTCAGGTAGGGCAGGTAGCGGTGGGGCGGGTTGTAGCCGTGCAGCATGGAGCGTCTTTCGTGGAGGGCAGTGAATGAGTCAGCGCTGCGGCAGGTACGCCGTGGCTTCGACTTCGATGAGGATGTCTGGGGTGGGCAACATGCCGGTCACCTCGACCACGGTGGAGGCGGGTGGTTCGCCCGGGAAGAACAGCTTGCGCACGCGGCTGTACTGCGGGAAGTGGTCCAGGTTCTTGAAGTACTGCACCAGCTTGAACACGTCGGACATCTGTCCGCCAGCGGCTTCAATGGTCAGCCGGATGCGGTCCAGCACATACCAACTCTGCGCGAGGATCGGGCCCTCCTTGATGTCGCTGCTGAACTCGCCCGTGCGGCCAATCAGCGTGGCGGCCTCGTCTGGGATGTCGGCATAGCCGCGCACGATGCGGCTGGCGGCGGGGTCCACAGCGATGATGCCGCTCAGGTAGATGAAGTCGCCTGCGCGGCGCCACGCGGCGTAGCGGGCCAGGGGCTGGGCGATGCCTGGCGTGGTGGCTGTGCTCGGTGTGGGGGCGGTCATGCCGGGCTCCTTGTCAATTGGGGTGTGGGCACATGCCAGGCGGCAGGTGCATGGCCGCTGGCGACGCGGCCCTGGCGCAGCACCACGCGGCCTTGCGTGCGCGACGGAAAGCCCCAGTGGTCGGCCTGGATGAAGACCAGCAGGTCGGCCGGGTCGCCCGCCTGCAGTGGCAGCGCGGGCGAGCCCCGGCGCAGCCAGTCGGCACGGCACAGTGATTCGCTCCACTGGTCAAACGGCGCGTCCAGCTGCGCAGCCAGCACGCCGGTGGCCAGCGCCTCCAGCGGGTCAAAGCTGCCCACGGGGCAGAACGGGTCTTGCACGTTGTCGCTGGCCACCAGCACCGGGATACCGCGTGCGCGGGCTTCCTTGACCAGCGTCAGGCCGCGCTGGCGCGGTGTGCGGCCAGTGGTGGCGTCCTGCAGCAGCAGGTTGGTGATGGGCAGGGTGACCAGGGTGATGGGGCTTTGCGCCACCGCATCCAGCGTGGCCAGGGCGGTGGCTTCATCCTGTGCTGCCAGCGCGCAGGTATGGCCGCAAACCACATGGCCTTCGAACCGCAGTTCTTTCAACAGCGCCGCGGTGGTGGCCAGGCCCAGTGCGCCCGGGTGCAGCTCTTCGTCGACATGCAGGTCCACGTTCAGACCGTGGTGCTGCGCAGCCTCGAACAGGTGGCGCAGGGCCTGGGGGTTCCAGTTGGTGGAATGCACAAACCCGCCTAGCAAGGCGCCTGGGCCGCTATCTGTCACCGTGGCGGCCAGCCGCATGGCGGTGTTTCGGTCGGCGTACAGGTGCAGCGGGATCAGGCTCACGCGCTCCAGCGTGATGCGGTCTGCCCAGTCGTGCGCCAGTGCACGCAACACGTTCCAGGCGAGCGGCTGCGCATCGGGCTCCCACCAGTCGCAGTGGGTGCGAACGTGCACCGTGCCTGCGTCGTAGGCCCATTGCAGGGCGCGGCTGGCGCGGGCGTGAATGTCGGTTTCAGTCCAGCTTTGGCGGTCGACCATCATCGCGTCGATGGCGCCCAGCAAACCGGGCTTGACGACGCCCATGCGCGGCAGGGTGAAGGCTTTGTCGAGGTGGGTGTGGGCGTCGACCAGACCGGGCAGCACCAGCGCACCGGCGACGTCCCAGGTGGTGCCGTGCAGGGCTGCGGCGGGGTCGAAGGGGGTGATGCCCTGCACCTTGCCAAGTGCCAGATGCAGGGTGGCCAAGGCGGGTTGGTGGCCCGCTGTCGGCCAGTGCTGCGGCAACAGCCACCGGGGCAGCCGTGCACCAAGGATGTGGTCGGGGGTGTTGGATGTGTGCATGCCGCGTTCCCTCACGCAAAGCGCGCCATGGCCTGGCCAACGCGGGCTTTGAAGGCGGCCAGGCGTGTGGGCGTGGCCACGTTCATGTGGTAGTAGGCGTGGTAACTGACCCGGGCTTTTCCGCCCGTAAGCAGGCGCAGGTAGCGGGTGATGGACTTGCGTGGCGGGTCGCCCATGAGCATGGCTGTCCAGCGTGCGCGGCCGTAGGTGACCACCGCAGAAATGCGCTTGATGTGCGTGAGCGAGGGCTTGACGTTGTTCGGGTCGCTGATGTCAAAGGCCACGCCGGGCATCAGCACGCGGTCAAAAAATCCTTTGAGCATGGCGGGCATGCCAAAGCACCAGGTGGGGAAACAAAACACCACCGCCTCGGCCCACAGCAAGCGGTCTACATAGCCTTGCACCGGCAGGCGGTTGCTGGGCACCTCGTGGTAGCCCAGGCGCTCCTCGCGCGTCAGCACGGGGTTGAAGCCCTCGGCGTAGAGGTCGCAGTCGTCCACCTCGTGCCCCGCGCTGCGCAGGTTGCTTACTACCTCGGCATGCAGCGCCGCGTTGTAGCTGGTTTCCACCGGATGGCAGTAGATGACGAGGATGCGCATGGCGGGGTTCCTTCTGTCGGGGTCAGAGATCAAGGGTCAGCGTGGGGCTGTGGCTGCGCGCGCAGCACACCGCAACCTGGGTGGTCTGCTCTTCGGCACTCAGACAGCTGTCGCGGTGGTCAGGGGCGCCGTCCAGCCAGCGCGTGACGCAGGTGCCACACACGCCTTGTTCGCACAGGGTCTCGATGGCCACACCCGCCAGTTGCAGCACGTCAGCCATGCTCTCGCCGGGGCTCACGGGCAACCGCATCTGGCTGCGGGCTAGCACCAGTTCAAAGGTGGTTTCGGTGGCTGTCGAGGGCGGCGTTGGGGTGATGGTTTGCATTTTTGACCATTTGATTTGATCGATTGGTCAAACTAATGCAAACGCTGTGCCAGCAAGGCCAGGAGCGGGTTTCGGCGCGTTAAGGGGGGCTTGCCCTGCATCAAGGGCGGCGAGAACCGGTGGCGATGCACGCAACCGGGCGCTGTGTGCTTAATCTGGTGCGAGCCCGCAGCCCAGCAGCACAAAAGTGGTGAGTTCGCGCACGATAGGTTCGCGGTCGATGGCTTCGTCGGGCGCCAGGCCCAGCATGATGTGCACCTGCACGCCATAGTCGGCGTAGTGCTGTGTCATGCCCCATATCTGCATGAGCAGCAGCGTGGGGTTGACGGCACGCATGCGGCCCTCGGCGATCCAGCGGTTGATCAGATCTACCTTCTGCTGCGTGGACTTGACGGCCACGGGCCAGTATTTGCCCAGGTTGCGCCCGCCACCCAGCACCTCGGTGGTGAAGATGCGCGACAGGCCGGGGTTGTCCAGCGCGTAGTCGAGTTTCTTGCGCACGTAGCTGCTGAGCACCTTCTTGGGGTCGTCGCTGTTGTTGTCAAAGATGAAGGCGCCCGACCAGCCGTTGAGCACCGAGTACAGCAACTCTTCATACAGCTCTTCCTTGCTGCTGATGTAGTAGTGCAGCTGCGGCTTGGTCAGCCCCGCGCGCTCGGCAATGGCCTTGGTGGACGCGCCCTTGAACCCATGGCGGCTGAACTCGGCAATGGCCGCGTCGCGGATGGCGGCGAGGATGCGCTCGCGCCCCTGTTTGGAGCGGCTGAGCAGGGCGCCGGACACATTGCTGTGCGTACTGCTGTTGTCGGCTTCGGGTTCGGTCATGGAGGGTGGCATGGGGCGGCAGAGGAGGTGCTGATTCTCGTCGGTGGCGACAAGACGTTAGGATTTCCAGAAACCCACATGCGGGGCGCTGGCCTCTTCAATCAATGCCGGGCCGATGCATTCGATGGCGTGGGGCGAAGCGGCGAATACGTCGCGGCACGACAGTTCGGCGTCGCGCTGCTCGCTGCGCTCACCACGGAACACGCGCAGTCGCACAGCGTCTATTCCGAATACCACGCGACCAATGCCTGACCAGAAGATGGCGCCCGCGCACATCACACACGGCTCTGCCGACGAATACAGCGTGGCCTGCGCAAGGGTGTCGCGGCTCACGCTGGCGCTGAGCTGGCGCACCGCATTGGTTTCGGCGTGGCCCGTGCAGTCGCCCGTTTCGGTGGTGTTGCAGTAGGCCTCTGCCAGCAGCGTGCCGTCAGCAGCAATCACCACCGCACCAAAAGGGCGGTTGCCGCGTGCGCGGGCAGTGCAAGACCACGCAATGGCCTGGCGCAGGTAGGTGCCGTCGGTGTCGTTGAGCGTGCTGGGGTCGTCCAGCTGGTCGGGGGCGGCGGACAAGAGAGCGTGCATGGGGTTGTCTCCGGGAGTTGTGTGATGGTCAGGTTGTTGCGCAGCGTCGTGCGGCCTGCAGACCCGCCGTTGCTGTTGCCATCGCTATGCATTTGGCATGCCAATAACAATCAGTGACATGTATGCATGCTTGTTGTTGGCGAGACCTCTCCGCCAAGGATGCGCCGTGGATGCGCTGTACGTGCAGCAGCGTGCAGCCATGGGCATTCTTCTTGCATGATCTGTGGCAAGAGTAGAAGCGTTCACTGCGCAGCCCTTCATGCCGTGGAGCATGCGGGCCAGGCCAGCCGGAAATTGCTCTTGAAGCCCGCACCGTGCAGTGCGCTCGCGCGCACCGTGGCTTCAGGATGAGACCGGCATTGCCTTGTGTCTTTTGTATGGGCCAGAGAAATCTGTCCCAACAGGCGCATCCAGCGGCCTCATTCTTGAAGTGTGGAGCGGGAGGTATTCATTGACTTCCACCTTGTCTTCAGGAGAACCGCATGACCACTACCACCTACCCTCTCGACGAGCTGCAGAAAGAAACGCGTATGGGCGCGATGGGCTCGGAAACCGCCAGCCGCGAAATCCGCCGCATTGATCTCACCGACTTTGCGCAGCGCAAGACCGAGATTGCACAGCAGCTGTGGGACGCCGCTGTTGACGTCGGTTTCTTTCAGATCGTGAACCACGGCATCGACCTTGCCGAGGTGCGCAACGCCTTTGTGATGACCGAGCGCTTTTTTGCGCTGCCCGATGCGGTGAAGGCGCAGTACCCGCTGAAAAAGGCGCTGAACGTGGGCTGGGAGAGCCGCGCGCAAGTGCGCCCCTCCACAGGCACGCCAGACCAGAAAGAGTCCTACCAGATCACCCGCCCGCATATGAACGGCTTGTGGCCCACAGAGGAGGAGCTGGCGGGGTTTCAGTCCACGCTGCTCGCGTTTGAAGGCAAATGTTGGCAGGTGGCAATGCAGGTGTTGTCATGTTTTGCGTGGAAGCTGGGGTTTGACGAAGCGTTTTTTCATCGCGCGCATGACCCCGCGCAGGCCAGCTACCAAAGCACCCTGCGCCTGCTGCACTACTTTGCAACGCCGCCAGAGCAGCAGGCCAGCCTGGGCCTGTGGCGTGCCGGTGCGCACACCGATTTTGACTGCCTGACCCTGCTGTTTCAGCGCCAGGGCCAGGGCGGCCTGCAGGTGTGCCCGGGCAAGGAGATGGACAGCCAGGCATGGACCTCGGTCACCCCTGATGAAGAAGCCATCACCTGCAACATCGGCGACATGCTGATGCGCTGGAGCGATGACCAGCTGCCCAGCAACTTCCACCGCGTGAAGAACCCGCTGCCCGGTGAATACATGGGGCCCCGCTACAGCATTGCGTTTTTTGCGCAGGCCAACCGTGATGCCATCATCGAAGGACCGGGCAAGAAGTACCCGGCCATCGCCGCAGGTGATTACCTGAATCAGCGGGTGGCAGCCAACTTCAAGGCCTACTGAGAAAGCTGCGTATCAACGGCATGCCAAGTGCATGCCAAGTGCATGCCGTCACGCGCCGGAGCGCAAATACGCAAACGCGATCAGTGCCACGATGGCAGCTACCGCAACCCACGTCATTGCCCCCGTCTTGTGGGACACTTCGCCGGGCGCCAGGCCCTCGGCGTGGCGCTGGCGAGAAACGTCCAGCGCATCCACCCGGTCTTTTGCTTCTTTGAGCCCAATGCCTGCATGGTCGCGCAGCAGGCGGATGGCTTCGATCTTGTTGCCTTGCGCCAGTGCGTGCTGCACGGTGTCGGGCACGCTGCCCATGGCGGTGGACGCGGAGAAGCCCGTGGGGCGCTGCGCTGCGGAGGGTAATGCGGCGGCGGGGCGCGCTTGCGTGTGCGCGTCAACGAGGTCCTTGGCTTCTTTCAGCGAGAGGCCATGGGCTTCGCGCAACTGTTTGATGGCGTCGATGGTGCGGCCCTGGGCAAGGGCCGCGAGCACCGCGGGTGGCAGGGGTTCCCCGGTTTTAAACATGAAGGACTCCTTGGATGCGGCGGGTGCGCCAACGCGGGTTGTATCACGCGCTCCGTTGTTCCCAGACGGCTTGGCGCGTTTCGCGGCAGTCGTCGGAGAACGGGGCCGCGCCAACTGGCCACGGCACGGCGCAGTGTCAGGCCTGCGTGGCCGCACCCGTGGCAGGCAGGCCGATGGCGCTGAGCCGAAACACATTGTCTTCCGGGTCGGCCAGCACGGCCTGCCATTGGCCGTAGTACGTGGCGTACGGCGCTTTGACGATGCGCCCGCCCAACGCGGCAGCGCGGCGGCTGGCAGCGGTCACCGCGTCGGCGCTGTCGAGCATGAAGGTGGCGTAGCCGGTGACCGCGCTCTGCTGTCCGTCTGGAGGTGTGCGGTCGCCCAGGCCCAGCAGTGCGTAGGCAGCCCGTGCGTTGAACCCCAGCTGAAAACTCTCGGTCTCCACGGCACGGTAGATGGGAGACCGCGTGCCCACGGCCTCTGGCAGCTGCAGCAGGGCCTGGTAGAACTGCTGCTGGGCGTCGATGTCCTGGCAAAAAAGGTTGAACCAGAGCTTCATGCGATCACCGCCGTCTTGCTGCCGGGTTGCAACCCGTAGGTCTTCTGGTACATGGCCTGCAAGTGCTCACCCACCGTGCAAGGCGCAAAGCGCGGGGTCTCGCCTGTGGGCACGCAGGTGGCCACCGGGCTGACCTGCGCCTCGTAGTCCGGTGTGTAGAAAAACGGAATGGAATGGCGTGGTGCACCTGCGCTGTGCACGTTGCGCACGCGGTGGGGGTTGGACCGGTACAACCCGTTGGTCCAGCGGGGAATCATGTCGCCTAGGTTCACCACCAGTGCGCCTTCTATGGGTGTGGCTGCGGCCCATTCGCCATTCGGTAGCTTCACCTCCAGCCCGCCATGGTGGTCTTGTGCCAGCAAGGTGATGGCGCCCCAATCGGTGTGTTCGCCCGCACCAAAGGTCAATGCGTCAGCGCCCTCGGGGTGCGGCGGGTAGCGCAGCAGCCGCAGCGTGAGCATGGGGTTCTGGTGCGTGTGGTCGAAATAGTCTTCTGGCAGGCCCAGCGACAGCGCCATCAACTGCATGAGCCGCAGTGCCAGGGCTTGCATCGCCGCGATGTAGGCCCTGCATTGCGCATCCATGTCGGGCAACTCGGCGGGCCACTGGTTGATGCCGTACGAGTGGTAGCCGCGCTGCACATACGGGTGGTCTGCAGGGTAGTCCAGGCCGCAGTAAAAGCTCTCTTTGAGGTCGGGGCGCGCTGCGGCGTCCAGGGTCTGGCCGCCCAGGCTTTCGTAGCCGCGCATCGATGGCGACTGGTGCAGCGAGATGGCCTGCTTTTGAGCCAACGGCAGGTCAAAGAACCGCGCCGCCAGCGCAAACTGCTGTGCAATCAGTTCCTGCGGCACGCCATGCTGCGTGACACATAAGAACCCGGGCCCCATGCAAGCCTGGCGCAACTGTGCTGCCACTTCTGCGCAGCGCGGCGCACCCACCTGCAGCGCGCCTGCAAGGTTGATCAGCGGAATGCCCATGGCCATCAGGCCTTGAGCTTGCGGTCGGCGGCGTTCGGCAAAAAGCGGTCGGTCCAGATGTCAGCCACAGCCAGGCTGGACTTGAGGCCGAACGCGGCCACGGTTTCGTCGATGGTGGCTTGCAGGCGGGCGGGCGTAGCAGCGCCCCAGCCGTTGGCGCGGGTCTCGTCGGTCTTCATGGTGCCGTCGACGATGAGCTGCAGGCGCTCCAGCTCGATGGCCTCATTGGCCAGCGGCTCACGCGCCTTGATGGCGGCGGCACCCGCCTTGGGGTCGGCAATGGCATCGATCCAGCCGCGCGTGGTGGCATTCACAAACGCCTTCATCGCATCGGGCGCGTCCTGCATGCTCTTTGGGTTGGCAATGAGGCCGTTGCCGTACGACTTCATGCCGAAGTCAGAAAAACGGAACACCGTGAGCTGCTCGGGCCCCATGCCGCGGGACTTGAGGTTGAGCAGCCCCGTGAAGAAGAAATACGCAGCAGCGTCGAAGTCGCCTTTGGCAAAACGTGTGTCGCCAATGTCTGGCGCCACGTTCTCCCATTTCACGCCACTGGGGTCAAAACCCTGTGCCTTGGCAAACACGGGGAACAGCTTGCGCGATGCGTTGAAGGGCTGGCCCAGGATGGTCTTGCCCGCCAGATCGGACGGCTTCTTGATCGCGCCGTCCTTGCGCACCATCACCGAGTTGGGGTTCAGGTCGTACTGAATGGCCACCGCCGCCAAGCGTGCCTGCGGGTTGGCCGTGTTGAACTCGATCATGGTCGACAGATCGGCCGACGCCACGTCATACGCACTGCCCGCCACCAGGCTGATGGCCGACGCCGAGCCATTGCCCGTGTCGATGGCTACGTCCAGCCCTGCGTCTTTGTAGTAGCCCCGATGGTGCGCCAGCAGAAAGCCCGCGCCCGAGGCTTCGATTTTCCAGCCCAGGTTGAACTTGAATTTTTGCAGGCTGCCCTGGGCACGCACAAAGGGCGTGGCGGACAAGAGGGCGGCGGCGCCCGTGGCGCGTATGAGGGAACGGCGTTGCATGTGAGGCACTCCTTGGCGAGATGAGTTCAACCACGATGGCCCATGGAACCCAAGCTCCACCGGACATCGAACGGGTGCACGCAACAGCAAGCAAGGGCCCTGAGAGGGCTGCAGCCTGGTTCTTGAAGGCGCGCAGACGCAGAGCCACTGGGGGCGCTTGCTTGTCTGCTGCGTGCTTCAAGAGCAATTTCCGGGCGGTGGCCGCTGAACGCTTCTACTCTTGGTCGTCCACCAACCGCAGGATCTGTGCCATACCAACCGACGGCTAGCGCCGCTGCACAAGACGCAGTGCGCTGCGCGCTGGTGCGCGCTGCACCAGCGGCAGGCGTGCGGAAGCGACTTTGGTGCGAGGCGGGCGTTCAGAGCCAGGGCTTGAGCCAGCCCAGACCGTCCGACGTGGCATGGGGCGCAGCCCCGCGCGCCGGGCGGTATTCGCAGCCAATCCAGCCGGTGTAGCCCAGGCTGTCGAGCAGCTTGAACAGGTAGGTGTAGTTCAGCTCACCCACATCGGGCTCGTTCCGCTCGGGGACACCCGCGATCTGCAGGTGGCCCACATTGCCGGTGGGCAGGTACTGGCGAATCTTCATGGCCAGGTCACCCTCGACGATTTGGGCGTGGTACAGGTCCATCTGCACTTTGACATTGGCTACACCGATCTCTGCAATCAGCGCATGGGCCTGGTCCTGGCGGCTCAGAAAGAAGCCGGGCATGTCGCGACCGTTGATGGGCTCCAGCAGGATCTGGATGCCGTGCGGTGCGGCCTGCTCAGCGGCATAGCGCACGTTGGCGACGTAGGAGGCGCGCACGGTGGCTGCGTCGGCGCCCTGCGGGACCAGCCCCGCCATCACGTGGATGCGCGGGCATTGCAGCGCCTGGGCGTATTCAATGGCTTTGGCTATGCCGTCGCGGAACTCTGCCTCGCGCCCCGGCAGGCTGGCCAAGCCGCGCTCGCCTGCATCCCAGTCGCCAGGCGGGGCGTTGAACAAGACCTGCTGCAGGCCATGGGCTTGCAAGCGCGCGGCCAACTCTTGTGAAGGGTAGGCGTAGGGGAAGAGGTATTCCACCGCCTTGAAGCCGTCGCGGGCGGCGGCGGCAAAGCGGTCGAGAAAGTCCACGTCGTTGTAAAGCATGGACAGGTTGGCGGCAAAACGGGGCATGGGGTTCTTTCTTGGGCGAAGACGTGGCTTGGCTTGCCTTACCACTGCGCGCCAAAGGTCTGGCGCAGCTCTTCAATCTGGGACTCGGTCAGCGGCGTGGGGTGGGGCTGGCACAGCATCCAAAGGCGGGCGGTTTCTTCCAGCTCCTCCAGCACGGCCATGGCGGCAGCGGGCGTGCTGTGCCACACGTTGGGCCCCAGGCGCGCCAGCATCACGGCCCGTACAGGGCTGCCCTGTGCGGCATAGCGGGTGATGGTCTGCGCCACCAGCGCAGCCGCTGCGGCGTCGCCGGGGCGGTGGTAGGCGATGTGCGGTACACGGCCTACCTTCATCACAAAGTAGGGCGTGATGGGTGGCAGCAGTTGCGCATCCGCCGCCAGCTGGCCGCCTGCTGCGGTGTCGGCTTGCAGCGAGCACGCCACCAGATGCGTGCTGTGGGTGTGGATCACGCAGCGCGCTGGGGCTGCCGTAGATGCCGAGGCTTCGTAAATCTGCCGGTGCAGCGCAATCGTCTTGCTGGCCCGGTCGCCCGCCACCTGCAGGCCTTGGGCGGTAAGGCGTGCCAGCCGCTCGGGCTTCAGTGTGCCCAGGCAGGCATCGGTGGGGGTGATGAGGTAGCCATCGGCCAGGCGCACGCTGATGTTGCCAGCGGTGGCATGCACATAGCCCCGCTCAAACAGGCTGCGGCCCACGCGGCAGATTTCGTTGCGGGCCGTGTTCTCATCCATGAAGGCTGGGGTGGAGGTCATGCCTGCAATTGTGCAAAAGCCTTGGTGAAGAAGTCGGTGCTGCCGAAATTGCCAGATTTCAGCGTGATGTGCAGACCGTCTGTTGCATCGGGGGCCACGGCGTGGCACCACGGCACGCCGGGGTCTATCTGCGCGCCAATGCGCATTTGCGCAATGCCCAGGGCCTGCACGCAGGCGCCCGAGGTTTCGCCGCCCGCCACGATGAGCTGGCGCACACCACGCTGCACCAGGCCGCGGGCAATGGCGGCGATGGTTTCTTCCACCATCGCACCGGCTTTGTCGGAACCCAGCTTGCCCTGGATGGCGCGCACGGCCGATGGCTCGGCGGTGGAATACACCAGCACCGGGCCCTGGCCGATGTGGCCTTCAGCCCAGGCCAGTGCTTCGGCGGCCACGTCCACGCCTGCGGCGATGCGCAGCGGGTCGATGGCCAGCGCGGGTTTGCCGGCTTTGATGAAATCCATGACCTGCTGGTTGGTGGCCACCGAACAACTGCCCGACACGATGGCCTGCAGCCCTTGCGCGGCGGGCAGGCGGGCGGCCTCGTTGCTGGGGGCCACGCCAAAGTTGCCCGGCAGGCCAATCGCCACGCCAGAGCCTGCTGTGACCAAAGGCATGCCCTTGAGCGCGGGCCCCAGGCGCAGCAGGTCGGCGTTCGACACCGCATCTACCACGGCCATACGCACGCCCTCGGCCTTGAGTTGGTCGATGCGTGCGCGGATGGCGGCCTCGCCCTGTGCGACCACGCTGTGGTCAATCAAGCCCACGCGGCTGGGTGTTTGCGCCTGCAACACGCGCACCAGGTTGGGGTCGGTCATGGGCGTGAGCGGGTGGTTCTGCATGCCGCTCTCGTTCAGCAACACGTCGCCCACAAACAGGTAGCCCTTGAACACGGTGCGCTTGTTGTCGGGGAAGGCGGGCGTTGCGATGGTGAAGTCGGTGCCCAGGGCTTGCATCAGCGCGTCGGTCACGGGGCCGATGTTGCCTTCGGCCGTGCTGTCAAAGGTGGAGCAGTACTTGAAGTAGATCTGCTCGGCGCCCTGGGCTTGCAGCCACTGCAGGGCAGCCAGCGACTGGGCGATGGCTTCGTCCTTCGGAATGGTGCGCGACTTCAGTGCCACCACGATGGCATCGGCCTCCGCATCTAAAGGTGCCGTGGGCACGCCCATCGCCTGCACCACGCGCATGCCTGCGCGCACCAGGTTGTTGGCCAGGTCGGTGGCGCCGGTAAAGTCGTCGGCAATGCAGCCCAGCAGCGCGCGCGTCATGCCTGCTCCTTGCCTTTGCCCTCAGGCAGCGTGATGCCAGGGAAGATTTTGATCACGGCGCTATCGTCTTCCTTGGCAAAGCCAGCGGTCGATGCCTGCATGAACATCTGGTGCGCAGTGGCGGCCAGTGGCAGCGGGAATTTGCTGGAGCGGGCGGTGTCCAGCACCAAGCCCAGGTCCTTCACGAAGATGTCTACAGCCGACAGTGGCGTGTAGTCGCCCGCCAGCACATGGGCCATGCGGTTCTCAAACATCCAGCTGTTGCCCGCGCTGTTCGTGATCACTTCATACAAGGCGCTTGCTTCCACGCCTTCGCGCAGGCCCAGGGCCATGGCTTCGGCGGCCACGGCGATGTGCACCCCGGCCAGCAGCTGGTTGATGATCTTGACCTTGCTGCCCGCGCCCGCCTTGTCACCCAGGCGGTACACCTTGCCGGCCATGCCGTCGAGCACGGCGCCCGCTGCAGCATAGGCCTCGGGCTTGGCCGAGGTCATCATGGTCATCTGGCCCGATGCGGCCTTTGCTGCACCGCCGGAGATGGGCGCGTCTATGTAGTGCAGGCCCAGTGCGTTCAGGCGGGCTTCCAGCGCCACGGACCAGTTGGGGTCTACGGTGGAGCACATCACAAAGGTGCTGCCGGGGCGCATGGTGGTGGCGGCACCGCTCTTGCCATCGTCACCGAATAGCACACTTTCAGTCTGTGCGGCGTTGACCACCACCGACACCACCACATCACTCACCGCCGCCAGCGCAGCGGTGGTGGCGTGGGCTGTGCCGCCTTCTGCCACAAAGGCATCGGCCACGCCGGGGCGCACGTCGCACACGTGGATGGTGAAGCCGTTGTTGCGCAGGGTCTTGGCAATGCCAGCGCCCATGGCGCCCAGGCCGATGATGCCTACGGTGGGTTGGGTCATAGTGGTGTCTTTCTAGAGCAAAGAGAAAAAATCAGGCAACGGCCACCCACAGCAGGGCGGTCAGGGCAAAGCCCGCCACGCCCAGCACGGTGGTCAGCACGGTCCAGGTGCGCAGGCCATCGCCCACGCTCAGGCCCAGGTAGCGGGTCACGATCCAGAACCCCGAATCGTTGACGTGCGACAGGCCCAGCGCGCCAAAGCCAATGGCAACCGTGAGCAGCGCCACTTGCAAGGGGGAATACCCGCCACCCGCGATGGCATCGGCCAGCAGGCCGCAGGTGGTGATGATGGCCACGGTGGCCGAGCCCTGTGCAGCGCGCAGAGCCAGCGCAATGATGAAGGCCAGCAAAATCAGCGGCAGGTGCGTGGCCGTAAGGCTTTGCGACAGCGCAGCGCCAATACCGCTGGCCGTGAGCACCTTGGCAAACACGCCGCCCGCGCCCGTCACCAGGATCACAGTGGCGGCAGGGGGCAGGGCAGATTCCATGATGGCGTTGGTGCGCTCGCGGTTCCAGCCCTGGCTGCGGCCCAGCAAAAACATCGCCAGGCCCACGGCCACCATCAGCGCAAAGATGGGCGAGCCGATGAAGCCCAGCACGTTGCGCAAGCTGTCGCCCTTGGGGAGCAGCGTAGCACCGGTGGTGCCCGCCATGATGAGTCCCAGCGGGATAAGGATGAGCGCCATGATGGTGCCCACACCCGGGGCGCTGCGGGCTTTGGATGCCTTGCTTTCTTCGGTGTTGCCAAAGGCTGCAAACTGCTCGGCAGTGGCGGGCAGCATGGGGTAGCCCTTGCGGTTGAGCCAGCCCGACACGACCTGCGCCAGCGCCGCCAGCGGTATGCAGATGCCCAGGCCGATGATGGTGATCCAGCCAATGTCGCCCTTGACGATGGCTGCGCCGCCCACGATGCCGGGGTGCGGTGGCACCACCACGTGCGCAGCCAGCATGATGCCCGCCACGGGCAGACCAAACTTGATGGGGTTGACGCCCGCCGCCTTGCAAAAGCCATAGACGATGGGCACCAGGATGATGAAGCCCACGTCAAAAAACACAGGGATTGCCAGCACCAGCGCCGCCGCCGTGAGCGCCATGGGCACCCGCGTGGGACCCAACAGCTGCGTGAACCGGTTGGCCAGACTGGCCGCGCCGCCCGAGACCTCGATCATCCGCCCCAACATGGACCCCAGCGCCACCAGGATGGCCACCGAACCCAGTGTGCCGCCCATGCCCGCAATCATCGTACTGATGATGTCGCCAATGGGCATGCCGGTGGCAAACGCCACCAGAAAGCTCACCAGCATCATTGCTACGAAAGCGTGGACCTGCCAGCGAATGATGAGCAACAGGAGCAGGGCAATGCTGCCGGCGCCGATGCCAAGAAGTGCGAGGGTGGACATGTGCGGGATATCTCCGGGATGGAAGGGGGGCAGACCGAGGACCGGGCACTGCAAACGGGCCGTGCGATAGTCTTTGGTGGCCCGTGGTTGATATGTTTATATGGTTATCATACAAATTATCACGCGCTGGCCTGCTGCGGGTTAACCCGTATCGCGCGATTGCGGACGCGGGTGTTGGGCCACGGTTTTTAGTCTTTTTGGCCTCTAGCGCTCATCCATCAAGCGCTAGCAGCTATAAATTTGATAGTAAACCGGTGGAGTGCTACGCAGCCTGCGCGCTGCCGCCACCGGTTGGGCCACCCGGGTCAGAACACCAGTGGTGCGGATGCGGCCACCAGCGGCTGCGCCAGTCGCGCGCCATCTTGGGCCCAGAACGCGATGTCGGCCTGTTCTATGCGGGCCAGTGCATTCTTCATATGCTGCGCCGCTGCAGCGCGCGCAGCCGCTGCGTCGCCCGCCTCGATGGCCAACACGATCTGTGTGTGCTCGTGGTTCACGGCGTCGGCAAAATCCGCGCGCCGTGCCTCGTTGGCGCGGGTCACGCGGGTGGCGCCTTTGAGGAACTGGGCTAGGTAGTCCAGCGTGCTGATCATGAAAGGGTTGCCTGCTGCCTGCGCAATGGCACGGTGAAACAACACGTCTTCTTCCACGCCGTCCCGGCCCGCGCGCACGGCCTCGGCGATGCGCTGCACCGCCTGGCGGATGGACGCAATGTCGTCGTCGGTGCGCCGCAGGGCCGCGAGTTCGGCCACCTCGGATTCCAGCGCGCGGCGCACCTCCACGATCTGCATCACGGCCTCGCGCGATGCGGTGTGGGGCAAATCAAACTGCAGCGGCTCGATGCCAGGCGCCAGCACGTACACCCCGCTGCCCTGGCGCGAATCCACCAGCTCCAGCGATTTAAGGCGCGAAATGGCCTCCCGCACCACCGTGCGGCTGACCTGGAACTGCTGGGCCAGCACCGCCTCGGTGGGTAGCTTTTCGGCTGCCTGGATCCGCCCCGCGCGGATCTCCGCCTCCAGCGCGCTGGCCACCTGGTCGGAGAGCCGGGCGCTGGGTTTGAGGGCGGAGAAGGGCGAAGACATGAAAGTGGGGGGATAGCAGCAGCGGGATTTTTTTCGTCGGGGCAACGGGATCCTCAGCGCGGCTGACTTTACCCCAAGCCTTGGCGCCCGGCGTTGCAAACTGGCGGTCCCTTGCGGGACTGAAGCTCAACGACACAGCTTTGGCAAGCGCCTTTGCAACCGGCTGTCGCGACTGTTGCACAAAGTGTCAAAAGTAGCGCTGCTCCGCTACCTACACTGCCACCTCCGCTTTCGGACACCGTCGCGCCCTTCCCAATATGGTCAAACCTGTCATCCCTGGCACCGTCGTCGCTGGCGGCGAGCTGAGCCAGTCCACTATCCATTCCGTCAATCAGGCAGCGGCCAAAACCCCGGCGCAATGGCGCAGATTCATTGCTTATGCCACTTTGGTGAAGGTGGGCGGCTCGCTCGCCTGGCGCGCCAACAATCCTGGCAATCTGCGCGACTCTGCGCTCAAGATTGGCAATGTCACCGGGGCCGTGGGCGTGTTTGCTGTGTTCGCGACCATGGAAGATGGCCATGCCGCCCAGAGGGCGCTATACATCAACAGGTACGGAGCCATGAAGGTTCGCGACGCCATCGCCAAGCTCACACCGCCCAACGAAAACGACACCGAACGCTATCTGCGCGAGCTGGAGCGGGCGGGTGTGGACCTAGACAAGGATGTGAACTCGCAGATCAATGTGCTGATGCCCGCCGTGGCGTTGAGCGAAGGCGTCATCGCGGGCGTCGAGGTGCCTCGGTCATGAAGCGCTGGTTGTTGGTGGCCTGTTTGGCAGTGGTCCCGCCCCTGGTGCACGCACACAACGCAGTGGCGGTGGGTTGCGAAAGCGTCCAGCTCGTGCTGGATGACCGGGTGACGCCCGGAGTGCTGGACCGCTTGTGGGCCAGTGGCGAGTCGGTGGAAGCATCGCCCGCAGTTCTGCAACTGCGTGGCTGCAGCGGCGAGGTGCTGGACACCGTCACGCTGGAAGCTCCGCTGGCCAGGCTGGATCCGACAGCGCTGCGTGGCGCTCCGGCCTTCACCGTTCTTGTGACGGTGGATTTGACTACGGCTGCGGGCACCTACAGCGGCCCGCTGACCCGACCTTTTGCCGTGCATGGGACCCGGCTGCAACACGTGCAGGCACGCACGGTGAATGGCAGCCAAGAGCCCTTGGTGCTGGCCCTGACGGGCAAAGCGGCGTGGAAAAAGGTGCGGGTGGGCAAGAAGGACCACTTGATTTTTGTGCGCAGCCAGTTTGAGGACGGGCAGTTTACGACCAGTTTTCGCCGCTACGTGCCTGGACCGCAGGGCTGGAGCATGCGGGAGCGGTCGCAGCCGGGCCTGTGGGAGTCGGATGGGGAGTTCCCCTTGCGTCGGCTTTTTCCATCAGTGCCAAACAACAAGTAGGTTGCTTAGTGCTGGGAGACCGATGGTTGCGTGTAGTTGGCGCTGTGGCGGGCGCGATGCTCATGGGTTGTGACCCCGCAGTGGATGTGCGCGGAGCACCGCGTTCGGCGGTTCAACGTGACGTAGAGGGCTATGCGATAGCGAAGTGCCTGACTCTCCAGGTGGACCCTTTTCTCAAGGATCAGGGTGATGCTTGGGGCGCGGTGATCGTGCAGCGCATGAAAGGTGATGTCTATGCCTTGGCAGCGGTTGCAGAGCAGGTCGAGCGGGCACATGCCGTTGGCGACATGGCTGTCATTCGAGACGAATCACAGCCCCAGAATGCCAAAGCGTTGCCGTTATTGCACTGTGGCGAAGTGATCGACAGGCCCGCCGTCCGCTTGGAAATTCAAAGAGCTGTTGTTGCGCTTGGCCCGTCCTACGTGCAGAAATGAGTCGCTGACCCAGCCCGTCCCGACCCGGCGGACCACTGCGGTTGAGGCCAAATAGTTACTCCCCCTGCGACCCCCGGTGCGCCCAGCCGGTCGTGCGCTTTTCAATCCAGCTGAACAGTTCATACATCACCATGGCCATGGCGCCCACCACCATCAGGCCCGCAAATGCCAGACCCATCTGCATGGAAGAACCCGCACTGATGAGCAGGTAGCCAATGCCCTCGTTGGCGGCGGTCATCTCGCTGACCGTGGTGCCCACAAACGCCAGCGTGATGGCGACCTTGAGCGAGCCAAAGAAATACGGCATGGAGCGCGGCAGGCCCACCTTGGTCAGCACGTCCCAGCGCTTGGCGCCCAGCACGCGCAAAACATCCTCCAGCTCGGGCTCCAGCGTGGCCAGGCCCGTGGCAATGTTCACCATGATGGGGAAGAAGCTGATGAGAAACGCGGTCAGGATGGCCGGGCCCACGCCAATGCCGAACCACACCACCAGGATGGGAACGAAAGCCGCCTTGGGCAGCGCGTTGAAGGCGGTCATCAGCGGGTACACGGCGGCGTAGGCCAGGCGCGAGCTGCCGATGACAAAACCCAGCAGCACACCGACGACGATGGCAATGCCAAAGCCCGCCATGGTGACCCAGTAGGTGCGCCAGGCGTGCGCAGAAATAACACCCGCAAATTCGACCAGCTGTGTGGCGATGACCCAGGGGCTGGGGAACAGGAATTCAGGGACGCTGAAGGCCGAGCAGATGATCTGCCACAGCAGGATGATCGCCACCAGCAGCAGCCACGGCGACCAGCGTTCTACGGTTTTCTTGTGCATGGATGAAGGTCGACTTGTTTATTGCGGAAGGGGCGCGACGACCGCGCCTGCACTTTGTCGCAGGGCGCCGATGTGGCCACGCAGCTCGTGCACGACGTCCGAGAATTCCTTGGTGTAGGTGACCTCCAGCTCGCGCGGGCGGGGCAGCTCAATCTCGCGCTTGACCACAAACCGGCCGGGGCTCTTGCTCATCACATACACGGTGTCGGCCAGAAAGACCGACTCGCGCAGGTCGTGCGTGACCAGGATCACATTGAATTTTTGCTCGGTCCACAGGTCGCGCAGGATGCACCACAGCTCTTCGCGGGTGAAGGCGTCGAGTGCGCCAAAGGGCTCGTCGAGCAGCAGCATCTTGGGCTCGTGGATCAGCGCGCGGCAGATGCTGGCGCGTTGCTGCATGCCGCCCGACAGCTGCCAGGGAAACTTGTCTTCGTAGCCGCCCAAGCCCACCTTTTGCAGCAGCTTGCGGGCGCGCTCTTCGTACTCTTTGCGCTTTTGCTTGAAGTTGCTGCGGTAGGGCTCGACGATCTCCAGCGGCAGCAGCACGTTGTCTACGGTGGTGCGCCATGGCAGCAGCGACGGCGCCTGAAACGCCATGCCCGAGATCTTGAGCGGGCCGGTCACCGGCTGGCCGTCGATCAATATCTTGCCCATCGACGGCATCTTCAGGCCGGTGGCCAGCTTCATGAAGGTGGACTTGCCGCAGCCCGAGGGGCCGACGATGGCAATGAATTCACCCTGGCGGATTTGCAGGTCGATGGCCTCGACGGCAAAGTGGTTCTGCGCGCGCAGCTCGTCGTTGTAGGCGAGCCAGACATCGCGGAAGTCCACAAAATAGGAATCAGCAGCCTGCATGGAGAAATTTTGAATAAAAATGGCCGCTAGCGCCTGTTGAATAAGCGCTAGCAGCTATTAAATTTATAGTGGTCTGGCAGCGCTTGCTTACTTCTTGGGAAGAACGTTCAGATCGGCCGCGCTGGGCAGAAAGCTGCCGTTCCACACATCGTCGGGGTTCACGCGCGTCTTGGTGTTGAACGCATCGGACACCTGCGAGGCCATCAGCGACAGGCGACCGGGCACGGCCTTGCCGAAACCTTCGGCGCGCGCGTCGGGGCTGTTGATGACGGTGTCGATGGCCAATTGCAGGCGGCGGGTTTCCAGCGGCACGTTCACGATGCCGTCGCGTGCCTTCACGTGTTCGATCGACGCGCTGGGGTTAGCGATCACTTCCTTGGCACCCTTGGCGAACGCCTGCAGGAACGCCTTGATGGCGGCCGGGTTCTCCTTGATCAGCTTCGGGCTGGCGATGATCACATTGCCGTACAGCTTCACGCCAAAGTCGGCGTAGGGCAGCACCACCACGTCAGCGGCCTTGGCGCCTCGGGCTTCCAGATTGAGCAGCGACGTAAAGGTGAAGCCGGTAATGGCGTCCACGTCCCCGCGCACCAGCATGGTTTCGCGCAGCGGTGGGTCCATGGCGGTCCAGGTCACAGCGCCGACGCCGTTGGCCTTCTGAAAGATCGGGAACGCGCGGCGGCCTGCATCAAACACCGGGGCACCCAGTTTTTTGCCAGCCAGGTCGGCAGGCTTGGTGATGCCGCTCTTCTTGAGCGCCATGACCGAGGCGGGCGTGTTGTTGTAGACCATCATCACCGCCACGGGCTTGTTCTGCGCGTCGGGGTTGTTGGCGTGGAATTCCATGACCGCGGCCAGGTCGGCAAAGCCCATGTCATAGGTGCCCGATGCCACGCGTTGCACGGCACCGCCAGAGCCGTTGCCGGCATCTACCGTCACATCCAGGCCAGCGGCCTTGAAGTAGCCCTTGGCCACCGGCTGCAGGAATAGCGCGGAAGGCCCTTCAAAACGCCAGTCCAGCTGGAACTTGATAGGCGTCGTGGCCTGAGCCTGGGCCAGCGAAGCGCCGCTGACGAGGGCCAGTGCGACGGCGGTTTGCATGAACAATCTTTTTTTCATAGGGGCTCCTGTCAGGCAAAGAAAAATCCGGGTAGGGAATGTACTGGCCACATAGGCCACACCTTGGGTCAGCAAAAACGATGCCCGGTTTCTGGACGCGGGTGTGCTGCAGGGTTCGATTGTTCACCGAAGTGGTGCATGGTGGCATGCAGGGTTTCCCGAAATGGTGCAAATGGAATCTGTGGCACCTGTGCATTGGGGCAAACGTGCAGGGCTGTGGCCCGGGCCAGTGATACAACCAAGTGGCTACTGACCTATCTACACACCACCCGGGGGGACCGCGACATGCCCAAGATTTCAGAGTTCTTTGAAAACGTTCAACTGCCCACCATGCCCGACGTGGCGCGGGACCTGATCGCCACGATGCGCGATGACGATATCCCGTTTGAGAAGGTGCGCAACGCCATCTCGCGCGACCCGGCGCTGACCGCCAAGCTCATTCGCCTGGCCAACAGTGCGCGCTTTGGGTTGCCGCGGCAGGTGGCATCGCTGGATGATGCCATCACCATGGTGGGGCTCAACCAGGTGCGCACGCTGGCTCTGGCGGCGTGTATGTCAGGCGTGTTCAAGGACGCGGAGGGCGTGGACGCCAACGCTTTCTGGAAGGAAAGCATGGCCATTGCCGGGTATGCGCAATGGCTAGCGCGCACGCTGGGGTCGGACGTACAGCAGTCGTGGCTGGCCGGATTTTTAGTGCGGCTGGGCGAGCTGATCATTGCCCAGAAGGCGCCCGAACAGATCCCTGCCATCGAGCACCTACCGCACCACGCGGGAGGGCGCTGGGAGCGCGAGCGGGCTCTGCTCGGTTTTTCTGAAGCCCAGGTGACCGCCGAACTGGCCCGCCGGTGGAAGTTTCCAGACACCCTGGTGCTGGCGCTGGAAACCGCCGACGACCCGCTGGCGCATACCCCGTTTTGCCGCCTGGGCGGCATCCTGCACGTGGCCATGCTGCTGGCCGAGATCGGGCTGGAAGAACCCAAGTCGCCCGCCGACACCATTGCCGCCCTGCCGGCAGAGATCAAGCAGGCGCTGCAGCTGGACTCCGAATGGCTGGCCGAGCATCTGCCCCCGGTAGAGGGGTTTGTGGATGTCTCGGTCCGCTAGATTTATCTGATGCAACGCAAGGGAGCCGGCCGCGAACACTGGCGCACGCCAAGCCAGGGCCGCCGCGCAAGGGCCGCCGCGACAAGGCAATGTCGCTTCCGCTCCGTGCGCTGGCGGCGTCCCCCTCCCGCAGTGCGCAGCGCTGCGAGAGAGGGGGAAGGCGCGAAGCGCCTCAGGGGGTGGTCTACGTTCGTGCAGCGGCGCTGGCCACGGCCAGCGCCGTCATGTTCAGCACGCGGCGCACGGTGGCAGCGGGCGTCAGGATGTACGCCGTGGCCGCCACACCCATCAGGATGGGGCCCACCGTAACGCCGCCGCTGGTGGTGGTCTTGAGCACGTTGTAGAGGATATTGGCGGCATCCAGGTTCGGGCAGATCAGCAGGTTGGCCGAATCGGTCAGCGTGGAATCTGCCATGTAGGCATTGCGGATGTTGGGCTCCAGCGCCGCGTCGCCGTGCAGTTCGCCGTCGCACTCGATGTCGGGGTGGGCGGCCACAAACAGGTCGCGCGCCAGGCGCATCTTTTTGGCCGATGCGCGCTTGGACGAGCCGTAGCTGGAGTGCGACAGGAACGCCACCTTGGGTGGAATGCCAAAGCGCTGCACCTCTTGCACCGACATCCAGGCAATGTCCGCCAGTTGCTGCGCGGTGGGGTCTTCGTTCACATAGGTGTCGGCGATGAACAGCGTGCCGCGGCTGGTCATCAGCGCGTTCAGCGCAGCGTAGTCGTTCACGCCCGCCTGGCGGCCCAGAATGCTGTGGATGCGTTCCAGGTGGGTTTCATACGTGCCCACCAGGCCGCAGATCATGGCGTCGGCGTCGCCCAGCGTCACCATCAGCGAGGCAATGATGGTGTTGGACCGGCGCACGGCGGCCTTAGCCACTTCGATGGACGCGCCATTGCGCTTCATCAGCTGGTGGTAGTGCTCCCAATACTGGCGAAAACGTGGGTCGTCCTCGGGGTTGCACACCTCCACGTCCCTGCCCAGCTGCATGCGCAGGCCCGCCTTTTCGATGCGGGCGGCAATCACGGCGGGGCGGCCGATGAGGATGGGCACGGCGATCTTGTCGTCGATGGCCATCTGTGCGGCACGCAGGGCACGCTCATCTTCGCCGTCGGCATAGGCCACGCGCTTTTGCGACTCTGGCAGCGCCTTGGCCGCCATGATCACAGGGCGCATCAGCATGCCGGTCTGGTAGACAAAGCGCGACAGCGTCTCTTTGTACGCCTCCATGTCTTCGATGGGGCGTGTGGCCACACCCGACTCGGCCGCGGCCTTGGCCACAGCGGGCGCAATCTTGAGGATCAGGCGCGAGTCAAACGGCGTGGGGATCAGGTAGTCGGGGCCAAAGGTCAGCTCTTTGCCCGCATAGGCGCTGGCCACTTCTTCGCTGATGTCGGCTTTGGCCAGATCAGCAATCTGGCGCACGCAGGCCAGCTTCATGGCCTCGGTGATCTTGGTGGCGCCGCAGTCCAGCGCGCCTCGGAAGATGTACGGGAAACACAGGACGTTGTTGACCTGGTTGGGGTAGTCCGAACGACCGGTGGCAATGATGCAATCGGGCCGGATGGCCTTGGCCAGCTCAGGCCGGATTTCAGGCTCGGGGTTGGCCAGCGCGAGGATGATGGGCTTGGGCCCCATGGTCTTGACCATCTCGGCCGTCAGCACGCCGGGCGCCGAGCAGCCCAGGAACACGTCCGCGCCATTGACCACATCGGCCAGCGTGCGCGCGTCGGTCTTTTGCACGTAGCGTTGTTTGGACACATCCAGCGTGCCTGCACGGCCTTCGTAGATGACTCCCTTGGAGTCCACCACAAAGATGTTCTCGCGCTTCACGCCCAGGCCCACCATCACGTCCAGGCAGGCGATGGCTGCAGCCCCCGCACCCGACACCGCCAGCTTGACCGCGCCAATGTCCTTGCCCACCAGCTCCAGGCCGTTGAGCAGCGCCGCGCTGGAGATGATGGCCGTGCCGTGCTGGTCGTCATGGAACACCGGAATGTTCATGCGTGCGCTCAGTTGCTGCTCGATGTAGAAGCACTCGGGCGCCTTGATGTCTTCGAGGTTGATGCCGCCCAGTGTGGGCTCCATCGCCGCAATGATTTCGATGAGCTTGTCAGGGTCGCGCTCGGCCAGTTCGATGTCGAACACATCGACGCCTGCAAACTTCTTGAACAGGCAGCCCTTGCCTTCCATCACCGGCTTGGCGGCCAGCGGGCCGATGTCGCCCAGGCCCAGTACCGCAGTGCCGTTGGTGATGACGCCGACGAGGTTACCGCGCGAGGTGTAGTCAAACGCTTTGGACGGGTCGGCCTCGATGTCCAGGCACGGGTACGCCACGCCGGGCGAATACGCCAGCGACAGGTCGCGCTGGTTGGACAGCGGTTTGGTGGGCGTCACCGAAATCTTGCCCCGGCTGGGGTTGCGGTGGTACTCGCGCGCAGCTTCGCGCAGGGCCTGTTCGGAGGCGGAAAGGGTCTGGGTCATACGGAAATCCTGGAGGTCGTCGGCGGAATGCAAAAACAAGGGTACCCGATGGCGTGGGTGGCTGGCATGCACGTTTATGCGTATGCGGCATGGAGCTAAAACCCTTCGCGAGCAGGAGCTGCCCAAGGGGTGGATTGTGTGGGTTTTCTGGCAGCGGGCAGGCAGGGCGCTGGTGGGCGTCGGGCTGGCGTGCGGCAGGACAGCGGCGCAGGTGTCGCGGCTGGTGCCATGGAAGAAAACGTTCTGGGCCTCGGGGGTCTGTCGAGGGGCGTGAGGATACTGGATTTGTTTTGCGGTTGGGGTGAGGGCGGCTGATCAGGATGTTCGCTGCGCCTGTTTGCTTGTTTATCCGTTCGGGCCGAGCTTGCGGAAGCGGGGCGCCATCCCAGCCGTTCGGGCTGAGGTTGTCGAAGCCGGGGCGTGCTGGTTTGAGAAGCATGCTTGTGTTGAGGGCGGAGGCCGGGAGTCGCCCGGCATGCGAGTAACTTTCTTTCGCGTCGCCGAAAGAAAGTCACCAAAGAAAGGGCGCCCCCCAGTCTGCGACCCCTTCGCGTTGCGAAGGGGCAACCTGCGTCGGGGCGGTTGCGGGGTGCGCCGCAGAACTCACTGCGCGCCTGTG
>NZ_JBKBXG010000059.1:32678-33334 GCF_046314175.1 Acidovorax sp. | reverse complement strand
TAGCGCGTTTGCGAAACCGCTAAAAATCTGTCTATAATTCAAGGCTCAGATGATGACAACAAACACGGTGTGTTTCGAGTCATTAAGTGGGGGTATAGCTCAGCTGGGAGAGCGCTTGCATGGCATGCAAGAGGTCATCGGTTCGATCCCGTTTACCTCCACCAAAGTTTGTTAACGGTTAGTTCCAAGGTTTTGACCCTATCGTCTAGAGGCCTAGGACATCACCCTTTCACGGTGAGTACCGGGGTTCGAATCCCCGTAGGGTCGCCAAGTTGTAGCGCTTGGCTTGTGTTGAAAAGATGCAAGCAAAAGCTGCCTGCCAGGAGTGGTAGTTCAGTTGGTTAGAATACCGGCCTGTCACGCCGGGGGTCGCGGGTTCGAGTCCCGTCCACTCCGCCAGTCAAAACCCTTGCAGGTCTTTGATATGCAAGGGTTTTTCTTTGGTGTAAGCCAGAGAAATTTTGGGGGTATAGCTCAGCTGGGAGAGCGCTTGCATGGCATGCAAGAGGTCATCGGTTCGATCCCGTTTACCTCCACCAAAGTTTGTTAACGGTTAGTTCCAAGGTTTTGACCCCATCGTCTAGAGGCCTAGGACATCACCCTTTCACGGTGAGTACCGGGGTTCGAATCCCCGTGGGGTCGCCAAGTTGTAGCGC
>NZ_JBKBXG010000059.1:0-32578 GCF_046314175.1 Acidovorax sp. | reverse complement strand
TTGGCTTGTGTTGAGAGATGCAAGCAAAAGCTGCCTGCCAGGAGTGGTAGTTCAGTTGGTTAGAATACCGGCCTGTCACGCCGGGGGTCGCGGGTTCGAGTCCCGTCCACTCCGCCAGTCAAAAACCCTTGCAGGTCTTTGATATGCAAGGGTTTTTCTTTGGTGTTAGCCAAAGAGGTTTGGGGGTATAGCTCAGCTGGGAGAGCGCTTGCATGGCATGCAAGAGGTCATCGGTTCGATCCCGTTTACCTCCACCAAAATTTGTTTTCGGTTAGTTCCAAGGTTTTGACCCCATCGTCTAGAGGCCTAGGACATCACCCTTTCACGGTGAGTACCGGGGTTCGAATCCCCGTGGGGTCGCCAAGTTGTAGCGCTTGGCTTGTGTTGAGAGATGCAAGCAAAAGCTGCCTGCCAGGAGTGGTAGTTCAGTTGGTTAGAATACCGGCCTGTCACGCCGGGGGTCGCGGGTTCGAGTCCCGTCCACTCCGCCAGTCATCAACCGCTGCAGTCGCAAGGCTGCAGCGGTTTTTTTTTATGCCCCTTTGGATTTTCAGTGCTCCCGCTCGGAAGCGACTAGAAAAATAGGCATAAAAAGAGCTGCTAGCGCTTGTGGATAAAGCACTAGCAGCTATAAATTCAGTAGCTATTTCTCAGCGTGGGGCCAGGCGGATGGCGCCATCGAGGCGGATCACCTCGCCATTGAGCATGTCGTTTTCAAAAATGTGCAGAACCAGCTTGGCGTAGTCCTGGGGCGTGCCCAGGCGGCTGGGGAAGGGCACTCCAGCGGCCAGAGCGTCTTGTACTTCCTGGGGCATGCCAAACAGCATCGGTGTGCCGAAGATGCCGGGGGCAATGGTCATGTTGCGGATGCCGTTGCGTGCCAGGTCACGGGCGATGGGCAGGGTCATGCCGACCACGCCGCCCTTGGATGCGGCGTAGGCGGCCTGGCCGATCTGGCCGTCATAGGCCGCCACGCTGGCGGTGGAGATCAACGCACCGCGCTCGCCCGTGGTTTCGGGTTCGTTCTTGCTCATGGCTTCGGCGGCCAGGCGGATCATGTTGAAGCTGCCAATCAGGTTGACGGTGACCGTCTTGCTGAAAACAGCCAAAGCATGCGCACCATTTTTGCCAACGGTTTTTTCAGCTGGTGCGATGCCAGCGCAGTTCACCAGGCCCATCAACTTGCCCATCGACACGGCCTTGGCCACTACGGCCTGGCCATCGGCCTCGTTGCTCACATCACACTTCACAAAGGCGCCACCGATTTCCTTGGCCACAGCTTCGCCTTTTTCGGCTTGCATGTCGGCGATCACGACCTTGCCGCCGTGTGCCGCCAGCATGCGCGCAGTGCCCTCGCCCAAGCCCGACGCACCGCCAGTCACGATAAATACCTTGCCCTTGATCTCCATGGTCTGTCTCCAGTAAGTGACGTTAACGTAAACGTCAATTATGGCGTATCTCCTTCGGACGTTGAAGGCGCAAAAAAGCCCGGACGAAGCCGGGCTGTAGCGGGTGCACAGAGCAGGTTGCTTATTGGAAGCCGACCCGGTCTAGCATTTGCTGCACCTTGGTGGTGTTGGCGCCAACCGCGCTGATCGGGATGGTCTCGCTCTTGAAGGGCTGGCCGCCTGTCATGGCCTTCAGGGCGGGGTTGTCCAGGGTCACGCCCTTGGCTGCTGGCCATTCGTTGTTGCCGTTGGCAAAGTAGCTCTGTGCTTCGGGACTGGCGAGGTATTCCAGAAACTTGACGGCATTGGCAGGGTTCTTGGCATGCTTGGCCACAGCGCCGCCGGCAATGTTCAGGTGTGTTCCCCAGGATTCCTGGTTCGGGAACACAACGCCCACCTTGTTCACCACGGCCACGTCTTCGGGCTTGGTAGAGCGCATCAAACGCGCCAGGTAGTAGCTGTTGGTAACGGCGATGTCGCATTCACCTGCGGCCACGGCCTTGATCTGGTCGGTGTCGCCGCCTTTGGGTGGACGCGCCAGGTTGGCCACCATGCCTTTGAGCCAGGCTTCCGCCTTTTGCTCGCCCACATGTTCTGTCACTGCGCCGAAGAGGCTCAGGTTGTACGGGTGCGAGCCCGAGCGGATGCACAACTTGCCCTTGTTCTTGGGATCACCCAGCGACTCATAGGTGGCCACGTCCGACTTTTGGATCTTGACCTTGTTGTAGACGATCACACGGGCACGGGTCGACAGGCCAAACCAAGCGACGCTGCCGTCAGCGGTGGGCGTGCTGCGCAGGTTGGCGGGAATCGCGTCGTTCAGCACCTTCGACTGGATAGGCTGGAACAGGCCATCGACTTCGCCCTTGTGCAAGCGGGCCGCGTCCACCAGCAGGATCACGTCCGCGGGAGACGCGGAGCCTTCTGCCTTCAGTCGAGCCAGGATGCCAGCGTCGTCTGCGTCCACGCGATTGATCTTGATACCGGTGGCCTTGGTGAAGCCCGAGTAGAGCGCTTCGTCCGTGGAGTAGTGACGGGCCGAATAGAGGTTGACCACTTGGTCCTGGGCATTGACGGCGCCTGCGGTGGCGGCCAGAACACAAGCGCTCAGCAAGGCTTTCACAGTCTTCGACATGGGATGCATCTTTCAGGGTTGGAACTGCGGCGATGATAAAGCAAACACGAATTATTCTTGTTAAAGTCTTCGAGGCAGTCCGGGATTTGCGCTGCCGGTTTGATCTGGCGCAGTGGCCAAAGTCGGGCCAGCAAACGACAGGCAAAAAAAAGCCCAGTCGTAAAACCGGGCTTTAAAAGGATCCTTGAAACGGGGGTTTCGAGAGGATCCAAGGAGACAACTGGGGCGCTGTAGACGGTGTCTTCAGCGCGTGGGTTGAATTATCAGGGTATTCCCTGAATGCAACCTAGAGTGTGCACTCCAGATCGCGGGATTTTGCTTAGCGCTTACGGGGAGTAGCGGTCTTGGCTGCGTTGGCAGCGGTGCTGGCAACAGCGTTGAAGTTGGCTTCAGCCACGTCCGACGCTTGCTTGACGGCCTTTTGGACGGATTCAAAAGCGTTGTTGGCGGCGGAGACGGCGCTCTTCATAACGGCCACAGCGGTTTCGGAACCGGCGGGGGCGTTCTTTGCGGCGCTGTCCACCAGGTTGGTGAATGCCTTTTGTGCATCCGTTGCCTGGCCTTCAAATGCCTTACCGAACTCGGCAGCGGTGCCCGAAGAAATGTCATACAGATGACGGCTGTAGGCAGCGGTCTTTTCTGCCAGAGGCTGGAACAGACCGGCTTGCAGAGCCAGCAGTTCTTGTGCGTCCTTCACACCCAGCACAGCTTGGGAGTGGGTAGCGGCTTCAGCCAGGGCAGCGCGCGAAGCGGTCACGTTCAGTTCAACCAGCTTTTCAACGCCTTCGAAAGCCTTGGTGGTCAGGCCAAACAGGGTTTCCAGGTTGGCTTTGTGGGATGCCAGGATTTGTTCTGCGGTCAGCGACATGTTGTATCTCCTAAAAATGGTGCCCAAAGGGCAAGGTGGCTTACAGACATCTGCGCTGGCCCTGACTCGCTACAGTCATGTTGCAGTGCAGCATGAATCGAATTTTAGGGACTTGGGGCGGTATTGCAAGGGCTTTTTGTTGCGCTGCAGCAAATTAGGGACGATCACCCAGAACCCCTTGGTTTGCCACAATCGTGTCATGCACGCTTACTACGCAGACCACTTTGTTCTGCCCCTTCCCGAGGGCCACCGCTTTCCCATGGCCAAGTACCGCATGCTGCGCGACCGGATTGCGCAGCACCTGCCGGGCGTCACTTTGCAGGTCGCAAAACCCGCGTCGGACAGCGAACTGGCGCTGGCGCACACGCCCGACTACATCCATGCCATTGCCACGGGCACGCTGCCGCCTGCAGCCCAGCGCGAGATCGGATTCCCCTGGAGTGAAGCCATGGCCGAGCGCGCCCGCCGATCGGTGGGCGCCACGGTGGCTGCTAGCCGCGTTGCCTTGCAGCAGGGCGTGGCGGGCAACTTGGCGGGTGGCACGCACCATTCGTACGCTGAAAAGGGCAGCGGCTTTTGTGTGTTCAACGACGTGGCGGTGGCCGCGCGGCGGATGCAGGCCGAGTGGGTGCAAGGGCAGGGCGGGCAGGGCGTGCGTCAGCACCCGCTCAAGGTGGCGGTGATTGATCTTGATGTGCACCAGGGCAATGGCACGGCGCACATTTTTCAGTCGGACGAAAGCGTGTTCACCTTGTCATTGCATGGGGCGCGCAATTTTCCGTTTCGCAAGGAGCCCAGCGACCTCGACGTGGAGCTGCCCGACGGCTGCGCAGATGATGAGTACCTGAACGCGCTGGAGCACGCAATCGATACGCTGGACCGGCGCTTCACGCCGGGCCTCGTGTTGTATCTGGCGGGGGCCGACCCGCATGAGGGCGACCGCCTGGGCCGCCTCGCAGTCAGTCACGACGGCCTGGAGGCGCGCGACCGGCGCGTGTTCGACTGGGCGTGGCAGCGGCGCATTCCACTGGCATTCACCATGGCCGGTGGATACGGGCGCGACCTGGAGGACACGCTTCGGGCCCAACTCACGACCTGGCAGGTGGCGCTGCACTACCACCAGCGCTGGCAGAATGTGCGGCCATGACGTTGACCGCCAGCCCCACTACATCAGCCACCACGCTCACCGCTGCTGCGGTCCGCCCGGCACCCCAACCCCGCAGCGCCTACCCGGTGTTTCGCCCCATTACCACCCGCTGGGCCGACAACGATGTGTACGGTCACGTGAACAACGTTGTGTACTACAGCTGGTTCGACACTGCGGTCAACGCGCATCTGATCGACCAGGGTGTGCTCGACATCCACGCGGGCGGCACCATCGGCCTGGTGATCGAAACCCAATGCAACTACTTCGCGCCGCTGGCGTTTCCGCAGACGGTGGAGGCGGGCATTCGCGTGGCGCGCCTGGGGGGCTCCAGCGTGCGCTACGAGGTGGGGCTGTTTGCGCAGGGCGAGCCCCTGACCGCTGCGGCCGGCCATTTCATCCATGTATATGTCGACCGCGAGACACGCCGACCCGTTCCGGTGCCGGACGCGCTGCGCAAGGTGCTCCAGGCCCTGGTGGTCGCGGGCTGAGGCGCTGCACCGCTGAACTAATCAATTTGATAGCTGCTAGCGCTTGCTGGATAAGCGCTAGAGCCTGTTTTGGCTTGAATTAATCTGCGGCGACCGGCATGGCTGACAGGGGCGCATCGCCTGCGCCCCTGCCCAGCGCCCAAGCCCTCGATGGCCTACACTTTGCGGCCCCGTTGCTTGCTTGCGGCCCGCACCCCTTAGAGGCCCGCCCTGTCCATGATCATCACCAGCCTGCTCGATACCGACCTGTACAAGTTCACCATGATGCAGGTGGTGCTGCACCAGTTTCCGGGGGCGCAGGTGGAATACAAGTTCAAGTGCCGCAACCCCGGCGTGCAACTGGCGCCGTTTGTGAACGAGATCCGCGACGAGATCCGTTCGCTGTGCAGCCTGCACTTTCAGGACGCCGAGCTGGCCTACCTGCGCTCGATGCGCTTCATCAAGAGCGACTTTGTGGACTTTCTGGGGCTGTTCAAGCTCAACGAAAAGTACATCACCGTCACCCCGCAGCCCACCGGCGAGATCGACATCAGCATCCGTGGCCCGTGGCTGCACACCATCTTGTTCGAGATCCCGGTACTGGCCATTGTGAACGAGGTGTACTTTCGCAACACGCAGAAGGTGCCCGACTTCCCTGAAGGCCGCCGCCGCCTCGACACCAAGATCAGCCAGTTGCAGGCCGATGGTTTGTCGGATCTCAAGATCGCCGATTACGGCACGCGCAGGCGTTTTTCGCGCGCGTGGCACGAAGAGGTGCTGCGCGTGCTGGTGGCGCGCCTAGGCACCGGCGACCGCCGCCCCGGCTCGCCCGCCGGCCCCGGCCAGTTTGCGGGCACCAGCAACGTGCTGTATGCGATGAAGCTGGGCGTCACACCGTTGGGCACGATGGCGCACGAATACCTGCAGGCCTGCCAGGCACTGGGCCCGCGCCTGCGCGACAGCCAGGTGTTTGGGTTTGAAATGTGGGCAAAGGAGTACCGCGGCGACCTGGGCATTGCGCTGTCGGACGTGTACGGCATGAGCGCCTTTTTGCGCGACTTTGATCTGTACTTCTGCAAGCTGTTCGACGGCGCGCGCCACGACAGCGGCGACCCGTTTGCCTGGGGCGAGCGCCTGTTGGACCACTACCGCAAGAACCGCGTGGACCCGCTGACCAAGACGCTGATCTTCAGCGACAGCCTCACGGTGCCGCGCATCATCGAGCTGTACGGCCAGTTCCGTGGGCGCTGTCAGCTGGCCTTTGGCATTGGCACCAACCTGACCAACGACCTGGGCAGCGCGCCCACGCACGAGCCGCTGCAGGTGGTGATCAAGATGACGCGTTGCAATGACCAGCCCGTGGCCAAGCTGTCGGACACGCCGGGCAAAGGCATGTGCGACGACGAGAAGTACCTGGCCTACCTGCGCCAGGTGTTTGATATTCCCAGCACTGTTTGAAACCGCGCGGGCGGTGCTCCCTGCGGCGCTACCCCGACCCGATCCACTTTTGCCGACGAGACGACACCCATGACCAAACCCCGCATCCTGGTAGCCCGCGCCATCTTCCCTGACATCGTCGACCGCCTGCGCCAGCATTTCGAGGTGGAGGCCAACGCAGAAGACACCATCTGGAGCCCCGCCGAGCTGGCTGCGCGCCTGGCCGACAAAGACGGCGCCTTCACCACGGGCAGCCAGCGCATCGACGCCACCTTGTTGGCCGCCGCGCCGCGCCTCAAGATCGTTGCCAACATGGCCGTGGGCTACAACAACTTTGATGTGGACGCCATGACCGCTGCAGGCGTGCAAGGCACCAACACGCCCGACGTGCTGACCGAGACCACGGCCGACTTCGGCTTCGCGCTGCTGATGGCCACCGCGCGCCGCATGACGGAGAGCGAGCATTACCTGCGCGCGGGCCAGTGGACCAAGTGGAGCTACGACATGTTCGCGGGCAGCGACATCCACGGCAGCACGCTGGGCATCATCGGCATGGGCCGCATCGGCCAAGGCATTGCCAAGCGCGGCGCTCATGGCTTTGGCATGAAGGTGATTTATCACAACCGCTCGCGGCTTGCTGCTGAACTGGAAGCCGAATGCAGGGCCACCTACGTCAGCAAAGACGAATTGCTGCGCACCGCAGACCACGTGATGTTGGTGGTGCCCTACACGCCCGCGTCGCACCACACGATTGGCGCGGCGGAGCTGGCGTTGATGAAGCCCACGGCCACGCTCATCAACATTGCACGCGGCGGCATTGTGGACGACGCCGCGCTGGCCGTGGCCCTGCGCGAGCGGCGCATTGCCGCAGCCGGGCTGGACGTGTTTGAAGGTGAACCCACGGTGCACCCGGACCTGCTGACTGTGCCCAACGTGGTGCTCACGCCGCACATCGCCAGCGCCACCGTGCCCACGCGCCGCGCCATGGCCGACCTGGCGGCGGACAATCTGATTGCCTTTTTTGACGGACGTGGCGCGCTCACGCCGGTGAACACACCTGCAGCCAACCTGGCCAGTGCGGGTTGAAGCCAAAATCTGAATGAAATTTGCCACTAGCGCTTATCCATAAAGCGCTAGTAGCTATAAAAATAATAGTAATTTGCCTTGACAACTGACACGCTTGTATTGCTGGCCGCGATGGCCCTGGTGGTGGTTTTACTGGTGCTGGTGCTCTTGCGCCGCCCCCGCGTGGACTTGCCGCCTGAATGGCTGGCGCGCCTGCAGACGCTGGAGCGCACCGCCCAGGCCACGCAGCTGGCGGTGGCCAAAAACGATGGCGCCATGGATGCGCTGGCCAAGCAACTCGGTGGGTTTACCCACACCACCCAACACACACTGGAGGCCTTGCGCCACGCCGTGGACGAACGCCTGGCCCAGGCCGTAGCCGAATCCCGCACCGGCCGGGCCGAGCTGCTGTCCGCGTTTGGCGTGTTCGAGGCGCGGCTGGAGCAGCGGCAGACTGCGCTCGATGCGTCGTTGGCCCAGCGTTTTGAAGGACTGCAGCAAGCGGTGGCTGGTCGGCTGGAAGAAAGCAGCAAAGCCCTGCTGGCCCACCTCGCGCAGGGCCAGGCCGACTCGGCCGCTGCGCGCAAGGAGCTGTCCGACACGCTGATTGGGTTTCGCACCGAACTCACGGCCACCACCGGCGCGCTGGCGGCAGAAAGCGTCAAGTCGCGCGAGGCCATGGGCGAGAGTGCGGCGCTGTTTGAAAAGCGCATTCAGGAGCGTTTTGAAGCGCTGCAGGCCGCCACGCGCCTGACGCTCGACTCGCTCAAGGGCGACATCCAGACGCAGCTGGGCAGCATGTCCACCGCGCTCAAAGACCAGCTCGAAGCCAATGGGTATCAGATCAAGAACCAGTTCTCGGTGCTGCAAGACGCCGTGTCGCAACAGCTTGCCGGTCTTGTGCAGGGCAGTCAGCACAACGCGGAGCAGCTGCGCACCGCGCTCAATGAACGGCTGGGCGCCATCCAGGCCGACAATGCCACCAAGCTCGAAGAAATGCGCCGCACCGTGGACGAAAAGCTGCACGCCACGCTGGAGCAGCGCCTGGGCGAGTCCTTCAAGCTGGTGAGCGACCGGCTCGAACAGGTGCACAAGGGCCTGGGCGAGATGCAGACCCTGGCGGGCAGCGTGGGCGATTTGAAACGCGTGATGACCAACGTGAAGTCGCGCGGCACCTGGGGCGAAATGCAGCTGGGCGCCATCATCGACAACGTGCTCACGCCCGACCAGTTCGCCCGCAACGTCAAGACCGTGCCGGGTAGCGACGAGCTGGTGGAATTCGCCATTCGCCTGCCAGGCAAAAGCGACGAACACCCGGTGTGGCTGCCGATTGATTCCAAGTACCCGGTGGAGCAGTACCAGCGCCTGATGGACGCGCAGGACGTGGCCGACAAGCTGCTGATCGCATCCGCTGGCAATGCCTTCGAGACGTCCATCAAGCTGGAGGCCAAAAAGATCTTTGCCAAGTACGTCTCGCCCCCGCACACCACCGACTTTGCCGTGCTGTATCTTCCCACCGAAGGCCTGTTTGCCGAGGTGATGCGTCGCCCGGGTCTGGTCGAGGCGGTGCAAAACGACTGCCGCGTGATGATCACCGGCCCGGCCAACCTGGCGGCCATGCTCAACAGCCTGCAGATGGGCTTCAAGACGCTGGCGATTGAAAAACGCTCGTCCGAGGTGTGGAGCCTGCTGGGCAGCGTGAAGACCGAGTTCGCCAAGTTTGGCGACGTGGTGGAGGCCACCAAAAAATCCATCGACGCGGCCGCCAAGAAGTTTGACGAGGTGGGCGTGCGCACCCGCGCCATCCAGAAGCGTCTGCGCGACGTGCAGGACCTGCCCGCGCCTGACACAGCCGTGCCGTTGGCGGGCCTGCAGGCCGACGCGTTGCCGGGGGTGGAGCCCGAGGACGACCTGCCGTGAATTGGGCGCTGGCCCGGTTGATTCTTGGGCAAGTCTGCATTCATGCCTGCATGGCGGGCATGCGCATGGCCGCGCCGCTGCTGGCGCTGCGTGAGGGCTACAGCGCAGCGGCCGTGGGTGTGCTGCTGGCGCTGTTTGCGCTGACGCAGGTGTTTTTGGCGCTGCCGGCGGGGCGGTATGCCGACCGCCACGGTCTCAAACGGCCCGTGGGGTATTCGGTGGCTCTGGCCGCAGCGGGCGCCGCACTGGCATTGGCTTTTCCCACTTTTCCGGTGTTGTGCCTGGCCGCGCTGATGACCGGTGGCGCCACAGGCGCTGCCACTATTGCGCTGCAGCGTCATGTGGGCCGCGCGGCGCATGACGCGACCCAGCTCAAGCAGGTGTTCAGCTGGCTGGCCATTGGCCCGGCGGTGTCCAACTTCATCGGGCCGTTTTGCGCGGGGCTGATGATCGACCACGCAGGCAGCGCGGCGGGCAGCACCGAAGGCTACCGCGCCGCGTTCGCGCTGATGGCCATCTTGCCCCTGCTGACCTGGTTCTGGGTGCGCGACACGGTGGAGCTACCGCCGGTGATTGCCGCCGCAGGCGGCCCACCCCAGCGCGCGTGGGACTTGATGAACGAGCCGCCGTTTCGCCGTTTGCTCATCGTCAACTGGCTGCTGTCCTCGTGCTGGGACGTGCATACCTTCGTGGTGCCGCTACTGGGGCACGAAAGGGGCTTGTCGGCTTCGGTCATCGGCTCCATCCTGGGTGCATTTGCCATCGCAGCAGCGGTGATCCGTGTGCTGATGCCGCTGGTGGCCGAGCGCCTGCGCGAGCGCGTGGTGGTCGCGGGTGCCATGGTGGTCACGGCGGTGCTGTTTGGCGTGTATCCCTTGCTGGGCAGCGCCCTGGCCATGGGTTTGTGTTCGGTGCTGCTGGGTTTTGCGCTGGGCTCGGTGCAACCCATGGTGATGAGCCTGCTGCACCAGATCACTCCATCGCACCGCCACGGCGAGGCGCTGGGCCTGCGGCTGATGGCCATCAATGCGTCCAGCGTGCTGATGCCCATGCTGTTTGGCACGGCGGGCGCCGTCATGGGGGTGGGAGGCCTGTTCTGGGTGGTGGGAGCCGCTGTGGGGGCAGGGGCGCGCATGGCGTGGCGCATGGGCGCGGGAACGGCCGGCAAAGCACACCCACCAAGCTGACTGGCCGATTGCTACGGGCAATCGACACCCGCAGAAATAGGGCAATTGGGGGGTGAGCAAAAGGGTTGAAAAGGAGTAGTCTCCGCCTGATCGACAGGAGGGGACTGCCATGCGCACTCAATCGGGGCTCCAGCGGGCCCGCCACCTGGTGCTGATGCCGCTGCTGGGCCTTGTGCCCTGGTCTCTGTCCTTTGCAGACGATCTGCTGAACCAGGCAGAGTCCTTTGTTCAGCAAGGCAATCCCCTGCAGGCCTTTCAACTGCTGGACGCCCAGGAATCCACCCGCGCAGGCGACCCGGCGTTTGACGAAGCCATGGGCCGCGCGGCCTTCGCCGCCCACCAGTACACCCGTGCCGTGATGGCCTGGGAGCGCCTGGTGGCAACGCAGCCCGACAACGCCGTCGCCCAGCTGGAGCTGGCGCGGTCGCTGCACGCCGTTGGCGACCGCAAAGGCGTGTTGGCGCTTTCAGAGCAGGCACGCGCCCGTGCCATCCCGGTGGATGCCGCGCTCAGCATCGATCAGTTTCTGGTCTCCTATGACCGCATGGGCCACGAAGGGCGCTCGACCTGGAAAGGGCACATCGATGTCACGCTGGCCCGTGATACCAATGTGAACGCAGGGCCTGATCTGAATGCACCCGCGCTGTCGCCTCCAGGCACACCGCCTTGGACGCTGCAGCCGGGCGCTCAGGCGCAGCGCGCGTCTTACGCTGCCTTGCTCGGCAATGTGCGGGGGCGGCATGTGCTGGACTCCCGCTGGTCGCTGATCGGTGCGGCAACCGCCGAGGTGCGTGGGCATTCGACGGCGGGAAAGCCATACGACAGCGATCAGCTGGACGTGACGGCGGGCGTGGCCTACCGCGTGGAGCGCCATGAGTGGATGCTGAGTGCGCAGTGCGCGACCTACCGGCTGGACGGTGACACGCTGCGCAACATCGGCGGTGTTCTGGGCGAATGGATCTACCGCATTGACGGGTTCCGCCAATGGGACACGTTCTTGCAGGTGCAGGGCTTGCACTACCCCACCCAGGGATTGCGCGACGCGCGGCGCACGGTGGGTGGCACCTCGTACATCCATGTGCTGCGCAATGGCAGCCTGTTTTACGCAGGGCTGTATGCCGGGCACGAGACGCCACGGGCCACCGGCGTGGAAAGTCTGGGGCATGACCTCGCCGGGCTGCGCGGCGGCGTGCAGTGGGCCATCAGCACGCAGTGGGCCGCTTTTACCCACCTCAACTACGAGCGGCGCCACTATGGGGCCGCAGACCCCTTCTTTGGCGTGGCACGGCGCGACCGGCAGACCCAATGGGTGCTGGGGGTGTCCTGGCTCCCCGCGCCGGGTTGGCGGATCACGCCCCAATGGGCGTTGACGCGCAATGACTCGACATTGCCCATCACCGACTACGACCGCCGTATTTTTTCCGTCACCGTACGGCGTGAGTTCTGAGGGAGCCCGTGATGCAGCAATCCAATCTTCCTTCTTCCCGGCTCGCGCTCTGGATGGCCATGGTGGCCGCCTGGCCTGTGCAGGGTTTTGCCGCAGCGGGTTCGGTGCAGTTTTCTACCGGGGACGTGCAGCTGCGCCGGGGGGCCGTGGTGGCCCCTGCCATCAAGGGCACCGACGTTGAGAGCGGCGACATGATCGTGACGGGCGCCGCCGGTCGGGCGCAGATCCGGTTTTCGGACGGCGGCCTTGTTGCGCTGTACCCCGACTCGCAGTTCACCGTGACGCGCTATGCCGACACCGGCAACCCCGCGCAGGAGAACTTTGCCGTGAGTCTGCTGCAGGGCGGCATGCGCGCTGTGACGGGCTTGATTGGCAAGCGCAACCCGCAAAACTACAAGGTCACCACGCCCACGGCCGTGGTGGGTATTCGCGGATCGGCGTTTCTGGTGGCTTTCAATGCACAGGGTGAGCTGGTCGTGTCGGGCGAGCAGGATGAGATCGAGGTCTGCACCGAAGCAGGCTGCGTGGGTGTGAAAGCTGGTGAGTCGGTGCGCGTGGTGGCCAGCAGCCGGTTGCCTCTGTACACCCACACCCGCGCTGTGCTGCCGCTGCCACCACCGCCGCTGCCGTTTGTTGTGGGAGAGCAATTGGGTGGTGCAGAGCGGGTAACGCCGGACCCTACGCCACCGGCTCCGCCGCCTGCGACGGTGCCGCCGCCGTCGGCACCATCGGTACCGACGCCTGCCCCCGTGCCGGTACCCACGCCGGGGCCGACGGACCCGTTTGTGCCGACGCCGACGCCGACACCGCCTCCGGTCACGGGCACGCCCACGCCCACCCCCACACAGCCCCCGTCAACGCGCCCCCCGCAATCGCCCACCACACCGCCAACGACCACACCACCGACGACGGCACCCCCCGCGGTACGGCCGCCTGTCTTTGTGTTGCCGCCCATCGTGCGGCCGATTGTGGTGCTGCCGCCGATTGCGGTGCCGCCCCCGCCACCGGTTATCCGTTAAGCCTGCGTAACGCCCTCACGCGGCGCACAGTGCGGTCTGCAGGGACTGATCACAGCTGGTAGAACGACTTGATCAGTTCCCACGCCTCTTGCGGGTCGTCGGTGTAGTGAAAGAGCTTGAGGTCTTGCGCCGAGATCGTGCCTTCTTCGACCAGCACCTCGAAGTTGACCAAGCGCTTCCAGTAGTCGGTGCCAAACAGCACGATGGGCACGGGCTTGGCCTTCTTGGTCTGCACCAGGGTCAGCACTTCAAACAGTTCATCCAGCGTGCCGAAGCCGCCGGGGAAGGCTACCAACGCCTTGGCACGCATCATGAAATGCATCTTGCGCAGCGCGAAGTAGTGGAACTTGAAGCTGAGCGACGGTGAGATGAACCGGTTGCCGCTTTGCTCATGGGGCAGGGCGATGTTCAGGCCCACGTTGAGCGCGCCCACGTCGTGCGCGCCACGGTTGGCAGCCTCCATGATGCCGGGGCCGCCGCCGGTGCAGATGTAGATGCGGTCAGCGGGCGGCTGGCGCTCGCTGTGTTCGGCCACCACGCGGGCGAACTGGCGGGCCAGGTCGTAGTAGCGGGCGTTGCGCACGGCCTGGTGGGCGCGCTGCAGTCGCACCTCGTCGCCGCTGGCTTCGGCCTCGGCCAGCTGGGTGGCCGCTTCGTCGGGGGCCACAAACCGTGCGCTGCCGTAGACCACCACGGTGTTCTCAATGCCTTGCTCGGCCTGGCCCAGGTCGGGCTTGAGCATTTCCAGCTGAAAGCGGATACCCCGGGTTTCGCGGCGGAACAGAAACTCCGGGTCGGCAAACGCGAGGCGGTATGCGTCTGCGTGTAGCGGGTTGCCGCTGGAGGCATGGCTTTGCAGTTCAGCCCAGGCATCTGCCAGGCGGCGTTCGTTCAGTTGGGTGTTGGCTTCCATGAATGGCTCGCGGTGTCTGTGGGAGATTGAAGAAAATGATGAGAACGGAATACGGGGGCTGGCGTGGGCGGCGTGAAGCCGGTCAGTTTTTGAAGTCGGTTAGAGAAGGCAGTTTGAAGCGAATTCATGCTCTAGCGCTAGTCTATCAAGCGCGAGATGCTATCAAATATGAAGCAGTGTGCATGCCGAGCACTGTAAGCCCCAGAGATCCGGCCAGATGCAGGGCCGTGGTACCCATGGCCGCCAGATAGCGCTGCGCCATCAGCATCTGGACCACTTCGGCAGAGAAACTGGAGAACGTGGTGAGTGCGCCCAGAAACCCGGTGATCAGCGCCAGGCGCCACACCGGGTCGATCTGCGGCATCGCATGAAAGATGGCGACACACAGGCCCACCAGATAGCCACCCACCAGGTTGGCCGCCAGCGTGCCCCAGGGAATCAGCCCGCCAGGACTGAGCCACAACCCCAGGCGCCAGCGGGCCAGCGCGCCCACGCAGGCCCCAAGGCAGATTGCAACAACATTCAGCATGGGGCGATTGTCGCTGAGCTGTACTGGGTTGTGCGCCCGGTGCGCCGGGTGCGACTGGTGTGTCCGGTGCTATGGAAACGGCGAAGGTGGGCGCCGTGTTCGCGTTGCGTTCTCAGCGGGCTGACATCTGTTGCGGCAGCCAGGTGACGATGCCAGGGAATATGTAGATCAGGGCCACGGCTGCGCACATCAGCAAAAACATGGGCAGCGTGACCTTGGCGATCCAGGTCAACTGGCGGCCTGTCATGCCCTGCAGCACGAACAGGTTGAAGCCCACGGGCGGCGTGATTTGCGCCATCTCTACCACCAGCACCACAAAAATGCCGAACCAGATGGGGTCGATGCCGGCTGCCTGCACTGTAGGCATCAGCACGCCCATGGTCAGCACCACCATCGAGATGCCATCGAGGAACGAGCCCAGGATGATGAAGAAGATGGCCAGCGCTGCAATCAGCTGCGCCTGGTTCAGCCCCAGCGATGCGATCCATTCGGCCAGGTGGCGCGGCAGGCCGATGTAGCCCATCGACAGGGTCAAAAATGCGGCCCCCGCCAGGATGAGCGCGATCATGCAATACAGCCGCGTGGCGCCCATGAGGGCATCGCGAAAGCTCGCCCAGTTCATCGAGCCCTGCAGCGCCGACAGCACCAGCGAGCCCACCACGCCCACGGCTGCGGCCTCGGTGGCGGTGGCAATGCCGGTGTAGATGGAACCCAGCACCGCGGCAATCAGCAGCACCACCGGAATCAGCGCACGCGAGGCCGAGAGCTTTTGCATGAACGTGAGGCGTTCAGTCGCTTGCGGGATCTGCCCCGGGTTGCGCAGCGCCCACAGGACGATGTAGCCCGAGAAAAGTGCCGCCAGCAACGCGCCCGGCAATACGCCCGCTACAAACAGTTTGGAGATCGACACCTCGGCCATCACGCCATACACGATCATGATGATGGACGGGGGGATGAGCAGGCCCAAGGTGCTGGCACCAGCCAGCGTGCCGACGATCATGTGCTCGGGGTATCCACGGGCTTTGAGCTCAGGCAGCGTCATCTTGCCAATGGTGGCGCAGGTGGCTGCACTGGAGCCGGACACTGCAGCGAAGATGGTGCAACCCACCACGTTGGTGTGCAGCAGCCGGCCCGGCAGCAGCTGCACCCACGGCGCCAGGCCCTTGAACATGTCTTGCGACAGCCGGGTGCGAAACAGGATTTCGCCCATCCAGATGAACAGGGGCAGGGCGGTCAAAGTCCAGCTTGATGCCGAGCCCCAGATGGTCACGGCCATCGCATCGCCCGCGGGGCGTGACGAGAACAGCTGCATGCCGATCCACGCCACGCCCGACAGCGTGAGCCCGATCCACACACCGCTGCCCAGAATCAGAAACAGCGAAAGTACCAGCAAGCCGGTAATGGCGAGATCACTCATGGTCGGGAGCCTGCGGGGCGTGGGTTTGTTGTTTTGGTGGGGGACTGGCTAGGGGCAACAGGCGGCAGGCCATGACCCAGCGATGCGTTTGCGCGGACATCATTCATTGCGCAGTTGCTCGTCGGGGTTGTGGCGGGTACGCCGTCCCAGCAGCTCCAGCACCAGTTCGTCCACAAAGGCCAGCGCCAGCACCACGGTGCCCAACGCCATCGCAATCTGCGGAATCCACAGCGGTGTGGCGTCGCTGGTGGTGGAGATGTCGTGGAACTCGTGCGACTGCCAAGCGAGCTTGCAGCTGTAGTAGGCAAACAGCACCGCAAGCAGCGTGGCAATGCCCAGCGACCAGATTTCGAAACCTTGCTTCCAGCGGCCCTTGAGGGCGTTGAGCAGCAGCGTCACACGGATGTGCTCGCCGCGCTTTAAGGTGTGGGCCAGCGCCAGAAACCCGGCGGCGGCCATCATGTAGCCTGCATACGCATCGGTGCCCGGCACATGAAAGTGCAGCTGGCGGCTGATGATGGACAACAGCACCATGCCCAGCAGGCCGACCATAAAAAGCGCTGCCACCGCGGCAGCGCCGTCATACACAAAATCGAGCAATCGACGCATAAAACAGGCGGGTTTCTTTTCTTACTTGCGGAAGGCGTCAATCAGCGCCTTGCCTTCGGGACCGGCCTTGTCCAGCCATTCCTTGAGCATCGTGTCGCCTACCTTGGCCATGTCGGCCTTCAGTTGCGCGGGCGGGGCTTCCACGGTCATGCCGTTGGCCTTGAGCTTGGCGATGGTGTCGGTGTTGACCTTGGCGCTGTTTGCCCAGCCGCGTGCTTCCGCGTCGGCACCCGCCTTGAGCAGGGCGTCCTGGCTGGGCTTGTCCAAAGCGTCAAACGCCTTCTTGTTCACCAGTACCGCGTTCTTGGGCAGCCAGGCCTGGGTGTCGTAGTGGAACTTGAGGTGTTCGTACAGCTTGCTGTCCACCCCCGTGGCGCCCGACGTCATGGTCGACTCGACCACGCCGGTCGCCAGCGCTTGCGAGAACTCTGCTGCCTGCACGGTCACAGGCTGTGCGCCCACCAGTTCTGCAATGCGTGCGGTGGCGGGGCTGTAGGCGCGCCATTTCACGGCCTTCAGGTCGGCGGCGCTGGTCAGGGGCTTCTTGGTGTAGATGCCTTGCGGTGGCCACGCCACGGCATACAGCAGCACCATGCCTTGTTCGGCCAGCTTCTTTTCAAGGAAAGGTTTTTGGGCGGCGTAGAGCTTTTTCGATGCGTCGTAGCTGTCGGCCAGGAAGGGCAGGCCGTCCACGCCGAAGAGTTGCCATTCGTTCTGGAAGTTGGCCAGCAGGATCTCGCCCATCTGCGCCTGGCCGCCTTGCACCGCGCGCTTGATTTCGGGCGCCTTGAACAGTGCCGCATTGGCATGCACCGTGATCTTGAGCTTGCCGCTGGTGGCCTTGTCCACATCGCCCGCCAGTTGCACCATGTTCTCGGTGTGGAAGTTGGTGGCCGGGTACGCTGCGGCCAGGTCCCATTTGGTCTGGGCAAAAGCCGAGGTGACAGACAGGCCGGCAACCAGGGCCAGGCTGAGCGCGGTGACGGGGAAGATTCGACGCTTCATGGGTGAGCTCCGCAGGGTTGGGTATCAATGAATACGAGAGGGCACTGTATCGGAAGCCGATCAGAATGCGATAGGTGTTTTGCCTAAACGCTGACAAATTGCCAACAAATTGCTATCGACTTGCCTACAATGCCCCATGCATATCCCGTGCCAATGGCAGATCAACCCAGGATCGACCTCGTCATGAAATCCCCAGCAAAGCCCAAGACGGATTCCGGCCCCATCGTGTCGTCATCGCACCTGGTGTCTGCGCAGAGCGCAGAGATGAGCGAGTTTGAATTTGGCCTCATCGTGGCGGGCAACGCGTTTCACCGCTGGGTGGTGCATTGCATGTCGGCCGCGGGCCTCAAAGACCTGATGCCGCTGGACGTTGTGGTGCTGCACCATGTGTCGCACCGGGCGCGCGACAAACGGCTGGCCGACATCTGCTTCATCATGAATGTGGAAGACACACACCTGGTGAACTACTCGCTCAAAAAGCTGCAGACCCTGGGCGTGGTGGCCTCGCAAAAAAATGGCAAGGAAGTGACCTACGCCGCCACCGACGCGGGCCGCGCCTACGTGCAGCGCTACCGCGAAATCCGTGAGAGCTGCCTGATTGACGCGTTGAATGCCGACGATGCGCTCAACCGCGACATCGGCGAGCTGGCCCGCTTGCTGCGTGTGCTGTCGGGCATGTATGACCAGGCGGCGCGGTCCGCTGCGTCGCTGTGATTGTTGCCTTCCTTTGCCCTCTCTCTTAGTCGAAAAATTGAATCAAAAGTGGCTCTAGCGCTTATCAATAAAGCGCTGATAGCTATACATTGAATAGCATTGATATGTCCAACCAACCCAATCCCTTGTCCCGCTGGCAGTTCTGGATCGACCGTGGAGGCACCTTCACCGACGTGGTGGGCAAGCGCCCGGACGGCACCCTGGTCACGCACAAGCTGCTGTCCGAGAACCCTGAGCAGTACAAGGACGCGGCCGTGGCAGGCATCCGCCATCTACTGGGGCTCAAGCCCGGCGAGGCGGTGACGCCCGAGTTGGTGGAGTGCGTGAAGATGGGCACCACCGTGGCCACCAACGCGCTGCTGGAGCGCAAGGGCGAGCCCACGTTGCTCATCACCACCAAGGGTTTCAAGGACGCGCTGCGCATTGCGTACCAAAACCGCCCGCGCTTGTTTGACCGGCGCATCGTGCTGCCCGAGCTGCTGTACGAACGCGTGATCGAAGCGCAGGAGCGCGTGGGCGCACACGGGGACGTGATCGAAGCACTGGACGAAGCCCACCTGAAAGAACGCCTGTGGGCTGCCTATGACGCGGGCCTGCGCAGCGCGGCCATTGTGTTCATGCACGGCTACCGTTACACCGCGCACGAAGAAGCCGCCGCCCGCATTGCGCGCGAGGCGGGCTTTACGCAGGTGAGCGCATCGCACGCCACCAGCCCCATGATGAAGCTGGTAAGCCGGGGCGACACCACGGTGGTGGATGCTTACCTCTCGCCCATCCTGCGCCGCTATGTGGACCAGGTGGCCAGCGAGATGCCGGGTGTGCAGCTGTTCTTCATGCAGTCGTCGGGCGGGCTGACCGATGCGCAGGTGTTCCAGGGCAAGGACGCGATCCTCTCGGGGCCTGCGGGCGGCATTGTCGGGATGGCGCGCACCGCAGGTTTGGCGGGCCACGACAAGGTCATCGGTTTTGACATGGGTGGCACCAGCACCGATGTGAGCCACTATGCGGGCGAGTTTGAGCGGGAGTTTGAGACGCAGGTGGCGGGCGTGCGCATGCGTGCGCCGATGATGAGCATCCACACCGTGGCGGCGGGCGGCGGTTCTATCCTCGGTTTTGACGGCGCGCGTTTCCGTGTCGGCCCCGAGAGCGCGGGCGCCAACCCCGGCCCCGCCAGCTACCGCCGGGGCGGACCGCTCGCTGTGACCGATGCGAACGTGATGGTGGGCAAGATCCAGCCCGCGCATTTCCCCAAGGTGTTTGGCCATGCTGCGAACGAGGCGTTGGATGGCCATGCGGTAGTGCAAAAATTCGACGGCCTTGCGATGCAGACCGGGCGCAAGGCAGAGGATGTCGCCCACGGCTTTATCCAGATCGCCGTGCAGCAGATGGCCAATGCCATCAAGAAGATCAGCGTGGCGCGCGGCTATGACGTGACACGCTACACCCTGCAGTGTTTTGGTGGCGCGGGCGGCCAGCACGCGTGCCTGGTCGCAGATGCATTGGGCATGACGCGCGTGTTTGTGCACCCGCTCGCCGGTGTGCTCAGCGCCTATGGCATGGGCCTGGCGGACCAGAACGTGATCCGCGAACAGGCGGTGGAGGCCAAGCTGGTGCCTGAGGCATTGCCCGGCATAGAAGCCACATTGGAACAACTCGCCACCACGGCCCGCACCGAGCTGGAGCGCCAGCAGTCGGGCAGCGGCACCGCCGTGGTGCACCGCCGCGTGCATGTGCGCTATGAGGGCAGTGACTCGGCGCTGATCGTTCCGTTTGGCACGCAGGCCGAGATCACCGCTGCGTTCGAGAACGCCTACCGCCAGCGTTTCGCCTTCCTCATGCAGGGCAAGGGCCTGGTGGTGGAGGCCGTGTCCGTCGAGGCCGTGGTGCCAGGTGATGCCCCCGTGGAGCCGCGCCATGCACTGCATCCCGCGCGCGAAGTGCCGCGCCGCAGCACCGTGCGCATGTACACCGGCGGCACCGACGGTGTGGCCGCGTGGCACGACGCGGCCCTGGTGGTGCGCGAAGATTTGCGCCCCGGCGACGTGATCCCCGGCCCGGCCATCATTGCCGAAAAGAATGCCACAACAATAGTCGAGCCCGGCTGGGAGGCTGAGTTGACCGACCTCGATCACCTGCTGCTCAACCGCCGCGTGGCGCGCGCCGTGCAGCATGCCGTGGGCACCACGGTAGACCCGGTGCTGCTCGAAGTGTTCAACAACCTGTTCATGAACATCGCCGAGCAGATGGGGCTGCAGCTGCAGAACACGGCGTACTCGGTCAATATCAAGGAGCGCCTGGACTTCAGCTGCGCGCTGTTTGACACAGCAGGCAACCTGATCGCCAACGCGCCGCACATGCCCGTGCATTTGGGCAGCATGGGCGAGAGCATCAAGACCGTGGTGCGTGAAAACGCGGGCAAGATGCAGCCCGGCGATGTGTACGTGCTCAACGACCCGTACCACGGCGGCACGCACCTGCCGGACATCACCGTGATCACGCCGGTCTACATTGCCAATGAGGCCGAGCCCACGTTCTACGTGGGCAGCCGCGGCCACCACGCGGATGTGGGCGGCACCACGCCCGGCTCCATGCCGCCGTTCTCCACGCGCATCGCAGAAGAGGGCGTGCAGATCAACAACGTGAAGCTGGTGGAGCGCGGCGTGCTGCGCGAGGCCGAGATGATTGCGCTGCTGGAAAGCGGCGAGTATCCGAGCCGCAACCCCCAGCAGAACATGGCCGACCTGCGTGCGCAGATCGCCGCCAACGAAAAAGGCCAGCAGGAGCTGCGCCGCATGGTGGGCGAGTTCGGCCTTGATGTCGTGCAGGCCTACATGCGCCACGTGCAGGACAACGCCGAAGAGTCCGTGCGCCGTGTCATCACGCGCCTGAAGGACGGTGCCTTCACGCTGCCATTGGACAACGGCGCGCAGATCAGTGTGGCCGTGAAGGTGGATGCGAATAGCCGCAGCGCCACCATCGACTTCACCGGCACCAGCCCGCAGCAGACCAACAACTTCAACGCGCCCACGGCGGTGTGCATGGCTGCGGTGCTGTATGTGTTCCGCACGCTGGTGGATGACGACATTCCGCTGAACGCGGGGTGCTTGAAGCCGCTGAACGTCATCATCCCGCCCGGCAGCATGCTCAACCCCAACCCACCGGCCTCGGTGGTGGCGGGCAATGTGGAGACCTCTACCTGCATCACCAATGCGCTGTACGGCGCGCTGGGCCTGATGGCGGCGGGGCAGTGCACCATGAACAACTTCACCTTTGGCAGCACGCGCTACCAGTACTACGAGACCATTTCCGGCGGCAGTGGTGCGGGCGGCGTGTGGGACGCCAACGGGCAACTGGCGGGCGGTTTTGATGGCACCAGCGTCGTGCAATGCCACATGACCAATTCGCGCCTGACCGACCCGGAGGTGCTGGAGTTCCGCTTCCCGGTGCGGCTGGAGGGCTACGAGATCCGCAAGGGTTCGGGCGGCGCCGGGCAGTGGAAGGGCGGTGATGGCGGCATCCGCCGTGTGCGCTTTCTGGAGCCGATGACGGCCAGCATCCTGTCGAACGGCCGCCACCATGGCGCGTTCGGTATGGCGGGTGGTCGACCAGGCGCCGTGGGCATCAACAAGGTGGTGCGCAGCGATGGCAGCGTGGAGTTGCTGGACCACATTGGTCAGGTGCAGATGCAGCCGGGCGATGTGTTTGAAATCCACACGCCGGGCGGTGGTGGATTTGGGGTGTTAGGCCAAAAATAATAGTCGAATTGGCTGCTAGCGCTTTGCCAGTAAGCGCTGGCAGCTATTAAATCAGGAGTTATGAGCGCCTGCGTCTGCTTCGGTCACTGCGTCGGGTGGTGTGGGGGATGCGGTGTTCGCTACGGCGTCGGCGTTGGCTCTGGGCTGGCTCAGGCTCGGCGGCACATCCAGCCCCATCTGCCGCGCGCGGAACAGCGCGGCTCGCATCAGAAAGATCGACATGATCGGTACCGTGATGGCCACGAAAACGGCGATCAGCAGCGCATGCAGTGCGATGCTGCGGTCGGCCACGGTGAAGTACAGCACCGTGCCATGCATGATCAGCCAGCAGCCCAGCGTGGCGATGATGGCGGGTGCATGCACGCGTTCAAAAAACGTGGGCAGCCGCAGCAGCCCGGTGGAGCCCAGCAGCGCCAGTGCCGCGCCTGACAGCACCAGCACGGCCACGATGATTTCAAGCCACAGGGGCAGCACGGCGGTGGCGGTAGCGGCGGCTTCGGTCATTCGATCACCTCGCCACGCAGCAGAAATTTGGCCATGGCCATGGCGCCCACAAAGCTGAACAGCGCCAGCAGCAGCGCGGCCTCAAAGTAGTTTTTGCTGCCATACAGCAGGCCGAGCACCAGCATCACGAGCATGCCGCTCAGGTACATGCAGTCCAGCGCCAATACCCGGTCTTGTGCGGACGGGCCCTTGAGCAGGCGGATCAGTGCGCAGCCCATGGCCAGCGCCAGCATGAACAACGCAATGGGCAGGGCCCAGTCAAGCACAGGGGTCGAAGTGGTCACTGCGATAGTGTTGGTCATTCAAAAATCTCCATCAGCGGGCGCTCATAGCGTTCCTTGACCTGAGCCACGATGCCCTCGGGGTCGTCCACCTCCAGCACGTGCAGCAGCAGCATGCTGCGGTCCAGCGACAGCTCGGCCCATGCGGTGCCGGGGGTGATGCACACCACCATGGCCAGCACGGCCAGGCCGTTAGGGTCGCGCAGGTCGAGCGGAATGTGCACAAACCCCGCAGGGTGTTTGCGACTCGCAGGCGACAGCAGCAGCCGCGCCACAGTGACGTTGGACAGCACCGTGTCTTTGGCCACCGTGAGCGCCAGGCGCAGCACCACACCGGGCTTGCGTATGCGCACCGGCAGCGGACGCAGCCCTGCGGTCAGCAGCGGTATCGCAATCCCCATCAGGCCGCCCAGCGCGAAGTGCCCCACGCTCAGGCTGCGGTTGAGAACCAGCCACAGGCCCAGCAAGGCCAGGGACAGCAGGGGTGCGGGCACGAGGCGCTGCAGCGGTCTGCGCCGGGGTGGATGCACCGGTGTGCTGCCCGCAGATTCTGCGCGGGGACGGTCATGGTCTGGGGCAGTCATGGTGCGCCCCCTTGCACCGGTGCCACAGTGTCCTGCGTGGGTGAAGTACCGCTGCGCGGCGGTGTCGGCACGGGGGCTGCTGTCATGATGGCTCGCACGTAAGTGGCCGGGGCGTGCAGCGCATCGGCGGTGGCCTGTGTGTAGCGCATCACCGCGCCCGCCTGCCACACCAGCGCCCCGCAGGCCACCAGCAGCAAGGCAATTGGTAGGCCCTCCAGCACCAGCAATTGGGGCGTTGCACGGCCTTGTGCAGACCAGAAATGGCGAATGCCCGACCGCGTGAGCGCCAGCAGGGCAATGAGACCCGACACCACCAGCAAAGCCATCAGCATCCAGCCTGCAGCGCCCAGCTGGAAACCGTTGGAGGAGCCCAGCCCCAGCGGGTTGAGCAGCGCATGGATCATGGCGAACTTGCCCACAAAGCCCGGCAAGGGCGGCAGACCGGCAATCACCAGCGTACAGGCCATGAAAGCCAGGCCCAGGAACGCGGCCGCGGCAGGGATCACCTGGCCGATCAGGGCCTGCTCCTTGTCGTCCAGGTTCATGCCTTCGGTAGGCACCAGGTCTGCGGACAGAAAGGGTGCATCGTCGGTCTGTTCGTAGGGCGCCAGGTTGGAGCCATCGTTGCGCCAGCGGTCGATCAGGTCGCTGAGCAGAAACAGCGCGCTGACCGCCAGTGTGGAGCCGAGCATGTAGTACAGCAGCCCCGCAGTGAGCAGGTTTTGCCCAAACCCGAGCGCGGCCAGCAGCGTGCCCGACGACAGGATGGCGGCGAACCCGGCCAAGTGCCCCAGGCGCTGGGACCCCAGCATGCCGATGGCGCCAAACGCCAATGTGAGCATGCCGCCACCGATGAGCCACTGGCCGCCGAACTGCGCCGAATCGCCCGCCTCTGCACCAAACAACAGGGTCCACAGCCGCAGCACGCTGTACACGCCCACCTTGGTCATCAGCGCAAACAGGGCGCCCACCGGCGCCGTGGCAGCGCTGTAGGCGGGCACCAGCCAGAAGTTGAGTGGCCACACGGCGGCCTTGATGAGAAACGCCACCGCCAAAATGGCGGCCGCCGCATGCAGCAGCCCGCGGTCTTCGGGCGCGATGCCCGCCATGCTCTGGGCCAGGTCGGCCATGTTCAGCGTGCCGGTGATGCCGTAGAGCATCGACACACCGATGAGGAACAGCGACGAGGCTGCGAGGTTGATGGCGATGTAGTGCAGGCCCGCCGATACGCGCGGGCGGCCCGAGCCATGCAGCAGCAGCCCGTAGGACGCGGCCAGCATGATCTCGAAAAACACGAACAGGTTGAACAGGTCGGCCGTGAGGAAGGCCCCGGCCAGGCCCATCAGCTGGAACTGGAACAGCGGATGAAAGTGCACCCCCGCCCGGTGCCAGCGCGCGGCCGAAAACAGCACCGTGGCCAGCGCCACCGTGCTGCTGAGCACTAGCATCATGGCCGAAAGCCGGTCGATGGCCAGCACGATGCCGTAGGGCGCGGGCCAGTTGCCGGGCAGGTACACCTCGAGGCTGGTCTGCACGCCGGGCTGCTTGGCCTGCACCAGCAGCAACACCGCCACCACCAGGCCCAGGAAGGTCGCCACAATGTTGAGCGTGACCTTTGTGCGTTGGCGCTCTTCGCGCAGCAGCAGCATCAGCCCGGCGGCGACCATCGGCACTGCGATGGGCGCCAGGATGAGGTGCGGCATCAGACCTTGCAGAAAAGATTCCATGGATGTCATGTCAGTAGTCCATGGCGCTGCGCATGAAACTGGCGCGGTCTAAGCCAGGGCAGCCGAGCTAGGGCCGCCCCGACGCGAGGGCTGCGTCCCCCTGCCCGCAGCGCGCAGCGCTGCGAGAGCGGGGGGAAGGCGCGAAGCGCCTCAGGGGGGTGTCCGAATTCTTTCACGGCATCTCCTGCGCATCCTTGGCGTGGGCGCCGTCCACATGGTCAGTGCCTGACATGCCGCGCGACGCGAGCAGCACCACCAGAAAGAGCGCGGTCATGGCAAAGCCGATCACGATGGCTGTGAGCGTCAGCGCCTGGGGCATGGGGTCGGCGTAGTGGACAAGGTCCTGCGGCACGCCCGGCTGAAGCACGGGTTCCTTGTCAATGGCCAGGCCCAGGCGGCCCATGCTGAAGATGAAGAGGTTCACCGCGTACGACAGCAGCGACAGCCCCATGATGACCTGGAAGGTGCGGGGGCGCAGCAGCAGCCAGACGCCGGAGCCGGTGAGTACGCCAATGGCCAGGGCCAGGATCAGTTCCATGAGGTTTCTCCCCGTCTGTCGGTGGCGATGCTGCTGCTGTTTGCGGTGTCTGCCGCTTCAGCTTCTTCTGCATCGGCGGTGCGTGCATTGTTGTAACGGTGGCTGCGCACCGATTGGTGGGCAATACCCGTAAGAATCAGCATGGTGGACCCCACCACCAGCGTGAACACGCCAATGTCAAAGAACAGCGCGCTGGCAATGTGGACCTCGCCCAGCACTGGCACGGTGAGGTGGGCCGTGTGACTGGTCAGGAACGGAAAGCCCCAGAAAAGCGCGCCGAGGCCCGTGGCCAGTGCGGTGAGCAGCCCGATCGCGATCCACCGGCGTGGGTACAGCGGCAGATGCGCCTCGACCCACGAGGTGCCTGACACGATGTACTGCAGCAGCAGCGCCACCGAGAACACCAGGCCCGCCACAAACCCGCCACCGGGCTCGTTGTGCCCGCGCATGAAGATGTACATGGCCACCAGCGTGGCAAAGGGCAGCAGCAGGCGCACCAGCACCGCCGGTACCATGAGGTAGCCAATGGCGGTATCTGCCGTCTGGCGGGGGTTGGCCAGGTCCGTGTCCACATCGGCGGGCAGGGCGCGCTGCTGGGGCGGCAGGTCCATCACCTCGCGCGCCGGGCGAAAGCGCCGCAACAGCGCATACACCGTGAGCGCCACCACGCCCAGCACCACGATCTCGCCAAAAGTGTCAAAGCCGCGAAAGTCCACCAGCATCACGTTGACCACGTTGGTGCCACCGCCACCGGTGAGTGCGTTCTCCAGAAAAAAGGTGGAAGTGCTGTCCGGGAACGGGCGGCTCATCATGGCAAACGAGAGCAGAGCCATGCCCGCGCCAGTGACCAGTGCCAGGGTCATGTCGCGGTAGCGGCGCAACTGCGTGCGCTGCGCTTCGGCCAGCGTGGGAACCCGCAGGCTTTCGTCCCGCCGTGGCAGCCAGCGCAGGCCCAGCAGAATCAGGATGGTGGTAACGATTTCCACCACGATCTGGGTCAATGCCAGGTCTGGGGCTGAAAACCATAGAAAGGTCAGGCACACACACAGCCCGGAGCCGCCCAGCAGCGTGAGCGCCGCCAGCCGGTGGTACTTGGCCTGCCACGCCGCTGCCACCGCACACACCGCCCCCAGCAGCCATATCAGCGCAAAAGCGGGCGAGAGCGGCAGCTGGGCTCGGTCGCCAATGGGGAGCCCACGGGACCACAGCGGCAGCACACCGGCCACCAGCGCCGCGCTGATGAGCCACAGCATCTGCCACTGCAGGCGCCCGGTACCCAGCATGCGGCGGCCGCTGCGCCCCGCCAGGGACACCGCAGCAAGCACACCTTCAAACAACCGTTGGCCGCTGATGTGTTGCATGAGCGGTGGCGCATCCAGCACGCCCCGCGCACGGTGCCTGCGCAGCGCCGCGTACAGCGCTATGCCGCCGCCCAGTGCGACGAGGCTCATCACAAACGGCGTGTTAAAACCGTGCCAGACGGCCAGGCTGTAGGTGGGCAAATCGCCCCCCACCACGGGCCGCGCCGCCGCTGCCAGATAGGCCCCCACCGACCAGGCGGGCAAGGTGCCCACCACCAGGCAGGCCAGCACCAGCAGCTCGACCGGCACACGCATCCAGTGCGGAGGCTCGTGCGGCGGGCGGGGCAGGTCGGTGGCGGGCGGGCCCCAGAACACATCCACGGTGAAACGCAATGAATACGCCACGCTGAACATGCCCGCCACCGTGGCGGCCACGGGCAGCAGCCATTCCAGCATCGGCGTGGTGTTCACGTACACCGTTTCGGCAAAGAACATTTCCTTGGACAGAAACCCGTTGAGCAGCGGCACGCCGGCCATGGCCGCGCTGGCCACCATGGCCAATGTGGAGGTGATGGGCATCATCCTGCGCAGGCCAGACAGGCGCCTGATGTCGCGCGTACCGCTTTCATGGTCGACGATGCCCACCGCCATGAACAGCGATGCCTTGAAGGTGGCGTGGTTCATGATGTGGAAGACGGCGGCCACGGCGGCCAGAGGGCTGTTCAAGCCCAGCAGCAGGGTGATAAGGCCCAGGTGAGAGATGGTCGAATACGCCAGCAGCCCCTTCAGATCGTTCTGGAACATGGCGGCATAGCCGCCCACCAGCAAGGTGCACAGGCCCGCACCACCCACCAGCCAGAACCATTCCTCGGTGCCGGCCAGCGCAGGCCACAGGCGTGCCATCAAGAACACACCGGCCTTGACCATGGTGGCCGAGTGCAGATAGGCCGACACAGGGGTAGGAGCCGCCATGGCGTTGGGCAGCCAGAAGTGAAAGGGGAACTGCGCACTTTTGGTGAGCGCACCCAGAAGGATCAGCACCAGCGCGGTGAGGTACAGCGGGTGCGCCTGGATCAGCGCGCCTGCCGCCAGTACATGATCGAGGTCATAGCTGCCCACGATGTGGCCCAGCACCAGCATGCCCGCCAGCATGGCCAGGCCCCCCGTGCCTGTCACGGTGAGCGCCATGCGCGCGCCGCGCCGGGCGTCCTTGCGGTGATGCCAGTAGCCGATCAGCAAAAACGAGAACAGGCTGGTCAGCTCCCAGAAGAACGCAATCTGGATGATGTTGCCCGACAGCACCACGCCCGCCATGGCGCCCATGAACGCCAGAAAGAACGCAAAGAAGCGCGGCACCGGGTCGGCCGCCGACATGTAGTAGCGCGCGTACAGGACCACCAGGCTTCCCACACCCAGCACCAGCATGCAGAACATCCAGGCAAAGCCGTCCATGCGGATGATGAGGTTCAGCCCCAGCGCAGGAAGCCACGTTATCTCTTGGCGCAGCACGCCGCCGTCGGCAATCTCGGGGAAGTACAGCGCTGTCTGGACGGTGCAGAAAAGGGCAATCAGGCCCGCTAGCGTGGACTCGGTGTTGCGTGCATTGGCGGGCAGAACCGCTGCCAGCAGGCTGCCGATGAAGGGGAGGAGGATGAGGGTGATCAGGGGCATGCGCAGGCAATTTTAGGCGGTGAAGATAAAAGCCTTTTGACTGCGTGGCACTGGGGTTTTACGGAGCGTTTTGCGCGGCCCCAATGAAAAAGCCCGCTGAAGCGGGCTTTGCAACTGCGCGGCGTGCTTATTTTTTGGTAGCAGCGTCGGCGGTGGTGGCGGCGGCAGGAGCCTGTGCCACCGGCGCTGCGTCAGCAGGCTTGTCGTCTTTCTTGTTCTTGTTGGTGGCCGCCTTTTTGTCTGCGGCGTTGGCGTCCTTATCCTTCTTTGCGGCCTTGTCTGCTTTGGCGTCCGCTTTGGCGACGGCTGCAGCGCTGAACTTCTTGCCGTTCACCGTGAGGCCTTCGGTGGAGAACTTGGCCGCTGTCTTCTCACCCACGCCGCCTACGCGGCCAATGAAATCACTCCAGTCCTTGAAGTTTCCGTTCTTGCGCTCGTCCAGGATTTTTGTGGACAGGCTGGGGCCAATGCCCTTGATGCCGTCCAACTCGGCAGCGGAGGCCTTGTTCACGTCGACCGCTGCGAACGCGGCGGCGGCATACAACAGGGTGATGATGAGCAGTATTTTTTTGAACATGATGGAACTCCCTCGGTGTGTAGATGGATGGATTTTTTTTGCAGCCAGACCCCGCAAAGGTTCACGGGTTTTCGGTCTGCGCGGCCATCTTATCTACGGCTGGAAAGTCGATGTAGCCAGTTGTTTCAACGGCTCAGAGCTCTTCAACACGGCGTGCCGGGTAGCTGTCCCAGGTCTGGCAACCGGGACATTGCCAGAAATGCTGGCGGGCTTCAAAACCGCAGGCTGCGCAGCGGTAGCGGGTCAGCGGCTTGACGGCATGGTCCAGCGCGCGCTGGATCTGGGGGTGAAATTCTTCGTGCTCCAGCTTTTCCGTCGCCAGCCATTTGGCTGCTGCCACCAGCGAGCGCTCCTTGTCCAGATGCTGCACGTAGCGTTGCCGCGCCGTGTCGCGCGTGGTCTCGTTCGCTGCCTCCAGGGCCACGATGCTCTCCAGCACGTCGAGCGAGGGGTTCTGTGTGTAGTGCGCCTGCAGCAGTGCCTGCACGGCAGGCAACTCGCCCGTCGCCGTGGCGGCCTCCACCATCAGCGGCGCGGCCAATGGCAGTGCGGCGGGATTGCGTTCACCTAGAGTCTTGAGCGTGGACAAAACTGCTGCGGGTTGCCCCATCAGGCGCTGCAGGCGGGCCATTTCAATGCGCGCGCGTGCCGCGTCGGGTGCCGCTGCCACGGCTTGTTCCAGCAAGGCCTGAGCACCGGGCAGATCGCCCTGGCCGCTGAGCGCCAGCGCCTGTTCACACAGGTAATGCGCTTGGCGGGTGCTGAAGTCGCCTTGATCCGCCGCGTGCATCTTGCGGGCAATCGCAGTGGCCTGGGGCCAGTCGCGAGAACGCTCGTAGATGGCCAGCAGTGCCAGGCGGGCTTGTGATTCGAACGGAGTGCCTTCCAGCCGGTGCAAGGCGTCTTCCGCTCGGTCAAGCAGGCCTGCCTTGAGGAAGTCCAGCGCCAGCGCGTGCTGCGCACGCTCGCGGTCGGTGCGGGAAAGGTCGCCGCGCGAAAGCAGGTGTTCGTGCACGCGTACGGCGCGGTCGTATTCGCCACGGCGACGGAACAAATTGCCCAGTGCAAAGTGCAGCTCGGATGTGTCGGGGTCGTTCTGTACCGCCTCGATAAAGGCATCAATGGCCTGGTCCTGCTGCTCGTTGAGCAGAAAGTTCAGCCCCTTGAAATACGCCTTGGGTGCACGGCGGTTTTCCGCACGCAGCTGGCGCAGGTCAAAGCGCGACGCCAGCCAGCCCAGCACAAACGCGACCGGCAGGCCCAGCAGAATCCAGCTCAGATCAAATTCCATGGACGGAGGGCAGGTCGGGAGGTGGAGGGGGCGCGGGCGGCGTGGCGGCTGCGGTACTGGATGCAGGCGTTACTGTGACAGCATGCGCCCGGCGTGCAGCGGTACGGTGGCGCCACCAGCGAGGCACCATGCCCAGCACTCCGACCGACAGCCCGGCGGCAAAGGCGGTCAGCACCACCAGCACCAAAGGCGCGCGCCACTGCGTGCCAAAGAAAAAGTGCACGGTGGCGTCTTGCTGGTTGTTCAACGCAAAGGCGAACAAGGTAAAAAAAATGGCTGCCTTGAGCAGCCACAGGAGGTATTTCATCGGTCTCCCCAGTGGTGGGGCGATTCTAAGAGCTAGGACTCAGCGGGCCTGACGGCCTTTGCTGGATGAAAGTTAATGCCAAATAGGCCTTCAGCGCTTATCCATAAAGCGCTAGCAGCTATCATTTTTGAATGATTGTGCTGCCGACTGTACCGGAGTTTTCTTCCATTTCAGCGGTGCGTTTGTCGACCGCTTCACGCAGGGCCTTGCCGGGCTTGAAGTGCGGCACCCGCTTTTCTGGAATGGCCACTGCTTCGCCGCTGCGCGGGTTGCGGCCCATGCGGGGCGGGCGGTGGTTGACCGAGAAGCTGCCAAAGCCCCGGATCTCGATGCGGTGACCACGCACCAGCGCGTCGCCCACGGCGTCCAGAATGGTCTTGACGGCAAACTCGGCATCGCGGTGGGTCAACTGACCAAAGCGCGCGGCCAGTTCTTCAACGAGGTCTGAGCGGGTCATGGAGTCTTGGGGCATAGGCGGGCTGCTGCGGCTGAATGAGGAGCGGGCGCCGAGGCGCCCGCTGTCTGACTCTTTAGGGAGTCAGCGTTTTACTTTTCCGAGTTGTCCAACTTGGCGCGCAGCAGGGCGCCCAGGCTGGTCGTGCCGGCGCTTTCGCGGCTCGATTGCTGGCTCAGGTTCGCCATGGCACCTTGCTCGTCGATCATGTCCTTTTGCTTGATCGACAGCTGGATGTTGCGGGTCTTGCGATCCACATTCACCACCACTGCAGTGACTTCGTCGCCTTCCTTGAGCACGTTGCGAGCATCTTCCACGCGGTCGCGGGAGATTTCCGAAGCGCGCAGGTAGCCCACGATGTCTTCGCCGAGGTCGATTTCAGCGCCACGGGCGTCCACGGTCTTGACCTTGCCGGTCACCGTCTGGCCCTTGTCGTTCACGGTCACGAAGGTCGTGAATGGGTCGCCGTCGAGCTGCTTGATACCCAGCGAGATGCGTTCACGGTCCACGTCCACAGCCAACACGATGGCTTCGACTTCCTGGCCCTTCTTGTAGTTACGCACGGCGGCTTCGCCAGCTTCGTTCCAAGACAGGTCAGACAAGTGCACCAGCCCGTCGATGCCGGCAGCCAGGCCCACGAATACGCCGAAGTCGGTGATCGACTTGATAGGACCCTTCACGCGGTCGCCGCGCTTGGTGTCCTGGGCGAATTCTTGCCATGGGTTGGCCTTGCACTGCTTCATGCCCAGGCTGATGCGGCGCTTGTCTTCGTCGATTTCCAGAACCATGACTTCGACTTCGTCGCCCAGCGAAACCAGCTTGGCGGGAGCGATGTTCTTGTTGGTCCAGTCCATTTCGGAGACGTGCACCAGGCCTTCGATGCCGGGTTCGAGTTCAACGAATGCGCCGTAGTCGGCAATGTTCGTGATCTTGCCGAACAGGCGGGTCGATTGTGGGTAGCGGCGGTTCACGCCCATCCATGGGTCGTCGCCCATTTGCTTCAGACCCAGCGAGACACGGTTCTTTTCGGTGTCGAACTTCAGGATCTTGGCAGTGATTTCTTGACCAGCGGTCACCACTTCGGAAGGGTGACGCACACGGCGCCATGCCATGTCGGTGATGTGCAGCAGGCCGTCGATACCGCCCAGGTCCACGAACGCACCGTATTCGGTGATGTTCTTGACCACGCCTTGAACGATGGAGCCTTCCTTCAGGGTTTCCATCAGCTTGGCGCGCTCTTCGCCCATGGAGGCTTCCACCA